>NZ_PHQQ01000020.1 GCF_002909235.1 Arenibacter catalasegens
TTTAAACTTCTCACCAAAATTACGAGATAATCGTTTGTCAAAACTCTTTTTAAAACCTTCTAAATTTGCCATTTTTGATCAGTTTTATACAACCTTAAACGGTCAACGTATTTCAGGCATAGACAAAGTAAAATGTCAAGCTTCATTCATAATGACAATCAGTTAATTTCTGATGACGAGAGTAAAAGCTCCTCCCTTTAGACCTGTACTGAGCGGAGTCGAAGTGCGAAGGGAGGTGGCTTCGCCATAAGCGAAGACGGAGGGGATTGAAAGCCCAAGATATGGGGCAATAACCAAAGATAAGGTAAAGTAAAAAGTCAGGGATTTCAACCCTTGTCTGGCGGTAGGCAGACGGAGTCGAGACCTATAAAGAGAAACCAATGATGTGCGACTTCTCTCCCGATAGGTATCGGGAGTCCCATAAAAAGGGACTCTGTCGAGGTGACTGCATCCGTCATTATTAGGAGCTTTGGCGACGAAGCAATCTCTTCACTCAAAAAAGAGATTGCCACGCTACGCCTGCCTGGCGGCAAGGCAGGCTCGCAATGACCATAAATGTCTGGTCGGGCACAGTCGAGACCTATTAGCAGAGAAGTCGTACACAATGTGATAATTGGTTATCGCTAGTTGTGCAATACCATTAGGGCATCTCCTAAAGAGTGTTTATGGAAAATAGTTTGGGTTTCTAACCCAATACTAATAAAAAGATAATATTGCCATTGTGCCAAAGGGAATTTCTTTCTTATTATTGTAAACTGTTAACCACTATTACTTACAGTACTTATGAAATTCAGATTTATTTTTTTGTTTTTAATTGTTTTATCCCCCTCAGTCCAATCCCAAGACATTTCCCAGTTACACTTTAATGGAAACAAGGAATTTAAAGTGGTACAGTTTACGGATACCCATGTTAATGTGGAGCAAGGGAAAAACGTGGATGCCTTTACTACCATTAAAAAGATATTGGCCATAGAAAAACCGGACTTGGTAGTCTTAACGGGAGATATTGCTACTGATGGCAACCCTGAAAAGACTTATAAAGAATTTGAGGCTATTTTTACCGAAGCCAAAATGCCTTGGATCGTTACCCTTGGAAATCATGATTCCCAAGCTGATCTTTCCAGGAAAGAAGTGGCAGATTTTCTTCAGAATTTAAATTACTGTTTAAATAATGACCAGGGGGATACCTATGGTAACTCCAATTTTGTATATCCTGTCCGCAGTAGCGATAATAAGAACGAAGCGCTTATTTACGTCATGGATTCCAATGCCTATAGCACTCTAAAACCTCAAGTAGATGGATGGGGTTGGTTTGATAATAGTCAAGTAAGCTGGTACAAGGAAAAAAGCAAGGAATTTACCCAACTAAATAATAACGAACCCCTGCCTGCCATTGCCTTTTTTCATATTCCGTTACCTGAGTATTACCAGGCATGGAAGAACAAAAAAGTAAAAGCCATAGGGAAACGAAAAGAACAGGAATGTGGACCGGAAATTAATACGGGTATGTTTGCGGCCATGCTGGAAGGCAAGGATGTGATGGGCACTTTTGTGGGCCATGATCACAATAACGATTATATAGGGGTGCATTACAATATGGCCTTGGCTTATGGTAGGGTTACCAAAACTAAAACCTATAACAAAGCGCCTATAGAAGGGGCAAGAATAATTGTTTTGAAAGAGGGAGAACGTAGTTTTGATACTTGGATTCGAGAGGTAAACGGCAAAAAAGTCTACCCCTGTTCATGGCCGGATTCTTTTATAGAATAGACCATCATGTTTTTATGAGCTTGGCCTTAGCTATTCAATACTTCCAACACTCGATCTGGGGTAAATGGTAGGTGCCGTAGGCGTTTGCCCGTTAATCGTAAAAAAGCATTGGCAATGGCACATGCCACCATAGGTGTTGCCGTTTCGCCCACGCCCTCTGGCCTTTCGGAAGACACAATAAATTCGGTTTCAATACTCTCAGGGATGTCCTGCATCCGGAGTAAGTGATAATCATGAAAATTTGACTGTTGTACCTTGCCGTCCACAATAGTAATCTGCTCTTGCAGCACACTGCTCATCCCCATTATTAAGCCTCCTTCCATTTGGGCCTTTACATTGTCCGGTTGTACAATGACTCCGGCATCCAAAGCCACCCAAAAATGATGCACCTTGATCTTTCCTGAACTTCGGTCTACCGAAATCTCACAGATTCCCGTACCCAAAGACCCGTGTTCTACGAAGGCTACTCCTTTGGCCCTATCTGCCAAGGAAGGTTTGTCCCAGCCCGACATTTTAGCGGCCTGTTCTAAAGTGGCCAACGCCCGTGGTGCCTTGCTCATTAATTTTCTTCTAAGGGCTATGGGGTCCATACCCTGGCCCAAGGCTATTTCATCCAGCATTGATTCTATGGCAAACTTATTTGGGCCATGGCCTACCGCGCGCCAATGTTTTAATCGAATCCCGTGCCACGCCTCGCGCCATTCCACAAATTGATTGGGAATATCATAATGGTCATTCCTGGACCCACTGGCCACAAGATTTCCGCCATCCCCTACAACACAATGGGAGAGTCCGGTGATTGATCCATTTTTATCCACAGTAGCCTTTAACCGTTGTAGGGATAAGGGTCGGAAAGTGCCATAGCCCATATCGTCTTCCCTGGTCCATATTAATTTAACGGGCAGCGGTGCCATTTCTTTGGCCAGCATGGCAGCTTCAATAATATAATCGTTCATACTTCTTCTGCCGAACCCTCCACCTAAATATTGCAAATGAATAGTTACATTTTCTGGAGGTATTTCCAAGAGGTCGGGGACACCCAATTTTGGGTCGAACCCCTGCTGGCTACCCACCCATACTTCGGCGTTTTTTAAATCTTCCGAGACCTGAACCACGGCATTTAGGGGTTCCATTTGGGCATGGTATACGTAATCGTTCTTAAAATAGGCCTCATAGGTTTTGCTCGCCGATTTCATGGCGGCATCTACATCCCCTATTTCCTGAATAACTTTACCTTTTTTTTTCTGCTTGGAAATTTTCTCATAGGTAGGATAGATCTCTTGTGAATTGTAACCCATTGCCTGGGTATCTCCCCATTTAATTATTAATCGTTTTTTCCCCTGTAGCGCCAGTTCCAGTGTCTTGGCAATTAACCCGATAGCATAATCGAAGGGGATTATTGTGAGTATTCCATCCATTGCCAGAATTTCCGCTTCATTGGTCAAGGTAGGTTTGGCACCGTGTAGGTTTCCCCTTTCCAAAACTCCATAGACCATATTGGGTAGCCTAATGTCTATGGCAAACTGTGCTGTGCCATCAACCTTGGCAGGAATTTCGGAACGTGGGATGGTATTGCCTATGAGTTGGAAGTCTTTTGGAGGTTTTAATTGCTCAGAGGTGAAATCGGGAATGGTCTCGGGCATTGCCAAAACAGGCACCAATTCCCCAAAGCTTATTTTTCTATTCGTTGCCGCATGAGTAACAAAACTATTCTTCGCTGATAATTCGGAAATGGGGACCTCCCAATGTTTGGCCGCACTGTTCAATAGGACATATCGGGCCTGTGCACCTGCCTTTCTCATAACCGGATAGTAACTATTGGTAGACCGGCTGCCCACAGTAAACATAAGCTTACTGCCCGGAGCCCATCCTTCTGATCCATAAATGGCTACTTCTTGTGGTGAAAATTCCACCTTTACCCTGGACCAGTCTGCATCCATTTCCTCTGCAAATATTAAGGGCAAGGCGGTCATAGATCCCTGTCCCATTTCTGCAGCCGGATTATAAATGGTGATTTCACCATCTTCAGTTATTCGTACCCATGCTGTAAGTGGATGTTTTTGTAGTTGTTCCTTAATTCCTTGTGTATCCTTGCAGGAAATCATGTAGGGTAGAATACCGGACACGCCTATGAAAAGGGCCACTCCACTGGAAGTTTTTAGGAATTCCCTACGATTTACACTATTTGGCGCTGTAGACATCACATTGGGTATTTATATTAATTATGGGCCTAGATCAAGTTTGTGGAACTTTGCTTTCAGATGCCAACTTAATGGCTTTTAAAATTCGCAGATAAGTACCGCAGCGGCATAGGATGCCGTTCATATGCAATTTTATTTCTTCGGTTGTAGGATTTGGGTTTTCTTCCAAAAGGGCAACCGCTTGCATTATTTGCCCGGAATGGCAATAGCCACACTGGGGAGCTTGTGCTTCTATCCATGCCTTTTGCACGGGATGGTCCCCTTTTTCCGACAAACCTTCTATGGTCTTTATTTTTTGTCCGCCCACAAAATCGTCTACCTGTAACATGCAGGCCTTCATGGGTTTACTATTGATATGGATGGTACAAGCCCCGCATTGAGCAATGCCACAGCCGTATTTGGTACCCGTAAGCCCTAAATGTTCCCGAAGCACCCAGAGTAGGGAAGTGCCGCTGGCAACTTCAACCTCATGCATTTTATTATTTATATCCAAGGTGAAATTCGCCATATTAAGGAAAGATTAACGTATAAGGTACAAAAAAAAGAAATTGGCAACTGTTAAATAGACGTAATTTCAAGGGAGCCTTGGATGGGGTTGGAGGTTGTTTAATTGACCCTAAACCTTAAAATTGAACCCCGTGCTCGGCAGGAAATTGCAAGGGAATGTCCTCCCTGTTTTCCCCAAGGTTTTGCCTTAGGTCTATTTCAATTCCTCGTGCAATGGTAGAAATGGGAACGTCATTGGCAGTGCCCTCAAACGGATTTTCTCCCGTACGGCCGATTCTTTCCATGGTATGGAACATCCAGGCCACAGCAGTATAAACGGGGATAGAGAACAATATAAATAAGTCGCCCAATAAGGAGTGTTTATCTGCGAATCCCTGTCCTATTTCAACGAATTGAGGAACCAATGCCATAGGTAGAAGGAGTAATAAAAGCCACATAAAATAATGGTTGAGGGAAGCATATTGTCTGGGATATGGAAAATTCTTGATGCGTTCCGTTTGCCCTTGAACGGTTAAAAGTTCTTGGACAAGTCCTTCCAGTTCAAGAAAAGAGAACTCCCAAAGTATACCGTTTTCCTTAAGTTTTTTTAGGTGATGGGATTGTAAATATAAAATGGCGGTCTGATGATTATCCTTGTTCATGACATACTCCATATCGGTTGCGGACAAATACGGTTGTAAATCCTCTTCCAGGGAGGATTTCTTTTCCGGTGGCTGTACGCCCCATTCGCGATTTGTTTTATTATTGCTGGTAGTTTCCCATGGCTTTGGCTGCCGCATGGCATGTCTTAATGCCGTCATCCACGCAATATGCCGGTAGGTGAGCACTTTCACCTCTGCTTGGATAGTTTCTTCTGATATAGTCTCCTTAGCATGCTCATTGGAGAGCATGTCTTGAGCAAATACACCAAAGGTGCGGGAGGTGTTGACAATTCCGCCCCAAATTTTTCTAGCTTCCCATATACGGTCATATACGGCATTATTTTGAAATCCGATGACAAAGGCCACAGCTGTACCGATCAAGGCCATTGGTGTCCATGGAATTCTAAACCAATCCATATTTAGAAAATAATAGCTTAGAACCCATAAAACAATAATGAAAATGAACCATAGGGTTTCAAACCGTGTCCATTTTGCCATAGTAAGTATTCGATAAACTTTTCCTGTGTACATAGGTGGTTATGGGTATTGGTTCTGTTATAAATAGTGGTCAATTGTAGTGCATAGGTTGTAGTACACTACCCCTAAATATAGCAAATCCATTTTTTATTGGGGTGGTTATATCAGTAAACAGTTATAAGTTAACAGGGGTCAGTAATGAGTAATCAGTGAATAATGTCGAAGGTGGAAAGTCGAAATATTCAAAAATCAGATTGCCGCGCTACACTCGCAATGACGTATTGCTGCATGGTGGTAGACCGGCGGAGTCGAGACTTATAAAGAGAGACCAATGGTGTGCGACTTCTCTCCCGATAGGTGTCGGGAGTCCCAGAAAAAGGACTCTGTCGAAGTGACTAATTAGGTAATTACGAGGCGCTATGGCAACGAAGCGATCTATTCACTCAAAAAACAGATTGCCGCGCTACTGCCTAATTCGGGATAACGATAAGTAATTTTGTAAAGAGGTGAGTAAAAGCTCCTCCCTTTTGCCAAAGGGAGGTGGCTTCGCCATAAGCGAAGACGGAGGGTTCTGAAAGCCCAAGATTTTTGACAATGAACAATTACCAATAAACAATAAAGGAAGTGCAGTGAACTGTAATTAGTGAACAGAAGTCAGTGTTTAGTTTACAGTGAAAAGTGGACATAGCAGTCACTTCGACATGAGCCTAATTTCAGGACGATTGAGAAGTCCTTCCTCTGGCGAGCGTCACGCTCGTGCTAAACCCTTTTCAATGATATCTATATAATTCCCAGATAAAGTGAGCCTGCCCAGCCTTTAGGTTGGCGCAGCGTTGCAATCTGTTTCTTTAATATAGAGATTGCTTCGTCGTCAAAAACCCCTCACAATGACGGTAAAATGTCAGGTCGAGCGCAGTCGAGACCTATAGGGTGATACCTCGATTCTTTCTTTCTAATCAAATGACCTGCTACCAGCCTCCTTCAAGACCCTTTCCGCCTGAATGAGGTGTCTTTGATTGTGATAGACGACCACTCTGAACGTATCTCCCAATCTGAGTTTGACCCATTTGGAAATGGAGATGGCCGTTTTGGTTTTAACAAGATCTGCCCGTGAGGCAAGTTTCAAGACATTTATCAAGTCCTGTTGTTGGGCAATAAATTTGATGAGTACCGTCTTATCCAGAGAACTGCCTATGGGATTCATGGAGCTAAAGGTTTTCATCTTGTTCAACTTTTCCTTGGGAAGCATAGTGTTGGCAAAATAGTTGCCCAACCAGCCGCTTTTAAATTTTTCCGCAGGCCGGTGTCGGGATGCTATCAGCCGCTTTTCAATTTCAGGAATATAAAAATCCCCATATCGGTTTAAATGTTCCAAACATTCCAAAATACTCCAGCTTTCAGGAGAGGCTTTCCAGTTTAAGGTTTCCAAAGGTAGGGTTTTAAATTGTTCGGCCTTGGCTTTATATTCCTGGCTGCGCTCCAACAAATCCTCCAATAAGTCCTTAGATGCTATTTCCATTGTTTTTACTACAAAATTGGCTGCTTTGAACGATTAAAACATTGATTTGAATTAAGATTTTTTGATCCTTGAAAGTGTTTCAGGGGTCATCCTTAAATAGGAAGCTATGTATTTATGTGGTATTTCCTGAAAGAGTTGGGGACTGCGCTTTAGGACTCTTTTATACCTATCCAAGGGAGACACGGTTAAAATATCCCGTTCCCGTTCCATCTGTTGCAATACTAACTGCTCCAAAATAAGTTGCCATGTTTCCAGATTTTCGGGGGAGGATCTAATATAATTGGTAAAGACCGACTTGCCAATGACTTTAAGGTTGGTTTTTTTTAGTGCCTGTATATATAAATCGGAAGGCGCTTCATTTAGAAAAGAATCCAACGCCGCTATAAAATTGTCCTTATAGCCAAATCTTATGGTGTGTTCCTCATTTTCCTCCACCACAAAAATTCTTAAACTGCCCTCTACCACCCAGTAGAGGTTAGTGTCCAAGCTTCCCTGGACCTTTACATATTCGTTCCTACCCAGTTCCAGTTCTGTACTCCATAAGCCTTCCCTGTCTATTTGTTCCTTTAGGTGGGTAATGGGATTCATTTTTCTAAGTGATTAGGCTTTAATGCTAATAACAATTTTCCCTTTATGTTTTCCCTCACCAAAGTACTGGATCAATCGCCCCGCATCTTCTAGGGGATATGGGCCATCTATCTGGCATTTGATCTTCTGCTGAGCTATCAGGTCACAGATATAATCCAACCCAATATTTGATTTTAGGGCAAGTATTTTTAAACTTTTAGTACTGAACAGGGGTACAAGTTTGCCCCACAGCAACAATCCAATTAGATTGAAAGGCTTGCCGCCTATACTTACATAACGTCCATTGGGGTTTAAGGCTTTGAGATAGGAAAGTGAAGCTTTGTTGGACTTACAGTCTAGGATAAGGTCGTACCGTTCCCCGGCCTTGGTGAAATTCACCTTTTTATAGTCGATCACCTGATCATAACCAATGGTTGTCATCATGGCCAGTTTTTCTTGGGCATCTACTCCTGTTACTTCACAGTTATGAAGTTTGGCCAACTGTAGTCCAATGGTTCCCACACCGCCACCGCCACCGTTGATCAAAATTTTTTGTCCGTCTTTTATGTGCCCTATGTCCCGCAATGCCTGTAAAGCTAGACAGGAGGCATGCGGAATGGATGCTGCTTCCTCAAAACTTAGGGCTTGGGGTTTTTGGATAACCGCATTTTCGTTAATACTGATATATTCTGCAAAGGTGCCAAAGCCGTAATTAGAGGTGTCGCCCATGACCGCATCCCCGATTTTAAATTTCGTGGCATTTGCCCCGACGGCTGCAACGGTACCCGATAATTCCATTCCCAAAAGGCCATCTTTAGGTTTAAAAAGTCCGAACATTAATCGGTACAAATAGGGTTTGCCCGAGGCGAGACTCCAGTCGTAGTCGTTTACGGTAGTAGCATGGATCTTTATCAGCACCTCCTTGTCCTTTGGGGAGGGTATTGCGGCTTCTTCTACCCTAACCCCCTTTTCAGGCGAGCCATATTTTTTACATTTAATAACTTTCATTTGGTTCTATTGATGTCCTAATTTAATCATTTGATTTTAATGGGTTTTTCAAAATCTTCGGTCATAGTATAGGGCATTTTCCAGATTTCACCCTTGAAATTTCCAAAATACAATTCGGATTTACTAAGCTGGTGCGAATCTCCATCGGCCCAGAAAAAAGAAAACGGGGCTTTATAATTTACAGGCCGTCGCACATAAGAATGACTTAAAGGACTATGCTCCGTTATGGTTTTTATCTTTTTCCAGGTTTCTCCTTTATCCTTGGATTGCCAGATGGCCAGTTCACCACCAACGCCCCATTCTTGAGGTCCTTTTTCCGTAGGCCCAACAATTTTCCAATCGTCTTCTCCAATAAAAAGGCTTCCCATATCATAATTATGGTCCGAGGTGGTTACCACAGTGGTTTGCCATTCCGTGCCGTTCCATTTGGTAATGCACCATTCGTAAGGGGCGCTTTTAGGACCGGGTTCGTGGCCATTACTTCTAATATATAGACAGGCGGGATGCCCTTCCGCTGTAAAGCCCATATCTTTTAAATACAGGTTTTTATTTTGAGAGGCATAATCCATCACTCTGGCGGGACTGGCTAGGTCCACAAGAGGTACCGGTGTATTTATGCCGTTTACAGTGGTCCAAGTGGCTCCAAAGTCGGCCGATTGTATATAGTATAAATCTGTTCGTTTATCCACGTTGCCGTTGGGATGTCGGTTAAGAAACGTTCCTAACACCTTGCCGTTATATAAGTCGCTGGTCTGATAATGACCTGATTTTTCACCCTCCTTTTCAGGGATGGCGGCGAGTAATTTATCATCGGTCCAAGAGATACCGTCCTTACTGGTTTCAAAATAAAGTTGGCGTACGCCTGTGTATTTTGTAAAAAATTGAAAGAACCCAAAATCGGTATACCTAGGTTGTGGGTAGGTCATTTCCTCTTCCGTAATCTGCACAAATTCTTTTGTGGAATATGGCATTTTGCTTTTGTATTTATAGCCTGGTCTTTGAGCGCCCCGCCCACTTATAAATACCCAAATATAGCCAGAGGCATCGATCAAAATGGAGGGGTTGTCATGTGGGTCGTCTACCCCATTTTTATCATATACCACGGTGGGTTGTGAAACCATTTCCGTTTTATGGTCGAACTCCCCGATCATACATAGCAGGTAACGTTTGTCTTCAGAGGGTGTTCCTCCGTATACAAAAAAAGTTTTTTCAACTTCGGGGGCATATATGGCTAGGGGAACGTGTTTTGCGGTGTAGGTTCCCAGCGCTCCTGAGTATTTGTCCCCATATTCGTACTTCTGATTCAGTTCGAACCAAATACCTCTGTAACCATTAACTTTTGTATTGGTCAAGCTTTGGCAGAAGGCATGTCCAACACAAAAAACAGTAAAAACTACTACTAATAATTTGAGATTTCTTCTAGTGATGTTGCTTTTCATTTTTCTTATTTCGATTTACTAAAACTTATTTTTTTGATGCCTCTCTCACTGATATATTCCCTTTTCTCATGAAACCCAAACTTTTTATACAGGGCTATGGCCGGTGCATTGGCCCAACCGGTTTCTACAATAAGGGTTTTCGAATCGTCATAATTTTCTAGGAATACTAGCAGTTTTTGGGCAATTCCCTGCCTAAAATATTTTGGATGTACTACAAGGCTGCAAACATCGAGTGTGTTTTTAAGTTGGTCTATTTCAGCTGCAGCGGCCAAAACATCCTTTTTCCACAAACCAAAAAATTGGGTGTTGCTATTTTGTATATTGGAAAGAGTCCTTCTTAATGGGGGAAAATCAGTAACGCCCAGTAATGCAGCCTCGATGCGATAGGATACTTGGAAAAGCGCGTGAATTTTTTCAGCATTGGAAATCTTGGAATGGGCTATTTTTTTGATCACGGGTTTAATGAGGACAGATTAACAGATGAATATAGTTCCAAATGAGATATCTAATATAGCAATTCTTTGTTTCTCGTTCGTGGATCAAGGTTCAATGTTGAAGGTTGAAAATCCTATGTCCGTCACTTCGAGTGATTTTATAGAGTGAAACGAAATAAAATTGGTTTGAGAAGTAGATGGTGAATAGTAAGCAGCAGTTGGCAGTGAGCAGTAATCAGTAAACAGATTGCGGCAATGACGAGAAAATGTCAGGTCGAGCGCAGTCGAGACCTTTAAGCAGTGGCCAATGGTGTGCGACTTCTCTCCCGATAGGTATCGGGAATCCCAGAAAAAGGGACTCTGTCGAGGTGACTACAACGGGCAGGTGAGGAGCAAACGTAACGAAGCACTTCTACTATAAAAAACAGATTTCTGCGCTGCGCCTATCTGGCGGTGTTAGGCTTTCATAGCGGGTAAGGTGCGGAAAATATTGTGGTTATTTTTTCTAGATAAACTATTCTGATAACAAATTCGATGTCCCTTTACAAATAGCAAAGGTATCTGTTTCAATTACCGTGCAGGATCTAGTATGGCACTCTGAACATTAATTATCTGATATAATGATTTAAAAGTGCTATTTCTTATTTACAGTATAGACACCCCCAGCAACCAAAAGTATACCTAATCCTAAATAGATATATCCCTGTTGTTTGCTCCCTTTATCTGAAACATCGAGTTCTATATCCAACACTTTTACAGAGGCTCCGCTATTATCTATTTTATTTAAACCTACATACCCAAGGGCTAGGCCACCAATTATTAGAAGGATTCCTATTACTTTTTTAGTATTCATAGTTGGTTATTTATTGTTAAATATCAACAAAATTCCACGAAATTAATAATAATGTTAACAACAAAATGCAGTTTCTAACTGGGTGATATGGAATTTGCTACCAATATGAGAAAATGAATAATGGTGGTAATGAAATAGGCAATAGGCGCTATTTGATCATCCCTAAATTAATGACTTCCTGTTCGGTAAGATGTCTCCAGTGTCCACGCGGCAGGTCTTTTTTGGTGAGTCCGGCATAAACCACCCTGTCCAATTTTACGACCTCGTATTCCAATTCTTCAAAAATACGGCGTACAATTTTGTTCCTGGTACTCTTTAATTCTATTCCGATTTCCCGTTTAGGGGCATTTTCAATAAAACTAATATCATCTACCCTAACCACACTATCTTCTATAGAAATGCCTTCCTTGATTTTTAGGAGGTCTTCGCCCCTAAGGTTTTTGTTAAGCTCTACGTGATATATTTTTCGAAGTCCGTTTTTTGGTTTTGTAAGTCGCTTCGTCATTTCCCCATCATTGGTAAACAACAAAAGTCCTGTGGTACTCTTGTCCATTTTACCTACAACGGTAAGTTTGGATTTGGAAGCACTTGAAATAAGGGAGGCCACGGTTCTTCTTCCATGCTCATCCTTGGGAGTGGTAACAAAGTCTTTGGGCTTATTTAAAATTACGTACTCTTTTTTCTCTGGATTCAATAAGCGGCCATCAAATTTTACTTCATCGGTAAGTTTTACTTTGTAGCCCATTTCGGTAATAGGCTTGCCGTTAACGGTTATGTTTCCTGCAGAGATATAAATATCGGCATCCCTACGTGAACAAACTCCTGAGTTGGCTACATAACGATTTAGACGCATTACATTGGGGTCGGATGGTGGCTGTGCTTCCGCTTTCTTTCTTACCGGCGCGTTGCCCCTGGCATAACTTTTTTTTCTAAAAGTGCCTCCTTGCCTACCTGATGCCTTTTTGTCGTTATTAGAATCTGACCTACCCATATGTACTTTAATTTGTTGCAAAGGTAGCAAAGGAAATCATATGTATAACCTAATGAAGTGGGAATTAGTGATTCTTAGAGAATTCTATTCAATACCAGATCAACATTGATCAATAATATACTAAATACGCCTAAAATGATGATCAATTTAAGAATATTATGTAGCCATACATAGTGTTTTTTGCTGTTCGATTTTACCAAAAGGACCAAAAATCCCAAAAGTAAAAAAATACAACCTATAAAATAGAGGTACATATAGCCTACATCAAAATATTCGATCAAGAGAAAGGAGGGAAGCAATGTTAGGCCAATTAGAATAGAGATACAGGTCTTGGAAAATTTTGCTCCGTACAATATGGGGATGGTCTTATAGTTTTGGGCCATATCCCCGGCCATGTTTTCTAAGTCTTTAATCATTTCCCGGGCCAAAATTAATAGGAAAAGAAATAGGGCATGCACGAATATGACAGGGTCAAAATTTTTGTAATACACAAAAACCGCAAAAAATGGAGCAATGGCCAATGTTGCAGAAACAAAATTCCCCAAAAAAGGTACTCTCTTCAACTTGTGGGAATATAACCAAATGCCGAAAATGTAGGCAGAAAAGAAGACTACAGCTTTAAAAGAGACGTAACTAGCAAAGAAAACCGAAAGAAAATTTAATAAGAAATAGGTGCTAAGTTTGGTGCGCTGACTTACCAAACGGTCCAACATGCTCTTTCTAGGTTTATTGATAAGGTCTTTTTCCGCATCATAGAAATTATTGATGATATATCCGGCTGCGATGACCAAAGCAGAGCTGAGTACTATAACAAAGAGGTTGCCATCAAAAACAACTTTTCTAAGGGGTAAATGGGGTGCTAAAATATAAATGGAGGCCAAGTACTGGGCCAAAATGATCATCAGAATATTGTATCCTCTGACCACAGAAAACAGGCTCAGGAACTTTAATAGCAAGAGCTTGTTTCTTCTACTAAGCATAGGGGTGGTGTTTAGAAGTTATAAACCACTTCCAAATTATAGCCTTTTAGGGCTTTTTTTGCCTTATTGATGTCTTCTGTAAATCCTAAAATATAACCTCCGCCACCAGAACCGCAAAGTTTTAAATAATAGTCATTGGTGTCTATTCCCTGTTTCCATAGTTTATGGAATTCCACGGGTATCATAGGCTTAAAATTATCCAAGACTACATGGGACAACTGTTTTAAATTCCCGAACAGGGATTTTACGTTCCCATTTATAAAATCTTCCACACAGGCATCTGTATGTTTAATAAACTGATTTTTTAGCATGGCGCGAAATCCTTCATGTTTCATTTGCTCCATGAACAAATGTACCATTGGGGCCGTTTCACCTGTACTTCCACTGTCCAACAGGAATACAGCTCCCTTGCCGTCCAAATTTTGAGACGGAATGCTGGTAGATTCTATATTATCCTTGGAGTTAATAAGGATAGGAAGGCTTAAATAACTGTTTAATGGATCAAGTCCTGAAGATTTGCCATGGAAAAACGATTCCATTTTTCCAAAAATAGTCTTCAATTTCAATAATTTTTCCCTGGTAAGATTCTCTAAAACGGTGATTTTTTCAATAGCATATTTGTCGTAGATGGCAGCCACTAAGGCGCCACTACTGCCCACCCCATATCCTTGGGGAATGGAGCTGTCAAAATACATGCCGTTGGCGACATCCTCATTCAAGGCATCCAGATCAAAGGTCACCAATTTGTGATCTTTGTTTTGTACGTTTTTTAAATATTCAGCAAAGGCCCTGAGGCTAGCATTGGATTTTTTTGCCTCTTCAGAATCTTTATTCTTAGATTTTAATGCCCCTTTAAAGAAATTATAGGGTATAGAAAGTCCTTTGGAATCTTTAATGATTCCATATTCCCCGAAAAGTAGAATTTTAGAGTAAAATAATGGTCCTTTCATTTCTTTAAGATAAGCAAAAATAATTAAAAATTAACTTTTAATAACTGGTATATAGTGCTTGGTTAATTTCACAATACTTACCAATAACCTTAATAATTCTTCGATATTAATTAACGCAACACATCAAAGTTAATTATGCATCATTCAAATTAAAATTACAGCTTTTCTGCTCCTTTTCCAATTTGATCGCAAATATACTGCCCGTTTTCGCAATATGCAACCAACTCATTATTAATAAATTGGTAAACCTTTTCTTTTTCATTTTCAGGATAGAGCACATGTACATTGGCGCCGGCATCCAATGTAAAACAGACATGGGTTTTGGAAGTGGCCCTAAAGGCCCATATTTTATTGATAATTTCCAACGTATTGGGTTTTATCAACATAAAATAAGGCATACTGGTCATCATCATGGCATGCAACGTAAGTGCCTCACTTTCCACGATTTTAATAAATTCCAATAAATTTCCTTGCTCAAAAATCAATTTTAACTTGGACAGATTTTTATGCGCTTGGTCGAACCGTTGCTCCGCAAAGGGGTGATCGTGCATTAAATTATGACCAAGGCTACTGCTTACCTGTTTGGTTCCTTTGTCCACCAAAAGGATGGTATCCTGATAGTTCTTAAAATTTGGGTGGACCTTATATGGAAATTTTATGGCATAGAGATCGGAGCTGTTCAGAGTGTCCTTGTGCATTCCCCATTGTATTAAGTCGCCTTCAATACTCCTGCAGGCACTTCCAGAGCCCAAGCGTGCCAAAAAAGAAGCCTTCTTATTAAAATAATTGGCATCCATATCTGGGTTCAATTCCCTTTCCAGCTCCATGAGACATAATGCCAAGGCAGACATGCCGCTGGCCGAAGAGGCAATTCCACTGCTGTGGGGAAAGGAATTGGAAGTTTCTATGGTAAAATGATAGGCTTTTAAGAAGGGCAGATAGGGCACTGTTCTCTTAAAGAACGTATTTATTTTGGGTTTGAAATCCTCTTTTGGCTTCCCCTCAAAAAGGAGGTCGAAAGAAAAGTCGGAAGTTTTGTTGTCCAATTTTTTATAGGTGACGGTTGTTGTGGTAGCACAGGTATCCAACGTAAAGCTGATGGATGGGTTTGCGGGAATCTGATGTTCCTTTTTCCCCCAGTACTTTACCAAGGCAATATTACTTGGCGATCTATAAGTAACTTTTCCTTCTGTTATGTCTATGATATACCCTGAAGGGATAAAGTCTTTTTCGGTCATAATGGAAACAATTTGTGCAAAGATAGTTTTTAAGGGGTTTTGCTGTAGATCCTGTTAAAATAAATTGTTAATTTAGGGCATTAACAACCAACCTTTGAAAAAACAACTAACCTATATCGCCATTTCTGTAGCCGTGTGCCTAATGATTGGGTTTTTATCCAGTTTTGCAACGCAATCTTCGGTAAATGATTGGTATTTGGAATTGAATAAACCCAGTTTTAATCCGCCAAATTGGGTTTTTGCCCCTGTGTGGACCATACTCTATATTATGATGGGAGTAGCTGCAGGTATTGTTTGGGCAAAAGGGTTTTACCATATTTGGGTAAAAACGGCCTTATACCATTTTGGGATACAGTTGTTGTTCAATGCGCTTTGGAGCATAATTTTCTTTGGATTTAAGAATACGTTTGGAGCCTTGCTCGTTATTCTTACCTTATTGATATTGTTGATCTTTACTATAAAATGGTTTACGGTAGTAAGTAAAACTGCTGCATATCTACTAATTCCCTATCTCCTTTGGGTGTGCTTTGCCACGGCCCTGAACTATAAAATCTGGGAGTTGAATTAATTTTCTTCTGCCATTTCCAACAATCTCAACATAGTCCTGTAATTTCTTGTAGTGGCGGATACCTTAAGTTTTTTTTCAAAATAATTATTATTGCATTTGGTGTTGCCATAGCCTTGACCACAGCTGAGATAGACACACTTTCCTGATATTATAAATTGCTCATTGGGAAATTGATCTTGTTGTAATTTAGAGGCCAATTCGGTATTGGGAACTTCTTGTAGCAACACATAGTACCATTTTCTGGTCTCCAAGTCGTTGTCTTCCTCAAATGGGGTTTGTTTAATAATTTCTTTTAATTCAAAAATGGTCTTTACCAATACGGGAACATCATAGCCGAAAGTGGCATAAATGCCCTCTTTTATTTTTTGTGATACCTCCTTAGGCGAAGTTGTACCACTTTTTAAAACGATATTTCCACTTTGTATATAGGTGCTTATCGCCGAGAAATCCAATCTATGGAGCATCGTCCTTAAGTCGGACATTTTAATTTTCTTCTGGCCGCTTACATTGATCCCCCTAAGTAAAATAATATACGTTGTCATGATAGTCCATTCTTAGGAGCAGACAATAAAAATAACCATTTATAGGCCAAGTCGATAATGCCATTTTTAATTTTCAAAGTTCTTACTTGCCTTCGCTGCTTTTGGGCTGTATTTATTTAATAACGTTGTTCTGTATATTGAATAAGTGGGATTAGGATTATTGTTAAAATCTTGGGAGGCAATTTATTGATTTTTCAAAATTAGTGTCTATATTTTGTTATCTTGATACCCATTTTAAAAATATCCCAGCTTTATGGAAAAATATATATTAGCGCTAGATCAAGGTACAACCAGTTCCCGTTCCGTTGTTTTCGATAAAAAAGGCAATATTGTTTCAGTGGCTCAAAAAGAATTCACGCAGTATTTTCCGAAGCCGGGTTGGGTAGAGCACGATCCTTTGGAAATATGGTCTTCCCAGGTGAGTACGGCAGCAGAAGCCACCACCAAAAAAGGAATTTACGGGGCGGATATTGCGGCTATAGGTATAACCAACCAACGGGAAACAGTAGTTGTTTGGGACAAGAACACAGGAAAACCAGTTTATAATGCCATTGTTTGGCAGGATAAGCGGACTTCCAATTATTGTGATGAATTAAAGAAGCAAGGAAAATCCCAGCTAATAAGGGAAAAAACAGGTTTGGTGATCGATTCCTATTTTTCGGGTACCAAAGTGAAATGGATTTTAGATAATGTGGAAGGGGCCAGGAAAAAGGCAGAAGCCGGAGATTTGATCATGGGAACCATAGATTCTTGGTTAATTTGGAACATGACCAAGGGCGAACTACATATTACAGATGTTACCAATGCCTCCAGAACATTGCTCTTTAATATAAACACCCTGGAATGGGATGATGAACTGTTGGAACTTTTTACGATTCCAAAGGGCATGTTGCCACAAGTTAAACAGTCCAGTGAAGTATACGGCCATACCAATCCCAATTTTTTTGCTAGTAAAATACCTATTGCGGGAATTGCCGGAGATCAACAGGCAGCACTTTTCGGCCAAATGTGTACCAAACCAGGAATGGTTAAAAACACCTATGGTACTGGTTGTTTTATGTTAATGAACATAGGGGAAAAGCCCATTGTTTCTGAAAACAACCTGTTAACCACTGTAGCATGGACCATTAATGGGAAAACCCAATATGCCCTGGAAGGCAGTATTTTTATAGCTGGTGCCGTTGTTCAGTGGTTGCGCGACAGCTTAAAGATTATTAAAAAGTCGGAAGATGTAGAAAAGTTGGCGGAATCTGTGAGTAGTACAGATGGGGTATATTTTGTACCGGCCTTTGCCGGCTTGGGGGCACCTTACTGGAACCAGCATGCCAAAGGAACTATTTTTGGCCTCACAAGGGGCAGTACGGATGCGCATATTGCTAGAGCGGCCATTGAATCAATCGCTTTTCAGACCATGGATGTGTTGAAGGCTATGGAAGCGGATTCTAAAATCTCTATCAAGGAATTACGGGTCGATGGGGGAGCTACCGTGAATAATATGCTGATGCAGTTTCAGGCCGATGTTCTTAACACGACAACAGTTCGCCCACAAGTAATAGAAACAACAGTTATGGGAGCGGCTTATTTAGCTGGTTTGGCGGTCGGATTCTGGGAAAGCCTTGAAGAAATTCAGGAAATTTGGAAAACCGATGTTAAATTTAACCCTAGTACGGAAAGAAAAGAAATTGATAAAAATATTAAGGGCTGGTACCGCGCTATCGATGCAGTAGAATATTGGTCCAAACTAAATGATTAAATAAAAACCAACTAAATATGACTCCATTTATTGCTGAAATCATCGGCACTTTTTTTCTGATCCTTTTAGGGGGCGGGGTAGTTGCCAACGTTGTCCTTAACAAAACAAAATCCAACGATATGGGCTGGATGGTGATTACCACGGCCTGGGGACTTGCCGTATATGTTGGAGTGGCGGTTGCTGCGCCTTATAGTGGTGCACATCTAAATCCCGCAGTCAGCATAGGCCTGGCGGTTGCCGATAAATTTGAATGGGCATTGGTTCCCTCTTATGTATTGGCGCAATTTATAGGGGCCATGTTGGGTGCCTTGATTGTTTGGCTCTTCTACAAAGATCATTTTGATGCCACAGAGGACAAGGAAGCCAAAAGAGCGATATTCTGTACGGCTCCGGCAATAAGAAATCCCATTAACAATCTTTTTAGTGAGGTGGTAGGTACTTTTGCCTTGGTATTTGTAGTGCTTTATTTTACGGATGCTACCATAACCGATACGGAAACGGTAATTGGTCTAGGGTCTTTAGGGGCATTACCCGTAGCGTTTTTAGTATGGGCAATAGGGCTTTCTTTAGGTGGGACCACTGGCTATGCCATTAATCCGGCTAGGGATTTGGGACCGAGAATAATGCACGCCATTATGCCAATTAAGGATAAGGGTGGAAGCGATTGGGGCTATGCTTGGATTCCAGTGGTTGGGCCTATCATAGGAGCTGTATTGGCCGCTTTGTTGATGTTGGTTCTTTCCTAAATAATTTACCCTATGAGGCGGTTGCACCTTATTAATTTAAGTTTACTTATTTGTATTTTGGCTTCTTGTAATGATTGGAAATCGGAAGGGGAACCGTTGCCGGCTGAGTCTTATAAGTTGGTATGGTCAGATGAATTTGATTTGGAAGGCAGCCCCGATCCTACTAAGTGGAAACATGAAAAAGGACTGCTTCGTAACCAGGAAGAACAATATTATACCGATAGCCTCAAGAATGCCTACGTGAAGGGCGGAAATTTAATATTGCAGAGTCTGTATGAAGAAATTGCCAATGAAAATTATGTGTCCAAGGAGGCTGAGGATTGGAGGGAAAACCAAGAATTTGCGGGCTATACTTCCGCTAGCCTTACAACACAAGGCTTGGCACAATGGACCTATGGCAAAATTGATGTCAGGGCTAAACTACCAAAAGGAATAGGTGTATGGCCTGCCATTTGGATGTTGGGAGAAAATATTGGTGAGGTAAGCTGGCCCAAATGTGGGGAATTGGATATTATGGAACATGTGGGTTTTAACAAGGATTCCATATTTGGATCCGTACATACCGAAACCTACAACCATACTAAGGGAACGGCCAAGGGAAAAGCAGTTTTTATTGCAAATCCCTATGATGAATTCCATATCTATTCCATTGAATGGACACCCGAGAAAATAGATTTCCTATTGGACGGTAAGGTGTACCACTATTTCAACAATGAGCACCTTACCATTGACGAATGGCCCTTTGATCAACCTTTTTATTTAATATTGAATATTGCCATTGGTGGGGCTTGGGGCGGACAGCAAGGTGTGGATTCATCTATATTTCCACAACAAATGACTATAGATTATGTTAGGGTCTATGAGCTTATTTCTCAGCAATAGCAGTAGCTGCAATATATGCCCCGGTCCAGGCATTTTGAAAATTAAATCCGCCAGTAATGGCATCTATATTGATTACCTCCCCTGCGAAAAAGAGGTTGGGAACTATTTTACTTTCGTAAGTTTTAAAATTGATTTCTTTTAAATCGACCCCTCCAGCGGTGACAAATTCCTCTTTAAAGGTACTTTTCCCATCTACCATAAACTTGCCGTTCGTTAACTGCTTCGCTAAATTCTGTAAATGATTTTTTGGAATATCTGCCCATTTATCGGCATCTGAAATGCCTGATGCCCTTACTAGACTGATCCATAAACGCTTTGGAAGTTCAAACGCCTTGGTGCGAAGTACTGTTTTCTTGCCTTCAATTTCCTTTATCTGTTGAAGTTGACTTAGTACTCCATCCTCGTGATAGGCAGGAAGCCAATTTACTTTTATTGAAAATTTGTAATTTAGGTCATTCAGCAATTGTGCTCCCCAAGCCGATAACCTCAAAATTCCAGGGCCGCTCATTCCCCAATGCGTTATTAAAAGAGGGCCTTCTGATTCTAGGACAGATGGGTGTATGGAATATTGTTTTAAGGCCGAATTAAATTTCCCTTGGTGAACCATATTCGGAATAATCTTGATGTTGGCATTAGTGCTTACCCCTTGAATACCAGTAATTCTTTCATCCTTAATGTTAAAGGTAAAAAGCGAAGGTACAGGAGGTACTATGGTATGCCCCATTTGCCTTAAAAGCTCCCATATTTTAGGATTGCTGCCAGTGGCAACCAATATTTTTTTGGCTTTGTAGGTGGTTCTGATCGATTTAATTTCCCAAGCGTAATCCTCTTTCCCTTTGTTATCATCCAGTGCTGTAATCGCAATAACAGAACTGTTCTTAAGTACTTTGATCCCGAGTCGTTCTGTTTCGTTAACAAAACAATCTATAATAGTTTGGGACGAATTGGTGGAAGGGAACATTCTCCCGTCCGCCTCAATATTTAGTTGCACACCCCGTTTTTCAAAGAAAGCCATGGTATCACCGGTACAATAGTTGTGGAAGGGACCTAACAGTTCTTTTTCTCCCCGGGGATAATTTTTGGATAGTTCCTTGGGGTCAAATTCAGCATGGGTAACGTTGCAACGCCCCCCGCCTGATACCTTTACTTTGCCAAGTACATCTTTGCCGCGCTCCAGGATAGCGACCTTTAACTTGGGGTTTTTCTCCACGATATGTATGGCACCATAAAATCCTGCGGCACCTCCTCCTAATACAACTACATCGAACATTAATTTATTCGTTCTGGAAAATTGGTGATAATGCCGTCTACCCCCAAACGCTCTATCGCTTCAATTTCTTCTGGTTCATTTACGGTCCATGGATATATCTTAAATCCAGCTTTTTTTATTTCGTGCACGTTTTCCAAGGTCAAATCCTCAAAATATGGATTGATGGCTGCAGCACCCAATTCTTTGGCAATGTCCAAGGCTTCCAGCGGATCACCGCTAATTAGGATGGCAATAGGCACTTTGGCATTCAGCTTTCGCATGGCCTGAAGTTCATCCCATCTAAAACTGGAAATTATAAATTTGTCGATAGGCCAGCCTTTTTCCTTTATGTAGTAATTCATTATAAAGTTTACCCTGTCCGCGGTGTTTGCCCCTTTTAGCTCAATATTTAATTGAACTTTTTTGTCTATTACATTAAGCACATCCTGTAGCGTTGGGATTTTGTGGTTCCCTATCAGCGTTAATTTCTGCAGGTCTTCAAAAGTGTAGTCCTCTATTTTTCCAACGCTATCCGTAAGTCTTTCCACCTCGTCATCGTGGAACACTACCGTTTCGCCACTTTTTATTTTAAATACGTCGATCTCTATCATGTCCACACCAAGATCTATCGCTTTTTGTATGGAAGCTAAGGTGTTTTCTGTTTCATGCCCCATGGCACCTCTATGGCCAATAACCAAGGGTTTGTTCATATTGTCACAACTTAAAATTAATAGAAACAGGAATAATGATCCAAGTAATGTTGATGTTTTCATAATGCAATGTGATATATTTATTTTAAACTTAAAATTAAGGATTCCAATGGTTTTACATCTATTCTAATATGACCAATTTCATTTTTGACGGTTAAGGATAATACCTTTTCTTTAAACAATTCGTCCTTTACGGGGTAAGTCCTGTTTTGCAGTCCCCATTCCTGAACAATTTCTTTCGGAAGTTTTAAATCGAATCCAAAGGTCTCGTGGTCATCAAAATTAGATATAATAATTAATTTTTCATTTTTGGACCATCTTACAAAGGACAAAACACGGTGATTATAATATTCTGTATGGTCCTTGTTGTAAAAATGAATGTCCCTGTAATTTCCCATTAAAGCGCTACTGTTAATGGTGAAATTGAGCAAGTTCTTGTAAAATGTCCTAAGTTCTTTCTCTTGGGTAGATAATTGCCCTCCGTCAAATTTTTTATTGTTCACCCAGCGTTGAAAATAGGGAACCCCAACATAATCGAAAATAGAGGTTCTACTTGGAGATCCAAATCCGAGACTTTCGGCGGCCGGCTCCCCTACCTCTTGTCCAAAGTAGATCATGGTAGGCGATGTGCTTATGGTAGCGGAAACCACCATGCCCGGTTTGGCTTTATCCGCATTTCCCAAAAATTCGGGACTGGCAATACGCTGCTCATCGTGGTTCTCCAGAAAATGAAGCATTTGGTGCTCTATATCCATGAGTCCGTTTTGAACTACCGGCATATGGTCTGTCCACCCATGACCCTGCATAATATGTTTTAAGGAGTCATAAAATTCGACCTTGTCATATAGATAGTCCATTTTCCCCTTAAAGATGTAGTCCCGGTATAGTTCAGGACTGTAAACTTCTGCCATTAAAAATGCATCTGGATTTTTCATTTTTATGGATGAATTCATATAACTCCAGAATTCTACGGGAACCATTTCGGCCATATCATAACGAAACCCGTCTACCCCCTTGGCCAACCAATACAGGGCGATATCCTTAAATTTTATCCAGGAATTGGGAACCTCCCTGTTTTTCCAAAATTCAAAATGTTCGGAAAAGTCCTTATGTCCAAAGTCCTCAGGCAATGTTTCAAAATCTCTATGTCCGTCCGGGCTAATTCCGTAATTGATCTTTACCGTTTCGTACCAATCATTAAAATCGGGCTTTGACAAACGTGATCCATTTCCTGTCCATTTGGCCGGAGTTTCGGTAAATTTGTTGTCGGCAAGCGTATTCTGCTCTCCTCCTAATGGCTGGTAGCCATCACGCCAATCCGGTACTGAAAAGGACTCCCCGGGACTGTAATAAAAATTGTTGTCCTTGTCATAGACTACATTTTTATTGTCATTGGTTCCAAAATCTACTACCCCTTTGGGATTATTTTTCCCTTCGTATTTTCTGGCAATATGATTGGGAACAATATCTATGATAACTTTTAAGCCCGCCTTGTGGCTTCTGGTTATTAAGGATTTAAACTCGGTCATCCTCTTTTCAGGATTATGGGCCAAATCTGGATTAACGCTGTAATAATCCTTTACGGCATAGGGCGAACCCGCTCTGCCTTTAACAATATCCGGGTCGTCGTTAGAGATGCCGTAGGCGGTATAATCCCTAACCAGAGCATGATGTGGAATACCCGTATACCAAATGTGGGTTACTCCCAGATCCTTAATTTCTTTTAAAGCTTTTTGTGTGAAGTCACTAAATTTACCTATTCCATTTTCTTCCACGGTTCCCCAGGGTTTATTGGTGGTATTGGTATTGCCGAACAATCTGGTAAATACTTGGTAAACTACTGTTTTTCGGATTTCAGTGGTCGGTTTCATGGTATGCTTCTTTTCGGAACGAAAAACTACCTATGCGCAGTTAAACTTTTCTATGCAATAATGATACATGTTTTTGGAATTAATGTTAATTTTTTGCAAAATTTTTCTCCCAAGACACCTTTTGCCACAATTTATTTAAGTTTTTGTAGAATACAATCCCAATCATGTATTTTTCTAAACATTCTTGGGATGTATTGTTTTGTAAATAATTTAAGTGGAGGGGGAATAATTTTTGTTGCCAGCGGTCAAAACCAGACGTTTGCCGTTCACCCGAATAGACATTTCATCGGTACCTTCCAAATCGAAAGTAGTTTCGTTTTCCGTAACCATGACCTTTAAAATTCTATTCCTAAAATTCACCTTAAAAGAGTAGGATCTCCATTCCTTTGGTATTCTTGGGGTAAAGGATAATTTGTCGTCCAAAATTCTCATTCCTCCAAAACCCTCAACGATGCTCATCCAGGTACCTGCCATTGAGGTAATATGTAAGCCTTCTTTGACTTCCTTATTGTAATCGTCCAAATCCAACCTAGATGTGCGTAGATAGAATGAATACGCTTGGTCCATCCTGTTCAGTTTTGCAGCTTGAATGCTATGTACGCAGGGGGATAGGGATGATTCATGTACGGTAAATGGTTCATAAAAATCGAAATGCTTTTCCAATTCTTCGGTAGTAAAATGGTCTTCAAAGAAATAAAATCCCTGAAGGGTATCTGCCTGTTTTATATAAGGCGACCTTAAAATACGGTCCCAACTCCATTTTTGGTTAATGGGCCGATCTTTCTTGTGCAGTTCTTTAACAGGGATAAGTGCTTTGTCCAAAAATCCATCTTGCTGTAAATAAACACCTAATTTTTCGTCATAGGGGAAGTACATTTTTTTTGCCACTTTGCTCCAGCTTTTGGTTTCCTTTTCGGACAGCTTGGTTACTCCTATAATTCTATGATAATCGTCCGGATAGCCCTCTTTAACTTTTTGTAGTTCGCTCAGGGCATAATTAATGCACCATTTGGCGATGTAATTCGTGTACCAGTTATTGTTTACATTGTTTTCGTATTCATTGGGACCGGTAACCCCCAGTATTACATATTTATCTTTCCGGGTAGATAAGGTAGCCCTTTGGTGCCAAAATCGAGCTATTCCGATCAAGACCTCCAGTCCCATTTCCGGGATATAGGTGTAGTCACCAGTAAAACGGTAGTAATTGTAAATGGCAAAGGCTATGGCACCATTTCTATGTATTTCCTCAAAGGTTATTTCCCATTCGTTATGGCATTCCTCCCCATTCATAGTGACCATAGGGTATAAGGCTGCCCCGTCTACAAAACCTAATTTTCGGGCATTTTCAATGGCCTTTTCCAAATGGTTGTACCTATAGGTAAGTAGGTTCCTTGCCACCTTTTTATTTTTTGTAGCCATATAAAATGGAATGCAATAAGCTTCCGTATCCCAGTAAGTACTGCCGCCGTATTTTTCTCCTGTGAATCCTTTGGGTCCTATATTGAGTCTAGAATCTTTGCCCGAATAGGTTTGGTTTAAATGAAAAATATTAAAACGAATGCCCTGTTGCGCCCTAACATCACCGTCGATCATTATATCGCTCATTTCCCAAATTTTGGCCCATGATTTTTTTTGTAGCTCCAATAGGGTATCAAAGCCTAATTCGTCCACTTTTTGTAATGCTTTTTTGGCTGCCGAAATCAGGTCACTTTTCTTATGATTAGTGGAAACCGTATATCCGCCAAATTTGATCAAGGCCAGAGAATCCCCTTTGTTAATTTCCTTTTTAAAATGATGGACTACCGTATTCTCGGAAATTGCCTCTAAAGGTTTCTCTTTTTCCAATTTATTATTATGATACAATCTGGACTCCATAAAAGTGCAGGTGGAGAAATTGGTCTTCATGGTATGGGCCTCAATAAAAGCTTGAAAGCCGTCCGATGAAACCCCAGTGGTGTTCCAGAATTGGTCATCCCAGTTGGTGTCCTCATTGGTAATTCCACTATCTATATAGGGATGAAAGGAAATTGCGGTATTCTGATTTATTGGGGTGATTTCGTATTTAATGGCTCCAACCTCATCATGGTCCAAACTTAGAAATCTTGTAATTTTTACCGCTATAACGGTATCATTGGGCAAGGTGGCCTTAAAACTTCTGGTATACCAGCCTTCCTGCATATTTAATTCCCTGCGAAAATCTTCCACATGTTTACAGGTATTTAAATCCAAAGTTTCCCCGTTTATAAGTACATTTATTCCGATCCAGTTAGGAGCGTTCAATACTTTTGCAAAATACTCGGGATAACCGTTTTTCCACCAGCCTACTCTTGTTTTATCAGGGTAGTACACTCCTCCAATATAACTTCCCTGAAAAGTGGGGCCGGTATATTTTTCTTCAAAATTGGCCCGTTGGCCCATGGCACCGTTCCCAATACTGAATAAACTTTCCGAGGATTTTACCCTGTCCTTTTCAAATCCTTCTTCGATGATAGACCAGTTGTTGGGCTTTATATAATCTTGATTCATTATGCTAGTGTTTCTGCGTTATCGTAATAGTTGTAGGGCATGTGGTAAACCCGTCTGAAAAAGGCAAATTAATCTAATTATTGTCAATTAAAAGATTCTCCAGCCTGTAGGTTGGGGTTTCCTATTATCTTCACCTTGCCTGTGCTACTTTTTTTGCCTTGGGTGAGGTCAGAACTGTCCTTTGTGACAGGGCTGGGTAAGGTAAAGTATAAAATATCCAAGTAATTTATTATTGTTTGCCCTAAACTTTAATCCATAAGTCGATTTATAAATTCAACATCGATTTGCGTAAAATTCGCGAATACAAAATTCGCTTTGTTGAGTACCTCTTCCTCCCCAATACCAATACTCAACATGCCTGCATTGTTAGCTGCCTCTATCCCTGCAACTGCATCCTCAAAGACTACGCAATCTTTTGGAGGGACCCCCATTTGTGTTGCGGCTATCAAAAAAACTTCTGGATCTGGCTTGGCTTTGGTTACTTGAGTGCCATCTACAATGACCTCAAAATAATCCATTAATTTCACCTTTTCCAAAATTGGGCGCGCATTTTTACTGGCCGATCCAAGGGCAATTGGCATATTATTCTTTTTAAGAAATCGAAGTACTTTTTGAACATCCGGTAATATTTCAGATTCGTCCATATGCGCTATGAGGGCTAAATAATCTTCATTCTTTTCTACCAGCCATTTATTGAATTGTTCTTGAGATGCCTTAACATCTCCAATTTCCAGAAGGATTTCCAAACACCTTTTGCGACTTACCCCTTTAAAAAGTTCATTTTGTTCATGGGTAAATTCAAAGCCCAATGCATTGGCCAATTTTCTCCAGGCCAAATAATGGTATTTGGCGGTGTCTACAATAACGCCATCCAAATCGAATATAAATCCTGTTTTCTTCATTGTTTAAGGTGTCAATTAAAATTTTGGTAGGGCCATGAAAATAGATTTATGGATTGTAGCATTTTCATTTTTCAGGAGAGATTCCAATGGCGTTTATTGCGCCTATGAATTTTCAGCTTTAATTGTATGATGCCCTTTCTCTTACAAGCAAGCTTAAAATGTAATATTATAAAATCTAATTTACGGTTGATCCCCGTTCTATTAATGTGGGTTCCAAAACCCGAGTAATGTATGTTTCCTCCTCCAACTCACTTTCAACTTTTTCAATAAGCATTTCTGCTGCTATTTCTCCCATATGTTCACCGTGTTGGGCCACTGCCGTTAAACCAGGAGAGGCGTATTTGGATAAGAGACCATCTGTAAAACCTATAAAGGAAATATCTTCTGGAATTTTCAAGCCCTTACTTTGTACCAGTCTCATGCTGTGGATCGCAAATATTTCATTAACACTCAATACTGCGTCTACTTTTTCGCGATTAAAAAAATCTTCGATCACCTTTTCATCAATCGTCATGGAAGGAAATTTCAGTATCAAATCTTTGTTGTAGGCAATGCCATTATCGGATAATGCCTCACGATAACCCGCAGCTCTTTCCCTACTAACACTAAAATAGTCCTCAGTAGTAATCATGGCTATTCTTTTTCGCCCGTCTTTTATAAATTTGGTTACTGCGTTGTAGGCACCCTTTTTGTCATCGATAATTACCTTGTCACAGTTTATATGCTCTGTAACACGGTCAAACAATACCAAAGGAATTCCTTGTTCCGTAACTTCTTTTAAATGATTGTAGTCGTTCTTTAATTGTGTGCCGGCAGATAGGGCCATTATAAATCCGTCTATACTTCCATTGGCCAATAATTCCATATTGATTACTTCCCTGTCAAAAGATTCATCGGAGACGCATACAATGACATTATAACCTTTGGCATTGGCGTATTTTTCGATTCCCCTAAACACAGTTGTAAAAAAATGATGGACAATATCCGGAATGATCACCCCAATATTTTTGGTGCGCTTGTTCTTTAAACTAATGGCAATATTGTTGGGTTTGTAATTGTATAATTTTGCAAACGCCTGGATTTTCTCCTTAGTGTCAGATCCAATTTCCTCACTATTTTTCAATGCTTTGGAAACCGTGGAAATGGAAACCCCTAATTCCCTTGCAATATGCTTGAGGGTTATTTTTTTTTTCAAAGGTGAATTTTTTTTTCAAGGTGAATATACTACTAAAAATACAAAAGCAATTGGACCTATTTGGCACAAATCTGAAAATTTCAATATCAAAGTGTAAAAATAGTATAATGATTTAAGAGTAAAGGTAAAATTACATAAATGTTAAAATAGTATTGATTTGTGTCAAAATATCATTGCAAATAAAAAAGATGTATATTCGCACAAAATTCACTGATTTCGATAATGATAATATGTAAGGTTACTAAAACGTTTTCGGTATTATTTCGGCGTTAAAAACGAGAATATAGCAAAATTTGGAAATATTAGTAGATATATTCGAATCAGGAACTTTGAACTCAATTAATTATCTAACTCAATTAAAACTATTATTGTATGAAGCTTAAATTACTCAAAAGCCTGTTGCTTTTCGGAACATTTATGTGTTTTGGAATTGCATCAGCGCAAGAGGTGTCAGGTACGGTATCTGATGCCACTGGACCCTTGCCGGGTGCCAGCGTTGTGGTTAAAGGAACCACCAACGGAGCACAAACTGATTTTGATGGAAATTTCATTATCAGTGATGTGGATGCCAATTCAACCCTTGTTTTTAGCTATATCGGCTACAAAACACAGGAGGTGGTTGTAGGTAACCAAACCACTATGAACATAAGCATGGAGGAAGATGCAGAGGCATTGGCCGAAGTGGTTATCATTGGTTATGGTACAACGACAGTAAAGGATGCTACAGGAGCCGTTTCAGCGGTAACCTCTAAAGACTTTAACGGAGGTGTTATTTCA
This sequence comes from Arenibacter catalasegens, assembly GCF_002909235.1. GTDB lineage: Bacteria > Bacteroidota > Bacteroidia > Flavobacteriales > Flavobacteriaceae > Arenibacter > Arenibacter catalasegens. The sequence continues at coordinate 29,297 of NZ_PHQQ01000020.1, forward strand.
TCGCCAGAACAATTAATACAAGGTAAAACGGCCGGTGTTCAAATTTCCCAAGGGAGTGGAGAACCAGGTTCTGGTGTTTCGATCAGGATTAGGGGTACATCCTCGGTTAGGTCCAATAACGACCCCTTATTTGTGGTTGATGGAGTGCCGCTTCCTTCAGGAGGTAGTTCTTCAGAAGGAACAGATATAGGTGTAGGTTCTAGTTCGGCTAGAAACCCACTTAGCTTTTTAAATCCAAATGATATTGAGAGCATGAGTATCTTAAAGGATGCTTCCTCAACCGCTATTTATGGTTCTAGAGGTGCCAATGGGGTAGTTATCATTACCACCAAAAGTGGTAAAGGTGGTGCTCAGGGAGGTACTTGGGAATTTTCTTCAGATCTAAGTTTTTCATCCCCCGCAAATGAATTTGATTTATTGAATAGGAGCGAATTTATATCTGCTGTTTCTGCCTTTGGTGGAAATGCCACAGATTTAGGGAATGATACAGATTGGCAGTCGTTGGTTACAAGAAATTCATCTTCTACCAACAACAACCTTGCTTACTCTCAAAATTATGGTTCAGGTAATGTAAGGGCTACATTTAACTACGGTAAGCAGTTTGGGATAGTACCAAAATCTTCCCAAGAGCGGGTTACCGGTAGAATTAATCTTTCCCAAAGAGTATTTAACGATAAGTTAAAGTTGGATTTGCAAAGTACTATTTCCCGTGTAAATGACGAGGCACCACCATTGAGTGGTAGTGCTGGCTCCACAGGAGATATGTTAGGTTCTGCCTACTCCGCCAACCCTACTTGGCCAGCTAATAGTACTTTCAACCCAGGGGATAGGATAAATTCGTTGAATTTGTTGGAGAACTGGCAAAGTCTAACCTACACCGATCGTTTTCTGATCAATTTTTCGGCCTCCTACGATATTGTGGAAGACCTAACAGCAAAGGTTACTGTAGGGTATGATAAGTCCGAATCTACGCGAGAAGCTGAATTGGGCAGTAAGTCCTTTAATGTAGGCCGTGGTGCAGGTGGTAATGGTAGAGGTACCCTTAACGATCTTAACCTAGAGAATAGGCTGATCGAACTAACCTTGAACTACAAAAAAGACTTTGGTAATTCAGTATTGGAAGCTTTAGGTGGATTCTCATATCAGGATTTTAATACGGAAGGTAGAAATGTTGAAGGTTGGGGTTATGGAACTACAAATTTAAACAATATGGCCAGGGACTTAACAAACTCGGCCAATAAGATAGAATCTTTGATTACAGGGTCTTACCAGCAGTATGGTTATGCCTCGGGGGGTGATGCTGATATTTTTGTGAACAGACTTTTTCCTGATCCGATCTCCGATCGCTTGGGTGATGTAAGTATTCCGGTAAAATCTATTTTCACCAATACCTTTGACAATACTGATGAGTTGCAATCCTTTTTTGCCCGTGCCAATTATAGCATAGCAAGTAAATATTTGTTTACAGCTACGGTTAGGGCCGATGGTTCGTCCCGTTTTGGTGAAAATAACCGTTATGGTATTTTCCCGTCCGGTGCTTTTGCTTGGAAGATCAATGAAGAAGATTTTATGGGCGATGCCATGTCTACCCTAAAACTTAGGTTAAGCTATGGTATTACGGGTAACCAAGACGGATTGGGGTATGGCCGTTTCGCGAGAAGGGAAAGGTATTCTACATCTACAAATGGTGACCCCAATATTAGTGATGGAGGAGGGGTAAATGTTCCAGGTATTACTACAGTGGAATTTGCCAATCCGGATCTTAAATGGGAGGAAACTACCCAATATAACGTTGGTCTGGATTTTGGGTTTGCCAATGATCGCTTTAGTGGGTCTATTGATGTGTACCGTAAGGAAACGCGAGATTTATTGTTGAATATAGAAGCAGCACAACCTTCCCCACAACCTACGTTTTTCCAAAATTTGGATGCAATAGTTTTGAATGAAGGAGCTGAATTGTCCCTTAATTACGATATTTTACAGGGGGATGATTTTGGTTGGACCGCTGGTTTTAATGTCTCCTATAACAAAAACGAAATTACCGATTTTGATGGAGAAATTGCCGCAGGAACCATTCGAGGAGCAGGATTGTCGAATGCCTTTGCGCAACGCTTGGCGTCGGGACAGCCTTTGTATTCCTTCTATCTAAGGAAGTTTACAGGCTTTGATGCTAACGGTAACCCTGTTCATGAGGGAGGTGTGGATAATCAACAGTTCTTGGGCAAAAGTGCCCTTCCGGATATTACAGGTGGTTTCTCTACAAGTGCCAATTATAAAAATTGGTCTGCCTCTATGTATTTCAATGGTCAATTTGGAAACTACATATACAATAATACCGCCAACGCCTTTTTCACAGGAGGTGCTATTGGTAGCGGTAATAACGTAACGCAAAACGTAGTGGAATTGGCTGGACAAGAGAGTAGATTTGCAGAGGCTTCGGTTTCGACCAGATTCTTGGAAAAAGGAGATTTTGTAAGATTGCAAACAGCATCAATTTCCTATGATGTTCCTTTAAGTGAAGGGTTGTTTAAGACAATGAGACTAAGTCTTACGGGTCAGAACCTTTTTGTGATTACAGATTATAGTGGTCTTGACCCTGAAGTTAGTGTAGCACCAGCAAGTGCTGCCCTGCTAAATGGCTTACCTATAGCGGGGATAGATTACAGTGCTTTCCCAAGACCAAGAACATTTACATTAGGATTTAACGTAACTTTTTAATCATAGCATTATGAACATACAAAAATATATGAAACCCGTTTTCGGCTCCATATTTGTATTGGTAGGCCTTGTAGCCTGTACCAATCTGGAGATAGAAGAAACGGATTCGATCATAACTAAGGCGACCGGTAGTGGTTTTACACCAGTGGCCAATCCAGCCTCTTCACTTGGTGACCTTTATAACAAAGTAGGAGGGGATTTTGCAACCCAAGAAACCATGTACGCCATGTCTGAGGTAACAACGGACGAGCTGTTGATTCCGACCCGGGGAACCGACTGGGGGGATAACGGCATTTGGCGACAGTTGCATACCCATACTTGGACCCCTGCACATTTATTTATAAAGAATGCATGGAACAATTTAAATCAGAATGTATTTCGCGCAAGTGAGATTATAGAAAGTAACCCAGATGCTGCAGTTTTGGCGGAAGCTAAATTTCTTAGAGCATTCAATATGTTCTTCCTAGTGGACTTTTTTGGTTCCGTACCTTTTAGGGAAGTAGATGAAGGCCCTGAAATTAATCCAAAGGTATTGTCCAGAAGTGAAGCCTTTAGCTTGGTAGAGAGCGATTTGTTGGCTGCATTGCCAGGTTTGCCCGATGGTAGTCCGGGAACTGCTAATACCGGAACGGCTACAAAGGCGGCGGCAAATTTCTTATTGGCAAAAATGTATCTAAATGCACATATCTACAATGGAGGTACTGTTGATAACGCCAATATGCAAAAGGTAATAGATGCAGTTGATGATATTGCAGCTCAAGGTTTTGCTGTAGAAACGGGATATTTTCAAATATTCGAATCCTCGGATGATAATGAAACTATTCTGTTTTTAAAGAGCGATATCGGAGCTAGAATTTGGAATAGTATGCATTACAATATGAACTCCCCCGATAATACCGGTGGAGGATGGAACGGATTTTCCACATTGGCCGAATTCTATGATTCTTTTGAAGGTGCCGCCGACACCAATTATGTGGGTGATGACCAGGAAGAACGAAGAGGCTGGGTACCGGATGCATCCAATGCCAATAATATTAATTTAGGGCTTGGGTATGGTTTTTTAATTAACCAACAGTATAACGAAGATGGTACTAAATTGAAAAACAGACAGGGCGGCGACCTAATATTAACCAAGGAGTTGACCTCTTTGGTGGGTAATGGTGAAGCTGCAGGTATGCGAATTCTTAAGTATCACCCAAATGACGGAGGAGAAATTAACTCTTTTAGAAAGCACCAGATCCTTTTCAGATACTCCGATGCCCATCTAATGAAGGCAGAGGCAATGATGCGTATGGGCGGAGACGCTACGGCATTGGTGAACGAATTGCGCCAAGCGAGGACGAATACCCCAGATTTGCCAAGTGTAACCGAAGATGTGTTACTGGCAGAAAGAGGTAGGGAATTGTATATAGAATTTTGGAGAAGGAACGATTTGGTAAGATTTGATAAATTCACCGCACCTTGGAGCTTAAAGGAGATAAGTGGAGATCCTAATTTGAATCTTTTCCCAATTCCAGAAACTGCATTACTTTCCAATCCCAATTTGGTTCAAAACCCGGGGTACTAAGAATTTAGTTTAAGTTTATTAATGGAAAAAGAGGGCTGTTCATTTGAACAGCCCTCTTTTTATTTTATATAATCCGTTACCTAGTGTTGTCGCCTTAAATAAATAGTTTTCTATATGTTAAAGACAACACTAAAGGATAAGTAAGTATCTAATTTGTTCTAAAACTACCTCGAATTGATTCCCAATCTTTTATTTGGCAAAATAGATATAAATCCCAATTACAATAACGCATACGGCAATCCCTACTTGATTAACATATTTATAAGGTTCAATAGAAACCTGCTTGGTGTATTCCAATTCATAGGCTTCCTTTCTAGGATAAAACTTGCCAATAATCAGCATGATCGCGGCATTGGTTACAAATAAAATAGCCATGATGTGCAAGTAATGCGGATAAGCATCGGCTTCCACCAATTTTAATGCGGCAGGATCTGTAATCCCTGAGGCCTTGGCCGATTCCAACGCTTTATCTACAAAGTGTCCTTGCAATATAAATTGACTTATGATATACAACAAAGACCCTGAGAATATGGCAATTTTAGCAGCGATGGCAGGGACCCTTTTGGTTAAATAACCTACAACGATTATAGTGAAAATAGGAATGCTATAAATTCCGTTTATTTCTTGTAGGTAGTTAAATAGACTTCCTGCATTTGCAATCAATGGTGCTATGAACATGGCTGCAAGAGCTAAGCAAATACCGAATATCTTGCCGTATTTAACAACCGTTTTTTCAGGAGCATCCTTATTTATATGTTGCTTGTATATATCTATCCCGAATAAAGTTACCGAACTGTTAAGAACACTATTAAAGGAACTTAAAATGGCGCCAAAAAGTACAGCAGCGAAAAATCCGACCAAAGGTTTGGGTAATACGGCCCGAACCAATTCTGGATAGGCAAGGTCGCTAGAGGCTAATCCACCGTCAAAATAATGATACGCAATCATTCCTGGTAACACCAAGATTAAGGGTCCCAGAATCTTTAAAAAAGAGGCCAATAACAATCCTTTTTGCCCCTCTGCCAGATTTTTGGCCCCCAAGGCCCTTTGAATGATCTGTTGGTTGGTACCCCAATAAAAAAGTTGAACCAGCATCATTCCCGTAAAAATGGTGGAAAATGGGACTTCCTGTCCGGTTTCGCCCGTTGAGTCGAATCTTGCGGCATCCGACGAAATTAAATTATCAAGACCTTCAAACATATTTCCGTCCCCAATGGCCATCAAACCAAAAATTGGAATAAGGATACCACCAACGATAAGACCAACAGCATTGATACTATCTGAAACGGCTACCGCTTTTAGTCCCCCAAAAACTGCATAAATAGAACCTATAATTCCAATACCCCATATACACACTACTAGGGCTGTCGTGTCGGACACTCCCAAAAGTTCAGGAACATTGAACATACCACTTATAGCCACAGATCCCGAATATAGAATAACCGGCAAAAGGACTACCACATAGCCTGTTAGAAATAGACCTGAAGTTATGGTTTTTGTGGTAACATCAAATCTCTTCGCCAAAAATTGGGGAATAGTGGTGAGTCCACCTTTTAGATACCTGGGCAATAAAAATACGGCAGTAACTACCATGGCAATCGCAGCTAAAGTCTCCCAGGCCATAACCGATAGACCATCTGTATAGGCACTTCCGTTGAGACCTACAATTTGTTCCGTGGAAAGGTTGGTCAGTAGTAAAGACCCCGCAATTACACCAGCGGTGAGACTTCTGCCTCCCAGAAAATAACCGTCAGCAGAATTTTCATCGGTTTTTCGGGTAGCCAGGTATGCAATTAGGGCAACCAAGAGGGTAAAGCCCACAAAAGAAAGAATTCCTAACATTATAAATAGAGTTTAATTGATTGTTCAGGCTAAATATATTGGATTATTTGTAATATCAGGCAAGCATAATTAATTTAACACAAAATCATCCTTAAAAAGATATCAAAAACATATCAGTAAAGCGCAAATAAATATCAATTATTAACAGTGCGGGCAACTGTATTTTATTCAACTTTAGTTATCTTGCCTATAATTTTAAAAGGTGGGCTTTCTTCCCTTTAAATACGGGTCTATATAAAGATTATATATTTTTAATTGGTGCTGGATATTGGTAGTTTTTGGACAGTTTTTTTTGATAAATATTGCTATTCCTTAAGACTCGGAAATTAAAATTGTTGGGGAAAAGTTTAAATTCTTAAAATGGTAAAATGGCGGTATAAACTTTTAATGCAAATTAACGCTGTTATAAAAATAATCATAAATATATATGGGGAAAATTAATATAAGGATACACCTTACTTTATTGGTGTTGGCTGTGTTTCTGTTGGGTTCTTGTTCCCCTAAAAAAGAAGTTGATAAAACGGCCGAATTTAAGGAGGAAACCTTATTCTCGCTATTGGCTTCCGATAAGACGGGAATCGACTTTGTAAACAAGGTGGTAAATCAAAAAAACTTCAACATTTTTAAGTACCGAAATTTCTACAATGGAGGTGGGGTTGCTATTGGCGATATCAATAACGATGGTCTGTCCGATATATATCTTACTGGAAATATGGTTCCCAATAAGTTGTATTTAAACAAAGGAGGATTAAAATTCGAGGATATTACGGAAGCTGCTGGAGTACAAGGTAATAAGCCTTGGTCTACCGGGGTGAATATGGTTGATATTAATAATGACGGTTTATTAGATCTTTATGTAAGTAATGCCGGAAATATGGAGGGCAATAACCATGACAATGACCTATATATAAACAATGGGGATCTTACTTTTACCGAAAAGGCGGCCGAATATAATTTGGCGAAAACCGGTTTTTCTACCCATGCCACATTCTTTGATTACGACAAAGATGGCGATCTTGATGCCTATATATTAAATAATAGCAACGTGCCGGTCAGTAGTTTGGGCTATGCGGAACAACGCGAGGTAAGGGCTCAGGATTGGGCCGGGGTTCCTGACATTTTTAAGGGCGTAGGTGATATGCTCCTTAGAAATGACAACGGAAAATTTGTGGATGTTAGCGAAGAAGCTGGTATCTATGGGAGTTTAATAGGTTTTGGACTTGGAGTTATGGTCAGTGATATCAATGGAGATCTCTATCCGGATATCTACGTTTCAAACGATTTTTATGAAAGGGATTACCTCTATATTAATCAAAAGGATGGTACCTTTAAGGAAGAGATAGAACAATGGACCTCCCATTTAAGTTTATCGGCCATGGGTATAGATATGGCAGATATAAATAATGACGGCTTTGCGGACATATTTATTACCGACATGCTACCTGAAGGGGATCAAAGAGTAAAATCGGTCATGGAGTTTGAAGGCTACAACGTTTTTAAATTAAAGCAGAGCAAAGATTTTTATCAACAGTACATTCAAAACACCTTGCAATTAAATAACGGGAATAATTCGTTTTCTGAAGTGGCCTATTACAGTGGGGTAGCCAAGACCGATTGGAGTTGGGCAGGCCTTTTGTTTGATATGGACAACGATGGATTAAAGGACATATATATTACCAATGGGATTAATCATGATTTGACAGACCTGGATTTTGTAGATTTCTTTGCCAATGAAATTATCCAGAAAATGGCGCTCACCGGCGAAAAGCAATCCATAGATTCTATCATTGCCAAAATGCCTATTGCTCCCCAGCCCAATTACGCTTATAGGAATAAAGGGGACATTACATTTTCCAATGAAACCAAAAATTGGGGCATGGAAATACCTAGTATGTCAAATGGTGCCGCCTATGGGGATTTGGACAACGATGGCGACTTGGATATTGTGGTCAACAACGTTAATATGGAAGCTTTTCTATATGAGAACCACAGCGATAAAAAATCCGAAAACAATTATCTTAAATTAAAATTCGAAGGAAGCAGTGCTAATAAATTTGCCATAGGAGCTACAGTAAAACTTTTTTTTGACCATCAGGTGATTGTACAGGAGTTGATGCCTTCCAGAGGGTTTCAATCCTCAGTAGATTATATTATGACCATTGGTTTGGGTAAAAATACCACCATCGATTCCATGCAGGTAATATGGCCGGATGATCGGTCCCAGAAATTCAATACTATTAAAACCAATCAATTCCTGACCCTTAAAAATTCCGAGGCCAAAGAAATATTTGTTCCCTATAAAAAACCAATTGTGAATCCCCTCCTTAAAGAATTGGGTAATTCCAAACTCTTGGTACATAAAGAGAATAATTACAATGATTTTGATTATGAAGGTCTCATCTCTAAAATGCTTTCCCAAGAAGGGCCAGCTCTTACAGTGGCCGATGTAAATGGGGATGGTAACGAAGATGTTTTTATAGGTGGCGGAGCCAACCAGGCCGGAGTACTTTATCTTCATGATGGTAAGGGTAAATTAACGGCAACCCAACAAAAAGCTTTTGAAAAGGATAGCGCTCTGGAGGATACGGCGGCAGCATTTTTAGATGTAGATGGTGATGGGGATAGGGACCTTATGGTTGGAAATGGCGGAAATCAGGTAGGGGATGAGAAATTGTACAGAACAAGGCTTTATATAAATAATGGGAGAGGGGTTTTTGAAGCCTCCAATCAGGTTTTGCCAAGTACTTTTAAAAATATTGCTGTGATTGCACCCGAAGATTTTGATAATGACGGCGATATGGACGTATTTATCGGGTCTAGAAGTGTTGTTGGTAACTATGGATTGGATCCGGACCATATTTTCCTAGAAAATAATGGTGACGGCACTTTTGCGGATGCCACCGAACGTTTGGCATACGATACCAAACAAGCCGGTATGGTTACAGATGCTATCTGGATAGACATCAATGGAGATGGAAAGAAAGATTTAATAACAGTAGCCGATTGGGGAAAGCCTATAATCTATAAAAACTCCGGCAAACGACTATCAAAAATAAATACGGCATTGGATAGTCTAAGCGGATGGTGGAACACTGTAAAGGCCGAAGATTTGGACAATGATGGCGACTATGATCTTATTCTGGGGAATCAGGGAAGTAATGTGCCCTATACTTGTTCCAAAACCAATCCCATGAAATTGTGGGTCAATGATTTTGATAACAACGGAACCATAGAACAAATCACCACTCGCAATTTTGAAGGAAAGGACTATCCCATCCATCAAAAGAAGGAGCTTACGACTCAAATGGTAGCTTTGAAAAAGCAGAACCTTAAGTCCTCCGAATATGCCAAGAGAACTATTGACGAACTTTTTTCAAACGACACCTTTAACAATTCTATTGTAAAGGAAGGTACCGTACAGGAATCCATAATCGCAATTAATGAAGGAGGTGGAAAATTTACCATTAAGATATTGCCCGGGCGAGTACAATTGTCATGTGTTTGTGGTATTACATGTGCCGATATCAACAATGATGGCTATTTAGACCTAATAATGGGGGGTAATAATTTTGAGTTCAAACCTCAGTATTCACGCCTTGATGCCAATTTTGGAAGTATTCTTTTGGGCAATGATAAGCTCGACTTTGAATGGCAAGATTACGATGACAGCGGGTTTTTTATTAAGGAGGAGGTGAAACATATTGAACAGTTTAAGGATAAAAATGGAAAACGATTCGTCATTGTTGCCATTAATGATAACAAACCAAAAGTATTTGCGCTAGATGAGTAGAGTTACGCTATATGTTTTATCTGCAGTGCTTCTCTATGGTTGTGGCTCCAAGGAAGGTGAAATTTTCAGGAACCCATCATCAAGTGAAACGGGAATCGATTTTCAAAATACCATAACAGAAACCGATGACTTGAACATTTTGGATTACCTATATTTCTACAATGGTGGAGGGGTTGCCACTGGTGATATTAATGGGGATGGGCTGCCCGATATTTTCCTTTCCGGGAATCAGGTAAAAAATAGATTATACCTAAATGAGGGAAACTTGAAGTTTAGGGACATATCCGAAACTGCTGGAATCTCTGGGAATAGTACTTGGAACACTGGGGCCATAATGGGCGACATAAATGGGGACGGACTATTGGATATCTATGTTTGTTCGGTAGTTGGAATAAATGGGTTTAATGGGCAAAATGAGCTCTATATAAATAATGGAGATACTACTTTTACAGAAAGTGCAGCCGAATTTGGTCTCGATTTTGATACCTATAGCAGCTCCGCGGCCTTGCTCGATTTTGATTTGGATGGGGATTTGGATATATACCTACTCAATCATGCCGTGCATACCCAACAATCTTATGGGAAAGCGGAATTAAGGAAAAAGAGAAATGCACAGTCCGGGGACAAACTTTTGCGCAATGATGGGGGTGTATTTGTAGATGTTAGTGAAGAAGCCGGTATTTACGGTGGTGCCAACGGATATGGATTAGGTATTGCCGTAGCTGATTTTAATCAGGACGGATATCCCGACATTTATGTAGGGAACGATTTTCACGAGGACGATTATTATTATATTAACAATGGTAATGGTACCTTTTCTGAACAATTGCGCAACTATTTTGGGCATACCACCAAATTCTCTATGGGGAATGATGTTGCCGATATAAACCATGATGGGTGGCCCGATCTTATTTCTTTGGACATGCTCCCCGAAGATGAAAAGGTTCTAAAATCTTCTGAAGGCGATGACCTTACCCAAACCCAAATTTTGAGAGTGGACCGTTTTGGGTATCACTATCAATATTCGAGGAATATGTTGTTTTTAAACCAACACAATTCACCTTTTACGGAGCAAGCTATCCAAAGTGGAATTTCAGCGACCGATTGGAGTTGGAGTGCATTATTTGGGGATTACGACCAGGACGGAGAACAGGATATCTTTATTTCCAACGGTATTCCAAAAAGACCAAACGATCTTGACTTTATAAAATTTGCATCTGATGAACAAATTAAAAATAAGCTTAGCAATACCAAATTGGTAGATCAGCAGGCCTTGAATATGATGCCATCAGGGGTAACGCATAATTATGTTTTTAAGGGAGGGGAAGAACTGAAATTTAGAGATATGTCCGGCGTCTGGATGGTTAAGGATACCCTGATTTCCGGGGCGACCGCTATGGCCGATTTGGACAATGATGGTGATCTGGACCTGATAATAAATACGCTGAATAGTCCAACGGCATTGTACATCAATAAAACCGACGCCAAGGGCAACTATTTAAAATTGCGGTTTAAGTATACCGCCAAGAATAAGTTTGGGATAGGCACCAAAGTCTTTGCCTATCTAAACGGGAAATTGCAATACAAGGAACTGTATACTGTACGGGGATTCCAATCATCTTCAGAGCCAATGGTTCATTTTGGTTTTGGAAAGCAGGATAAGGTGGACTCCCTAAAAATTGTTTGGCCAAATAAGACCTATCAGGTTTTAAAAGAGGTGGCTACAAATCAAACCTTGATCATTTCTCCGGAAAACACGAACCCCTTCAATTATAGTTCCCTAAAGCCAACATCCAAAGGAATATTTAATAAAGTTGAAGGAAACTTGGGCATCAATTTCACCCATGAAGAAGATAATTATTTGGATATCAATAGACAAAAATTAATTCCCTACCAAATATCTGACCGTGGTCCTGCCTTGGCTATAGGTGATTTGAACGCTGATGGAAAAAATGATATATTTTTTGGAGGCTCCAAATACATTCCGTCAAGAATATTTCTACAGGGCGATACCACCTATTTAGAAAAAAGGATTGCAAATATTGCGAACGACTCGATAAAGGAAGATGTTGCCGCCATTATAGCGGACCTAAATAATGATGGGAAGGAGGACCTTTTTATAGGAAGTGGAGGGGCTGATTTTTACAATGAGATGGTTCCCTTAACGGATAGCTATTATCTTCAAAATAAATCGGGTTTTGAGGCAAGTGAATTACCTGATTTTTTTGAAAATGCGGCAGTAATAAGGGAATGCGATTTTGACAATGATGGTGATCTGGATTTATTTGTTGGCAATAATGCCATAACGAACGATTTCGGCAATATCCCAAATTCCTATTTGCTAAGGAACGATCAAGGTAATTTTTCCCTAGTGGAAAATAAGGAACTGCAAAAAGCCGGAATGGTCACAGATGCTGTCTGGAGCGATTTTGATAATGACGGAATTCTGGATTTAATTGTTGTGGGAGAGTGGATGACCCCTAAATTCTTTAAAAATGATGAAGGTCAGCTTAGGGAGCAGATGCTTTTGGATAAAACTTATAACGGACTTTGGGAATGCATAATACCCTTTGATATTGATAAGGACGGCGACTTGGATTATCTACTGGGGAATTGGGGGAGTAACACCAAGTTTAAGGCCTCTAATGAGTATCCAATGAAAATGTTTTATTCAGACTTTGACCATAACGGGAGTACCGAGACCATTGTGGCCACCGAAAAAAATGGCAAGTATTATCCTTTGGAAGGTCTGGATGAACTTTCTGCCCAAATGGTAGGCCTGAGAAAGAAGTTTACCACCTATAAGGCCTTTGCAGGAAAACCCATAACTGAAATATTGGATCAAAAAGCCCTAAAGAATAGTACTGTATTAGAGGTTAACACCCTGCAGTCCGGATATTTACAGAATAATGACGGGAAATTTTCCTTTGTTCCCTTTGCAGCAGAATTACAGCTTGCCCCCATAAGAGCCTTTTTAGAGTATGATTTTGATAAGGACGGAAATACAGAGATTTTGGCGGCAGGGAACTATTTCGGAATAAAGCCTTATCACGGGAGGTTGGATTCCTTTTCAGGGGCCTTGATAAAAAATGAAAATGATGTAATTTTGGGCAACAAAATAGGCCTTGAGCTGCAATTTAAATCTGTAAGACATTTAAATATAATAGATTTGAACAGCAAGCCCTATTTGTTGGTCACCTACAACAACGATCAGGTTCAGGTATATAACTTGGGTGAATAAGAATTGTAGAATGGCTGACTATGCTTAAAAGGATATTTTATAGCTAGCATATGGTGAAATCCAAAATTCATGAACTCCGTATAAAAACAATAGAAAAGGTTATCACTAATAACATCTGACCTTTAAAAAACAAATAAGTATAAACTGATGAAACAATATTTAAGATTAATCCTATTATTTGCAATTATAGTCTCCTGTGATAAAAAAGAGGAGTTAATTGTCATTACTCCCCAAGATCTACATAATTCCATACACAAGGTTACGGAAGTTATGATCCATGATATTTTCTCGCCTCCTGTGGCAAGTAGAATTTTTGCCTATCCAAATATTGCGGCATATGAAATTATAGCGCTTAACAATGACGAATACAAGTCTTTGGTAGGTCAGGTAACGGATTTGACGCCTATCCCGGCACCTGGGATGGACAAACCTATCAATTATCAAATGGCAGCCCTTATTGCTCATATGGAAATAAGCAAGCGATTAATTTTTTCAGAAGATAAAATTGAGGTACACCGAGACAGCTTGTATTTAAATTGGCAGGATAAGAACCTGACCCTATTCAATAATTCCAAAGAATACGGACTAGAAGTGGCAAAACATATTTGGGAGTGGCTGGATAAGGATAATTATAAGCAGACGAGGACGATGCCCAAATTTACTATTAATATGGACGACACCTCTCGATGGCAACCAACACCTCCAGCCTACATGGATGGTATAGAGCCACATTGGAGCAAAATACGACCTTTCGTTATAGACTCTGCCAATCAATTCGTACCTGCTCCACCGCCAGTATTTTCCATGGAATTGGATTCTGATTTTTATAAAGAGGTCAAAGAGGTCTACGACATAAGCAATGAAATTACCTTGAAAGGGGATACTTCGGAAGAAATTGCCATTGCAAAATTTTGGGATTGCAATCCCTATGTCTCCGTAACTCGGGGGCATTTAATGTTTGCTACCAAAAAAATTACACCGGGCGCACATTGGATCGGGATTACCAAGATAGCTTGTGAAAAAACGGATTCCGATTTTGATAAAACCGTATTTGCCTATACCAAGACTTCAATGGCCATAGCAGATGCCTTTATTAGTTGTTGGGACGAAAAATACCGTTCTAATCTTATACGCCCCGAAACGGTGATAAATCAGTATATTGATGAGAATTGGCAACCTGTACTACAAACTCCGCCTTTCCCAGAATACACAAGTGGACATTCTGTGGTATCCGGAGCGGCAGGTACTGCCTTGACCAGTATTTTTGGGGACAATTTTTCCTTTGATGACGATACGGAAATACCTTATGGATTGCCAATTAGAAGTTTTACATCCTTCAATCAAGCGGCAGATGAAGCGGCTATTAGTCGAATGTATGGTGGGATCCATTATAGGGCAGCTGTAGAAGTGGGGGTAGGACAAGGTAGGGATTTGGGTAAATTTATTGTGGATAAACTGGATATGAAGGGAGCAAAGAACCTGGTATCCAAATAATACCTGGGATTAATTGCTTATTAACACTTCTGTAATTTTTAAGATTTATATACCAGGAATAAAATTAAAATAGTGAGAAACAAAATTATTTACTTTGTAGCTTTCCTTCTTCTGATATCCTTGGTTTGGTATCTTTTTTTAAAACCCTATGATTATTCGGTTTCCATTACATCCAAGACATTCCCTGGAACCATAAATCAGACTATAAAATTATGGGGTAATGCCAACAAGAATACGGTATTGTTGCAGCAAAAGGATTTTTTGAACATTGATCAGCAGTTATCTTTTAATGATTCTATATTCCAATATCAGTGGAGAATTACCCCTATCAATGATTCTACCTCTAAAATAAACGTGTATATCAAGGATGTTGGTCATAGCCTAATGAATAAAATGAGCCTTCCTTTTTCCGACACCAATTTCGAAAAACGGACTAGAAGGACCATCTTGGACTTTAATAATGTATTGAAGGAACATATAGAAAAGTTTAGGGTTTCTGTTATGGATACCCTTCAACAACTACCAGATACCTATTGCGCCTATATTCCTTTCAAAGCTTCCCAGCTGTCCAAAGCAATGGGAATGATGCATAATTATCCTACTCTAAGTACTGTACTTGTTGATAACAATGTGGAATTAAATGGAAGACCATTTTTGGAAATTACCAATTGGGATAGGACGAAGGATAGTATTTCTTTTAATTTTTGTTATCCAATTATAAGAAGTGATAGCCTACCACAGAATGAAATCATAAAGTATAAGAAATTTAATGGTTTTAAGGCCTTAAAAGCCATTTACAACGGAAATTATATTACCTCTGATCGTGCATGGTACGCATTATTGGACTATGCCAAAGAAAATGGGATAAAGGTCTCTGAAACACCTGTTGAGGTGTTTTTTAGCAACCCAAATATTGGTGGAAATGAACTTGAATGGATAGCAGAAATATATATGCCTTTAAAAGAATAAGATGAAAAAATATTTGTTTTTGTTGCTTTGGGCAATTATTGTTGGGTGTGCCCATAATTATGGACAATTGACGTATGTCACCAAACTTCCCCATAAATTAACTGAGAATTCGGGAATAGTCCCTTCCAAGGATTCTACGCTCTGGTTTGTAATGGATAGAGGAAATCCCGATAAAATTTATCAGGTAAATTATAATGGTGACCTTTTAAAGGAATTAAAAGTAAAAAATGCCAAAAATCACGATTGGGAGGATTTGGCCAGTGATGGGGAAAATGTATACATAGGAGATTTTGGAAATAATAGTAATAGCCGAAAAAATTTGGCCATTTATAAGATTCCAAATCCCAATGCTGAAACAGGAGATGATATTGAAGCGATAAAGATTGAATTTAGTTATCCGCAGCAGAAAGATTTTCCTCCCAAAAAGAATAAATTACTTTTTGATGCAGAGGCATTTTTTTATTATCAAAATAACTTTTACATAGTTACAAAAAACAGGACGCAACCTTTTAACGGTGAAGCAATGTTGTATAAGGTTCCGGCCATAGAGGGGAAACATCAGGCCCAATATTTAGGTTCCTTTGTTCCTCCGAAAGGTAAGATAAAAGGACAAGTAACTTCTGCTGATATTTCCCCAGATGGCAAAACTATAGTGCTACTGGGAAATGGTACCTTATGGGTGTTTACAGATTTTACCATGGATAATTTCCTTTCCACTGGAACCTTAAACACCATAGATCTTGGTGTATATACACAATTGGAATCAGTTTGTTTTACCAATAACGATACCCTATTGCTTTCGGACGAGGAATCCGGTAAAACTGGAAGAAACCTTTATTCCTTTGTGTTGGGGAATTAAGTTAAATCTCAAAACCGGGGTGCTTGATATTAGAAACCAAAGCCAACTCCAAATGAAAACCTTGGTCCTTCTACACTGTTGAACAAAGCTATCCTAACCGTCATCACATCTGCCCCGTTCAGAAAGAATCCTCCTCCATATGAGGTGTGCCACGAATCGGAATTTTTACCAGATGTCCAAACCCTACCGTAATCAAATCCACTATAGATTCCGACTGTAACAGGTAATAATCCTGTCTTTATTCTTTTAAGGCTGTATCTTAGATCCGTGTTTTGGTAATAACTCGTCTTACCTGAAAATCGCTGATTTCTAAACCCCCTTAGTCCGTCTACTCCACCAATGCTGGCAGCCTGGTAAAATTCGTAATCGTCCCCTAAATTAAAGTGGGCTTTCCATTTGGCGGCAAGCACCAATCTGCCGTCGGAAACTAATTTATGGTCTAGGGAAAGGCTAGGAACTATATAGGCATAGGACTGTCCCGTGTTCTCCATACTGGCTTTATATCCCACCAAAAGTCCAGTAGCCATTCCCATAGTAGGGAAGGCGGCATTGTCCAAATTTTCATAGGTATATTCTGCATCAACTCCCAGAAAACTGTTCCTGTTTTCCTCTCCATTGGCCAGATAAAAGGTGTTCACATACCTATTTTCAGTTTCTTCCACTTCCTGACTTTCCAACGAAATACCAGTTCTGAATTTTCCTCCCAATTGGCCGCGCCAGATCAAGGAGGGTGAAAAATTTAAATGTTGAATTTTCACCCTATTATAATCCATATCCAAAGTATCATCGAAATTTTGGGTATCATTCCCTATTCCGAAAAAGTTAATGCTGAAATTAGGGCTTGTAAAACGAGCGGCCAGTTCCAAATTCCAGTTCTCGAAAATATGGGCAAATTCACCTTTGTAGCCCAACTCAAAACCGTTGGTTGCAAAATAATAAGCAGCGTTGTAATAGTGTTGAGTGGTGTAGGGATTTTGTCTAAACCCGTAAAAAGTACTGGTGGCACCAAATCCTAGTTTTATTCCATCATCTGGATTAAATCCTACGGAAGGAATTATCTGTCTTGTACTGTTTCTAAGTTTTAACGGTTGATAAGTGTTGGTTTCATAATCGTTCGTAAGCCTTAGCTTGGCGCCTTGGATTTTTTTGAAGGTATTTTTCTTGGTCTTATGGTCATATATCCAAGTATTGGATCCAGTGGAGATGTCATATATATCGTTGTTTTGCCCTCCTATAAGTCTTATTTTGATCTTATTGGCTTTACTCCCGGTAACTTCGAAAATATCATCGTCATCTAGGCCGTAGATCCATATTTCCTTGGTGGTGAGGCTATTGAATCTCTTTTTAAAAAAGAGTTTCGATTTTTCCCCGTCTATATTGCGATATGCCTGAATCTCCGTTTCGCTGTCGTTCAAATTATTAATTTCGAACCAATCATCCTTATCGGTGCCCTTTATGACAACGTATTTGTTAAGCGCCAAAAAATAGTCATCGGCAATTTTGGGCAGATTTTTGATCCGGG
Source organism: Arenibacter catalasegens (assembly GCF_002909235.1). GTDB lineage: Bacteria > Bacteroidota > Bacteroidia > Flavobacteriales > Flavobacteriaceae > Arenibacter > Arenibacter catalasegens. Next base: position 47,299 of record NZ_PHQQ01000020.1, read on the forward strand.
ATATAAGGATGTTCTTTAAATCCAGGATATTTTCGTCCACAATTTCTTTGGGAAAGGAAGCAAAGGCTTTGTCTATAATCTCCGTACTTATGTTTTGCTGAATAAATTGCACCTGTTTCTCCCAATCGGATTTGGTGGTTTGGGCCAACAGTGTTACATCCAAAGCATAAGCACTCTTGTTAAAGGCTTCAGCATTTCTAATGTCATTGTTAAAACCTTCCATCATTCCTAAGGCCGGAATTGTTCTTGTGGCAAAGCTCATAAGGGCACCATCCCCCCAAATGGAATACACTTGGTCCCGATCTCTTGGTATAGCCTCAAAAACAATTTTCCCTGTTTCCTCATCCTTGATTTCTCCCCAACGCCACTGATCGTCGTGTCTGTCCCAATCCCCTATTACCATATCAAATAAGCGGGTCCTTAGGTATCTGTCCGTATTAACCACATATTTTTCGTCTCGTTTAATTTTATCGATCATGTCCCAGGTGCTTTCAATTTTATTGGCATAACCAAAGCTGCCCAAATCTCCATGGCCATCGCCTACCTGTTCTTCCAAAATATAAAGTTCATCCCCAAATTCGCCATTAAATTCTGCAAGGGTCGATTGCTTTGGGATGTAGTATAACTTAGGGTTGGTATGGTAAAGGTCTATTGCATCGGAAAGGGTGCCCACTGTCAGAAGACCATATGGTAGGGCCCCGGTATAGAAATCCATCAAAAGTTTTTCTGTATAGGTGTCCTTAAATTCTCCAATGACGTATTTATTTTTAAAAGCCATGGCCTGTAGGTATACCTCTGCACTTTTTTTTACGGCCCTTATTACGTATTCCTTTCCATTTTTATCTGTTAACCGCAAGGATTTGGATTGGTTACCGCCACCTTTACGGACGGGCTTTAAACCGCCATACAGCGTATCTAATCTAAGCGTGGGGGCATTTACCTCAATACCGTAATACTTCCGGTAACGTTCGCCCCAAATAGTTCTAAAGAATTCACTTTTTTTAATGTCTTCCTGTGAATAGACCGATGCTTTTATTTCTTTTGGAAACACTTCACCATCAAAGTCATAATTTTTATTTCTATCTGGTGGCAGCACTTGAGACGAGAATAATAGGTCCTGATCATAATTTGGGCCAACCCCAAAATACCTTACCTCTGAGGAGCCATCTTTGTAAACCTCTAATTGTGCAAAGCCCATTCTCCCCGTGGAGAATTTAGAACCGTTCAATAATCGGGTAACTCCTGCTTTGGCACCAGAACCACTTACAATCTGGGGGGTGTTGTCCTCCACGATATATTGAAGCGAATGTTCGTGTCCCGAAGTAAAAATCACCTTGTCAGAGTACTGTGCCAAGGTGATTATGCGATTCTTAAGTTCCGTATATCTTTTATTCTGTAGATCAGCAATGGAGGCTCCGCTTGTTCTTCTTATAAGGTTGGCAAAAGAGCCCAAAATAGGGAAAGGGAAGTTGCCTCCCACAGGGTTTAAGTGAAGTTTGGCGGAGTACTGTCCGCCGTGCGGACCATAGCTGAACATTGGGTGGTGTAGGGCCAAAATGGTAGTCTTGTCCCTATTTTTTTTGATTAGACTTTCCAGTTCCTCAAAAAAGGTCCCACGATCTTTTATTTCGCATTTATCGTTCATGGTGGGGTGTTTGTCCCAATTGGTCAGATACCATTCCGTATCAATTGCGATAACTACAATTTTATCGTTGATATCTATTTTTTTTATGGGGCAACCATCTTCAGGAAAAAAAACATCTTTACTTTTTAATTCCTTCTGGATGTATTTTTGTTGTCTCTCCAGCCCCTCCAGCCCCTCGTTGTACCAGTCGTGGTTTCCAGGAATAAAGATAGGATTCCCCTTAAAATGGGTAAGGGTTTCCAGTTGGGCATCCAAATTGTTTTTAGCGATTAAATAGGCTTGTGTGGAATCCTTTTTATTGGGCATTCCGGCAGGGTAGATATTGTCTCCCAGAAATAGTGCGGTACTGTTTTTGTCAGCCTTCTCTAAGGCATTTTTAAACGTTTTTAGCGCTTCATTTTTATCATCCATTGGAGATTTTCCCGCATCGCCTATCAAATAAAACGTGTGTAATAATTCCTTGTCACGAGGGCTATCCACTAAATTGCTTTCTTCCGCATATTTAGTTTTATAGGTGGCACAGCCTACCAAAAGAAAAAGTATCAGTATTAGTATGTAATGTTTTCTCATGTAGTTCAGTTTAGAAATCAAAATTTTGTAATTTGTGAATTCATATTTAACTCTTATGTCGGATACCATCGAAAAAACTGAAGCTTTTGTTGTTGATTTATTATCAAATAAATTAGATAACAGCTATTTATACCACAATTTAGGTCATACCCGGAGGGTTGTTAAAAGTACTAAAGAATTATTGAATTTTTATAAGTTGAGCAAGGAGGAGAACGAACTTGTACTACTGGCGGCTTGGTTGCATGATACTGGCTATACCAATGGGTCTGAGAATCATGAAGAGATCAGTTGCGATATAGCTCAGGATTTTTTGAAAGCCGAGAATTATGGTGAGAAAAAGATAGAGACCATATGTAGTCTTATAATGGCTACCAAAAGATACTATGAGCCCAAAAACCTAATGGAAGAAATTATTAGGGATGCCGATTGCTCCCATTTTGGGAAGAAGAGTTATATGGAAACGTCGGAGTTACTACGGGAAGAGTTGGATATTCAGGGAACGGCAACCTATACCCAAAAAGAATGGCGTGAGGCGAATCTTAAAATGTTCCAAACAGAACAGCGTTTTTATACCGATTATGCGCTTGAAAATTGGCAAGGAGAAAAGGATAAAAATATTAGAAGACTTATAAAAGGAAAGAAGGCGGAGGAAAATTTAGCAAAAAAAGAGAGGTTAAAGGCCAAGTATAAGAGTGAAAGTCCGGATAGGGGAATTCAGACCTTATTTCGGGTAACGTTGAAAAACCATTTGACCCTAAGTGATATCGCTGATACCAAAGCCAATATTCTGCTATCGGTAAATGCCATCATAATCTCCTTGGTATTGTCCAACCTAATTACCAAACTGGACAGTCCTTCTAATATGTATTTGATTTACCCTACCCTAATTTTCGTTGTATTTAGTGTGGTTTCCATGGTGCTTGCAGTTCTAGCTACAAGGCCTAATGTAACCCAAGGGGAATTTACCAAAGAAGATGTGAAACAACGAAAAGTAAACTTGTTGTTCTTTGGGAATTTTCATAAAATGAAATTGGAAGATTATCAATGGGCCATAAATGAGTTGGTTCAGGACAAAGATTATATATATTCTTCCCTGACAAAAGACTTATATTATCTTGGGTTGGTATTGCATAGGAAGTATAAAATATTAAGGTGGACCTATACTATTTTTATAATTGGAATGGTAATTTCGGTTATAGCCTTTGCCGTTGCCTTTCAGTATTTTGGCCCAGATCGCGGTATTTAAGTAAAAGCGGAAACTTATTTCTTTAGTTCCTGCATTAAATCCTCATAAGTATAGGTCTTATCCTTTTCTGTATTGGATTTGTAGAGGATGGAGGCCCTTATGGCCTTTAATCCGGAAACCCCTTGTAATCCTTCCAATTCAACAATTTCTACCTTGCCACTAAAATAACCTTTGGATTTTAGGAACCTTATATACCTCAGGTATTCCAACTCATCCTTTTTCTGCGAATAAACTATGGCAATCTTACCGGCTTGTGTTAAACGTTCATTAGTTCCCTTAATGTAGGATTTGTCGATTCGTTTTTTGATGATCTCATATCTAGCATTGTAAGTGCCATCTACATCAAATCGTTTTTCATCCATCCTAAAACGGATAGACAACGAGCCATTATAGACCAAGATCAATGATGCCACATTCAATTGTATTTGGAGCCTGGATTTAAGGTCGTAGTGTTTGTTTTCCATTTCGCAAATAACCTGCAACTGCCACAACCTAAGATTGTTGAGGTAGAGTAGGTCAAATTCCCTTTCTCCTGTAATGGAGTCCCCTATATACATGTTGTGCTCTACACCATCTGTCTTGTAGCGCTCAAAATAATGTGGATACATTTCTTGCGCCTCCTCCTGTTTTTTGTCGATTACAGAGGCCAATTTTTTATTGATAAGCATGACACTTTCATCGTAATTTTTCCTATGGTCATAATAGGAGCCTGTTCCCTTATCTATTTTAGATTCGTAGGAAATCAATAAATCTTGAAGGTGTGTGTCCCATTTTTTTACATGTGCAAAAACTGGGTTTATTTCTTCTTGGACAAAATCGAAAATTGCCTGTTCGCTATTGGTGTGTAGTACCTCTTTAATTTCCTCCACATGGTTGTCTACCCTAAATATAAGCTCTTCGTAAATGGGTAACTTATTCTTTCGCCAGACCTCGGTAAGTATATTTTTAATTTCCGACAATTGGATCATTAGATCCCGTTGTATTGCAGTATTTCTTTCCAGAGAGGAATTTTGAATATCTACTTGTCCATATAAAGGATATATTTCATCAAAGACTATTTCACGGAAAGAGGGCTGTAGACCTTCTTGGTCATCTATTATAAAGCGTTTTGCCTCTTGTTTGAACTTCCAGTAAACCGATGGATGAACTGATGTGCATTCATTCTGGATCACCGCATCAATTAAGTTTTCCTCCTCCTGCAATGAACGTAAAACCGCAGAAACAATATAGGGGAGTACATCATCCAATTTCTTGGCATTAACACTGTTTAGGTCATTGGCTTTATCGGACACCAGCTCCAGCACTCCTAATAATTGTCCATCCTTTGCTATAGGTGCGAAAAGTGCACTTTTGATTTTTTGATCGTGTAAACCCTTGTATGGAGGCATGCCTTCCGAGAGTTTATAATATTTTTCTACGTCACTGATTACAAAGGAACTATTTTGATCAATTAATTTACTGTAAGAGGCCTGGCAAAGGGACTCATTGCAAGTCTCCACTTTCTTTTTTTGTAAAATAAAACTATCTATTCCGTTTACGGAAACCCTTTCAAATTGCTGATCTTTGGAATTATAGACAACGAATCCAATACGCATATTTGGCAACCCAAATAACGATTTAAAGGTCTTTTCCACACCTTTAATAAAATTACCTCCACTTTTATCATTAATGATCAAGTTGGATTTTATTTCTGAAATTGAATGTTCGGTAGTTACGTCGAACATATTCGATATTACAAAGCCTTTACTGATAAAGCTATTGGGAGGTATCTTTTGTTTCCAGATCTCCACATTGTCTATGTTTTCCAATAACTCATCAACGTCTTCCTTTGTTATTTCAGGAGGACTGCCATTGGGTATTATTTCTATAAAATCGGCATTGTATAAAATCCGGTAATGTTTCATTACCCCTTTGGCATCGGGAATGTCATAGAAAAAAGGCTTCTTAAAATCTAGATCAAATCCGTAGTAAAAGTTGAGGATGACGACACAGGCCATAATATAGCTTACCTCTTCTTCCTGATTCCTAATTTCTGGCACAAAATCAGGTCCTGCTGCAGCCAAAATTCGCTCAAATCGATTGCTTGAATTAAATATGATGTCGGTATATGGTGTGGAAGCTGTTTTAATTTCATTGTTGGTAAGAACAGAGGAAAACAAATCCTGCAAGATGATTTGTATAATTTCTTTGTGTTCTTCCAGTAAGGACATATCGGTGAATCCTTCACGGAGTTCAGGAAACGGAGCTTGGGCTTTCAGAATATAACTTGCCTTGGAGGCCAAAAACGAATCCTCACTTTGTGCCATTTCATCATATTGCTTCAATAGTTTATTAAAGCTTATATGATGATCCAGAGGTGATATTTTATCCGAAAATCCCTTCATTATTAATTTTAGTCCACGTTTGGAACGTAAAATTACAAAAGATAATGCTTTCTTTCATTATTCGGTCAATGAAAGGGTTGACCTTCTTATTTTTAGATATTTATCCAATTAAACCTACTGGAATTAGTTTGTATTTATTTTTCAATCTTGTAAAGCTTAAATTTAATATCCTAAACCAAAAATAGTACTAACTTTTAACCTAAAACAAATGTCCTCATTTACCAGATTATCTAGGGCTTATAAGAATGCTAAAATGCTGCCATTTGATGATACTTCCAAAATTATTTTATTTAGTGACTGCCATAGGGGGGATAATAGTTTTGCAGATGAATTTGCGAATAATCGCAATATTTATTTCCATGCCTTGAGACATTATTTTAACGAAGGCTTTACTTACTGCGAATTGGGAGACGGAGATGAGCTATGGGAAAATCTTACCTTTGATTCCATTTTTACGGCCCATAAGAATGTTTATAAATTATTAAAGCAGTTCTATTTAGATAAGAGACTCCATATGATTTGGGGCAATCACGACATGGTGTATAAGGATCCGGAATATGTAAAGAAGAATTTATCTTCCTATTTTGAACCTATAGATGATTGTAATAAGGAACTGTTTGAAGATATTACCTATCACGAAGCCATAATTCTAAAACATAAACATAGTCGACAGGAGTTACTTTTGACCCATGGACACCAAGCGGATTGGTGGAACTATACCTTTTGGCGTTTTGGCAGATTCCTGGTGCGTATATTATGGAAACCATTACAGGTATGGGGCATTGCCGACCCTACCAGCCCTGCCAAAAATTACAAGGAACTCATTAAAATTGAAAGGCGCATAAAAAAATGGATTATGGCCAATAATGAAATATTGACGATTGTGGGTCATACGCATAGACCGCGTTTTCCTGACCCTGGAGATATCCCTTTTTTTAATGATGGCAGCTGCGTGCATCCACGGAGCATTACGGGAATTGAAATTCAAAAAGGGACTATCGCCCTAATTAAATGGGAAATAGCTACAAAGGATGACGGTACCTTGCAGATTGTGAGGGTTTTGTTGGAAGGGCCACAACAGTTGATCAGCTATAAGAATGCGAAATCCTAAATATAGGGACCTAATGAAATTGGCAATTTAAAACAAAGTAGTCCGTACTGCCTTAATTACTGCAGCCTAAAGGTAATAGGAATGGTGTACGGAACCTTTACCGCCCTGCCCCGTTGCTTTCCAGGTGTCATTTGGGGTAAAGCCGCTATAATACGGTTCGCTTCCTTTTCCAATAATTTGTCCGGTCCCCTTGTTCTGATATTTGTAATATAGCCGGTATTGTCAATAATGAATTGCACATACACCTTGCCTTCAATGCCCAATTCTACGGCTACATCAGGATAGGTAAACTGTTTTATGATATGCTCCTGAATTTTTTTCTGAAAGCATGCTTTCTGCGCCTCATTAGTGGTTTCCTTACATCCTGGAAAAACAGGGACATTTTCTATTACGGCAAAAGGTACTTCAATATCTTCCTCTTCTTCCACTAGGGCAATATCTTCCACTTTTAATGGTGCCTCTTCTACCACGGTCTCCTGATTTATTTCAGTACTTTGAATTACCGTTTCCTCAATTTCGGACACATCCTCTACAATCTCTATAATTTCAGGAGCTGCTGGAGGTGCAGGTGGGGGCGGTACGTTTAAGGCCTCGGTAACTGGTACCTTTTCTTCTAAATAATCTGTTATCGTAAGCTGCTCAATTGCCCTATTTTCCTTGGGGTACGTTTTTAATTCCAACGCCCTCCATACTAGAAAGAGTACTATTGTTAGGCCGATTACAAAGAAAAGTCCGCTTTTTTTGTTTAAATCTGCCCTAGGATATTTTTTTGGTTCCATGATACAGGATTTTAAACTTTAATTTATTAAGTAATTAAATCAATTCATATGATATATATCAGTTTATAAATAATTCTTTCAGTAAATTTAGGAACTTATTTAATCGATTAAACAAGCCATGAAATCAACCATTGTCGCCGAGCGACTTTATTCTCTCGATGCCCTTAGGGGTTTTGATATGTTCTGGATAATAGGAGCAGAGGAAATTTTTCATCACCTATCAGAAATAATGAATGCTCCATTTTGGAATATTTTATCAGGACAATTTCAACATCCGGCATGGCATGGTTTTGCTTTTTATGACCTGATCTTTCCGCTATTTCTTTTTCTGGCTGGAGTGGCAACACCCTATTCTATAGGGAAACAGTTGGAAAAGGGTGCGGACAGGAAAGCACTCTTGTATCGTGTTGTTAAAAGGGGCTTAATATTGGTTCTTTTAGGGGTTTTATATAATAACAGGCTGGAAATTAAGCCTTTGGAGGAAATTAGATTTGGAAGTGTTTTAGGGCGTATTGGTCTGGCATATATGTTTGCCAATATTATTTACCTATACTTTAAACAAAGAGGACAAATGATATGGTTTGTTTCACTTCTATTGGGTTATTGGTTTTTATTGTTGTTCAATTCAGCCCCAGGTTTTCCTATTGGCGATTTAAGTATGGAAGGCAATTTTGTGTCCTATTTAGATAGGTCCATTATTCCTGGAAGACTATATCTGGGCATTCATGACCCAGAAGGCTTGGTGGCTACCATTCCGGCAATATCTACGGCCCTCCTTGGAATTTTTGTAGGTAATTTATTAAGGGAAACACCTGCTGACAGGAAAAAAACTACGGCCATTAGGTTAGGAATTTTGGGTGTTCTTCTCCTTATTGTGGCGCAAATCTGGAATCTTGTTTTACCCTTTAACAAAAATCTATGGACCAGTTCGTTCGTATTGCAATGCGGGGGTATAAGTACGCTCTTAATGGCAGCCTTTTATTACTTAATAGATATTTTAGGGTATAAAAAATGGGCATTTTTCTTTAAGGTAATAGGTATGAATGCCATTTTGATTTATTTGTCAAAAGTTTTTATAGATTGGTCCTATACCACCAATGCCTTTTTTGCATGGTTGGGGCAATTGGTTGGCGACCCTTACAATGCAGTGGTGATGGTCTTTTGTTATCTCGCTGTTCAATGGGCCTTATTGTATGTTCTTTACAGACAAAAACTTTTTTTAAGGGTTTAATTCCTGTCTTGGATAGTAAGGGGTAAATGAGCAAAGCCCTCAATAAGTTTGTCCTGATTTGGGTTTTGGAAAATTAATCTCAGTAACCTCGACCCCCACAGTTTTAAACTGGGTATATTTTTGCTATTTTTATTAAAAACTAAGGATCTTGAAAAAATACAATATCAAAATATTATGGGTAGTTCTTGGTTTGGCACTTTTTTCTTGCAGGGACGGGGAAAAAGTAAAACCAATAAATACAGTTGCTGAACAACAGCACCATTATCTGGAGGAATATCGCCCACAATTTCATTTTTCGCCACCTGAAAAATGGATGAACGACCCAAATGGCTTGGTCTATAACAAAGGAATATACCATCTTTTTTATCAATATTACCCAGAAGATATTGTTTGGGGGCCTATGCATTGGGGGCATGCCACAAGTAAAGATATGGTTCATTGGGAAAATAAACCTATTGCTTTGTTTCCTGACGAACAAGGCTATATTTTTTCTGGAAGTGCGGTCATCGATACCGATAATTCCTCTGGGTTCGGAAGTGTGGATAATCCACCCTTAGTGGCCATATTCACCTATCATAAGGCTGAATGGGCAGAAGAAGGCCGAATCGACTTTCAGACCCAAGGTATTGCCTACAGTCTGGATAATGGGGATACTTGGGTTAAATATGAAGGCAATCCTGTCATAAAAAACGAAGGCATAAAGGATTTTAGAGATCCCAAGGTATTTTGGAACGATAAAGCCAATAATTGGACCATGCTATTGGTGGCAGGAGATCACCTCCAAATTTGGCAATCCCCCGACTTAAAAGATTGGGCTAAAGTGAGCGAATTTGGAAAGGATCAAGGGGCACATGGTGGTGTTTGGGAATGCCCAGATCTCTTTCCTTTGAAAGTAGAAGGTACAGATTTGGAAAAGTGGGTCCTCTTGATCAGTATTAATCCCGGGGCACCCAATGGGGGCAGCGGGACCCAGTATTTTATAGGTGATTTTGATGGTAAAACCTTTACAAGTGACCAAAAGGAGGATAGATGGATCGACTGGGGTAGGGATAATTATGCGGGGGTTACCTATAATAATACACCCAAGAAAGATCGAATTTTCATTGGTTGGATGAGTAATTGGGACTATGCCCAGGAGACGCCTACAGAAAAGTGGCGTAGTGCTATGACCTTGCCCAGAATATTGGCTTTACAACAAGTAAATGGCGCTTTTGAATTATTTAATTATCCTTTGCAAAGTGTTGAGAAATTGCGGGATCTAGGTACTTCACAAGATCTGTCAATAGATTCAAAATCGGATAAGTCCTTAACTTTTGACCATTTTAATAGCTCCGAAGTTAAATTTAAGACTAGCTCTCGAGCATTTATCCTAGACTTTAAAAATAGTTTGGGAGAGAATTTGAATTTGATTATGGATGCTGAAAATCAACAGTTTGTTTTGGACAGGTCACGATCTGGAAAAGTTTCTTTTGATGAAGATTTTATTAAAAATGTTCAGACCATGCCCCTGCCCAAGTTGCCAAATGGGGAATATGAAGTGCGAATACTAATGGATTGGTCCTCGGTAGAGATTTTCATATACGGGGGGCAATATGTGATGACCGCCCAAATCTTTCCCAGTGAACATTACAAGACCTTGGTAATTTCAAATCCAGATGATGCTAAATTAGAATTGGATGAATTTACAATTAGTCCCATCAAATCCATTTGGTAATTAAAAAATTATTTCAAACGCTATTCAAATAAAATAACTAATAGATGAAACGTCGATTATTTTTTAAAAATGCAGCTTCAGCATCAATTGGATTGGGATTAACCAAGTATTCCACAAATGAAACAGCTACAAATTCTTCTGAAAAGGCCATTCAGTTTTGTGTTACTGTGGAGGAAAATAAGCTTCAATTTTTTTCGGACGCTATTACGGAACCTATAAAGATCGTTCATATTGCCGATACCCATCTTTTTAGGGATGATGAACGCGGTGTTCCTTATAAAAAGTATAGTGGACGTATGGCAAAGGCCTACAACCAGACCAGACACTTTAAAACTGATGAATTAACCAATCCTGAACTAGCGTTTGAGGCGGCCTTGAATTTCGCGAAAGAGTCCCAGGCAGACTTAATTACCTTGATCGGTGATATTTTTAGTTTTCCATCGGAAGCGGCCATCGAGTGGGTACAGGCCAAGTTGAAAGAAGTGGATATCCCTTATGTTTATGTTGCCGGTAATCATGATTGGCATTATGAGGGAATGGAGGGTCCTCTGGAAGATTTAAGGGACAAATGGATCAATAAAAGACTACTGCCTTTGTATCAGGGCAATCATCCATTAATTGCGTCATATGAGGTAAAAGGAATCCGATTCTTGGCCATCGACAATTCTACCTATCAAATAAATGAGGATCAATTGGCCTTTTTTAAAAAACATGTTGCTAGCAATGTTCCGTTGGTTCTTTTGGTACATATACCCATGTACGCCCCAGGGAAATCCATTGGTTTTGGATGTGGCAATCCGGATTGGGGTGCTTCTTCCGATAGAAACTTTGAGTTGGAAGGGCGATTGAGGTGGCCAGAATCGGGACATTCGGAAACAACCTTTAATTTTCATAAGGCGGTGTTTTCTGCTCCAAATCTTATGGGTATATTTTCAGGACATATTCATCGATTTTCAATAGAATCACTAAAGGGGAAACCTCAAATAGTGAGCGATGACAATGCCAGTGGAGGATACTTGGATGTTAATTTTATGCCTTTGGAGCCCAAGGACCGGTCGCTGATTTTTTAGGGATCACAACATTGCAAATACTATTTTTAAATACACATTATAAATTAAAAAGTGAAAATGATTAGAACTTATTATCGATTGAACGTGAAAAATTATTCTATTAAGGTATTCCTGTGTTTGTCCTTGGTCTTCATGACCTTAGCCGCAAATGGGCAGACCAAGAAGTACGATATTGTTATATACGGTGGCACTTCCGCTGGAGTTGCGGCTGCGCTGCAAAGTAGTAGAATGGGGAAGTCCGTTGTACTTATAGAACCTACCGATCGCATTGGTGGATTGACCACTGGAGGCCTGGGCCAGACAGATATTGGCAATAAACAGGCCATAGGGGGAATTTCCAGGGAGTTCTATGAGAACATCAAAAAATATTACGATGATCCGGAAAATTGGAAATGGGAGAAAAGATCGGAGTATATCGATGGTGGCCAAACCCGTACGGAGGAGGGGGAGGCTACCATGTGGACCTTTGAACCTTCTGCCGCCCTTGCTGTATATAAGGATATGATGGACAAGGAGAAAATTAAAATGGTCTACAATGAAAGGTTGAACAGGGAATCCGGGGTAAAAAAAGTAAATGGGAAAATAGAGTCGATCACCATGGAAAGTGGCAAGACCTACAAGGGAAAGGTATTTCTGGACGCTACCTATGAGGGCGACCTAATGGCCTCGGCCGGGGTTTCCTATGCCGTGGGCAGGGAAAGTAACGAGGAATATGGGGAAACCTTGAACGGAGTGCAGGCCAATAGCATAAATAGGGCCTTGACGGGATTTGTTTCCAAAAATGCATTTAACCATAATTTAATCCCAGGGGTAGATCCCTATGTCAAAAAGGGCGATCCAGCATCCGGCCTATTGCCAAATGTGAATGAAAAACCGGGACTTGAAGGGGAAGGCGATAAAAAAATACAGGCCTATTGTTTTAGGATGTGCCTAACAGATCACCCTGAAAACCGAATTCCCTTCCAGAAACCCTCAAATTATGATGAGATCAACTATGAACTGTTGTTCCGGAACTATGAGGCAAGAAAAGGGACTATAAGGGATATGTATAGTTATAGCAATACGCTGTTACCCTGGATCAATTCCAGTATGCCCAATAGAAAAACGGATACGAACAACAAGTTTGGCTTTTCTACCGACTACATCGGCAGGAATTATGACTACCCCGAGGCCAGCTATGCGGAACGTGAAAAGATTATAGAGGACCATAGGAATTACCAAATGGGATTGATGTGGTCCTTGGCCAATCATCCAAGAATTCCTGAAGAGGTCCGTGAGGAAGCTTCCAAATGGGGTACTTCCAAAGATGAATTTGAAAGGGCCGACGGGTGGCAACAGCAACTCTATATTAGGGAAGCACGGAGAATGATCAGTGATTATGTAATGACCCAAAAAAATTGTGAGGCACTAATAGTGGCCGAGGATGCCATTGGTATGGCCGCCTATGGAATGGATTCGCATAATGTACAGCGTTATGTGGATGCCAATGGATATGTGCAGAACGAGGGCAATGTAGAGGCCCATGGCTTTAAGCCCTATCCCATAAGTTATAGATCTTTGGTCCCAAAAAAGGAGGAATGCAATAACCTTATTGTCCCTATCTGTGTTAGTTCAACGCACATTGCTTTTGGATCCATTCGCATGGAGCCGGTATTTATGGTCTTGGGACAATCTGCAGCCACAGCGGCAGCACTTGCCATAGATGGTAATATCAATGTACAAGATGTGCCTTACCCTATTTTAAAGGAGCAACTATTAAAAGATAGTCAAAGGTTAAAATAAATTACATTTTTTCTAAAAGAGCAATTTCAACAATCAAATAAAATGAAGCAAAAAAGGAAGACCATTAATTTAGCCCTTATCTTATTAGTATTAGCTGGGTTGATGTCCCTTACGGGCTGTAAACAATCCGAAGAGAAGAGTAACCCAGTAGCTACAGCCGATATTATTATTTATGGAGGTACTTCCGCTGCTGTATCCGCTGCGGTAGAAGCAAAACGCTCTGGAAAATCGGTCATTGTGGTGTCGCCCGATATTCATTTGGGCGGATTGTCCTCAGGAGGTTTGGGCTTTACAGATACAGGGGACAAGAGTGTTATTGGTGGGCTGGCCAGGGAGTTTTACCATAGGGTTTGGCAACATTACAACACGGACGATGCCTGGGTCTGGCAAAAAAAGGAGGAATACGGTAACAAAGGCCAGGGTACCCCTGCCATGGATGGTGAAAATAGGACCATGTGGATCTTTGAGCCACATGTAGCAGAAAACGTATTCGAAGATTTTGTTAGGGAAGAGCAGATCCGAGTAGATCGGGATGAATGGTTGGATAGGGAAAACGGAGTGCTTATGAAGGATGGCAATATTGTTTCCATTACCACCTTGTCGGGAAAGACATATTCTGGAAAAATGTTTTTGGACGTCACTTATGAGGGAGACCTTATGGCTTCGGCAGGCGTAAGCTATCATGTGGGAAGAGAAGGCAAGGAAGTATACGGCGAAGAATGGAATGGGGTACAGACGGGGGTCTTGCATCATAAACATTGGTTTCAATCGGACATTTCACCTTATGTAGTGCCGGGAGATCCCACTAGCGGTTTTTTGCCCAAGATATCAGAAGAAGATCCTGGGGAAAGGCACAGCGGTGACGATAAGATCCAAGCCTATTGCTTTAGGATGTGTATGAGCAATTATCCAGAAAATAGGATTCCCTTTCCCAAGCCCGAGGATTACGACCCCATGAATTACGAATTATTGGCAAGGTCCTTAGAAACAGGAAGGAAGGATTGGTTCGAAAAATTCGATCCCATACCAAACCATAAAACGGATACCAACAACCACGGTCCTTTCAGTAGTGATAATATTGGCATGAATTACGATTATCCGGAGGCCACCTATGAAAGAAGAAAAGAGATCATTAAGGAACACGAGAATTACCAAAAAGGATTGTTGTGGTTCGTAGCCAATGACCCTAGGGTTCCAGAGGATATACAGTCGGAAATGCAAAAATGGGGCTTGGCCAAGGATGAATTTACGGATAATGGCAACTGGCCACATCAGATCTATGTAAGGGAGGCAAGGCGGATGATAGGAGAGTTTGTTATGACCGAAAATGAATTGTTAAAAAAGAATCCGACGCCTAAACCCATAGGTTTGGGGTCCTATACCATGGATTCCCACAATGTGCAGCGTTATGTGAAACCGGATGGGTTTGTACAGAATGAAGGGGATATAGGGGTCAGCACCAATGGTCCTTATACTATTTCCTATGGATCTTTGGTGCCAAAGAAGGAAGAATGTAAGAACCTATTGGTTCCTGTTTGTGTTTCTTCCAGTCATATCGCTTTTGGATCTATGAGAATGGAACCCGTATTTATGATTTTGGGACAATCAGCTGCCGCTGCCGCGGTTCTGGCAATTGATGGAAAAACTAGTGTACAGGAAGTGGATTACGAGAAGTTAAAGGACGTTTTAGTGTCTAAGGAGCAAATTGTAGAGTAATACATGCCCCATATTTATTTGTAGGCAAAAATTTAATAATAAAATCTCCAACCTAAAGAAATAATAAAATGGCTTTTTTCAAATTATTTTCGAAGCGAATTTTCGTTTTCATCATTTTTACCATAGTGGGATATCCACTTGCGTCCCAAACCTCCAAAGGGGAAAAGGAGCAAGAAAAAATGTTGAATTATATTTTTGAAGGAGGAACGGAGGGTTATCAGTGTTTTCGAATTCCGGCGGTAGTAACATCAAAAAAAGGAACTTTATTAGCTTTTGCCGAGGGAAGAAAAAATGGCTGTAGCGATACAGGAAATATCGACTTGGTAATGAAGCGATCACAAGACGGTGGTAAAACATGGGGGCAATTGGAAGTGCTCTGGCACGATGGTGGTAATACCTGTGGAAATCCGTCACCTGTAATTGATCGGACTACGGGCAATATTTTTTTATTATCCACATGGAATTTAGGGGAAGACCATGAATCGGAAATAATCGCCCAAAAAAGTAAGGACACTCGCAGGGTATTTGTGTTAAAATCGGAAAATGATGGTAATAGTTGGAGTAGGCCCAAAGAAATTACCTCTGATATAAAATCACCTAACTGGACATGGTATGCCACTGGGCCTGGGTCGGGTATTCAAATACTTGGAGGTAAGTATAAGGATAGGTTGGTGATAGCCAGTGATCATATTGAAGCGGTAACCAAAAAGTATTATTCACATACTATTTACTCCGACGATCATGGAGAAACATGGGAGTTGGGAGGAAGCACCCCTAAGGATCAAGTTAATGAATGTGAAGTCGTTGAGCTCTCCGATCATAGCTTAATGTTGAACATGCGTAATTACGATCGAAATAGGAGTAGCCGTCAATTGGCCTATAGTGATGATGGGGGTGAATCTTGGAAAGAGATGCATCATCAAGAAACTTTGATAGAACCCATTTGTCAGGCCAGTACCTTGCGATTTCAGTTTAAGGAGCAGGTATATGTCCTTTTTGCGAATCCAGCGGATACTAAAAACAGAGTAAATATGACGCTAAGATTAAGTGAGGACGACGGTAAGACATGGCCTATTGAAAAGCAAATTTTCCAAGGTCCATCGGCCTACTCCGATTTAACCCCAATTGACCGGAAAAATATTGGTATATTATACGAAGGTGGACATAAAAATGCTTATCAAGGAATAATTTGGGAGTCTATGGGTATATCGGAACTCTTGCAAAAGCGAAAAAAGTTAGATTAAAACTTGGATCTTGTTAAAGAAATTCTCTAATAAGTGCCTCCAGTTACCATTAAAGGGAAGTTAGAAAAGGGTGTAAAAATAAAAAAGCCCTTGAAAATCAAGGGCTTTTAAGGTGGTGCCTCCAGGAATCGAACCAGGGACACATGGATTTTCAGTCCATTGCTCTACCAACTGAGCTAAGGCACCAAACGCTGTAAGCGGGTGCAAATATAATTTCAATTTTATGATATACAAACAAAAATGAAAAAAAAGGCCTTTGTTTTTTTATGTTTTTTGATCTTTGTAGTATGAACTTGATAGTAGATGTGGGTAATACCCTAGTGAAAATGGCGGTTTTCGATAATGAAAATATAATTTCATATCGTAAAATTCCTTCTGCAGATTTTGCAAAAAATGTAAAATCTATCTTTTCGGAGTATGTTCTTATTCAGAATGCCATTGTTTCCAATGTGGGCGGAATGAGCAATGAGGAAATTGCCATGTTATGTGTGTTTTGTAAGGTTCATGTTTTAAATCACGCCTCCAAAACCCCTTTTAAGAATTCTTATGCAACCCCCCAAACCCTTGGTGTAGATCGCATTGCGCTGGCAACAGCGGCTTTTTGCCACAACCCAAAAGGGAATACCTTGGTCATAGATGCCGGCACCTGTGTGACCTATGATGCCGTAAATGATTATGGAGAATATTTGGGAGGGGCCATTTCACCTGGTGTTGCCATGAGGTATAGGGCCATGCACGAGCAAACTTCCAAATTGCCATTGTTGAAAAAGAAACCTATTATCGATTTTATAGGAAACACCACTGAAACTAGTATGCACAGCGGTGTAGTTAATGGTCTTTGTAACGAAATAGACGGAATTATTGGCCAATATAAAAGTAGATTTGTCGATTTAACAGTTATTTTAACAGGAGGTGATGCGCAATTTTTGTCAAAACGATTAAAAAATACCATATTTGCGCATTCTAAATTTCTCCTGTTGGGGTTATATTATTTGTTAGAATACAACAAGCGCTAGATGATCAAAAATTTTATAATTGCAATATTATGCTTAACTTCGGTAGGCATATATGCTCAGAATAGTACTGCTTCTCCTTATTCTTATTTTGGTGTTGGCGATTTAAGGGCTACCGGCACGGTGGAGAATCAAATGATGGGTGGATTAAGTGTTTATACGGATAGTATTCACATTAATTTAAGTAATCCCGCAGCTTATAGTAAGTTGGGGCTAACAACCTACACGGCTGGACTATCACGTAAAGAGTACCGGTTTGCAAGTAATGTCGCCAATGAAAGCGCATCTATTTCAAATTTGGACTATTTATCGTTAGGATTTAACTTAGGCAAAGGCTTTGGTATGGGTTTTGGAATTATGCCTTATTCTTCTATAGGGTACAATTTTCAATCAGAAAGAACAAATGCCCAGGGATTAATCGCAGAATCGTTTAATGGTGAAGGAGGATTAAATAGGGTATATTTCTCTTTGGGCTATGAACTATTCAAAAACTTTAGTTTAGGGGTTACCAGTAATTTTAATTTTGGGAACCAGAAAACCAATAGTTTTCAGACTATTGAAGATGTACAGTTGGGTTCCTTCAATAGGATAGAATCCAGGATCAAGGGCTTCGATTTTAATTTTGGAGCCAGTTTTACGCCGACCATCACGGACAAACACACTCTTTTTACTAGTATAATAGTGAACACACAAGCTAATCTGGTTTCAGAAAACAAAAGGACTATTGGTTCTTTTTCAACTGTTAGTGGTAGGGATATAGAGGTACTGGAAGTAGATTTGGAAGCCCAAGGTTTGGCGCGAACCGGTGTACAGATTCCAACTACAGCCACTTTAGGTGTTGGTTATGGTCAAGATAGAAAATGGTTTTTAGGAGCGGAGTACAGTTTTCAGGAATTAAGTAGTTTTGAAAACGAACTTACGCCTTTCAGCAATTTGGAATATCAAAATGCTCAGACCTTTAGACTTGGTGGGTACTATATTCCAGATTACACTTCTTTTACAAGTTATTTGAAAAGGGCGACATATAGAGCTGGAGCAAAAGTCTCCAAATCGGGAATAGTGGTAGATAATAAGGAGATAAATGATTTTGGCATAACTTTTGGAATAGGTTTACCACTGGGACGTAATCTTTCTAATATTAACCTCGGTTTTGAACTTGGAAAAAGAGGAACCAAATATGGGGATCTAGTTGAGGAAAGTTATTTCAAAGTTAATCTGGGCCTATCTTTAAACGATAAATGGTTCATACCAAGAAAAATTAATTAAAAATTATTACTTTAACCACCTTAAAATAAACAGACAGATGAAAAAGAAACTCTATATCACTGCGATAGTCGCCATGGGATTTGTTGGTTTAGGGCATTCCCAAGCTCAAAATCCAGAGTGTATGACCAATCTTTCCATTTACACGGAGCATGTGAAAGTTAAGAATTATGAGGCTGCTTATACACCATGGAAAATGGTATACGAAAATTGTCCTACGTTAAATTGGGCCAATATTTTGTATGGTGAGCGAATTTTAAAAGATAGGTTGGAAAAATCAACCGGAGCTGAAAAAACGGCCAATATAAATGCTTTAATTGAATTATACGATAATAGGGCAAAGTACTTCCCCGCCAAGACAGACGTGGCAGAGACCATTATTGATAAGGTGTTGTTAAAGTATGATGAGAAAATAATATCCGATGAGGAAATCTATACTCAACTCGATAAAGCTTTTACAGAGGATAAAGCAAATTTTAAAAACCCAAAGGCATTGTATTTGTATTTCTCCAACTTAGTGGATCTTAATAGTGCTGGCAAAAGGGATATAGAGGAAGTATTTGAGAAATACGACAACGTTACCGAAAAGATTGATGAAGAAAATGAAAAACTTACAGAGGTAATTAATAAACTTCTTCCTAAAGAGGATGCTGGTACATTAACTTCCAAAGAGAAAAAGCAGTTGAGTTCTTATAATAGTTATTCTGAAAGCTATGGTAAGATTGCTGAAAGTATAGATAGTAAATTGGGTGTCTTGGCGAATTGTGAAAACTTAATTCCATTGTACCAAAAGAATTTTGATTCCAAGAAGGGAGATATTACTTGGATCAAGAGAGCAGTTGGAAGAATGTACAGTAAAGACTGTACTGAAGATCCAATGTTCAAAAAACTTTTTGAAGTACAGTTGGCCATGGAGCCTTCCGCCAGTGCTTATATGTATGGTGGGGCCCTTAAGAACAATGCTGGGGATACCAAAGGAGCACTTGAAGACTTCAATAAGGCACTTGAATTGGAAAAAGATGCCAAAAAGAAATCCAATATTGCATATAAAATTGCCACAAGCTATAGAAGAGGTAGTAAGTCTACCGCTAGGAGCTATGCCCAAAAGGCAATAGATGCCAATCCTTCCAATGGTAAGGCTTATTTATTGATTGCCAGTTTGTATGCAGGCAGTGCCAATGAATGTGGTAGTACTCCATTCGAAAAAAGGGCGATATATTGGAAAGCTGCAGACATGGCCCGTCAGGCAGGTCGTGTGGATCCCGCTTTAGGTAGTAGGGCAGGTCAGGCAGCGGCAAGTTATAACGCAAAAGCGCCATCCAAAACAGATATATTTAATTCTGGTATGGCTGGTAAAACAGTAAGTTTTTCATGTTGGGTAGGTGGTAGTGTAAAAGTGCCCAACCTATAAGATGATAAAAAAGGTTTTATATAATTTAAGGAGCATTGCCATAGTATTTTCTATGGCAATGCTTTTTTATTCTTGTGCCGATAATTACGAAAGAGTTGGGGATGAAGCTATTAAAAAGATGTTTCCAAGTGCGGTGGCGGAGGATTTTACCTTAACGTATACTGAGACGGATGAACTTGAAAAAAATGAAGGTGTAGTTTCTGCGCATGTGATAGCCGTATTAACAGGTCCCATTTGCAATGATTTTACCACCTTGGCTTTTCCTCATTACACCTTTCCTGATGGACTCATGGTAGAGTTTTTTGATGATAAGGGAGAAAAAAGTACGGTTACCGCAGATTATGGAATTATTTATTCCAGTACTAATTTAATAGATTTGCAAGGCAATGTGGTTATAGAAACCAGCGATGGCAAAATGTTGGAGGCTCCACAATTATATTGGGATAGAAACAATGATTGGATTTTTACACAACAGAAATTTAAATATACCAATCCAGAAGAAGGAACAATAATGGATGGTGAAGGGATGGATTTTAATAGGGATTTTAGTTTTTTTAATGCTAATAAGACCTATGGTTATATGAGTATAAAAGAAAAGAAGATAGAAGAATGATCAAGATATTAAGATATACCGAATACCTTTATTTAGCAGTGGCCGTAGTATCGGCTTTTGAAATTTATGAACAATGGAACATAGATAGACAACGAGCCTATTTGTTTGTCTTCTTTGGTATCGTTTCTATTGGTATGTTCATTTTTAAAAAGACCTATAGGAAGAGGTTTGAAGCACGTCAAAAAAACAACAAACAATAATTTTGGAGGCATCTATTGTCATTATCATTGTTATTTCATTACTGTTTTCCGCTTTTTTTTCGGGAATGGAAATTGCCTTTATTTCTGCGAATAAAATTCACATAGAAATAGAAAAAAAGCAAGATGGATTTCTACCCAAAGTATTGGCGCGTCTTACTAAAAAACCGTCCAAGTTTATTGCTACCATGCTTATTGGGAATAATATAGCCTTGGTGGTTTACGGGCTTTTTATGGGGGAACTGCTGATGAATCTGTTTGCAGGTATCCAGGCTTCCCCTGGTGGCTTCTTAAGCCTGATGCTTACCGATTTTAGCTTGGTGACCCAAACGGTTATTTCTACCCTGATCATATTGTTGACCGCAGAGTTTTTGCCCAAAGTATTATTTCAGATTTACAGCAATACAATGTTAAGGTTGTTGGCAATTCCGGCTTATCTTTTCTATGTATTGTTTTCTGTGATTTCGGATTTTATTATTTGGATTTCGGATATAATTCTTAAAGTTCTCTTTAAAACAGATGGTGATGAGGTGCAATTGGCCTTTAGTAAAATAGAATTGGGAGATTATATTACCGAGCAGATGGAAGCAGTTGAAAGGGAGGATGTGGTGGATTCTGAGATACAAATTTTCCAAAATGCGCTGGAGTTTTCAGGTGTTAAGGCAAGGGAGGTAATGGTGCCCAGAACTGAGATTGCAGCGGTAGAAATTCATGAAACCCCTAAACATCTGGCAAAGCTTTTTACGGATACAGGGTATTCTAAAATTTTGGTATTTAAAGATACCATAGACAATATTATTGGATACGTACATTCCTATGAGCTTTTTAAAAAACCCAAGACTATAAAGACTATCCTGCTTCCGGTAGAATTTGTTCCGGAAACGATGCTCATAAATGACATACTTAATATTTTAACCAAAAAGAGGAAAAGTATTGCCGTTGTTTTAGACGAGTATGGTGGTACTTCTGGCGTTATGACGGTAGAGGATATAGTTGAGGTGCTTTTTGGAGACATAGAGGATGAACACGATACCACTGACCTGTTTGAGGAGCAGATAAATCAAAATACTTTTAAGTTTTCGGGTAGATTGGAAGTGGATTATGTTAATGAACAATATAAATTGGACTTGCCTGAAAGTGATGAATACGAAACTTTGGGTGGTTTGATCATTAATGAGACCGGGGAAATCCCAGAGAAAGATTCAGAAATTAAGATAGGTAATTTTCTTTTTGTGGTTTTAGAGGTTTCCAGTAATAAAATTGATATGGTGTCCTTGGTTGTGCTAGATAATGAATAGGCATTTTAGGTATATTTATTGATATTTTTTAGTTTTTATTATTTCAAAAGAAAGTAGTAATTTCGCCTCCCGATAGTAACAGGATAAATTTAAACAGTTTACATAATGGCAATTTTAGAGAATATAAGGAAACGAACTACCGTTTTAATTTTAATCATTGGTTTGGCTTTGTTTGCATTCGTAATTTCAGGAGTGTTCAGCAGCAATGAATTGGGTGGTGGAAAGGTTGGTTCTTCCGTGGCAGAGATTAATGGGGATGAAATTTCCATAGATCAATTTAGAAGGAATGTGGAGGCTTATTCTAGAATGGCTGGTCCTACCGCCTCTTCTATGCAATTGGTAAATCAGGTTTGGGATAGGGAAGTCCGGAATACGATCCTGAATCAGCAGTTTGAGGATTTGGGGATAGAAATAGAACAAGATCAAATAATAAACTACATAAAAACGATTCCTTCTTATGTTCAAAACCCAGAATTTCACAATGCAAGTGGTGTTTTTGATGATAATAAGTTTAGGGAGGCTGTGGCCGATTGGAAGGCAAACAACCCTAGCCGATATGCGCTATGGCTTCAGGATGAGCAAGCTATTATTCAAAATGCAAAGGAACAAACCTATTTTAACCTTATAAGGGCAGGTGTAGGTTCTACCTTGAAAGAGGGGGAATTGGATTATAAATTAGCCAATGACAAAGTCGACATTAAATATGTTCGGTTGCCTTTTTCTTCAGTCTCAGATTCTACTATAGCTGTTTCGAAGAAAGAAATTGAGACCTATATAAATAATCATAAAAAGGATTACAAGCAAGATAGGTCAAGGGATATTCAATTTGTTTATTTCGAAGAAAAGGCCTCTTTGAAAGATGAGAACGCCGTAAAGGAAGAAATTGCAAATCTTTTACAGGACCGTGTTGAGTACAATGCTCAAAAGGATGTTAATGACACCCTAAAGGGTTTTAGTCATACCAATGATATGACAGCCTTTTTAGATAGAAATTCAGATATAAAATTCGACACCATTTTTAAGGCGAAAAAAGACTTGCCCGTGAAATTTGCAGATACCCTTATGACTTTGGGAAAAGGAAGTATGTTCGGACCATATCGTGATGGAGATTTCTTTAAGGTTTCCAAACTGATGGATAGAAAAGTAAATGGTGCCGTAAAATCCAGTCATATATTAATTTCTTATGTAGGTGCCCAACGTGCCAATCCAGAAGTTACCCTAACCAAGGAGGAAGCTGAGAAAAAAGCCAAGGAATTGTTGGTCGAGGCAAAACAAAAAGCGACAGTTTTTGCTGAATTGGCCAGAGATAATTCAGACGGGCCTTCGGCGCCTAAAGGTGGTGACCTTGGATATAATCAAGAAGGGGTAATGGTAGCGCCTTTTAACGATTTTACATTTAATAATCCAGTAGGGGCCATAGGTTTGGTTGAGACAGATTTTGGATTCCATATTGTTAAGATAGATGACAAGCAGGATATTGTTCAATTGGCCACATTGGCGAGAGAAATAGAGCCTTCTGAAGAAACTATCAATACTTTATTTACAGAGGCTACCAAGTTTGAAATGGAAACTACGACAGATAAAGACTTTACGTCATCTGCCAAGGAAAATAATTTTGTGGTAAGACCGGTTAACAAGGTTAAGGAGATGGATGAAAATCTTCCTGGACTTTCTGCTCAACGCGCTATTGTTCAGTGGGCTTTTAAGGAAGAAACTAAATTGGGTGAGGTTAAAAGGTTTAACATAAACAATGGCTATGCAGTAGTGCAATTAACTGCTAAATATGCTGAAGGACTTATGACTGCTGAAGATGCATCGGCTATAGCGCTTCCAAAAATAAGGAAGGAAAGAAAAGCGACTAAGATCATAGAGGCCAATAAAGGCAAATCTATGGATGATTTTGCCAAGGATAATAATGTTATAGCCTCTACGGCTTCTGCATTGACCATGAAATCTCCTATCATCCCAGGTGCTGGGTCGGAAGCCTTTGTTGTTGGTACAGCATTTGCCATGGAGCAGGGAGCTACATCAGAGTTGATCGCAGGTGAGAGCGGGGTGTATATGGTAACCGTAACCAAAAAAGAAGACGCTCCAAAACTGGATAACTATAGTACTTATGCCAATAGTCTACAGGCTTCAGCTGCAGGTCAGGTAAACTTCTCTGTATACAATGCATTAAAAGAGGCTTCTACTATAGAGGACAAAAGAGCAACATTTTATTAGTAGCATATAAGTTCACTAAAACAATAGAACCTCCCAATCGGGAGGTTTTATTGTTTTAGGCAAAATTGTTTCTAATTGGTGGAGGCAATCATAGTCCAAAGAGTAATCAATCTCAAAAGTTGTGTGTGAATTAGTAAAATATATAATAAACAATCCCAGAGTTCGTGTTCTGTTCATTTTTTGTATCGCCCAAAAAACGAACCAAAATCCCGATAACTATCGGGAGTAGGCTGATTTTAAATTTCTTTAAATCCACGTGCTTTTCACAGCCGCACCGTCCAGGCCGCTTTCACTTGGGTGAACATGGGCTAATGGACGGCTTCCATTGCCCAATGTGAAAACCACTTGATTTAAGACGAAATTGAAAATAGGCCGTTCCTTTGTTCCTTCAACCTACTTAGTTCAGATAAATCATTGACCATTTTTAAATACCCTTGTACGTTGCCTCCAAAGTTTGTTGTTGGGTCTATCTTCTTCCGTAGTGGAGATGCCATGGCCGTAAAGAATTATTGAAGCCTTGGATATAATTTAGGCCATGGCATCGGTCCATAAAATCCCTGGATTTTAAGGGCCACCTAGTGAAGAAGGGTCTTTTCTTTTGTTTCGTTTTATTCATTGCCTGTTTATTTTGGAATAAGGTATTCATGAACCTCCTGTGTCGGTTTCATTGGAAAGCAAAGAAAATGAAAGAATATGGTATTCATAAATCTCCTTCGCCGGTTTCATTATACATAAGCTGGTTCAATATTTTTTCCAAAGAAAACCATCAATTCTTCCTTTACAGATAAATAGCAGTTTTTGTATAAACACAACAATCGGTCATGATCCCCAAAGAGGGTAATGGTTACTTTACCATTTTCGAATAAGGGATAATAATTGGGTACCCTTGTTCCTTAAAGTAATCAGGAGTGGTTTTATTTCCAGTGGCTAGAATAAAATCGCCTCCCCAAGCCCCTAGACTCTTTATGGCACCCTTATAATCCGGAAATAATCGTTCCTTAACCGTAGGCTCTTCTAGGATTTCACTTAGAATGGCTTCGTGTTTTTTAATCAGCTTTTCAAATTGGGGCAAGCGTGTACAGGTCAATACTCGTTGGGTAATACTACTAATTTGAGATATTGTGGAGAAAGTATTGAAATCTTTTTTGCGATAATGGGCAATGCCATCCCTACTGTTTTGTTTTTGATTTAGATACACAAAGTACAGATCGTTTTTAAAGGTTGGATAAAAGGCAATCGGTAATGCAATTGGTATAGAGTTTTTAAGCTGGTAGGTAATTGGACCGTTGTGTTGTGCACAGGCAATGTCATACCCACTTCCTGAAAAGGCATTCCATAACAGTTTGTAGGCATCGATATTCGCCCACTGGGCAATATTGTTGATCAGTGTAGAGGAAGACCCTAAGCCCCATTCCCTAGGGAAGTTTAGTGCTGTGGTTATTTCTAAACCTTGATTTGCTGCAATAAAATTTGGATTCAATTTTTTGGCCTCTAGAAGTATTTTCACAAGCCTTTCCGAAATAGATTTTGTTTCGGCAGTTAAAGTGTTGTTGGAAACTTCGGTAAGTTTGTCCAGTTCATAAACACCTTTGAACCAGGTCTTTCCTTTTTCATCCAAACTATTCCAAGTAAGTAAATTATCCGCTGTCCCTTTTATGGACAAAGATTGCCCGTATAAAGTAGGTACGGCCAAGCATAGGGCGCCATCCAGTACTAGATACTCGCCAGTGATCAAGAGTTTTCCGTTGCTATAATATTGTTTTGTCATTTCTTGTCTCTCAATTCTTCGAAGGCGACTACTACTGCGCTATGTGAGGCGGTATTTTTTTTGAAATAATCTACCAAACTTAATTTTTCCGATTCTGTAGCACCCAATTGGTTTAAAATATTAAATAGGTGCATTTTCATATGACCTTGTTGGATGCCCGTGGTAACTAACGAACGAATGGCACCAAAATTTTGTGCCAATCCAGCAACGGCAACAATTTGCATTAATTCTTTCGCATTGGGATTTTGTAATATTTCCAAGGCTAGTTTTACCAAGGGATGTAAGGTTGTTAAACCGCCAACTGTTCCTAATGCCAACGGAATCTCTAACCAAAATTTAAATACCCCATTTTCTATACTGGCATGTGTAAGGCTTGTGTATTTTCCGTCTTTGGCTGCATAGGCATGTGCTCCTGCCTCAATGGCTCTGAAATCATTCCCAGTAGCTAAGACAACGGCATCTATTCCATTCATGATTCCCTTGTTATGTGTAACCGCCCTATAGGGTTCCACTTTCGCTATATTTACGGCACGTACCATCTTTTTGGCAAATTCCTCCGCCGTTATACTTTGGTGGGCCTTCAATTCGGATACGGGGCAACTTACCTCGGCCTTAACTACACAATTGGGAATGTAATTGGAGAGAATACTCATGACGATTTCAATATCTTTCTCCTTGTCTGTAAACGCGGCGTAACCCTGTGCCTCTTCTTTAAGGGATTGTG
The DNA here is from genome assembly GCF_002909235.1 of Arenibacter catalasegens. Lineage (GTDB taxonomy): Bacteria > Bacteroidota > Bacteroidia > Flavobacteriales > Flavobacteriaceae > Arenibacter > Arenibacter catalasegens. The sequence continues at coordinate 74,301 of NZ_PHQQ01000020.1, forward strand.
CGAACCCCTCTAAACAAGAGTTTATGAAATTGGCTCCCATGGCATCCATTGTTTCAAAAGTACAATGCAATTGAAAATAGTCATCCAATTGAGAAGTTTTATCCCTTAATTCGATGTTCTTGATACCGCCCCCGCGCTTCTCCATATTTTTGACAATGGGGGCCACACCTGCTATTAATTTTGGCTTTACAAGCTTAAAAAAATGGCTTAGTTTATCCGCATCGCCCTTGTAGATGAAATGGACCTGTCCAACTTTTTCCGTGCCTAAAACAGTAGTCTTAAAACCACCGCGTGTTTGCCAAAATTTTGCAGCTTTGCTTGCCGCGGCTACAACTGAACTTTCTTCAATGGCCATTGGGATAGCATAAAGTTTGTTGTTAATTAAAAAATTGGGAGCAATACCTAAAGGCAAATAGAAGTTGGTGACAGTGTTTTCGATAAATTCATCGTGCAAATTTTGTAATTCGGGATTGTTGTGCCAATATTGCTTTAGAATGGCTACGGTTTCCTCACTATTGGTGGTATAATTCTGGGCAATCCAATTAATTTTCCCTTCTTTCGTCAATTTGGAAAATCCTTCTATAGGTGTGGTCATTTAGTGCTTAATTTCTTGGGACAAAGATAGTAATAAGGCGCCAAAACTACGGAAACCTTAAATCAGGTTTAAAAGACATAAAAATTGTTATTTTTTAACTATAAAGCACCTGTTTTTGTTATTTTTTTAGTAATCTTGGAGATTTGAATCAATCATAGAAAATACATAAATTTTCAGATACATTTTAATAATAATAGATTTATTAAACCTTTGTTTTTGTGAGAAAGTCCCCCCTACTACTGTTTTTACTATTTTTTTTATGCCATTTTTCAACTCTTCTTGCCCAAAATAAAGAGATTACCTTGGAAGAAATTTATCAAGGTACCTTTGTGGTTGAGGGTTTGAATAAGTTGCAGTCCATGAAAAATGGAAAACAATATACTATTTTGAGTGTTGACAGGGGACACAGCGTCTCTTCCATTGAAACATATGATTACAAAACTCAAAAAAAGCTGGAAACTATTGTTTCTTCCTCAAATTCGATACCGTATTTTACGTCCTATGAATTTAGTGAGGATGAATCCAAAATATTATTGGCTACCGGAATTGAGCCTATTTTTAGGCGTTCTACCTTAGGGATTTTCTTTGTATATGACCTTAAATCAAAAACAATCTCGAAGATTTCAAATTCTAAAATTCAGGAACCCTTGTTATCACCGGATAATAGTAAAGTAGCTTATGTTAAGGATAATAATATTTTTGTTTTGGATTTAGTAACCAACTTTACCAGGCAAGTAACCTATGATGGGGAAAGGAATAAGATAATCAATGGGATAACGGACTGGGTCTATGAAGAGGAATTTACCTTTGTAAGAGCTTTCGAGTGGAATTCGGATGGTTCTAAATTGGCTTTTATACGTTTTGATGAAACTAAAGTTCCAGAGTTTTCCATGGACGTATACGGTTCCAATCTGTACCAAACCCAAACTGTTTTCAAATATCCTAAGGCCGGAGAGAATAATTCAGAGGTCTCCCTGCAGATTGTGGTTATTAGCACCAACGAGATATCAGAGGTGAATTTAAACGACCCATACTATATTCCTAGAATTAAATGGATGCTCCATCCTAATTATCTTAGTGTTCAGACTTTGAACAGGCACCAGAACAAATTGAATTTATTAGAGGTAAACGCTACTGATCATAGCAGCCGAATTTTATTGGAAGAGACGGATGATGCCTATGTGAATGTAACCGATAATCTTACTTTTTTAGCGGATGATAGCTTTATTTGGACCAGTGAGAAAGATGGATTTAATCATATTTATCTGTATAATTCGGATGGGAAATTAATGAAACAAGTGACCAATGGTCCTTGGGAGATAACTAGATATTACGGTTACGACCAAGAGGAAGACTTTATTTATTATCAATCTACAGAAAACGGATCCATAAATCGGGATGTTTACGCGGTACGGAGCAATGGGAAGAATAAAAAAAGACTAACAGTTAAAGAGGGGAAGAATGCTGCCGATTTTAGTGCCGATTTCATAAATACCTTTTCCAGTGCAACTACTCCTCCGGAGTACACCCTACATAATTCTTTGAATGGAAAAAAAGTTAAGGACATTTTTAATAACCGGGAACTATTGTCTAAATTGGGCGATTATGCGATAAGGCCTAAGGAATTTTCTACTATCGCCGTTAATGGTAATGAATTAAATATGTGGATGATAAAGCCACAAGATTTTGATGCAACTAAAAAATATCCCCTCTTTATGACCCAATACAGTGGTCCAGGTTCTCAACGCGTATCCAACTCCTGGATGGGCACCAACGATTATTGGTTTCAAATATTGGCCAATGAAGGTTATATTGTTGCTTGTGTTGATGGTAGGGGAACAGGATATAAGGGGGCCGACTTTAAAAAAGTGACCTATAAGGAATTGGGCAAATATGAAGTTGAGGACCAGATAGCCGCTGCCAAAAAATTAAGTGAATTACCATTTGTAGACGCAACAAGGACAGGAATATGGGGTTGGAGTTATGGGGGGTTTATGTCTACCAATTGTTTGTTAAAGGGGAGTGACACCTTTGAGACGGGCATTGCGGTGGCACCGGTGACCTCATGGCGATTTTATGACTCCATTTATACGGAACGTTTTATGCGTACTCCTCAGGAAAACCCCAGTGGTTACGATGAAAACTCCCCATTTAATTATCCAGAACTTTTAAAGGGAAACTATTTATTGGTTCACGGCTCTGCCGATGATAACGTGCACGTACAAAATACTATGCGGATGGTAGAAGCTTTGGTACAGGCCAATAAGCAATTCGACTGGGCAATTTATCCCGATAAAAAACATAGTATCCAAGGTGGGAATACCCGAATTCACCTGTATACCAAAATGACCAATTTTATAAAAGAACATCTATAAATTATACTTATGCAGACAATCGTTAAAGCAGCACATCAAAAGGAATTATTTGGCCATCCGGTTGGACTTTATATTTTATTCTTCACAGAGATGTGGGAACGGTTTTCCTATTATGGGATGAGGGCTATTTTGGTGTTATATTTAATTACCGAAACTACCGATAGGAATCCTGGCTTGGGCTGGACCAATATTGAAGCTCTGGGGCTTTATGGTTGGTATACCATGCTGGTTTATGTGGCATCTATCCCCGGGGGGATTATTGCAGATAGGATTCTTGGACAGAAAAAGGCAGTGATAGTTGGAGCAGTACTTTTGGTGATAGGGCACAGTATATTGGCTATAGAGCAAATGTGGGCATTCTATACCGGTCTCGGTTTTATAATTTCTGGGGTTGGTATGTTAAAACCAAATATTTCTACTATGGTAGGCGGACTTTATCCTAAGGGTGATATTAGAAGGGATAAGGGATTTACCATTTTCTATATTGGTATAAACATAGGAGCATTTCTTTCCAGTTTAATTGTAGGGTATGTAGGTGAGGTTTATGGCTGGCATTACGGCTTTGGATTGGCCGGTATCTGTATGCTGTTGGGACTTGTGCAATTTATTTTTGGCCAAAAATATCTCGTGGGTGTGGGCGATTTTCTTGGAAAGTCTACAAACAAGGATGATCAGGAAGCCTTAAAGAGACCACTTAATAAAATAGAGAAGGATAGGGTAATAGTTTTGATTCTCTCTTTTTTAATGGTAATAGTTTTCTTCGGTGCGTTTGAACAAGCAGGGGGATTAATGAATATTTACGCTTCTGAAAAAACCAATAGAATGTTGATGGGCTGGGAGGTTCCTGCTTCATGGTTCCAATCCTTGAATGCCTTTTTCATTATTGTCCTGGGTACTGTGGTAGCCAACTATTGGGCCAGCCGCAAGCTTAAGGGAAAGGAAGCTTCCTCTATTTTTAAAATGATCGTGGGACTCATTATCATGGGAACTGGATTTTTATTTATGACAGCTGCAACTGCCCAATTTGAAAGCTCTGGATCCTCTGCTATGTATTGGTTGGTGTTGGCATATATGTTCCATACGGTGGGTGAGTTGAGTCTTTCTCCTGTATCCTTGTCCTTTGTAACTAAATTGGCACCCGCCAAATATGCTTCCTTAATGATGGGCCTATACTTTGCAACAACAGGTTTGGGTAATAAATTAGCGGGATTATTGGGGGAATCCGCTTCACATCTCGGAGAGTATACCGTATTTACCGGAATAGCCATTTTCTGTATACTATTTGGATTGCTAATTGCTGTTTTCTTGAAAAAGTTAAAAGTATTGACACATGGTGCCGAAGATAATGAGTATAAAATTGAGCACTAATTCCTATAATCGGCCATTTGTATTTTTGTTCGTTGAACCTAAGTCAAGTGCCCACAATTACGATAGTGAAGTTCAGTACCAAGAGCATTATGTCTTTGGTAATTTTGAAATAAATAATAAGTAAACTGTCTTGATATGAATACCGATATTGAAAATCTTTTTAAGGACAAGGTCCTTGGGCATCCTGCGGGGCTATTTGTTTTATTTTTCACAGAAATGTGGGAACGATTCTCGTTTTACGGGATGCGTATTTTATTGGTTTTGTTTCTAACGGCGCCCATTATTAGTGATAATCCAGGATGGGAGTGGCCCAGGGAAAATGCCTTGGCCCTAATCGGAACCTATGCTTCCCTATTGTATTTAACCCCGATAGTTGGGGGTTGGATCGCCGATAGGATAACAGGGTATAGAGTGGCAGTGGTAATAGGTTGTTTAATAATGACCTTGGGTCATGCCGCTATGGCCTTTGAATCTACAGCTACTCTATATCTTGGTCTTGCCTTATTGGTCATTGGTACAGGTTTCTTTAAACCCAACATTACTTCTATAATTTCAGAGATGTATCACGGGAAGGAATCCAAAAAGGACGGTGCCTATACCATATTTTATATGGGCGTAAATGCAGGTGCCTTTTTCGGAATGATGCTTTGTGGGTATTTGGCCGAAAATTATGGTTGGTCATGGGGCTTTGGCTTGGCAGGAATCTTTATGTTTCTCGGAATGCTCCAGTTTTGGTTGGCCAAGGACTTATTTGGAGATATTGGCGGTAAGCCAGTGAAAGAAGGGAAAGCCAATTTATCTGATATAGAAGCAGAGGAAAAAATATCGATAGGGGAGGATAAAGAAATTGAAACCAAATTGAACCCGTTTAGTCTTTTTGATAAAATATTAATTGTTTTATCTTCTGTTGGTGGGCTGCTCTATCTCTTTAATGATCCCTTCGAGAAAATCCAGGGCACTAGTTTGGCACCATTTAGCCTTGGTAGTCTAAGTGGTACCAATGTTATTATTTTGGGTTCCTTGATCTTGTTTTTAATTTTATTGGTTACTAGAATTGCCAGATACTTACCTGTAGTAAGGGATCGAATAATAGCCGTATCAATTTTCGGGTTTTTTACGGTCTTCTTTTTTGCCTTTTTTGAACAATCCCTAGGTTCCATGACCATATTTGCAAGGGATTATACGAATAGGGACCTTGTGGGTCAATCGGCCATGATCTTTAAAGTAATTGATGCTCTGCTGACAACAGTTCCGTTGGCCATTATAAGTTGGGTCCTGGTGTTACTGGCTAAAAAGACCTTTACCCGTATAGGACTATCCAATATTATATTGGCTATCGCATTTATTGGACTCTGGATTTTGGTGATTTTTAGATTAGTGGATAAGTTTACCCAAGAAGGTAATCAGGTAGACGCCAGTTGGTTCGCTATTCTAAATTCATTTTTTATCATTACCCTAGCACCCTTTTTTTCCAGATGGTGGGAAAGTAAATATAACCCCAGTGCAGCTATGAAATATGGGATTGGACTCATTTTATTGGGATTGGGCTTCGCGGTATTGTCCTTTGGTGCATCAGGAATTCCTTCGGGGGCACAGACGGCATCTGTGAGTATGATATTTTTAATTTTAGCATACCTATTGCATACTATGGGGGAGTTGTGTATCTCTCCGGTTGGCCTTTCTTACCTTAGTAAACTTGTTCCGGCGCGTATGATCGGTTTTATGTTCGGGGTATGGTATTTGGCCATTGCCATTGGTCAAAAAGCAGCGGGAACTATGGGTGGGATGATCGATAAGATTTCCGAACAATATTCTATGGGAACCTTCTTTCTAATCTTTACACTAGTGCCTGTGGGTGTTGGATTTATATCTATAGTTTTAAATCCATTTCTTAAAAAACTTATGCACGGGGTTCGCTAATTAGCGCAAATTATAAATCAAAGCTCCCTTTTCTGCTGTAGAATGGAAAGGGATGTTTTTTTTATGGCAAGTTGCCTTCCATCGTTCTACGTAACTGTTGTAATTACTGCCGTCGGCAATAACAATTTTTGGACGTACTGAATCCAAAAGCCTTTCCAAATTTATTTTTGGAGATTATGTCAATAATAGGGTAGAGATATTATAATTTTTTGGAAGCAGAACCAAGGAACTGTCTATTATCACCAAACTTTCGTCGGCTATAAGATAAGTGTTGGTTAATGGCAAATATTCCAATTTTGTGATGTTTTGGGCAACGGCATAATCGTTGGCCATTCTTGTAGAAGCTTTGGGATTGTTCGTAAGTGTGGTAATTTTTTGTCCAGTTTGATGGATCAAGGTTGTATTTCTGGTAATATGCCCTATTACTAGGGTTTCCTTCTGCTTTGTAAGGTGCCTATTCCCCAAAATATACAATTGAAAGCATAAAATCAATACTAGGAATACCATGACCCTTTTATAGGATGCTTTTGTAAAGGCCATAACCATAGAGATGATAATACTATAACTGAGAATTAATTGAACAGCGTCAAAAGAGATATTCCGAAAAAGAAAATTTTCCTGCTTGGCCACGGTCCCAATAATGGTATTCATCCATCGAATTACTGTGTCGTAGGCCGTTACTAGTATTGGAGGCAAACTGTTTGTAAGGGAAAGCGCGATAACCAATATTCCAAACCCCAAAATAAAGGTTAAAAATGGTAGTATTAGGAGACTTGAAACCAAAAACAATCCCGGGAATTGATGAAAATAGTATAGACTTATTGGTAATACTCCCAGTTGTGCAGCAATGCTTACCGAAACCAACTCCCATCCTTTTTTTAAGAACCACATTTGCGGAACCCAGAGTTTTTGTAATAGAGGGAATATCCAAACTATGGAAAAAACGGCGGCATAACTTAGTTGAAACCCTACCTGAAATAATAATAGCGGATCTAAAATTAGCAGTATGAAAAATAGGGACAATGCCAGAATATTAAAATTACCCGTAGGTCTGTTTAAGTAGAGCGCGTAGGCTACGAAAGTAAACATGGTAACAGCTCTTAGGATAGAGGCAGAAAGTCCGGCCATTATAGCAAAACTCCATAATAGTAAAACAATAACAACCAGCTTTATAGTTTTGCCTTTGGGAAGAAGCTCTAAAGGTCTTAACAAAAAATGGAGTAGTCCCAAAAGAATGCCAATATGTAATCCAGACAATGCCAAAATATGATAGGCTCCCGCATTCTTGTAATCGGTATTTATTTCAGCTGTAATTTCATTGCGCTGTCCAAGGAGTAAGGCTTGGATTACACCCAATTCTTCTCCACCAAAATTTTCTTTTTTTAAATTTTCAATGATGTGGCCCCTCATTTGGGCTGCCTTACCAAAGACGGTTTTAGTAGCTGTGGATTTTAAGAAATAATTATTCGATGCAAGTTTAATCTGATACTCTATTCCTAGATTGGAAAGGTATTTTTTATAATTGAATTGATGAGGGTTTAAAGGAGGTGTAATGGGTTGAAGGGTAGTGAAGACCACTATTTCGTCATCTACCCGCAATGGTCCCTTTGTGGTGTCCAGGGACATGTTAAGTAGTATTTTACCGGAAACGTTTATACTGTCCATGTATTTAACATGAGCTACATACCTTTCTGAATAATTATTGGATTTTAATACTTCGCGTATTTTTAAAGTAAAGGCCCTATTCCCATTCAGGTAATGATGCGTGTAATGCTGACTACTATTTTTGGATTCATTTAGGGTAAGTGTCAACATCCCAATGGCCACCGATAAAAGTCCGGTCATAAGGGCGAAAAGTAGCGAGGGTGCTTTGTGGTTAAATACAAATGCACCCCCTAAAAGGATTAATGAAATTAGGGTTAGGCTAAAGGATAAAACAAGCGAAGGATGTAAATAATATCCAACTAGAATTCCACAGATCAGGCAAAAGGTAAGTTTTATGGTTGTGAATCTCAACAACCGCATCTTACAAGATTCGCGTAGCCTTTATAAAGGCATAGTTCCAATAACCTTCCCTCAGAGAGGAAACTATAACCCCCCTAGATGAGGTGGAGTGGATGAATTTTATTTCATCACCGTCTACTTGGACCACTAAGCCTACGTGGTTTATATTGTTCTTTCTTCTGGAGGTTCCAAAGAAAAGGAGGTCGCCCTTACTAATGTTCTTTAAGTTTATTTTTTCACCTTCCTCTGCCATTTGATAAGAGGCTCTGGGCAGTTGAATATCGTGTTCCCCAAAGGCTACATATAGCAAACCGGAACAATCCATCCCACTATCCGTAGTGCCGCCAAATTTATAGCGGACCCCAGAAAATGTTAGGGCGGTATTTATAATTTGCTCGGTTCTTTTGGCAGCTGGTTTACGTATAGTCTCACCGCCAAGAGGGGTTTCAGCGTTTACTTCAGCAGGTATTTCCGAGGCCTCTACGGTTATTTTTCTGTCTTCACGATGGACCGTTTTTTTCTTGGCCGCACCGCAGCCAACTAGGGAAATAATTAGGAATAAAGAAAAAAATCTTTGAATCATCCAAGTAAAAGTTAGTGCTCTTGGATATCAAATTTAGATAATTAATTTAAAATCCGTAGTTTTTTTGGGAAAACCCTTGCAATGGGCTTAAGTTAAATGGGGAATATTGCCATTATTCCAACAACGTATTGGTGCTGTATTTATTGTCCAAACGGGGCCCTAAAAATTATTTGATGAATAGATTCACGTTGTAAATTATATATAAAAGTTAAGTATGGGAATACAAGTTAAAATTGGGATTCGTGAAATTTTTATCGGACCATTTTGGCACTCTCGACAATTGAAGAGGCCGCTTTTTCACTGGCGCCCTTGCCTCCTAGTTTTTTTTCCAATTCGTAGTAGGCCTCAAACTGCCTTTTTCTATCTGGGCCTTTCAGTATTTTAGCTAATTCCGTGGTAAGGTTTTCGGTATTCAAATCGTTTTGGATCAATTCTTTAACAACCTCCTTATCCATTATTAAATTTACTAGGGAGATGAATTTAAGGGTAATGATTCTTTTTGCAATCTGGTAAGATATCCAATTGGCACGATAGCAGACCACTTGGGGAATTTTAAATAATGCGGTCTCCAGGGTGGCGGTTCCGCTTGTCACCAAAGCGGCATAGGATAGGCTTAATAAATCATATGTTTTATTGGCAATTAAACTTACTTGGGAAGATTTTAAAAAGGGCTGGTAGAACTCTAGGTCCAAACTGGGTGCCCCGGCAATTACAAATTGATATTTAGGAAATGATTTTGTCACCGATAACATGAGGGTGAGCATTTTTTGAACTTCCTGTTTCCTACTTCCCGGTAAAAGGGCAATTATTGGTTTTTGTAAATCCAAATTATTGTCCTCCCTAAATTTTTTATCCGAGGTTCTGGGAATATCCCCTATGGCATCAATAAGTGGATGTCCCACAAAATTAACAGGATAGTGGTGCTTTTTTTCATAAAATTCCTTTTCAAAAGGGAGAATTACATGCATAGCATCAATATCTCTTTTAATTTTATGAATTCTTCCTTCCCTTGAGGCCCATATTTGGGGAGAAATGTAATAATTGGTCCTAAAGCCCTTCTTTTTGGCCCAAGAGGCAATTCTAAGATTAAAACCCGAATAGTCGATAAAGACAATTACATCAGGCTTAAAATTGACGATATCCTCTTTACAGAAGTCAATATTTTTAAAGATTTGGTTAATATTGGTGATTACCTCAAGGAAACCCATAAACGCCATTTCCTTGTAATGCTTTACCAAGATGCCGCCTGCTGCCTGCATTAAATCGCCTCCCCAACAACGAATGTTGGCTTCAAGATCCTTAGTCTTAAGGGCTTTTATGAGGTTTGAGCCATGAAGGTCGCCAGATGCCTCCCCAGCGATGATGTAATATTTCATCCTTTTAGTTTGAATGGTTTTATGCCAATTGCCACGTTTTATACCTTGAATAATCTAAAAAACCTTGTAATACAGTATTAACATAGCCGTTAGGAGAGTGGCAATCATAACGCCTCTAGCCCTATAATCTCTGCGTATTTTTAAAAAACCAAAAAAGGCAATGAGGTTTAAAATGGCTCCAAGTGCCAATAAACTTCCTATATGCCCCTGTTGAACAGCTGCATTGTATGTTTCGATTATACCAAGGTCGGAAAATATGAGAATATATAATAATGTTCCAACCGTGTTGGCAATGACCCCTACTACAAATCCTATAAGTATTTCTTTTTTAATCATTTAGTTTCCAGTTGTTAATATTTTGAATGACATGGTGTGCGGTTAAATCAAATTGGGTCGGGACAACTGAGACATAACCCTGCGACAAGGCGTATTCATCGGTGTCCTCGCCTTTGTCCAACAGTTCAAACTCACCGGTAAGCCAATAATATTCCTTGCCATTTGGATTGGTTCTTTTGTCAAATTTTTCTTTCCAATTGGCCCGTGCCTGTCTACATATCTTAATGCCTTTAGGGGGAGTAGTATTGGTTTTCGGTATATTAACGTTTAGAACTACACCGTTAGGGATACCATTTTTTAGGGCCTCTTTAACAATTTTTTGAATGGGTTCTTTTGAGGCCTCAAAGTTGGCATTCCAAGAATAATCACAAAGCGAGAAACCAATGGCCGGAATCCCTTCGATTCCTGCTTCGATGGCAGCGCTCATGGTTCCCGAATATATGACGTTGATAGATGAATTGGATCCATGGTTGATTCCACTGACACATAAATCCGGCTTTCTGTCCAAGAGTTCCTGAAGGCCAAGTTTTACACAGTCTGCAGGAGTTCCGCTGCAACTATATTCTTCTTTTGCACCATTTTCTATATCTACGGTAAGCTTTTTAATATACAGGGTATTATCAATAGTTATCGCATGTCCCATTCCAGACTGCGGACTGTCAGGAGCTACTACGACTACCTCTCCAATTTCCATCATAAATCGTATCAATGCCCTTAAGCCGGGAGCTGTAATACCGTCGTCATTAGTGACTAGGATCAAAGGTTTCGCCATAGTATATAATTTATGTAGCAAAAATACGTTTTTAATCTATTATCGCTTTTACCCACAAGAGGAACGTATGTTGATATTTTGTTTCGGATTTATTGAATTTCAGAACAGATGACAACCTTTGTCAGTGTCCAGTGTAATTGATATATTAACAAAAGATTAATGTCATATAGGTATAATATGGCACGATTTTTTCGTTATCTTAGGGTAATTGCCAATAAAGGTCACATTTAAAAGGCAAAACTTGGATGGCACTCATCGTTTGATTAATTTTAGGTGTTTGCTTTAATACATTCAGGGAGGGGTTATTTTATACTTTAGAATTTACTCCAAATGTGGAAAATAATAAAATAAAATAGATGAAAAGAAATTTAGCCTACGCCTTAATAGTAATGCTTGTTGCAGTAGCTTCTTGCAGCTTTACGAACAAATCATTTGAAACTGACGATAAGGACAAGTTGTTATTGGATCTTATTACTTATGTTTTGGAACGTGGCCATTACCAACCGAAGGATATTAACGATGATTTTTCTGTTAGTGTTTTTGAAGGTTTTTTGGATATTTTGGATCCCACCAAGCGGTACTTTTTGGAAAGTGATATCCAGGAATTTGAAAAATTCAAGTTTCAGATAGATGATCAGATCAAAAATACGGATATTGCTTTTTTTGATATAGTTTATCAGCGTTTACTGAATCGAATGGAGGATGCCAAAGTGATTTATAAAGAGGTTCTGGAAGAACCCTTCGATTACAATGTAGATGAAACCATTGAAATTAATTATGACGAACAAGGCTATGTGGGCTCTCGTAAAGAATTAAAAGAGCGTTGGAGAAAACAGTTGAAGTATGCTACTCTAGGGACATACAATTCCAAATTGGAACTCAACAAGGAGACTTCTAGCGATGGCAGCAGTGATGCTTTTAAAAGTGAAGATGAACCTAAGGAGATGGCTGACGATATCGCTTCTTCCGGTCCTTTAACACCTGCACAATCTGAAAAGGTTGCTAGGGAATTGACAAAAAGTACCTTGGATGATTATTTCGATTTTGTGGATGACTTGGAGCGCAAGGATTGGTTTGTACAATACTTGAATACCATAGTTGAGATCTTTGATCCCCATACTTATTATTTTGCACCGGATGACAAGGAGAAATTCGATACCAGCATGTCTGGTAAATTTGAAGGTATTGGTGCCCGATTACAAAAGAAAAAAGATCAGACTAAAATAGTTGAGATTATTTCTGGAGGACCTGTATGGAGAGATCAGCAGTTGGAAGTTGGTGATGAGATTTTGAAAGTAGGCCAAAATGGGGAATCCCCAGTTGATATTGTTGGTATGCGTTTGGATGACGCCATCAAATTTATAAAAGGCCCTAAAGGTACAAAGGTGGACCTAACGGTTAAAAAAGTAGATGGTTCCACGGTAGTTATTTCCCTGACTAGGGATGTAGTTGAATTGGAGGAATCATACGCCAAATCGGCTTCCATAATTAAGGGCAATCAGAAGTATGGACTTATTAATTTACCAAAATTTTACGTAGATTTTGAGGACTATAATGAAAGAAATGCAGCTACCGACGTAGCCCAAGAAGTTGAAAGATTAAAACAAGCAGGAGCCGAAGGCCTAATTTTAGATCTTCGTGATAATGGCGGTGGGTCTCTTAAAACGGTAGTTGAAATGGCTGGACTTTTTATTAAGGACGGTCCAATTGTACAGGTTAGGTCTACGGATAAAAAACCAGAGGTTTATAACGATAAGGACGAACGCATTCAGTGGGACGGTCCGTTGGTAATTTTAGTCAATGAATTATCCGCTTCTGCTTCTGAGATATTGGCTGCAGCCATGCAGGATTATAAGAGGGGGGTGGTTATTGGTAGTAAACAAACCTTTGGTAAAGGTACGGTTCAAAATGTTATCCCTTTAGAGAATATAGTTAGAAGCAATGAACATGGTGATCTGGGAGCTATAAAACTTACAACCCAGAAATTCTATAGAATTAATGGGGGGTCTACCCAATTGGAAGGTGTTAAAAGTGATGTGGTTGTGCCAGATCGTTACAGTTATATCGACCTTGGGGAAAGGGATCAGGAAAATCCTTTGAGCTGGGATAAGATTTCCCCTGCAGAATTTACTCTTTGGGACGGTTATATTGATTATGAAGCTACCATTGCAAGCAGTACTAAAAGGATGGCTCATAACAATCAGATAAAGTTGATCGAGGAAAATGCACAATGGATCAAAAAGGCACAGGATGAAACAGTGGTTTCTTTAAAATATGCCGATTTTAAGAAGAGCCTAGAGCTGGATAAGGAAAAGGCCAAGTATTTTAAAACTATATCGGATTACGATTCACACCTAACATTCGAATCCCTGAAATATGAACAAGAGTTATTTACCAAGGATTCAATTTTAAGGGAAAAAAGAGACCGATGGCACAAGGATTTGGCCAAGGACGTATATGTGGAAGAGGCCGTTAATGTGTTACAGGATTTGAAAATGAATAATATAAAAAATGCCAAATTGGCAAGTGTAAAGGGATAATTGTAAATATTGATTATAAGTTAAAACCTGCTCCAAGAGCAGGTTTTTTTATGACATTAATTTTGTAAATACTTATTCCAATAAAAGAAAATTACGTACAAAATTAATCACCTTAGCCTCTGGCATTTCACACGGATTTAATTTTTCCATCTTGTTTGTAATGTAAAAATTAAAACTAATGAAATCGTTACCACCCAACTCCTCTGCATAAACCTTAATGCTTTTGCCCTTATTGTAGTCCGAACGGGTTACTGCATATTTTTTGTTTTCAAACAGAACGTTGGAGTAACCTAAAGGGATGGCTTTTATTGTTTTAATTAGCATAGAGTCAAGGCTCGTGGGGATATATAGTTATGAACTACAAGAGAGCATAGAACATCCTACTTTGTTTCTGGCCCAGTCTGGGCGTTTCGCAAACCATTTTTCTGAGCTTGGCTGTTCCTGGTACGGCTTCTTCAAAAGTTGAAAAAATTCATTTATAAGGCCGTATTCTCCTTTATCCGCTTCATCTATTGCCAACTGGGCCATATAATTTCGCAATACATATTTGGGGTTCACCTTATTCATTTCTTCACATCTATGCGAGTTGGATATACTTTCCTTTTTTAATCTGTTCTTATAATCCGCAAACCAGATCTTCCATTTGTCCAAAATGTCGCCTTTTAATTCCTCAGGGGCATAGAAGGCCTCTATTAAAGGATCTATAAAGTGGCTGTCAAGGACAGTCTCTTTGTTTATATCCCCTAAGTTCCTAAAGAATATGGTCATATCAGTTTCCGTTAATTGTAGGTTATCTTGCAAGCTGTCCAAGAGTTCGATGTCTTTTTTATCATCTTCAAAAAGACCAATTTTGGACTTCATCATAGACAAATATTTTTCTTGATAATTTAGCTCATATTCCTTTAAAATTTCTTCAAGTGGAGCTGCCTCCTCAATTAGTGGAAAGAGTGCATTGGCCAGTTTATACAGGTTCCACAAGCCGATATTTATTTGATTGCCATATCGGTACCGCTTATGTTGTCGGTCTGTAGTGTTGGGAGTCCAACCCTCATCATAACCTTCCAGCCATCCGTATGGTCCATAGTCTATGGTGAGACCTAGAATTGACATATTGTCCGTATTCATAACTCCATGTACAAAACCTACACGCTGCCAGTGGATAATCATATCCAGGGTACTTTCGGCCACCTCCCTAAAAAACTGAATATAAGTTGACTTTGTTCCTGCAACAATGTGGGGAAAGAAATGACGAATAGTGTAATCAGTGATATTCTTTAGGGTCTTTATATCTTGTCTTGCGGAGAAAATTTCAAAATTTCCAAAGCGTATAAAAGACGGTGCTACTCGGCAAACCACGGCTCCCTTTTCATAGGCTTGATTACCGTTATATAGCACGTCACGTAGCACTTGATCTCCGGTTAAGGCCAGGGATAGTGCTCTTGTAGTGGGTACGCCTAGGTGGTACATGGCTTCACTGCACAAATATTCCCTTATGGAAGAGCGCAATACTGCCAGGCCATCGGCAGTTCTGGAATAAGGGGTTTCACCGGCCCCTTTAAGCTGCAGTGTCCATTGTTTATCGTTGTGGTTAACTTCAAATAAATTAATAGCTCTGCCATCGCCCAACTGTCCTGCCCAATTGCCAAATTGGTGGCCACCGTAGCACATAGCATAAGGATGCGTATCCGGTAAAACCGAGTTTCCGGTAAAAATGTTTTGAAATTCGGACGACTTAAGGTCGTCTTGGTTTAACCCCAGATCCAGAGCCAATTCACTGGAAGAGTGAATTATACTTGGTTTTGATGTTGATTTTGGAGTTGCAAAAGAATAGCAAGATTGCACAACCTGTCTTCTTGTATTTTCCAAAATAGGATCTGCCGGAAGTTCCGTATTAAAAGTATCCTTAACATTGAGATTCATACGATGCTTATTCTATTATTGAGTTCCATTTATCACTTCTTCTAGCAACTGCCTTTATATAGGAGCATACGGCTACAGCCTTGTATCCTTCTTTGGTCAATTGCTCAAAGGTTCCTTTTACAAGTTCTTTGCCATATCCATGACCTCTTAGCTTAAAGGGTACTTCTGAATAGGTTAAATGCATCTTTTCATTAACTAACTTGTATGTTATCATGGCTACTTCATCATTTATGGCCATGGTGAATTTCAGGTTATCCTTATCGTGATGTACTTTTAAATTAGCTGTTTTTAAATTGTCATCCATTTATTTAGTTCTTTTTTGGTAGGATTTCTTAGTCTTTTAGATCCAACGGTTATAGTTGGAAAATAGAGTTTCCTTGATACATACAAATTACGTAATTCTTGGGCATGGCTATAATCCATTTCCACGTCCAAAACAATGAATGGAAGGTTATGCGATTCCAGCCAATCTTTATAGAACTGCGTTTTATGGCATCTTTTTGCACCATAAATAGTTATTGGTGAAGGTTTGTCCATTACACTACATCTTCTTTAAATAATTAATGGCATTAGGTACATTGAGATGAAAGTCTGCGAAAACCACATTATTATTTTGATCTATTAATATAAACCAAGGCGTTCCTCCCGTTCGGTAATTTATCATGACCTTAGATATATTGTTGGAACTTTCGTCGCCGGAATCATGGCCAAAGGGGATTTTTAGATCGTATTGTTTTTGGGTTTCCAGTATCTTGTCATAGGTGTTGGTGTCATGTCCTTCAAAAACGGTCTGAATGCTCAAAAAAACAATATTTTGGTTGCCTTTTAAAGCAGTAACCATTTCCTTAAGCGCGGGAAATCCTCTACTATGGCATCCTTGGCACCAACTTTGAAAACAATAAATAACCTTGATTTTTCCCTGAAAATCGGACAATTTAATAGCCTTGGTGATATTGCCATTGGCATCTATCCATTTTTTTACCCCAAATTCAAGAGCTTTAAAAATATTCTTGTCATCCAAAGTGCTATCACTCATTTATAATGTCCTTTCCAGTTTTGTTTAATACAAATTCTATAGTTGGAGGAATGCATTTATAGAATCTGTTTAATTCTTAACGGTTACTTCCGATTATCTTAAAGTGCAATCACGCTTTTACTTTTTTAAGTTTATCGGCATGCATTTTTCGGAGCTTGCTCAACTTTGGGGTAATAACGGCACTACAGTATCCCTGGGACTGATTGTTTCTATAGTAATCCTGATGATATTCTTCAGCTTCGTAAAATGTTTCCAATGGACTAATTTCGGTTACAATTGGTCCGTCATAGTAGGATGCCACTTCCTTAATAACCAAGCCTGCAATTTCCTTTTGGGCGTTATCGTGATAATATATGACTGAACGATATTGTGTCCCAGCGTCTGCTCCTTGTCGGTTTAAGGTAGTTGGGTCGTGGCTGGTCATGAAAACGACAAGAATATCCTCATAGGGAATAATATTGGCGTCAAATGTTAGCTGTATCACTTCTGCATGGCCAGTGAGTCCAGAACACACTTCCCTATAAGTTGGTTTCCCGGGTGCATTCCCCCCCGTATATCCTGAAATTATTTTTTCTACACCATTTATTTCCTGAAAAATGGCTTCCACGCACCAAAAGCATCCACCTCCGAACGTGGCCGTTTCTAATTTTTTATTTTTCATTGGTTACTCTTTCTTTAATTATTTTCATGGATTCTGAATTAATACAATAGCGCAGTCCACCTGGTTCTGGTCCGTCCGGGAATACATGCCCTAAATGGCCATCACAGGTATTGCACATTACTTCTACTCTTACCATACCAAAAGAGGAGTCTTTATGATATTTAATAGCATTTTCTTTTATGGGTTGAGTAAAACTGGGCCAACCTGTTCCGGAATTGAATTTTATAGTAGAATCGAACAAAGGAGTGTCACAGCATATGCAACTATATTTCCCTGCATCATGGGTGCTGCAAAGTGCTCCGGTATGTGGTGCTTCAGTTCCTTTCTTTCTGGCAATTCTAAATTGTTCGGGTGTTAGCAGTTGTCTCCATTCCTCCTCTGTTTTCTCAACTCTTTTATCAGGTTGTGGATTGCCCTTAACACTGAAGTTGATAATATCTTTCCAAGTCAACATATATATTCTTTTATTTTTTAATGTTTAAATAGTAATCGCTATGAAGCTAAGTGGGATTTTTTAGGACATTTGGTGTTATCGAATAATCGGTTCCAATAAGATTTTATGTGTCTCTTATTTGTCGCGCTAAAACCTATAAACTTACAAGGGCCTCAGAGTCCGTTTGGTTACTTTGATTTATATTTACAACATGAATAAATATAGGAAAAATAGGGCCATTTATACTACGTTGTTACTGGTTTGTGTGGTTCTATTTTGGATGTTTGAAAATTTCTATACCCCTGCTCCGTATTCCCTTCCTGAAGGGGAAGGGAATAGAACTGAAATACCAGAATTTTTATGGCCTGGTTCTACGACAGGAGATATAGTAAAACACGCCCATTTTGCCTTGTCGTATAATGAAGTGTATGAACAGGCTGAATGGGTGGCTTATATTTTGGATAGGACGCATTTGACAAAAGATGATAGAAAAAGGCCTTTTTTTGTTGAAGATCCTAAGGTTAGGACCAAGTCTGCTGATTGGAGAAATTATAAGGGTTCGGGATACGATAGGGGACATTTATGTCCTGCGGGAGATCGCAGGTTCACGGAGAACGCATACAATGAAACCTTCTATACGAGTAATATTAGCCCCCAGGATAGGGATTTTAACGCGGGAATTTGGAATCGGCTAGAACAGCAAGTGCGGTATTGGGCCAAAAAGGATGGTCCATTGTTCGTTGTTACCGCGGGAGTTTTGGAAAAAGGTTTGCCCAGCATAGGAGAAGAGGATGTTGCAGTCCCAAAATTTTACTATAAAATTATTGCCAAAGGCAATGGTAGGGATCTCAAGATCATTGCATTTCTTTTCCCGCACAGGGAAGATATTGGGAGACTGGATCAATTTGTGGTCTCGGTTGATGAATTGGAAAAAAGGACAGGAATCGATTTCTTTCCTAATTTGCCTGATGATCAAGAAGATTTTTTGGAAGCCAGCATAACTACCAGCGGTTGGAAATTTTAGGTCAATTCATTTAGCCTATTCGCATCCAATTTTAAAAAAATGAACAATAATGCTGTGAAAAACAGTAAGCCAGAACCTCCGTAACTAAAGAAGGGTAGTGGTATTCCTATGGTGGGAAGAATACCTGTTACCATGCCAATGTTTATAAAATAGTGTACAAATAGAATTGAGATTACCCCATAGCCGTACATACGACTAAAGTCGTTTTTCTGGCGCTCGGATAAATACACTAACCGTAATAGTAAAAGGGTAAAAAGAACAATAACCGTAGCAGTGCCAATGAATCCCCATTCCTCACCTACGGTGCTAAATATGTAATCTGTGTGTTGTTCTGGTACAAAATCGCCTTTGGTACGTGTACCCTCTAAAAATCCCTTCCCATAAAAGCCTCCAGATTCAATGGCTTTTTCAGATTGATAGGTGTTGTAACCTATTGTTTTTCGTATCTCTTCCAATTTATTGGGGTCTTTTTCCAATCGAAGCCAAAGACTGAATCGGTCTCTGTGGCGCTGTTCAAAAACGGAATTAAAAACGAAATTAACCGATAGGGAGAATAGTACGATAGCTACGTAAATAAGGGAAACCGGGATTATGGGAACCTTGAACGACGGTTTTTTCAATAATAGGAATAAAGCTAATAAGAGTCCTAGGATTATGGCTACCCAAATGGTGCCAAACATAAGGGTGAAAATAAATATTAGAATAACCATAATGCCTACCCCCAAATAGAAAAGTGGAAGGCCTTCCCTAAATATAACGAAGATAAGGGCAAAGAAGACCAAGGCACTTCCTGGATCTGGTTGTGGAATAATTAAAAAAGCGGGAATCAACAAAATCAATATTGAAATCATTTGATCCTTTTGGCGCTTAATGTCTGTCTGTATATCGCTCAAGTATTTTGCCAGTGCTAGTGCAGTGGCAACTTTTGCGAATTCGGATGGCTGTAAATTGAAAAACCCAAGATCGTACCATGAGGTAGCCCCTGCAATAGTTTTACCAAATACAAATAAACCAATCAATAGTGCGAGGGAAATAATGTAGAATAAACTGGAAAATCGTTCGTAGAAATTAGCTTCTAATGCCAGTATAATTACAATGGCGACTGCACTTGTTCCTATAAAGAATAATTGTTTTCCATGTAATGCTGCAAAATTGAATATAGAGGGGTTGTCCTCTGTGAAGGTGCTGGAATAAATATTTATCCAACCAATAAAAACTAAGGAAATGTAGATTAGTACGCTAAACCAGTCCAAACGATTTAGGACACTTTTACCAGACACGCTCATTTATTTTAAAGGGTTGTCCACTATAGGGTTTTGCATATTCGTCTTCCAGTGTTGTTTCCAACATTTTTTTCTCCAGATCCACACGGGTAATTTCTCGCTTAAGGTATTTTTCTATCATTAAGGAGGCTATGTGTCCGGCATAGCGGGAACCATAATATCCATTTTCTATATAAACTGCAATGGCAATTTTAGGATTGTCCACTGGGGCAAAAGCAACAAAAACGGAATTGTCTGTCATTTGTGTGCGAACGCCATCAATTCTGGTATAATTTTCTACCGTTCCTGTTTTGCCGGCAATCTCAATGCCTTTAACCTGAAGACGGCTTGCCGTTCCTCTTTTATACACTTCCGCCATCCCCTGAACTACCGGCTCAAAATATTTTTTGTCAATTGTGGTATGTTTTGCTTCCGTAAATTCTGGAATACTGATATTTTCATTTCCGATTTTTTTGAGTACATGGGGCGTAAAATAATGACCTCTATTGGCAATAGCGGCGGTCATGTTTGCCAATTGTATTGGGGTAACTTCCACCTCTCCTTGACCAATGGAATTTGATATAATAGTTGAGGAGGACCATCTATTCTCGCCTTTATAGACACGGTCGTAGTATTCCTTATTTGGGATTCTTCCGGGTCTCCCGGTAGGGAGGTCATAGCCTAAAAATGTACCCAATCCAAAACTTTTCATGTGCTTTTCCCATACATCCTGACCTTCTCCTGAGGTAGGAAACTGATCATAGATTTTACGAAATGCACCGGCGAAGTAGGCATTACAGGAAAGGTATATTCCTGAATTCAAATTTCGTGTTCCACCACCGCAATGGCATCCTCTTTTCCTGCGGCCAACATAAAAGCCGTTGTAACATTGAATCGTGGTTTCTGGGGTAATTGCGCCTTCTTGAAGCGCTACGAGGGCATTGAGAGTCTTAAAAGGGGACCCAGGGGATTGTGAAGCCAATAGGGAACGGTCAAAAGTTGGTTTTGATATAGTGTCATAATGTAATTTACTGTAGTTCATGGATCTTTCCCTACCCACTAAAAGTGCGGGGTCATAGGTTGGACCAGAAATTAAGGCCAATATTTCACCGGTGGCCGGCTCAATGGCAACTACCCCTCCATGTTTTCCGGTCATCAGTTTTTCTCCATATTCTTGAAGTAACTTATCTATGGTTACGGAAATCTGTTTTCCCTGCTCAGGTATTGTATCCAAGGTACCACTCTTATAAGGTCCTATATCCCTGTTAAATCGATCCTTCTGGATCCATTTTACTCCTTTCCGTCCCCTAAGGATGGACTCGTATTCTTTTTCGATACCCGTAGTGCCTTTTAATTCTCCAGCCGCATATGATGGGTTTCGTTCCAAATCCCATTCATTTACTTCACTAATGTACCCTAAAACGTTGGCGCCACTATTGGTGTCGTAATATCTCAATGACCTTTTTTGAATATAGAACCCTTCAAATCGTCTCATTTTTTCTTGAAGCCGACCGTAATCCTCCTTGGAAAGTTGAGGTACCAACACGGAAGGAAGTCTAGGGGAATAGACCCTCGCCTTTTTTAACTGGGACACAAACCTTTCTTTATCTATTCCAAGTAGCCTGCAAAACTCAATGGTGTCCAAAGGCTTCACTTCCCTTGGGATAACCATAACGTCATATGCCGGCTGGTTTGCCACTAAGAGTTCTCCATTTCTATCGTATATATAGCCCCTCTCTGGATAGTCATAAACTGCTTTTATGGCGGGATCTTCCAATAGTTGATTAGGAGAAAAACTAAAAATCTGTAGATAAGACAATCTACCGATAAAAGTTATCCCAACCAGTAATATAATAGAAGATAATAAGATTTTTCTCATTCTTTTTTAACACTAAAAAGTGAACTTAGCAGCAAACACAAAATTAAGCTTGCAATTCCGATAGTTAAAACTTTCCTCAAAATTAACAGTGTATTTCCTATGCTGAAAATTTCTAGAGTGAAGAAAACCAAATGGTGTATTACTATTAATAACGTTAAAAATGTAATTTGTTGTGCTCTAGTGGTATTGGTTAGTTTAAAATTTTGAAATTCAAAATTCACTCCAAAACAAAAACGCATGATGGTTGGCCTTAAATAAGCAATAGTTACTGCGGCTGCGGCGTGTAGGCCAACGGTATCCGAAAATAGGTCGATTATAAAACCAAGTAAAAAACTTAATAGAAGAAACAGTTGCCTTCTTTCCTTAATGGGATACCAGTATAGGAATAGAATATACACCATTGGGTTGATATATCCAAAAAAATTGAGTTTATTAAAAACTAGTACCTGTACCAAGATTAATAGTACAAATCTAATTATATTAATGAAGTAGCTATTGCGAATCATTGATTGGTCTTGGCTTCTAATTCAATTATTTCTTCCCGTTGCACATTGTCCAATATATAAATGCTTTTTACAGCGGCCATATTGTTAAATAGCTTAATGTCTATACTGTAAGAACTTTGTGAGTTGTTCAATTCAAATTTCTTGATGAAGCCAATCGGAATATCTTCGGGGAAGATGCTGGAACTTGCACCAGTTACTATGGTATCCCCAACTTTTAGAGGGACCAATCTTTCTATGTCCGACAGTTGTACAGTGTTATAATCTTTAGTATCCCAAACTAATGAACCATAATGGTTGGTGTTCTTTATTTTGGCGTTGATCCTAGATTTCGTATTCAGGATGCTTTGTACCGTTGCAAAATGATTGGATGTATTTTCAACTATTCCAAGGATACCATTGGCGGTAATTACCCCCATGTCAGGTTTAATCCCATCTACACTTCCTTTGTTGATAGTAATATAATTGCGAGGCAATCCATAGCTGTTCTTTATTACTTGGGAAGTTATGACCTTGTAAACTATATTAGCAGTATCCAGTTGCATGGAATCTTCCTTTTTTTCATTAAAAAGAAGGGAGCGTAAACGCTTGTTTTCCTCTACCAATTTTTTATTTTCCTCGTCTAATCCAAAATAGGTGGTTATGTTGCTTGTGGTTTTATAGATATTGCCGGTAATCCAATTGGAGGAATTAAAGTATTTTGAACCGTGGTAGGAACGAGACTGTACTGTAAGCGCCAAGGATATTGTCAACAAGAAAAGATAGAGCAAGAAATTTTTATATCTTAATATAAAGTTGATAATCTGCTGCATTCACTTGAATTGTTTTGTAAAAACCTTAATTGACTTATCGTCAATTAAGGAATTAAAGCCTGTGTGCTAATTGTTGCCATATTTGTAGCTAGTTCTGAGAGCTATGTATTAAATAAATTACTTAATTAATATGCTCTTGTATCGCTCTAAGTTTTTTAAAGCAATTCCGGTACCTCTTACAACTGCCCTTAATGGATCTTCCGCAATATATACGGGCAAATCTGTTTTTTGGGACAAACGTCTGTCGAGCCCCCTTAGCATAGAACCACCACCAGCTAGATATATACCTGTATTGTAAATGTCAGCAGCCAGTTCTGGAGGTGTTTGTGATAAGGTTTCCATGACGGCATCTTCTACCCTTAGGATAGATTTGTCAAGGGCCTTAGCTATTTCCCGGTAGGAAATGGAAACTTGTTTCGGTTTTCCGGTTAAAAGATCTCTACCCTGAACCGACATTTCATCCGGTGGGGTCTGTAGGTCTTCCGTGGCCGAACCAATTGTAATCTTTATATTCTCAGCAGTAGTCTCCCCAACGTATAAGTTGTGTTGTGTACGCATGTAATAGATAATATCATTGGTAAATACATCACCTGCAATCTTAACCGATTTGTCGCAGACGATTCCGCCCAAGGCGATTACAGCAATTTCGGTAGTACCACCCCCTATATCAACGATCATGTTTCCTCTGGGTTGCATTATATCCAAGCCTATGCCTATTGCAGCGGCCATGGGTTCATGAATAAGATATACCTCTTTTCCGTTTACACGTTCTGCGGACTCCTTAACGGCGCGCATTTCCACCTCCGTAATGCCGGAAGGGATACAAATAACCAATCTAAGTGCTGGCGGAAACCATTTTTTCTTTAATGCAGGAATATTCTTGATAAACATCATTAGCATCTTTTCAGAAGCATCAAAATCTGCAATTACCCCATCTTTTAGAGGGCGTATGGTTTTAATGTTTTCATGGGTCTTTCCTTGCATCATACTGGCTTCCTTACCTACGGCAATGATTTTACCACTTATTCTGTCCCTGGCTACAATGGATGGACTGTCTACCACCACTTTGTCGTTGTGAATGATGAGGGTGTTAGCAGTACCTAAGTCTATTGCAATCTCCTCGGTTAAGAAATCAAAGAATCCCATTTGATGTTGTTATATTTCGGATTAAAAGTCAGTTTGATCGTTAAATGTAATAAAATTAATGTTTAAAATGACGTGTGCCAGTCATTACCATGGCAATTCCATTTTCGTTACAATAATCCACACTAAGTTGGTCCTTTATAGAACCTCCGGGTTGTATAACGCTGGTTACCCCGCTTTTATGCGCAATTTCTACACAATCCGGAAAAGGAAAAAAGGCGTCACTGGCCAATACGGCGCCATTTAGGTCAAAATTAAAGGATTGGGCCTTGTGTATAGCTTGGTTTAGTGCGTCAACGCGTGAAGTTTGCCCGGTTCCACTGGCGCATAATTGTTTGTTTTTTGCCAATACAATGGTATTACTTTTCGTGTGTTTGCATAGCTTAGAGGCGAATATTAGATCTTCCAATTCCCTGTCCGTTGGTTTTTTGTCTGTGGCATTGGTCAGGTCTGAAATTTCATCTGTCCTTTCATCCTTTTCCTGAACCAGAACCCCATTTAGACATGTTCTAACGGTCATTTTAGGAAGTTCAACCTCGTTCTGGACTAGGAGTATCCTATTCTTCTTTCCTTTTAAAATATCCAGGGCTACAGGAGTATAGCTTGGCGCTATTACCACTTCACAGAAAAGATTATGTATTTCTTCGGCGGTAGATTTGTCTATTTCCACGTTGCTGATCAAGACCCCTCCAAATGCAGATACGGGATCGCCAGCCAAGGCATCTATATAGGCCTGGTGAATTGTTGGCCTAGTTGCTAGGCCGCACGCGTTGTTATGTTTTAAAATGGCGAAGGTAGGTGCGTCCTTCTTGAATTCTTGGATAAGGTTAACCGCTGCATCCACATCCAATAAATTGTTATAGGAAAGTTCCTTTCCGTGAAGTTTGTGGAACATGGTGTCCAGTTCGCCAAAGAAAAATCCCTTTTGATGGGGGTTTTCACCATAACGCAACACTTGCCCGTCGGTTTTACTTAATTTAAATGCCGCTTCTTCATGATTCTTATTAAAATAATTAAATATGGCGGAATCGTAATGTGAGGAAACATTGAAAGACTTCGTAGCAAAACGTCTGCGGTCTTCCAGTGTAGTGCTTCCATTGCCTTTAGTTATCATTTCCAAGACTTCGTCGTAGTCGTTCATGGAGGAAACACAAAGGGTGTCCTTGTAATTTTTGGCGGCTGCACGTATCAATGAAATACCACCAATATCAATTTTTTCAATAATATCTTCTTCAGAGGCACCACTTGCCACTGTTTTTTCAAACGGATAGAGGTCTACTATAACAATATCCAACTGGGGAATCTCAAATTCCTTCAATTGTTCTTGGTCATTCTTATTGTCCTGGCGGTTTAATATTCCACCGAATACCTTAGGGTGCAGTGTTTTAACCCTGCCGCCCAAAATAGATGGATAACTGGTGACGTCCTCTACTGGTACTACATCAATTCCTAAATTCTTAATGAAAACTTCGGTGCCACCTGTAGAATAGATGGTAATTCCCAATTCATTAAACTTTTTTACCAATGGTTCTAAACCATCTTTATGAAATACAGATATTAAGGCTGATGAAGCTTTTTTAGTGGTACTCATTTTGTTGTGATTGTTGTTATGGATTATAAGGACACAAATGTAATTTTTTTGTACTTAAAAATTAGCACGTTTATTAACAATCGCGCTAAAGTTTTAAAGAATTTTTGCTACTTCCTGGTTCACGTATTCCAAAAATCGCTCATCATCCGCCGAAAATGGATCTGGAGTATTGGAGTCTATATCTATTTGTCCGATATTTTCGCCCTTTAGAAAAAGAGGGACTACAATTTCCGCTTTAACAGTTATACTACAAGCTATATAATTATCCTGTGCCTGTACATCGGGAACTACAAAGTTTTGATTGGATATGGCCACCTGTCCACAAATACCTTTTCCAAAAGGAATTATAGTGTGGTCTGTGGGAGCGCCGGCGTATGGGCCTAGTTTTAGCTCGTCTTTATCTCCATTTTTAAAATAGAAGCCTACCCAATTATAATAGGGAACATTTTTTTTTAGTAATTCGCAAATTGCCTGCATTTTTTCAATGGCACTTTTCTTATTATCACCGGTAATTTCCGAAACCTTTGGCCTTAATATAGTGAGCATAAAATAATTTTATGCAAAAATACTGCTATTTCTAAATTCGCTGGACTATTACAGGTTTAATCTTTTGTTACAGTTTGGTTTTGGACAATTTTTGAAATTATTTTTAGTTATTAACT
The DNA here is from genome assembly GCF_002909235.1 of Arenibacter catalasegens. Classification (GTDB taxonomy): domain Bacteria; phylum Bacteroidota; class Bacteroidia; order Flavobacteriales; family Flavobacteriaceae; genus Arenibacter; species Arenibacter catalasegens. The sequence goes on from NZ_PHQQ01000020.1 coordinate 101,096, forward strand.
TGTTAGTCAAATATAGACTACCAACTTTTGATTATTTTTGTACCGATGAAACTAGTGACCCAAAAAATACTGGCTATAGTGATGGCATTTTTTATGTTGGCATCCACTGTTTCCTGGACAATAGAAAAGCATTATTGCTTTGGTTCGTTGGTTGATATCGCTTTTTTTCATGAGGCGGACACTTGTGGAATGGACCTAGGGCCTGTTGTTGCACAAGCCACATTGGGTAAAGGGGATAATCCATGTTGTGCCCATGAAGTTATTACTATCCATGGTCAGGACGATTTAAAAATTACCTTTCATGATATTGACCTTGGGCAACAGTTGTTTTTTGTGGCTTATGGAACTTATTATATTAACCATTTTCAACCTAAGGCGGAGCCACTTGTTCCGCATGCCGATTATCCACCACCTATTTTGGTAAAGGATATACATATCGTGGATCAGGTTTTTCTTATTTGATTTTTTTTTAGTTCGTAGTAATGTCGCTTTTCCATACGAGAATTTTGGAAAAGGACTATTGCGTTTGTGTGTTTAATAATGAACTAATATTAAAAATATCAAGTGAAGAATTTTGTTGTAAGTATTTTATTATGGATTCCGTTTTTGGCTATGTCCCAAAACAATATTGAGGGTATGGTGATGGAAGCCAGTCCTGAAAATAAACCTTTAGGGCTTGCGGGAGCCAATGTATATTGGTTAAATTCCCAAACAGGCTCTATTACCAAAGAGGATGGTAGTTTTGATATTCCATTTAAAAAGGAGTACAATCGTCTTGTGATCAGTTATGTGGGATTTGAATCGGACACCTTGTTGGTTAATTCTCCTAAAAAGATAAAGCACTGGTTAAAACCATCCAATCAGTTAAATGAGGTGGTGGTCCAGAAAAAGCGGGAAGCCGTGAAGAAATCATTTTTTAGCCCGCAGAATGTGGTTACAATAAATAGTGCCGAATTATTAAAGGCGGCCTGTTGCAATCTCTCCGAAAGCTTTGAGACAAATCCAGCTATTGACGTTAATTTTTCTGATGCCCTTACAGGGACTAAACAAATTCAGATGTTGGGACTAACCAGTCCTTATTTATTGATAACCCAAGAAAACATTCCTATGGTAAGGGGCGCTTCGCAAGCCTATGGTCTTACCTTTACTCCAGGGAGTTGGGTAGAAAGTATACAGATTACCAAGGGTGCGGGTAGTGTCGTGAACGGTTACGAAAGTATCTCGGGTCAAATAAACACCGAGCTGGTTAAGCCCTTAACGGACAAAGCCCTATTCGTTAATGGCTATGCCAATGAGAATGGAAGATTGGAACTAAATACCCATTTAAATAAAAAGTTGACCAATAAATGGAGTGCCGGGATCTACTTACATGTTAACAAAAGGGATGCTGTGGAGGATGATAATAATGATGGTTTTTTGGATGCTCCTTTGGGTCAACAGATAAATGTATTTAATAGATGGCAATATCAAGATCCGAGTAAAGGTTGGGTAAGTTTTATTAATCTCCGTTTTTTAAGTGATGAAAAACAAGTGGGGCAAACCAACTTTAATCCGGCAACGGATAAGTTTTCTGCCAATAGCTGGGGCAGTGAAATAAATACCAGAAGGTTTGATACTTCATGGAAATTGGGCTATGTGTTTCCAGAGATCCCCTTTCAGAGTTTCGGCTTTCAAACAGCCTACAATATTCATAAACAGGATTCCTATTTTGGTTTTAATGAATATGATATTGATCATGAAAGTGTTTATTCCAACCTATTGTTCAATTCTATAATAGGGGATACCAAAAGCAAATTTAAAACGGGTTTTACATTTGCTTATGACGGATATGGAGAAATGGTGAATAGGGCAGATTATTCCAGAGTGGATAAGTCTATCGGAGCTTTTTTTGAGTACAGTTATGACAATTTAAAGGAGTGGAGCCTTACGGCTGGTTTAAGGGTGGATAACCACAATAGTTTAGGGACGTTTATTACCCCTAGGTTACATGTTAGGTATATGCCATGGGAGAGAGGGAGTTTAAGGGGGTCTGTAGGCCGTGGAAAAAGGGCGGCCAACATTTTTGCCGAGAATCAACAATTATTTGCTTCTTCCAGACAGATAAGGATTTTGGGAGGAAATGAGGGTATTTATGGGTTGGACCCAGAAGATGCATGGAATTACGGCGGCAGTTTTCTGCAAGGGTTTACGCTATTCAATAGACCTGGAAATATTGCAGTGGATTACTATGTCACTAATTTTATTGATCAAGTGGTGGTAGATTGGGAAAATCCCCAAGAAATCTCGTTCTACAATTTGGAAGGAAAAAGCTTGGCAAAGAGTTTTCAATTTGAAATAAATCATAATATCTTAGAGAATCTGGAGCTAAGGGCCGCTTATAAGTATTATGACGTAGCCACCGATTACAAAAGCGGATCGCTGCAAAAGCCATTACAGGCCCAACATCGATTTTTCGCCAATCTAGGGTATAATTCCGTCCCTAAGGATAATGGGGCCCAATGGCGCATGGATTATACCGTTCATTCCTTGGGGAAGCAGCGTTTGCCCAACACCTCTGCTAATCCTGTAGAATATAGGTTAGGTGACTATTCCCCGACCCAAAGTGTAATGATGGCACAGTTGACCAGGGTCTTTTCTCTAAAATTTGAAATGTATATTGGTGGGGAAAATCTAGGTAATTATACGCAGGACAATCCTATTTTAGGGGCAGCTGATCCATTTGGTACTAGTTTTGATACTACAATAATACATGGACCTGTTATGGGAAGGATGTTCTATGCAGGGTTTAGGTATAAATTGTAATTTTATTTATTATAAATATTTCATCTTTAAAGAATATAACAATGAGAAATTTAATTTTAGGAGCCGCATTTGCCTTATTGGCAGTTTCTGTCCAAGGTCAGGAGAAAAACAAGAAAATAAGTTTTGAGGTCAATGGTAAATGCGCCATGTGCAAAGAGCGGATAGAGGTAGCCGCCCTAGCGGTTAAAGGAGTTAAATACGCCTTATGGGATATTCCTACGCATCAATTATCTGTTATTATTGATGAACGAAAAACAAATTCGATGGCTATAAAAACTGCCATTGTTGGGGTAGGCCATGATACCAAGGAATTAAAGGCAACGGAGGAAGCTTATGAAAGCGTTCATCCTTGCTGCAAGTATCGTGAAGATAATTCGGATGATGGTGAACATCATGAATAGGTAAAATATCTCTTAATGAAAAAACCCGCATTTGGAATTCCAAATGCGGGTTTTTTATGGTTGTAAATTTTTAAACTTACATCATTCCGGGCATTCCACCACCGTGGCCATGTCCGCCTCCCCCAGCAGGAGCTTCCTCTTTAATGTCGGTCAAAGCACATTCTGTAGTCAAGATCATACCAGCAACAGAAGCCGCATTTTCCAATGCAATTCTAGTTACTTTCTTAGGATCAATAATACCTGCTTTGATCATGTCTACATAGGTTTCTGATTTGGCGTCATAACCAAAATCTCCTTTTCCTTCCAACACTTTGGAAACTACTACTGATCCTTCTCCACCAGCATTTTCAACGATAGTTCTTAATGGAGATTCTATAGCTCTGGCAACAATTTGCACACCTGTTTCCTCATCGGCATTTTCAGTCTTTATTTTGGAAAGAACGGCTTTAGCTCTTACCAAAGCAACACCACCACCAGCAACAATACCTTCTTCAACAGCTGCACGTGTAGCATGAAGTGCATCATCAACTCTATCTTTCTTCTCTTTCATTTCTACTTCAGAAGCAGCGCCAACATAAAGAACAGCAACTCCACCAGCTAATTTAGCCAAGCGTTCCTGTAATTTTTCTTTGTCGTAATCAGAGGTAGTAGATTCGATTTGTGATTTGATCTGGTTTACCCTAGTCTTAATAGTTTTTGAATTACCTGCACCATTTACAATAGTTGTATTGTCCTTGTCAATAGTGATTTTTTCACAGGTACCAAGCATATCCAAAGTGGCATTTTCCATAGTAAAGCCTCTTTCTTCGGCTATTACGGTTCCACCTGTTAGGATAGCGATATCTTCCAACATTGCCTTTCTTCTGTCACCAAATCCTGGTGCTTTAACAGCAGCAATTTTTAAAGACCCTCTTAATTTGTTTACTACCAATGTAGCCAAAGCTTCACCATCAACATCTTCTGCAATAATCAAAAGAGGTTTTCCAGATTGTGCTACTGGCTCCAATACGGGCAACAAATCTTTCATAGAAGAAATCTTCTTATCATATAATAATATGTAAGGATTCTCTAGATCGGCTGTCATCTTTTCCGAATCGGTAACGAAGTATGGAGAAAGGTATCCTCTGTCGAATTGCATCCCTTCTACAACGTCAACATAAGTATCAGTTCCTTTGGCTTCTTCTACTGTGATAACACCTTCCCTACCTACTTTTCCAAAAGCTTGGGCAATTAAGTCACCAATAGTCTCGTCGTTATTTGAAGAAATCGAGGCAACTTGTTTTATTTTTTCTGCAGAATCACCTATTTTTTTGGTTTGTTTGGCCAAATCAGCAACGATAGCTTCAACAGCTTTATCGATACCTTTTTTAAGGTCCATTGGATTTGCACCTGCAGCTACGTTCTTTAAGCCTTCTTTTACGATAGCTTGGGCAAGAACAGTTGCAGTGGTGGTACCGTCACCTGCCAAATCATTGGTTTTGGAAGCAACTTCCTTAACCATTTGGGCTCCCATATTTTCAAGAGGGTCTGCCAACTCAATTTCTTTGGCCACGGTAACTCCATCTTTGGTAATGGTTGGAGCACCAAACGATTTGCTGATGATTACGTTTCTTCCCTTTGGTCCCAAGGTTACTTTTACTGCGTTAGCCAATGCATCGACACCTCTCTTCAGGCCGTCTCTTGCATCGATATCAAAATTTATATCTTTTGCCATAATTTAATTTCATTTATCGTTCCAAATAAAACGGAACGAAATTAGTTATACTCTTTAGTTTGTTGTTTGGAATACCCCTAGTATTTAGGGAATTAGAGCAATGTTATATAATTGCTAAAATGTCGCTTTCGCGCATCATAAGGTATTCGGTACCCTCAAGTTTTAACTCAGTACCGGCATACTTGCCGTAGAGTACTGTATCTCCAACTTTAACGGTTACTTTTTCATCTTTGGTACCAGGACCAACGGCAACGACTTTACCTTTTTGTGGTTTTTCTTTGGCGGTATCTGGAATGTAAAGACCTGATGCAGTCTTAGTTTCGGCAGCCATAGGTTCTATAAGAACTCTATCCGCTAATGGTTTAATGCTAACTTTAGCCATATTATTTAGATTTTATGTTTTTAAGTTTGATTAATGTAGGCAGAAATTATGCCATTGCCTGAAAACTGACAATTTGTTAAAATAAAAATGCCAGCTTGTCACTTAAGCTGGCATTTTTGATATTTTAAATGTGTTTTCTCTTGTTATTGAACACTATCGGTAGTGTTTGTACCGTTAGTGGCAGGTGCCGAGATTGGTGTTTCAGGTAGGGCATCCGGTGCTGTGGTCTCAATAGGGTCCCCATTAAGTAATTTTGAATCGGAATCACTAAAGCTTCCCTTTAGGGCTACATTGGAAAGTAAAATTAAAACCACTAATATGGTTGCCAATGTCCAAGTACTCTTGTCTAAAAAGTCTCCTGTCTTTTTTACGCCTCCTACAACTTGGTTGCCTCCTCCGCCAAAAGATGATGACAATCCGCCACCTTTAGGGTTTTGCACCATAATAACTAACATCAATAGGATGCAAACTAGGATGATCAGGACCAAGAATATTGTAAATGTTGTATTCATTATTTAATTGTTTTCTCGTTGTATCTTTTCTACCGCTTTAATTCGGTCTGCAAAGAAACTACTTTTTTCTGGATATTTCAAACTTAAAATTTTGTATGCCTGAATAGCCTTTTTATACTTCTTTTGTTCCAAATATACCTTGGCCAAAGTGGCTGTCATTAATTCGTTTTTATCAAAGGTCAGGGAATCTTTGATAGGAACTTTCACAGGATTTACTGTGGGTACAATTTTCGGATTTGTTTCTATAAATTTGTCGATGAGGTCAAATTTTTTCCTTTTCAGCCTATCCGCTTTTGGTGTTGATTTAATCTCATTAGTGGCTACTTCTTTTTTGATGACTTTTGCTCCCGGCTTCGGCTTTTGGGTCTTTTGAGAAGTTAATTGAAGCCATTCCCCGAATGAATATTTTTCCTTTTTGGTGAAATCTAATGGTTTTCCGATTTCCAGTGCCTCTTCAGCTTTTTTTTTATCGTCCGAAATGGATTTGTCTATGTCCGGGTCTTTGGAGGAAAAAAGTGAGGGGTCCAAAATATTGTCGGCATCTTTTACCGTCCTTGGCAATGGCTCATCTTCGGATTCTTCGATAAGGGCACTTTCCTTTTTAAATTCAGAAACTATCTCCTCAGAAATGGTCGGAGTTTCGTTTAAAGTAGTTGCCTTGCCTAAAATAGAATCAGCGATTGTATTTTGTAAAAAATCTTTGGAGGTTATAAAATCGAAAAGAATATCCCTGTCCGAAGTATAGGCAGCAGTTACTTTAAGGGCATTGTTATATTTAAAACTGTTGAGGTTTTTAAGACCTTTTAGATGCATGGCTCTAGCCGCTTGGAAATAAGGGTACTCGGCCAGTACATCTTCCAGTTGATTGGTCTGTACAGGGGAAACCACTTTGTCAGGGTTTTGTAATAAATATGTAAAATCCTGTACGTTCATAAATTACCAATCTGCCAATGATTTATTAAAAATATCTTGGGTAATACGTTCAAAAATTACCTGATGGGCCTCAGCCTTTACGCTGGCCAATTGTGAATTGGCAGGGTAATCGTAAAAGAAGGAAAACCTTTGTTCAAAGTCAACATCTTCCTTGGTATTGTTAAAGAATCTTACGTTTACCCCTATACTCAGTCTGTTTTGTGCTGCTGTTTGTTGTGAGGTAGCCGACATCGGAGAAATCCTGTATTCCACAATTTCACCTTCATACAACAAATCCCCATTGGATTTAACAAGATCTAGGCTTGTCTGATTTAATATTAGATCCTGCAGTGATAATGTAAAATCCCTATCCATTCCAGGTTCAAAAGTTGATCCCGGATTTTGTGAAGCGTAGTTCTGAAAGTAATTTACCTGAAATGTAGTAGCTGTGCCAACATCACCGCCGGTAAAGTTATAAATACCACATCCAGAGACGCTTGCCACCACTACAAGCATCATAATAATATGTTTACTCTTGATCATTAATTTCTTTTTGTATTTTTTACTGACTACTGACTACTGACTACTGACTTAAAGATCGTATTGTTTTATTTTACGGTAAAGGGTGCGTTCGGAGATACCCAATTCTGCCGAAGCCGCTTTTCTTTTGCCTTTATTCCGTTCCAAGGATTTTTTTATAAGCTCTATTTCCTTATCCTGTAAAGATAGGGTTTCTTCCTCTTGTATTTCTTCTGCAAAGTGATACTTGTCTTCTTGTTGGGGTTTAGCTATCGGTTTTTCTGTATACGGTTCTGGAAGCTGTAAAATTTTACGTGGGCTTTCCTCCTGTTCCGTATAATCCTCATCATCCTCCTCACCATAGATTTTTCGGATTAGATTTTCATTTTCTTCCTGTACTTTCTCGCTGTCATTGTGCTTTAGCAACTCGAGCGTTAATTTCTTTAAATCGTTCAAATCACCTTTCATATCAAAAAGCACTTTGTACAATATCTCCCTTTCTGTGCTAAAATCGCCCTCCTTTTTTTCTTTTCCTACTACGGCAGGTAAATTGGTATTGCTGGAACTAGGTATGTAACTGTTTAGGGTAATTAGGGAAATAAGCCTGCTTTCCTCCAGGACAGAAACCTGTTCCGCAATATTCCTTAACTGTCTGATGTTTCCTGGCCATCTGTATTTTAACAGCAATTGCACCGCATCATCTTCCAAGCGGATAGTTGGCATTTTGTATTTCTGGCCAAAATCCGATGCAAATTTCCTGAATAGCAAGTGTATGTCATCCTTGCGATCACGTAAGGGAGGGATGTTGATTTCTACTGTGCTAAGACGGTAATATAGGTCTTCCCTGAATTTTTCCTTTTTAATGGCTTCGAACATGTTGATATTGGTCGCCGCTACTATCCGTACGTCTGTTTTTTGGACCTGGGAGGAGCCTACTTTTAAAAATTCCCCATTTTCCAATACCCTTAAAAGTCGTACTTGGGTGGTCAATGGCAGTTCACCAACCTCATCCAAAAAGATGGTTCCACCATCGGCAACCTCAAAATAACCGTTTCTGGTAGCGGTGGCCCCCGTAAAGGCTCCTTTTTCATGTCCAAAAAGTTCACTGTCTATAGTGCCTTCTGGAATTGCGCCACAGTTTACGGCTATATATTTAGCATGTTTTCTATGTGAAAGAGAGTGTATAATTTTCGGAAGGGCTTCCTTTCCTACACCACTTTCCCCAGTGACCAATACAGAGATATCCGTTGGTGCCACTTGGATGGCCTTTTCAATAGCACGATTAAGTTTTACATCGTTGCCAATTATTTCGAAGCGTTGTTTTATAGACTGTATTGATTCCATCCTCTAATTATTATTGGAATACCCTACAGGTTTCCCTATTAATGTACCCGATGTACAATCTATTATTTCGACCTTTACAAAATCGCCCACTTTATAGTTTTCCTTAGGAAATACCACAACAAAACTTTGAGAGTTTCGGCCCATCCAATCCAAATCGGATTTTTTGGAGGCTCCTTCTATCAAAACTTCCACGGTTTTCCCAAGTTGTTGTTTGCTTCTAATATGACTATGTTCCCTTTGTAGGGCAATGATTTCCGTTAACCTTCTGTTTTTTACTTCTTGAGGAACGTCGTCTGCCATATTCCTAGCTGCGGCTGTGCCTGGCCTTTCGGAATAGGCGTACATATACCCGTAATCATATTGAATTTCCTTCATTAACGACAGCGTGTCCTGATGGTCTTCTTCCGTTTCGGAAGGAAAGCCGGTAATCATGTCTTGGGAAACGGTACAATTTGGAATTATTTCCTTGATGTTTTTAACCAGTTCCAAATATTCCTCCCTGGTATGTAATCTGTTCATTTCCTTTAAGATCCTATTACTGCCACTTTGTACCGGTAAATGAATGTAATTACAGATATTTTGATGTTTTGCTACAATTCTGACCACATCAAGGGTCATGTCTTGCGGATTGGAAGTGGAAAAGCGGATACGTAATTTTGGTTGTGCCAAGGCCACCATTTCCAATAGGTTGGAAAAATCAACAGCGGTTGCTTTTTGCATTTCCGTCGCTTTTTCAAACCCCTTTTTCAAACCACCACCATACCACAGGTAACTGTCCACGTTTTGTCCCAACAGTGTAATTTCCTTAAATCCTTTATGGGCAAGGTCATTCACCTCTTCTAGTATGGATTGTGGATCTCGGCTACGTTCCCTACCTCGGGTAAAGGGTACTACACAAAAAGTACACATATTATCACAACCTCGGGTAATGGATACAAAGGCAGTTACGCCATTGGTGTTAAGCCGTACAGGGGAAATATCACCATAGGTTTCCTCTTTGGATAGGATTACGTTTACTGCATTCCTACCGTCATCAACTTCTTTTATAAGATTCGGCAAGTCCTTGTAAGCATCTGGACCTACTACCATATCTACAATTTTTTCTTCCTCCAGCAATTTAGTTTTTAGCCTTTCCGCCATACAGCCTAATACGCCTACCTTCATATGGGGCCTATGTCTTTTAACGGCATTAAATTTTTCCAATCGTTTGCGGATGGTGAGTTCCGCCTTTTCACGAATAGAACAGGTGTTCACTAACACGAGATCGGCATCTTCCAGTTCTTGTGTAGTGCTAAAGCCTTCCTTGGACAAGATGGAGGCAACAATTTCACTGTCCGAAAAGTTCATGGCACATCCATAGCTTTCTATGTATAGTTTTCTTTTGAGTGGTAAATTCTTTTTATCTATTTGATAATCAAGTATTTGACCATTAAATTGATTAGGATTTTTAGGGGTATAACCTTGGGTATAATTGTTGTTATCGGAAATTTTAATTTCCTCTATATGTTTGATATTCAATTCTTTACTATTTTTCATATTTTCCATATGGGTATAACTATTTTTTATCCCCTTTCAACAATGTTAGTTATACCCCACAGATGGGTATATCCGAAAATGAGATTGCAAATATAAAGAATTTAATGTCAAAATGTCAGGTTTTGAAACTAAAAAAACCACAGAATTGTTCTGTGGTTCATTTCATTCGTTTTAGATGAGAGGGTGTTATTTTATTTAAAAAAACAATTATAGTAATGCATGTTGGTATGAAGCAACACAACCTTAAAGCATTTCCACAGTGTAACCTATGACAACATGTAGTAAAACATATCAGTATACTATTCTGATATGCATCGGTTAATTAACCTTCGTTACATTATCAATTATCGAAAGTGTAACTAATACATATACCTAGTTACATTGTATTCTCATGATAAGGAATTTATAGCCCAATTTTTTTGTCATTCAACCTCTAGATTTACTTTTGAACCTATAAGCTGAATTAAGCTCTAGTCGATTAAATGACTAATCTGCCTATGTATTACAATTGAAATGAAGTTCAACCCCAAATTAACTCACTTTTGTCGAATTATCATTCTAGCCCCAGTTGATAGCCTGAACTTTGTTTCAAATAAAATCCCAAATATGAAAACAATTCTACTTATTAAAGATGTCTATTTAGAAGGCTTCCAAAACCTTGGCAGAAATATTGTCAAACACTATTTTAAGGCTTTTGCATGGTTCACCGCAGCCATGTGGATGAGCCGGTCAAAGTGAACCACGTGTGCCGGATGAAAGTGAGCATAGCAAACTAGTTGCTCAAAATCGATTCCTTTGTGGTTAAATTTACTGTTTATTTTTTAATTTTTTACGCATTGATTCGCCTTTGATATCCATTCGATGAGCTGTGTGGACCAGACGATCTAAAATGGCATCCGCTATGGTCTGTTCGCCTATGATTTCATGCCATGCTTCTACAGGTAGTTGGGAAGCTATTATAGTTGATTTTTTTCCATGTCTGTCCTCGATGATTTCCATAAAGGAGTGCCTATTGATGTTGTCCAGTCCTTTCAGGCCAAAGTCGTCAAGGATAAGTAGGTCTTGCTTTTCGAGTTTATTTATTTGCTTTACATAAGAACCATCAGCTTTTGATGTTTTGAGCATTGTAAATAATTTGGTGGTATTAAAATACATGACCTTATGGCCCAAGGAACAGGCTTGATGGCCTATGGCCGATGCGATATAGCTTTTGCCTGCACCTGTGCTTCCTGTGATGAGTATGTTTTCTTTTTGCTTTACAAAGTCACAACTGTTAAAACGTTGTATCTGGTTTTTATCGATCTTCCTAGTAGGATCATAATCGATATTCTCCATTACGGCACTATACCTGAACTTGGCCGATTTGGTAAGGCGTTCTATTTTTCGGTTCTGCCTGTCATCCCATTCCGACTGCATCAGATAAGCGATCAACTCGTCATTGGTGTAGTTGATGCTCCGCGGTGATAAACTGGTGTTAAAGGCCCTGAGCATACCATAGAGCCTTAATTGTTTCATCTGTTCCAATGTTTGTGTATTCATATTCGTGGTTTTACTATTTCTATTTTATTTGTAATAATGGCCGCCCCTGATGTTCTCGTGGTCGGGCATATCAATCTCTTGTTCGATATCCTCATCGAGACTGTCCCATCCGTTTTTAAGGATGCGTTCGATGATATTGTAATTATACGCCCCATAGTCCAATGCTCTTTTACAGGCATTGTCCAATCGGGTATTGCCTACCTTTTTTGTTAGGTGCAGTACGCCCAGACATGATTTATAGGATTGTTCGGGATGTTGTTTTTTGTCCAGTATCTTAATGATGTAGGCCTTGCAGTTCTCCCCGATATGCCCTGCCCATGTAATGAACTTTTCGCTGCTCCATTCACTTATGAATCGATGGTGCGAGGGCATGTGCTCTTTCAGCGTGGTGTAGGCGTATTTTTTCCTTTCTCTTGGATGGGCCGCCAAGCGTTCCAGTTTATGGAATATTTCCACTAGATTATCCGAGTAGATGATCTTGATGGGCTTGCCTATATGTATATAGGGCACGCTGTAGTAATGTTTGTCCTTACTGAAATAGATGTGGCTGTTCTTGTGAACGGTTCCTTTGGCGTAGGATTTGATCTCATACTTTTTTAATGGCAAGGGCCTTAGTTCTTGTTTTTCTACTTCTGGACTTACTATATTTAACCGGACATAGAGTTAAGAGCGTTTTAGTTATTAAAATTAACTTTGAAAAATGTCAAGAGAAAAAAGAAATTACACTGCAGAGTTTAAGGAAAAAGCTGTAGAACTTA
>NZ_PHQQ01000021.1 GCF_002909235.1 Arenibacter catalasegens
AAAGATTTTAGGTGGCCATGGCGACGGGGCCCACCCCTTACCATTCCGAACAGGGAAGTTAAGCCCGTCTGCGCCGATGGTACTGCTACACCAAGTGGGAGAGTAGGCCGCCGCCTTTTTTTGAAAGCACTTACCATGTATATGGTAGGTGCTTTTTTTTTGTCCTAAACTCTTCATAAAAGAGACCTCCATTAAATATATCGATCCGACAACCTGTCACTAAATTCTACCTGGAGTTACGGGCTGTCATGGAATGGCACGCCTAGGGCGTGATCAGTTCCTGCGACCACCGCTACTGCACTTTGTTTGTGCCAATGGGCAGTCATTAATAGGCCTCCGTCTTTTTTTGAAGGCACTTGCCATGTATATGGTAGGTGCTTTTTTTTGGTTAGGACCCAGGGCAAGCCCCTGGCACGATCAATTCCTGCTTCCATGGCCACTGCACTTTGTTTGTGCCAATGGGCAGTCATTAATAGGCCGCCGCCTTTTTTTGAAGTCCCCCCGCCTACGATGAAGGGACTTTTTTTTGCCCTAAATCCAAGTACTTTTTCGGCTATAGTAAATTAACCATATTAAATTATCTAAATCTTATATTATAGTAATTTATTGGCTACTTCCAGCCAATTGTCGGCACGTTCATATCCTGTGGTATGTATATTGTGTGGGGAGGTAAACAATATTTTTCTGCCCTTAAAGTGTTCTAGATTGTAACTGCGATCATCAATTAAAATATCTCCAGATAGAATATGTTTGCTACCGCAGAGAATGCGATTTCTCCAATGTATAAAAGGAAAATGTTCGTCCAACCAGTCACTTTTTTCCCTTAAAGAATTAGGGTATTCCATTGCAGCCGAGGCTACATATAGATCATATTTTAAGGATAGTTCCTTTAAAACCTTTTTACTGTCCTTGATGGGTTTTAGGTCTCTAAAGAAACCATCTGTCCTGGCGTGACTCCTTATGCTAAATTGCCGTTCTTCCGGGACACTCTGCCAAACTTCCCGGCCCATGCAGTCCATTTCAGAAAGGGTTTCATTAAATTCCGCATTGTATCGTGTTATGTGTGCGTTATATGCATCGGCAAACACCTCGTCCATATCTACAAATAAAGTCATTGAAATAATTTTTAACTACGAAAATAACCATTTTCCTTTGAAGTAAGGAACCATTATATTCAGGTAAGATTTGAAATTGGAAGGAGAGAGGTTTAATTAAAGATGCTGGAGAGTTAGGGATAATTTTACTTCGATCGCTTTAGAGTGGTCCTGCCTTAAAAGGATGTTGCAGCAATAGTTACGTTGAATATGGTAGGTAATAATTAATCCTGCCTATTGTCCTTGTTGAAAAGTGCATCCATAATTAGTTTTATACTGTAAAAACCAAGGCTAATAGCGGCAATTGCCAATATTATACCAAAAATCAAAACTGGCCAATACAACGGATGGCCTTCATTTTTAAAAGCCTGATATATTACAAGAGGGGCTGTAAACATTAGGGCAATAGTATAGGCTATATATTTTAGGCCTTTTAGTAAAAGCGCTTTATTTGTTCTCATAGTGATGATATTAGGGATCGTCTTAAATTAAATGGATTATTTTTTTATTATAAGGGAGTCCGAAAAAGTCTGGCATACAGCAAAATAACCCAGCGCAAAATTAGTGCTTAATGAACCATTGCCTATATTATTAGTTTCGTTGGTAATATTAATGATATTACCTTTCACGGTGGTGGCTGGGCTACTAAAGGGGCCAGTGTCCGGTCCGCTCTGAAAAATTAATTGATTCATATAATTATAAAAATCCTGATCTACCCCTAAAATACTAATTATCACTTCCCTTTCTTCTTCTACTTTACTATCATAAAAAAATGAAAATTGAAATCGCTTTCCCTGATAAAATTCATCTTCTGTGACTAAATATTCGCCAAAATCAAAATCGAATAAATAATAATCGTCACGTTCCCCATTATCTGTAAAAGTAACAAGTACTTCTGTCTCATCATCTCCAAAAAGGGTAGTTGTTCCTTGCTTCAGAGAATCTATGGGAACGGCGGGAACATATTTGGTTTTGGCCAAATAGGTTTGGTTGTCGTGATTAATGCCGAGTTCCAATTCACCCCGTGTCAATTCTTCCAAATCCCATTCGTTTTCATAGATACCTGAGCCTGGAATAGATTCCAATAAGTTTAAAACAGCCCCTGATTGAATATTTCTGAGGGTAATTCCCAGTAGTTGGGCTGGTTGTACCTCTTCAAAGAACGAACTAGTTAAACTGGCCTTAATTCGTACTAATACCGATGGGTTGTCCATGTTTTCCAATCTGATCAAAGCATCAATGACCAATCTTGGCTCTTCGGTAGGAAGATCAACCTCAATCACATCCTGACAACCAAGAATTAAAAAATAAAGGGTTAAAAATAAAATGTTCTTCATTTCATTAGAATTTGAAATTATAGGTAGCTGCAGGTACCAAACCAAAGATGGAGGTCCGGACGGCTTCATTTACTCCGGTATCCCCATTGCGACCAAACCCGATCGAGGCTGCATTCCTTCTATTGTATAGGTTATAGATACTAAAAACCCATTCGGATTTAAGCTTTCGACCCTTGTTTTTTCGAGGTGTAAGTGTGGCAGAAAAATCGATTCTATGATAGGCAGGCAGCCGCTGCATATTTCTTGGACCATAATAAGGCACCGCTAAATTTTGGAATTCGAATTGGCCAATTGGATAATTGGTGGGTTGACCAGTCTGAAAAACAAAATTACTATTAAAGCTCCACTTTTCATTTAATTTATAATTGGCATATAAGGAAAAATCATGAGTTTTATCGTAAGGCGTATTATACCATTTTCCTGAATTAATCCCTGGTTCCGATATATTTCTGCCGGGAGTTTTTTGTTCCGATTTTGATAGGGTGTATGCTAGCCAACCCTGGAATCTCCCATGGTTTTTCCGTAGCAGGAACTCAAATCCATAAGCTCTGGCTTCCCCGTTCAGGATTACCTGCTCTATAGCATCATTCGCAATTAAATTGGCACCATCTATATAATCTATGCGATTTTGTATATCCTTATAAAAAACTTCTGTCTCCAATGAATAATCCCCGTTTTTTAAGTTCTTGAAATAACCCAGGGCGTACTGATCCAATAATTGCGGCTTTACAAAGGGACCGCTTGGTGTCCAAACATCTAGCGGAGTAGGGGAACTGGTATTGGAAAGCAGATGGAGGTATTGTGTCAATCTTGTGTAACTGGCTTTTATAGAATTATTAGTGTCCAGTGTATAGGCCAAGGCCAAACGGGGCTCAAAATGGGTAAAAGTTGACAAACGCTCATTTCGTTTGGGCTTAATTACATCTATGGGATCTGCCTCCTTATAGATTTGTAGAAATGGGTCAAAATAGACAGAGTTGTTTTCCTCATAGATATTGAGTTCTTCTTGACCTAAGCGCATGAAATTACTGAGACGTAATCCGTATTGTAAACGTAATTGTTTCGTAATGTCCTGCTCAATATCTACATATATTGCAAATTCGTTGGCATATTTTTGGATCAACTGATTTTCTATAATCCCCGATTCCGAATCACTGGGTTCGATCTTCCCAGGATTAAAGCGATAATATATATTATTGATTCCATAGTTTATTTGAAAATTATTGCTCAAATAATGCTTAAAATCGTATTTCAGATTGAAATTTTGGATTCCTGAATTCCATTTAAAGCCAACAAAATCGAGTTTTAAACCGTAGTAATAATCAGAATAGATTAGAGATAGATTAGAGAATAGTTTGTCCGAGAATAAGTGGTTCCACCTGAAATTAAGGACAGCGTTGCCATAGGTATTTACAAAACTATCGCTTATACCAAAAACATCCCTTCCAAAGTATCCCGAAAAATATATATTATTCTGCTCATTTAATTTAAAATTCAACTTGGTATTTAAATCGTAGAAATACGCGGTATTGTCAACATCGAAGAGCGGAAGGAACAGATGTGCGTAGGACGCCCGGCCACCAATTAAAAAGGCAGCTTGGTCCTCAATGATTGGTCCTTCAACCAAAAGCCTGCTGGCAACCGCTCCGATACCGCCATTAACTTTTAGCTCTTTACTGTTTCCTTCTTTTTGAAAAATCTCCAATACGGAAGAGACCCTACCGCCATAACGGGAAGGGATTCCCCCTTTGAATAGTTTTACATCCTTTATGGCGTCTGGATTAAAGACTGAGAAAAAACCGAAAAGGTGGGAGGAATTAAAAATAGTGGCCTCGTCCAAGAGAATAAGGTTTTGATCTACGGAGCCTCCCCTAACATTAAAGCCCGAAGAGCCCTCACCAGCATTGCTAACGCCAGGCAGTAGTAGAATAGACTTGATGATATCGGCTTCACCTAGAATAACGGGTATGTTCTTTATGGTTTCCACCGAAAGTGAGTTAACACTCATCTGTGGTTTACGGATATTTAATTTTTCCACATTCTCCGTAACGATCACTTCTTCGAGTTGCTCTGCAACTTCAAGCAATTGAAAGTTTATTTTTTGATCGTAGGACAGGTCTATATTTTGGACAATATCTTGGTATCCCAATGAACTTAATTGAACCTCGTAGCTTCCCTGGGGTAATGTAATAGAGTAGAAACCGTATTCATTGGTGATAACACCAGTACTTAATGATGGTACAGCAACAGTGACCCCGATTAGGGTTTCGTTACTGGATATTTCGGTAACCGTGCCACTTAACGTGAACCGCTCCTGGGAAAATATATTTACGGAAAAAATTAGTAGAATATAAAAAGGTAGAAATAGATTTTTCCCCATTAAAGGCAATTTTCCTTAAATGTATTGATAATTTTTATGATGGAAAAAAGTTTGCAATGACATTAAGCTAAAAGACCTTCTCAGAGGTTGAAAAGGTCTATTAATTAAAGTGATTATTTGTTTATATGGTTTCCAAAATGGAATTAAATGTTTTGCTAGGTCTCATGGCCCTACTTATAAGATCGGCGTCCGGTAAATAATAACCTCCAATATTGACTGCTGCCCCCTGGGCATCACTTAACTGTTTAAGAATTTCATCCTTCCCCTTGGAAAGCTTTTCAGCAATAGGGGTAAAAACGGTTTTAAGTTCTTGGTCCTTGTTTTGCTGGGCCAAAGCATTCGCCCAATATAGTGCCAAATAAAAATGACTTCCCCTATTGTCCAGTTCTCCAACTTTTCTTGATGGGGATTTGTCGTTTTCCAAAAATTGCTCGGTTGCCTTATCCAACGCATCGGCAAGGACCAATGCCTGTGTATTGTTGTTTTTTTCACCAAAAAACTCCAAAGAAACCCCAAGGGCCAAAAACTCGCCTAAAGAGTCCCACCTTAGATGTCCTTCGGATAAAAACTGTTGTACGTGTTTGGGAGCGGAGCCACCAGCGCCTGTTTCAAAAAGTCCACCGCCGTTCATAAGAGGAACAATGGATAACATTTTTGCACTGGTACCCACTTCTAAAATGGGGAAAAGATCTGTTAGGTAATCTCTTAGCACATTGCCGGATACCGATATAGTATCCTTGCCATCCTTAAGTCTTTCCAAAGTAAATACGGTAGCTTTTTCTGGAGACATGATCCTGATATCCAATCCAGAAGTATCATGATCGGTTAAATAAGAATTCACCTTTTTAATTAGCTCCAAATCATGTGCCCTATTCTCATCCAACCAAAATATAGCGGGTACATTAGTTGCTCTAGCTCTAGATACGGCAAGTTTTACCCAATCTTGGATAGGGGCATCCTTTACCTGGCACATTCTCCAAATATCTCCAGCCTCTACATTGTGCTCAACTAGAATTTTTCCGGAATTAACGTCAATTACGGAAACCTTACCGTTGGCTTTAATTTCAAAAGTTTTATCATGTGACCCGTATTCCTCCGCTTTTTGGGCCATTAATCCTATATTGGGTACCGTTCCCATAGTAGTTGGGTCAAAGGCACCATGTTTTTTGCAGAAGTTTATGGTCTCGGTATATATTCCGGCATAACTACTATCTGGGATTACAGCTTTGGTATCTTGAGCTTTTCCCTTGGAATCCCACATTTTACCTGAACTACGTATCATGGCAGGCATGGAAGCGTCAATAATAATATCACTTGGAACATGTAGATTGGTAATGCCTTTATCCGAATTTACCATGGCCAAGTTAGGACCATTTTTAATGGAATTTTCAATATCCGATTCTATTTGTTGTCTTTCAGTATCGGGAAGGACCTTTATTTTTTTAAGTAAATTTTCCAGTCCATCATTGGCATTGATTCCAATATTGTTAAATGTGGTACTGTGTTTCTTGAAAACATCGTCGAAAAATACTTTTACGGCATGACCGAAGATAATGGGGTCTGAAACCTTCATCATCGTAGCTTTCAAATGCACGGAAAGCAAGACTCCTTTTTCTTTAGCGTCTTTTACTTGCTCTTGTAGGAAGGTTATTAGTGCATTTTTACTTAGTACAGTGGCGTCTATTATTTCACCTTCCAGAAGTTTAATATTCTCTTTTAGTAAAACTTTAGAGCCATTGGTTTTAGTAAGTTCTATATTAATGGACGTAGGTTCCTTAAGTGTAACCGACTTTTCATTGGATTTAAAATCGCCATGAGTCATAGTGGCTACATGGGTTTTGGAATCTGAACTCCAGGCACCCATGGAATGTGGATGCTTCTTGGCATAATTCTTTACAGCTCTAGGTGCTCTACGGTCAGAGTTGCCTTCCCGCAAAACAGGATTCACGGCACTTCCTTTTATTTTGTCATATCTGAGCTTTACGTCCTTCTCAATATCATTCTTTGGATTATCCGGATAGCTTGGAACATTATAACCCTTACTTTGCAATTCTGTAATGGCTTCGTGCAATTGTGGAACGGAGGCACTTACATTGGGAAGTTTAATTATGTTGGTTTCAGGCATTTTGGCCAAATTACCTAATTCTACCAAATCGTCCGAAATCTGCTGTTCCTTTTTTAAATATTCTGGAAACACTGCAATTATTCTACCGGCTAGAGAAATATCTTTAAGTTGGACATCTATTCCAGCTGTTTTTGTAAATGCCTTGATAATAGGTAGAAATGATTGTGTTGCTAATGCAGGGGCCTCGTCTGTTTTGGTATATAAAATTTTTGGCATTATAATTAAGATTTTTAAGTTTAAGCGGAGCAAATATACAATTTTAAATATGCCAAATAAACAGGGAAGAGCTATAATATTGCCTAAATGTACAGGTGAAAAGAAGAGAAGGTAATATTCTTTATAATGAAGCTGATATTACATCAAAAATAAAAGCCATATCAATGTATAATTACCTTGATATGGCTTTCTAGAAATAGTTTACAAACTTGTTGTTTTGCTTTTTACAAAACGGCAACCATTGATTGCATTTGCGTCGCTATTTCAACGTTTGAAACATTTCGTCCTTAATAATTCAACCAAGCGACAAAAATGTTCCTCCTCAATGTTTAAATATTTGTTATTCTTAATGCACAACCTAGATTTCACACTAACAATATCAAAATATCCACAAATTCAACTACCTACTAAAGCAAGTAAATGATTTGACCGCAATTTATTATGTTGAACACAATAAAAGGACAAATAACAAGGAGATAAAGAACGTAAACTTTATATGACATTCATTAATCCGTGTAACGAATTACCAGCCACATATTAAAAGTAGCTAATATTTATTTAAAAACCAAGCATTGTAAAGGATTTATTATCAACATGTTGTAAACTTTAGTTTTAAACAAATGTTCATAAATGAAAAAAGCACCCTTACAATGAGTAAGGGTGCTTTTTCTATATTGACTATACTTATTAAGAGCGAACCTCTTTAATTCTTGCTTTTTTACCGGTAAGACCTCTAAAGTAGAATATACGTGATCTACGGACTTTACCTTTTTTATTGACTTCAACCTTTTGCAAAGCGGGCATATTAATTGGGAAAATACGCTCTACACCAACTGTTCCGGACATTTTACGGATAGTAAATGTTTCGGTTGCCCCTGATCCTCTTCTTTGGATAACAACACCTTTAAAAAACTGTGTTCTTGTTTTTTCACCTTCCTTAATTTCGTAGTAGACAGTAATGGTGTCTCCAGCTGAAAATTTTGGAAAATCTTTTTTCTGGACAAATTCGTTTTCTACAAATTTTAATAACTCTTCCATTGTAATTTATTAATGTTTGCTCAAGCCAACTTTCACGATTATCGTCAGAGGTTGATTTAATGGAGTGCAAAATTAATCAATTATTTATATTTTACAAGTGATTATGAACTTTTTATCGTAAATATCCACTAAAAATGTTCGGTTTGGCTATTCGACCATTTATTAGTGTATGTGGAATTTTAAGCATTTACATTGACGTCCGTTTGAACAAGCTATTAGATTATATAACGGGACTATTCACTTAGCAAGTCGGGACGTAGCTGTTCTGTTCTTTTGTAAGCCTCGTCTTCCCGCCATGTTTCTATCTCAGGAAAGTTACCGCTTAGTAAAATATCTGGAACTTTATATCCCTTATACTCTGCAGGTCTGGTATATACGGGTGGGGCAAGCAAGTTATCTTGAAATGTATCTGTAAGGGCCGAGGTTTCGTTGTTCAGTACTCCCGGGATTAACCTAATAACGGTATCGCAAAGCACTGCTGCCCCCAACTCTCCACCAGACAATACATAATCGCCGATAGATATTTCCCTGGTTATAAATAGATCTCTGACCCGTTGGTCTACACCCTTATAGTGGCCACATAGAATAATTACATTGTTTAGCAAAGACAGCCCATTGGCTATTTTTTGGTTCAAAGTTTTTCCATCCGGGGTCATATAAATAACTTCATCGTATTCGCGTTGACTTTTTAATGCAGAAATACATTTGTCGATGGGCTCGATCATCATGACCATACCGGCACCGCCTCCAAACTGATAATCATCAACCTGATTGTAGCTTTTATCGGTATAATCCCTTAAATTATGCATATGCACTTCCACAATGCCTTTTTCAATAGCCCTTTTTAGAATGGACGCTTCAAACGGACTTTTAAGTAATTCCGGCAATACGGTAATTATATCTATTCGCATGGGTAAAATAAATAACAATTAATGTTTTTTCAAGGCGTGTTCAAAAGTAGTGAAATTAGCAGCAATCCTCTATATTTAAAATTTGGTCCTGTTATTTAGGATGTTATGATTAGGCTCTTAAATAATTGTAAGATTTATTTTCTACAGACCCAATTACAAATAGGATTATCAGAAAAGTTACAAGATGGCATGTAATTCCAAAAAGCTAATAGTCAAATTTTGTTGTTGGCTTAGCATTAGAAAAACATCACAAAACTATTTAAATCCTGACCCAAATGGTTTAGGGCACTTCTGACATTGTTAAAGCCAAAAAAAAATAGGCTCCATTTTTGGAGCCTACCATATTATTTGGATTTTTTGTGTTTATTGATCTCGTCTTGGAGCTGCCTGCTAATTTTTTGCTCCCTTTCCAGAGCTCTTCGTCGGTGGTCCTCATATTCGGTTTCCACTTCTGCAAGAGTTGATTTAGCTTCTTGGGTAAGAATATTGCTATTTCTGAATTTATATATAAAAAATAATAGAAACAGTAATAATCCAGCGATAATAGTCCAAAGGATAAAATTGTAGGTGCTTTTTGCCACTAGAATTCCTAAAAACGACATACTATCCTTTTCCTCTGTAACAGAAGAAAGGTTGTTTGTGGTTTCTGCCAATTTTTTGTTCAATGATTCAATTGTTTCAACATGACCTGTAATAGTGCCATTGAGTTCATTGACCTTTTTATTAAAGGCATTAATAGAGTCCAGTACATTCTGTCTCAATTTACCCAAGTTAAATTCTTTTACAACCTCATACCTTATACCATCGGCTCTATAATTACCTGATTTTTTGGAGACGTATTCAAATTGGGAACTAATTGGGCCTTCATCCAAGGAAAGTTTATCTTCCTCCTCGGAATCTTGGGCAAAGTGTAGGTTAAATGACAATAGAGCCATTACGATAAAGAGTATTCTCGATATTTTCATTTATGTAATTCTTATTGTTAATAATGATTTAGAGAGGGCTAAAATACTTTAATATTCCCATAATTAAAAAAAAATGGATTACAACGTACTATTTACCAATTAGGATAACCGACTATTTTACAATTTATTATGTTCAAATTAAATTATTAATAATAAGTTTTACTGCGGACTTTTACAATGTACTTTGCAAGATGTCATAAATAGCCGGTGCCGAAGTTTCAACTATACCTGTTTAATCCAGTTCGATGTTGAGGGGGTACTTTAATTGTTTCACCAGTTGCCTTCCTGTGCATATTTTATAACTGTGGTTTTTAATGCTACTTACTATTAATCAGTTTCGTGATTGCCTTTCTCTTACTGCTTCGTAATCTAATTCTTTTTCATGTAATTGAGCAGTGATCATAGGTTTTGTGGATTTAATGGGTTTTGTATAAAATTATAGATTTTAAACGTTTTCTTTAAAATAAATGCATAAAAAAAGCGCCCCGGTTGGGGCGCTCGTCTATATCTTCGTTTTTATTGTATTATTAGGCGTTCTTTTTCTCCTTTTTTATTCAACATGGTAATACTTGCTCTATCATATCTAGAAATTTTACCAAATTTGCTTTTGGCATCCTGAATATTATTTATTTCATCATCCCCAAAGGAAAGTAAAACCTTTCCTTCAAATCCATAATTTCTATATGTTTCAGGGACACCAATAATCTTAACCCCTTTCTTGGTCTTAAAGCTCTTTTTCTCATCCTCGGTCAAGTTTTTGACCTCAAAACCCAAAACAGGAATTATGATGGTTTGTCTTTCTTTAAGCATTACGGGGAAATCCATGCGCTCTTCGTTACGCAATACGGTAACCAAAAGCTCATCTCCTGGTCTTTTGGAAGATATATAGCCTATTAGGTCCGCGAATTTGTGAATTTCAACATTGTCGATGTTTTTTATAATATCGCCTTCTTTTAAATCGGCATCAAATGCACCGGAATCTTCCTCGACACCAGCGATATAAACCCCATCAATTTCGTTTATGCCATTTTCAACGGCATACGGACTGTTCATGGGGACGGTATTGATGCCTAGAATGCCTTTCTGTACATTGCCGTATTCCATGATGTCCTCTACCACTTTTTTTGCAATATTACTTGGTACTGCAAAGGAATACCCTACATAGGAGCCGGTTTGTGAGGTAATTGCGGTGTTGATTCCTATGAGGTCACCATTGGTGTTTACCAAAGCCCCACCGCTATTCCCAGGATTAACAGCTGCATCTGTTTGTATAAATGACTGATCCAGACTGGCCAATGCCCTAGCTTTGGCACTAACGATTCCAGCTGTAACCGTGGAGGTTAAATTAAAGGGATTCCCGACAGCCAACACCCATTCTCCCACCTTGGTGTTGTCCGAATCTCCAAATGCCAGATAAGGTAATTGCCTGTCAACCGCAATCTTTATAAGGGCAATATCCGAATTAGGGTCTGTGCCGATTAGCTCAGCGTCATACGTTTTGTTATTATTTAATGTAACCTGCAATTGATCGGCATTGGCAATTACGTGGTTGTTAGTAACAATATAACCGTCCTGTGAGATAATTACTCCAGAACCAGTTCCTACCTGAGGTGTTTGACTGCCGCTGTAACCGTAAAAATACTCCATTATACTGGATGGGCCTTTGCTTGCAGAAACATTTTTAACGTGTACTACAGCATTCACAGTGTTTTGTGCCGCTATTGTAAAATCAATTTCGTTAATGCCAGATCCCTTTGCAGAGGTTGCGGTGTAACTAGTTGTAAACATCTTTGCCCCGTTTTCCTCCTGGATTACTGCATAGTTGGGTTTCTCTAAAAAAAGTTTGTAAGCACCTAAAGTAATAGCACCTGCAAAAACAGCGACCAATAATAAACTTCCAAATCTCTTCATAAAAACATTTTTTTAATTTGCTCTTGTAAAATTAACATAATTCTATACCAATAATTCGGGTTTAACGCGTTTTTAACTGATAATAAAACCTTAATAAAATTATATCTTTGCGTTATAATTTACGATATGCTATTGAATTTTTATAAATACCAAGGAACGGGAAATGATTTTGTAATCATTGATAATCGCCAGAAGGTTTTCCCAAAAGACAATGTTGAATTGGTCTCATTTTTATGTGATAGAAGATTTGGCATTGGCGGCGATGGACTTATTTTATTGGAAAATGATAAGACAACGGATTTTAAAATGGTCTATTATAATTCAGATGGCAGGCAAAGTTCCATGTGTGGCAACGGGGGCAGGTGTATTGTGGCCTTCGCCAATTATTTGGGTATCGTAGATAAAAACACCTCATTTATGGCTGTAGACGGACTTCATAATGCTACTATAGAAAATGGTATTGTTAGTTTGGAAATGCAGGAGGTAAAAGAAATAAAGGTTAAAGCCAATTCTTTGTTTTTAAATACGGGTTCTCCCCACCACGTGCAGTTGGTAGATGGTCTTAAGGATTTTAATGTTCGTAAAGAAGGTGAAAAGCTTCGCTACGGGGTATATGGTGAGCAGGGAAGTAATATTAACTTTGTGGATCAAGCAGGAGAGGATACCTTTAATGTGAGGACCTATGAACGTGGAGTTGAAGATGAGACACTATCCTGTGGAACTGGAGTTACCGCTGTGGCCCTGGCCATGCACCATTCGGGTAAAACCAACAGCAATAGTGTAAAAATAGTTACACCCGGTGGTACGCTCGAAGTGAATTTCAAAAGCAAAGAAAATGGATATAACCAGATTTGGCTTACCGGCCCTGCACAACTTGTTTTTAAAGGAGGGATAAATGTTGAGTCTTAAAGGGGAGCATATATATTTAAGGGGCTTGGAGCCAGAAGATTTGGATTTTCTATATAAACTGGAAAACGATCCTGAAATATGGGAAATAAGTGGTACCACAGCACCTTATTCTAAACATGTATTAAATCTATATTTAGAAAATGCCTATAAAGACATTTATGAGGTAAAGCAATTGCGGTTATGCATCTGCAATATGAAAGGGACCGTAGTTGGTTTAATAGATTTATTTGATTTTGACCCCAAGAATTTAAGGGTGGGAATGGGAATTATAGTGAGCAGCAAGGTTGACAGAAACAAAGGCGTGGGCGCTGAAGCGATTGGGATTCTTACCAAATATACTTTTTCGGTTTTGGGCATGAGACAGATTTATGCAAATGTATTGGAGGATAATGCCAACAGTATACATTTGTTTTCTAAACTGGGGTTCGAAAAAGTAGGTGTAAAAAAAGATTGGATCTATACCAACGGTACTTTTAAAAATGAAATATTGTTTCAAAAGATAAATAACTAATGTCTATAAAGAAAATTTTACTGGTTATTGTTATTGCGGGAATGTTGGTTGGCGGTGTTTTTGCCTATATGGTTTACAGCGCCTTTTTTATATCAAATACTCAATTTGACAATGAGGTAGCTTACGTCCATATCCCTTCAGATTCAAACTTTGAACAAGTAGAGGAAATTATGGAGCCGCTATTGAAGGATTTGAAAACATTTGGGTCGGCCGCCGATAAAAAGGGTTATAGCGATAATGTAAAAGCAGGAAAATATGCCATAAAAAAAGGGATGAACAATAATGATATCGTAAATTCCTTGAGAAGTGGCAATATTCCTGTTAAGGTTGCTTTTAACAACCAGGAAACCTTGGCAGATTTGGCAGGAAGAATATCGCTGCAGATTGAAGCGGACAGTATCACTTTGCTGAGTAACTTTATTGATCAAGATTTTTTAAGGAACAACGGGTTCAATGATAAGACTGCCTTGGCGATGTACATTCCGAATAGTTATGAGTTTTTTTGGAATACTTCGGCTGAAGGATTTAGGGAAAGGATGTTAAAGGAATATGCTAGGTTTTGGAACGATAAACGCCAAGAAAAGGCAAAATCTTTGGGATTAACCTCTTCAGAAGTCATTACTTTGGCTTCCATAGTACATAAAGAGACCGCAAAGGTAGATGAAAGGCCTAGGGTAGCAGGAGTATATCTTAACCGGTTGAGAACAGGAATGAAGCTTCAGGCGGATCCTACCGTTATTTATGCCATAAAACGACACTCAGGTAATTTTGATACCATTATAAAAAGGGTACTGTACAAAGATTTGGAATTGGACTCACCTTATAATACCTATAAGGTAGCCGGATTGCCTCCTGGTCCCATTGCCATGCCCGACATTACGGCTATAGATGCCGTTTTAAATTCTGAAAGGCATGAGTATTATTACTTTGTCGCAAATGTGGAAAACTTTGGTTATCACAAGTTTGCAAAGACATTGGCGCAACATAACCGCAATAAAGAGCAGTATGTCCGATGGATCAATAGTCAAAAGATTATCAGGTGAACCAATGGTCCTTATATAGTTGTCATTCATCCAATATTTATAACATTTTGTACAAAGTTGCGTTAAAATAGGTCGGTTTTTAAAAATCGGGCATATCTTTGTCAAGTGAAATTTAAGCAAACGCTTTTTTGTTGTAAGTCTTAAGAAAACAAATATATGAGAAAGTGGACAAGTTATTTGTTCCCCGTTATCATGATTTTTATTCTTATTAGTTATGGGTTTAAACCAGTTAAAATGGTGATTCCCGAGGCTTTTAGAGTAAACGGACCTACCGAAGTTTTGTATCCCAAACACAAAACTATTTTAAAAACAACTATGGCTGCGCCACCCTTTTTAGGAACATCCTACAATGGGTTTAAAGAGGCATTAGCCTTTAAGGAATCTCAAGGAAATTATTTTACTACCAACGCTTTAGGTTATTTAGGAAAGTATCAATTTGGTATTGGTACCCTGGAACTTCTGGGTGTTTACAACGCTACATTATTTCTAAATGATCCAATTTTACAGGAAAGGGTATTTCATACCAATCTTTCTAGGAATAAGTGGATTTTGAGAAGGGATATTAAGCGTTTTGTTGGCTTGGTAATTAATGGCCAGGAGATTACGGAATCGGGAATTCTGGCTGCTGCCCATTTGGCGGGAGCGGGGAATGTAAAGAAGTACCTAAGGTCCTCTGGGGCATTAAATGTGGATGACGACTTTGGGTCATCGGTTTCATATTATATCAAAAAATTCTCAGGTTATGATATTTCCCATGTAACACCGAAAAGAAATCCAAGGATATAAAGAGTTTATAATTATGAAAATGGAAGGACCCTAACAAGATTGTTGGGGTTTTTTTATGCGTGGATAATAAAAATAGTGGGCCTCTTGTGAAGGTCAACAGATGTTCCTTGCCAATCCGACACTTTTTTTGTGGCGATATATTCTGTGGGTAAAGTAATGTCACAGGCAATGCAAACTAAGGTTTGTGGCGCAAGTGTTCTTATTAATTCGGCAAGAAGTTTATCGTTTCTATAGGGCGTTTCAATGAAAATTTGTGATTGATCGTAATCTCTGGACAATTTTTCCAACTTCTTGATACTCTTTTTTCTTTCACTGGATTCAATAGGTAAATAACCATTGAAAGCAAAACTTTGACCATTTAAGCCGCTGGCCATAAGGGCCAATAGAATAGAGGAGGGGCCCACCAATGGCACTACCTGTATTCCTTTTTGATGCGCAATACTCA
Source organism: Arenibacter catalasegens (assembly GCF_002909235.1). GTDB lineage: Bacteria > Bacteroidota > Bacteroidia > Flavobacteriales > Flavobacteriaceae > Arenibacter > Arenibacter catalasegens. The sequence continues at coordinate 15,672 of NZ_PHQQ01000021.1, forward strand.
CAATGTCCGCTCCTGGATCCGCTATTCCGGGACAACCTGCTTCTGATAGTATTCCTACATTATATCCCTCAAAACATGGGTCTAAAAAAGAAGGAAGTATTTCTGGCTCGGTAAATTTGTTGAGTAGGTTAATGTGTAAATTGGGTTGGGATTTTTTAGAACTTATCTTTTTTATAAAGTGCCTAGCAGTTTTTTCATTCTCTACTATGTAGTGATCAATTTGTTCAATAGTCCTTTTAATGGATATTGGCAGCACCTCTAAGGGTTCATTATCGCCCAAGGTGGTTGGGATTAAATACAGTTTTCCAATATTGCCCATTGTTTGGTTCATAGGTGTAAAATTATTTGTGCATTAAGTCTGGGGCAATAATGTTGCATGCCGAATCTATTAAACGAAATATTTCATCAAAACCATCGTCCCCTCCGTAATATGGATCTGGGACTTCCTTGTTGATCGAATTTGATTTCTGAAGCAATAAATTCACTTTTGCTTTTTCGTCCTTACTTTTGGCGAGAGAAATTATGTTTTCATAATTACTATTGTCCATAGCAAAAATGTGGTCAAAATCGCTAAAATCTTTGTGAGTGAATTGCCTACATCGCTGTTGGCTAATATCGATCCCATATCTTTTAGCTATTGAAATAGAGCGAATATCAGGTTTTTTTCCAATATGATAACTGGCGGTACCTGCTGAATCCACAAAGAATTTGTCCCCATCCAGTTTGCTTTTTAGAATACCTTCGGCCAAAGGTGACCTGCAGATATTTCCTAAGCACACCATAAGGACTTTGGTTCTCATGCTAATGTCAATATTAGGAAAACTTCTTTGTTAAATCGTCTATATATTTTCGGAATTGTTTATCGGTTTCTGCAAGGTTGTCCACGGTTTTGCAAGCGTGCAGAACTGTAGCATGGTCTCTTTTTCCTATTTGGGATCCGATGCTTGCCAGGGAGGCTTTAGTGAATTTTTTGGCAAAGAACATGGCCAATTGTCTGGCTTGTACAATATGTCTTTTTCTGGTTTTGGACTGTAAAGTGGCTACATCCATTTCGAAATAGTCAGAAACTACTTTTTGGATATAATCAATGGATACTTCCCTTTTGGTATTCTTTACAAATTTCTCTACTACCAATTGTGCCAATTCAAGAGTAACTTCTTTTTTGTTGAAGGAGGATTGGGCAATTAAGGAAATTATGGCCCCTTCCAGCTCTCGAATATTGGTTTTTATGTGTTTGGCAACGTACTCTATTATATCTTCCGGCATTTCTACGCCATCGCGATACAGTTTGTTTTTTAAGATCGATATCCTTGTTTCGTAGTCGGGTGTTTGAAGCTCTGCGGATAATCCCCATTTAAAACGGGACAGCAAACGCTGTTCGATGTCCTGCATATCTACAGGAGCTTTGTCCGAAGTTAGGATTACCTGTTTGCCATTTTGGTGCAAATGATTGAAAATGTGGAAGAAAACATCCTGGGTCCCTGACTTTCCAGATAAGAACTGTACGTCATCAATGATAAGCACATCAATTAACTGGTAGAAATGGATGAAATCGTTCCTAGTGTTTTTCTTTACGGATTCTATGTATTGTTGTGTGAATTTTTCAGCCGAAATGTATAAGACCGTCCTTTCCGGGTATTTATCTTTGATCTCTACACCTATGGCATGTGCCAAATGTGTTTTTCCCAAACCAACACCACCAAAAATCAATAAGGGATTAAAGGATGTTCCGCCTGGTTTGTTGGCAACCGCCATACCGGCAGATCTGGCCAATCTGTTAGCATCACCCTCAAGGAAATTGTCGAAATTGTAATTGGGATTTAATTGAGATTCAATTTTTATGTTTCTAATTCCTGGAATTACAAAAGGATTCTTTAATTCCGGATTTTTGGATTTTATGGCGACGTCCAATTCTTGGGGCTCTACGTGAGACCTATTGGAACTCGGTATTTTTTCGGTAAAAGGTTCACGGTTGCCATAAGTGTTTTCCATTTTAATGATGTACACCAATTTGGCCGTCTCACCCAATTCTTTAGTGAGCGCAACTTTTAAAAGTTTAACGTAGTGTTCCTCAAGCCATTCATAAAAGAATTTACTGGGAACTTGAATGCTCAAGGCATTATCGGAAAGTTTAACAGGTTTTATTGGCTCGAACCAAGTTTTGAATGCCTGCGGTTGGATATTGTCTTTAATAAAGCCCAAACAATGGTTCCATACGGACGTTGCAGTAACACTCATTTTTAATGTTTTCTTTTTTTTGGTTAGTGTAAATTACTGATGATATGAAGTCAGGTTAAGTGACATTATCAAGTGGGCAAATATGTGAACAATTATTCTAAAAAAAAAATCCAAAGTGGTTGAATTTTCTATTTTTTTTTCTCATGTTGTACCACAATATTTTCACACTTTTAAATATAAAGGTTTTACACGGAATAACATGGATTATAATGAATTTTCTTTTAGGGTTAGATATGGCGAAACGGATCAAATGGGTGTAGTTTATCATGGGAATTACCCGCAATATCTGGAGATGGGACGGGTAGAATGGCTAAGGTCTATGGGCATTTCCTACAAAACGATGGAAGAAAACGGAATAATGTTGCCTGTAATTTCCTTAAACATTGTATATAAAAAATCTGCGGTTTACGATGATCTTTTAACGGTAAAGACTTTTATTCGAAAGAGACCGATGGTTAGAATAGAATTTGACTATGAGATTCGTAATGAGGCCAAGGAATTGTTGATTGAAGCTAATACAGTTTTGGCTTTTATAGATAAGAAGACAAATAGGCCCATAAAATGTCCAAGCTATATACTGGATAACCTAGAGATCTAGTTTTTCTATTTTTACAGGATACAGAGACTCAAAAATATTTTCCGTAAGATCGGCGTCATTTCTTCTAACGGATATTTCAATAACGCAGTCCATTTCCATTTTTTGGCCGATTATTTCCATTTGATATTGCTTAATGGTTCGCATTACCTTGTCCATGTCCGAATAGTCAAACCTAAGCAGATATCTTTGCTGCAGTGTCTTTTCAATTATTTCAGCAGCATCAAGCGCCATTTGTGCTGCTGTTCTGTAGGCGGATATCAGTCCTCCGACCCCTAGTTTGGTGCCGCCAAAAATACGCGCCACTGCCACAAGGATATTTGTAACTTCAAATGACTGTATTTGCCCATAAATTGGCATTCCGGCGGAATTGTTGGGTTCGCCGTCATCATTTGCCCTATAGTTGACATCCATAAACCCCAATTGCCAGGCATAGCAAACATGGTTGGCCGTGTGGTGGTGTTTTCTTATTTCCTCAATTAGGGGCTTTACCTCTTCCTCGTTCCTTATTGGGAAAGCATATCCGAAAAACTTGCTTTTGCGTTCTTTGAATAAAACCTCCTTTGAGGGTGATTCCAAAGTTTTGTACGTGTCAGACTCCATATTGTACCATTAAAAAAAAGCGACTAGGATAATACTGATAATCGCTAGTGAAATACCCATCCAATTTTTGGTGCTGATACGCTCCTTGAAGAGTATAACCGCCAAAAGGGTGGAGAACATAACAATGGCTACATTATTTATTGTAAACACAGAAGCACTGTTAAGGTCTTCGTGCTGTAGTGCACGCAAGAGGTAATATATTGAAAAATAATTTAGAATGCCAAGCCCGATCCCGCCAAGTACAGTTGTAATACTTGGTGTAGACCTTTTTTTAAAGGATTTGATAGCGATAAAAATAATGCCGGTTACCGCTGCAGAACCAAAAACTACTGCGGAAAACAGGGAAAACTCCTCTTTAGGAACTAGTGTTTCCTCCAAATATTTAATGCTGGTGTCTATGACGCCAGAACCAATAAAAACCAGGGCGGGAAGTACCAGGACGCTTTTCTTTATCAAAATATCCCTTTTCTTTACAGAAGCGAAATAGACGGCGGCAAGGGCCAAGAGAATACCTAAGGATTTTAATGATCCTAGTTTTTCATCATATACCAGCAAACCAAAGATAACTGGAATTACGAGCGACATCTTAGTGGCTACCGATGCAACGGATACCCCATTTTTCTGGGAGGTAGCGGCCATAAGATTAAATACGAGGATAAACAAAATACCCAAAACCATAGTGCCCAGAAACCACGGTTTTGTAGGGATTTCCAAGAGAACAATATTTTTTTCGTACAAAAGTAATCCTACTGATGAGGCAACAACATAATTAATTATGATGGCATATAGGGTTTCAACCTTATAAGTATCAAACAATTTAAAAACAACAAAAATGGAACTGGAAAACAGTACACTTAAACCTAGGTCCAACATGTTAAAGTTTATCCTTTAATTGTATAACATCTTCCACGCCTACCTGTAGGTTCCAAGTTTTTATCCCTAGTTTTTTGGCAGCATCCGTATTTTCTTTGGTGTCGTCTATAAAAAGGGTATCCTCTGGCACCAGGTTATTTTGATCGAGCACATATTGAAATATTTCCGCATTGGGTTTCCGCAATTGAATTTCATGCGACAAATAAAATTGTTCAAACGAATGTTTAAAACGCCTATAATTTTCCGCGCCCATAATCTGACTCACATGGGGGATGTGCAAGGCATTGGTATTGCTTAAAAGGAATAGTCTATATTTTTTTTCTTTATCCAGGTTTTCTAAAAAGTTGAGACGATATTCAGGAAAATCCAACAACATGGAATTCCAAATATCGATGATCGATTTGGATGTGAGGTGGGGAAAATCTGGTTGCAATAAGTCTACAAATTCCTGAGGGTCGATCTTGCCAACTTCAAATTCCTCATTTATGGAATGATATTTAGGTAGAAATTCTTGGATATTTTTATTTTCCAATGCTTTAAAAACTACCTGTTTGTCTAAGTTGATAAATATATCACCAAAATCGAATATGATGTTTTTAATCATGTTTAATGAGTGTTAGTGTATCTGATTCTATTTGCTTTTCACAAGTGGTAATACCATGGATTACTGGAGCTCTTAGACCTTCCCCAAATGTAGTTTTGCCTTTAAATACCCTGGCTTCATCCCATAGTTCCGTATCTATAAAGCTCTGAAGTGTTTTGGCCCCTCCTTCAATAATGACACTCAATATGTTATGTTTATAGAGAATGGTGCAAATTTGAGGAGCTATATTATTTCTAAAATCAATTTCCTCATATAAAATTTCGCCCTCGGACTTTTTATGATCATGGCCGCTGAGGATGATGGTTTTTACGCTACCGTCCAATACATGGTATTTGCTATTTATTTTTAATTCCCTGTCCAAAACAATTCTAATGGGATCCTTACCTTTCCAATGACGCACATTTAGTTTGGGGTTATCGGCCAATACAGTGTTGGTGCCCACTAAAATGGCCTGTTCCTGACTTCGCCATTGGTGGACCAATTGCTGGGAGTACTGGTTGGTAATCCAAAAAGGCTCAAGATGGCTATTTCTTTTTTCTTGGTTCGGCGCTATAAATCCATCGGCTGTTTCTGCCCATTTTAAAATTATGTATGGTCTTTTTTGGGTATGATAGGTCAAAAATCTCCTATGGTGTTCCCAGCACTCTTTTTCTAGAATACCAACCGTAACTTGGCAGCCCGAAGCCCTTAGTTTTTCAATGCCTTTACCCGCTACTTTTTCATGTGGATCCAAAAGACCAATAACCACATGAGGTATTCCATGTTTTATGATAAGGTCTGCACAGGGTGGAGTTTTTCCTTGATGGGAACATGGTTCAAGGGTTACGTATATAGTAGCGTCTTTTAAAAGCGCTAAATCTTTTACTGAATTTATGGCATTGACTTCGGCATGGGGACCACCATAAGGACTAGTGTAGCCCTCCCCAATAATTTTGTCGTCTAGGACAATTACACTGCCCACCATTGGATTGGGGAAGGTTGTTCCCAGTCCATTTTTGGCCAGTTGTATGCATCTTGAAATATATTTTTCGTGTATCTTCACTTCGTAAAAATAGAACAATATAGGTATATTATTGATAAACAAATGTTAGTCACTATTATAAGGGAAATTCAGCCCAATGATAATGAGGAGGTTGCAAGGGTGATAAGGAAAGTATTGGAAGATTTGGGAGTGCCTAAAGTGGGTACTGCCTATGCCGATAAAGCTTTGGAGCGGATGTATGATAATTATAATGTTTCAAGGGCCGATTATTTTGTGGTCGAAGAAAATGGTCATATCCTAGGATGTGCAGGAATTGCCCAATTGGAAAATTATGAAGGGAATGTATGTGAATTGCAAAAAATGTATTTTTTAGAAGAAGCTAGGGGCAGGGGGTTAGGCCTTAAGATGATTAATGTTTGTCTAAATAGGGCGATTGAATATGGTTATGAGCAATGTTATTTGGAAACCATGCCCTATATGGAGGATGCCCAAAAATTATATTTAAAAACCGGGTTTCAATATATTAATGGGCCTATGGGTAATACCGGCCATTATTCATGCCCTGTTTGGATGCTAAAAGTTTATAGAAAAGCACAATGCAAGATAAAAGGGGAATTAACTGTTGGCTAAACTTTAAGCATGTTATTAAAGGAGATTAAAAATATTTATCATTTAGAACTAGATTCCCTTTTTCCAAAAGAAGAAGTAGATAGTTTTTTTTATATGGTCATTGATCATTATATGGGATTGGAGAAATTTGTTTTGGTCATGGAACCTAATCTGGTAGTGCCCAAAGCAAAGGAGGAACCTTTGTTTAGTGCTTTGAGCCAATTAAAAGAGGAGCGTCCCATTCAACATATTTTAGGGAAATCCCATTTTTGTGACCTCGATTTTTATGTAGACGAAAATGTCTTGATTCCAAGGCCGGAAACCGAAGAATTGGTGTATTGGATTCTAGACCATGTACAAAAGTTAGGTAGCGGCAACGAGATTAAAATATTGGATATTGGTACAGGAAGTGGGTGTATTGCCATTTCCCTTGCTAAAAACCTGCCAAACGCTACAGTAGCTGCCATAGATATTTCAAAAAAAGCCATTGGAATGGCAAGACAGAATGCAAAGGAAAATAATGTCATCGTCGAGTTTATTGAGGCGGATATACTGGCTAAATTGGATTTTAAAGAAAAATTCGATGTAATTGTATCTAACCCTCCCTATGTCAGGGAATTGGAAAAAGTAGAAATGAAAAATAATGTATTGGATTACGAACCTGGATCGGCACTTTTTGTTTCAGATGAAAACCCTTTAATTTTTTATAAAAAAATTGTCCAATTTGCCGTTGATCATTTAAAGGCCAATGGTGTTTTGTTCTTTGAGATAAACCAATTTTTGGGTAATGAGACAAAACAGCTTTTGGAAAATGAAAATTTTTCGGAAATTGAACTCAGAAAGGACATGTTCGGGAACGATAGAATGTTAAGAGGGATGATTAATTTGTAATCTTTTAAATATAGCGAATGGATACGGTAGTATGGGGGCTATTTGTAAGGGGAATTATAATTAAATAATCACCTACTTTTTTTAATAGGTAAGATATATATGAAATGAAAAGGATAGTTGTGTTTTGTGGAAGTAGTGAGGGCAATGATCCTGAAATAATAAAAGGCGCCTATAAGCTTGGGGCGAGCTTGGCCAAAGGAGGAATTACCTTAGTATATGGTGCCGCCAAAATAGGCATTATGGGTAAATTGGCGCAAGGTGCCCTAGAAAATAATGGAAAAGTTATTGGCGTTATCCCAGATTTTTTAAAAATGAAGGAAGTATTCCATGATGGACTTACACAGCTTATAGTTACCGAAAACATGCATCAACGTAAATTAAGGATGCACGACCTTTCCGATGGAATTATTACGCTTCCTGGGGGATATGGTACCATGGAGGAATTATTCGAGATGATTACCTGGGCACAATTAGGCCTCCATCAAAAACCAATTGGACTTTTGAATGTCAACGGGTTTTATGATGAATTGCTTGCTATGTTACGTACTATGGTAAGTAAGGGGTTCTTAAAACAGGAATATTACGATATATTGCTAGTAGATAATTCTGTTGACGGACTTTTGAATAAAATGAAAAACTATCAACCCTTGCCGTTGCCAAAATGGATTAAAAAGGAACAGCTTTAAATGGAAATTAAACAGAAGATAGAAAGCCTTAGAACTGAGCTTAGGGAACATAATTATAATTATTATGTGCTGGACAATGCCGCTATTTCAGATTATGAGTTTGATATGAAACTAAAGGAACTGCAGGCGTTGGAAGAAAAACATCCTGAATTTTATGATGCTAGTTCCCCAACATTAAGGGTAGGTGGGGCCATCACCAAGAATTTTGAAACATTGGTTCATGAACACCGCATGTATTCCCTGGACAATTCCTATTCCAAAGAGGACCTGGAGGATTGGGAAAAACGAATTCAAAAAATATTAGGTGATGCACCTGTAGAATTTACCTGTGAACTAAAATACGATGGGGCTTCCATAAGTTTAACCTATCAAGATGGCAGGTTGGTACGTGGACTGACCCGTGGAGACGGGTTTCAGGGCGATGATGTTACCAATAACATTAAGACGATTAGGTCGGTACCCCTTCAATTGAAAGGGGATTATCCACCTAAATTTGATATTCGCGGGGAGATCGTATTGCCTTTTGAGGGGTTTGCAAAGATGAACCAGGAAAGGATCGAGAATGGCGAGGACCCTTATATGAACCCTCGTAATACGGCCTCAGGTAGTTTGAAATTGCAGGATAGTGCCCTTGTTGCAGAACGTCCCCTAGATTGTTTGTTGTACGGTATGGTTGGAATAAATTTAGGCTTAGAATCTCAATTTCAAATGTTGGAAAAAGCAAGAAACTGGGGATTTAAGGTGCCTAAGGCGGCTAAATTATGCAAGACCACGGATGACGTTCTGGAATTTGTGGAATATTGGGATAAGCATAGACATGAATTGCCTTATGAGACCGACGGGGTGGTCATTAAAGTGAATAGCATACAACACCAGGAAGAATTGGGGTATACCTCCAAATCTCCACGTTGGGCAATGGCCTATAAGTTTAAGGCAGAGCAGGTTTCTACCAGATTAAATGAGATTACATACCAGGTGGGGCGGACAGGAGCCATAACCCCAGTGGCTAATTTGGAGCCCGTACTTTTGGCAGGTACTACCGTAAAAAGGGCTTCCCTTCATAATGCCGACCAAATAGAAAAGCTCGACATTAGGGTGGGGGATACCGTTTTTGTAGAAAAAGGAGGGGAGATAATTCCAAAAATCGTTGGGGTCGATTTTAGTAAAAGACTTTCGGATTCTATGCCCACCAACTACATAGATCATTGCCCAGAGTGCAATACCCTTTTGGATCGTACCGAGGGAGATGCCAAGCACTATTGCCCCAATGAATATGGTTGTCCTCCACAGATTACTGGCCGTATTCAGCATTATATTTCCCGCAAGGCAATGGACATAGAAGGTCTGGGAGGAGAAACTGTTGAGCTTCTTTTTAAGGAAGGATTAATTAAAAATTATGCGGACCTATATTTACTTACCAAGGAACAAATTATACCCTTGGAACGCATGGCTGAAAAGTCGGCCGAAAATTTGGTAAAGGGGGTTGCTGAATCGGTCAAAATTCCTTTCGAGAGGGTGTTGTTTGCCTTAGGAATCAGGTTCGTAGGTGAAACCGTTGCCAAGAAACTGGCAAAGGCCTATAAAAATATAGATGCCCTGATGATCGCTACAGAGGAGGAATTGATAGGTGTAGACGAGATTGGCCAACGTATTGCTGAAAGTGTGGTCTCATTTTTTCAGAACAGCATTAATACCGATATTATTGCTAGATTAAGGGAATACGGTGTACAATTTGAAGTGTCGGCAGATAAACTACTAAATCAGACCGACTTGTTTAAAGGACAGACCTTAGTGGTGTCAGGTGTTTTTGAAAACCTTAGTAGGGATGAACTTAAAAAATTGATTGAAGATAACGGCGGAAAAGTGGGGTCTAGTATTTCTTCAAAAACTTCTTATCTTGTGGCGGGCGATAAGATGGGGCCTAGCAAAAGGACCAAGGCCGAAAGCCTGGGAGTGCCCATTATCTCGGAGACCGATTTTATGGGCATGCTATAATTTTGCCTGCTATGAAGAATGATGATAATCAATGTTTGTTACAGATAGTTTAGGGAGGTTATGAAGTTTAAAAAGTACTACACTAAATAATAATTATGTATACCATCCTTTTACTGCTAATCTGTATTGTTTTCATTATTGTGGCTTCCACCCGTTTTAAGCTGCATCCATTTTTGGCATTATTGGCCGCTAGTTTGATATTTGGAATTTTTTCCGGACTGCCCTTGGATCAACTCATTAAAACCATTAACGATGGATTTGGTGCTACCATAGGTGGGATTGGCATCATAATTATCGCCGGACTGATCATAGGCACTTTTCTGGAAAAGTCGGGCGGGGCCTATGCTTTGGCCAACCTTGTTTTACGCATTATAGGTCCCAAGCGCGTACATATGGCCATGGGCTTTATAGGTTATTTTGTATCCATTCCCGTCTTTGCAGATAGCGGATTTATTATTGTTTCCCCGTTAAATAGAGCGTTGACCAAAAAAGCGAAATTATCCTTGGCAGGAACTACAGTGGCTTTGTCCTTGGGACTATTGGCATCGCACACAATGGTGCCGCCAACTCCCGGGCCCATTGCGGCGGCAGGAATTATAGGTGCCGATTTGGGGCAGGTGATCCTTTTTGGGTTAATGACCAGCATACCGGCATTGTTAGTTTGTATATTATTTGCGAAAAAAATAGGTTCCAAGATATTTATTGATCCCGCTCCCAAGATAACCGAGGAACAGATCAATACCCAACTAGAAAATGCTCCATCTGTCTTTAAATCCTTTATTCCTATTGTAATCCCAATATTACTAATTGTGTTGAGGTCCTTTGCTGAATACCCGACCCTGCCTTTTGGAGAGGGGACTTTTAAATTGGCTATTGGTTTTGTCGGTAATCCTGTGGTGGCTTTATTGATAGGTATGGTTTTATCCTTCACATTACCCAAAAAATTGGATAAGGAAATGTTGGGTACTACGGGTTGGATTGGGGAAGCGCTGACTTCGGCGGCTATAATTATTTTAATCACCGGTGCTGGTGGCGCCTTTGGGAAAGTATTGCAGACTTCGGACATAAGTTCCTTGTTGGAATCCAATGTCACGAATGGAAATTTAGGGATATGGCTTCCATTCCTTATTGCCGCGGGCATTAAGACAGCCCAAGGCTCCTCTACCGTGGCCATTATTACGACTGCGTCTATTATTGCCCCTTTAATGCCTGCAATGGGTTTTGATACCGAGGTTTCAAAGGCTTTGGCGGTAATAGCCATCGGTGCAGGTGCATCCGTGGTGTCCCATGCCAACGATAGCTTTTTTTGGGTAGTAACCCAATTAAGTGATATGAAGGTAAATCAGGGTTATAGGACACATAGTTTGGGATCTGCCATTTTGGGCTTTTCAGCAATGATAGTTTTAACCATTATCAGTTTATTAATATAATTTAAAAAGAATGAAAGTTTTTAAGACCAACCAGGGTATTTTAATTGAAAAAGACAGTAAATTTTATCTAATGGAGACGGACTGGGATTCGTTTATTACGGATGATGACATTTACGCCAGTACCCTGGACATAATTTCAAAACTAGATCCTATAGGAAACAGCGCTTCTTTGTTGAATGGAAGTATATTGCCTCCTGTAGGGCGCCAAGAAATTTGGGCCTCTGGGGTAACTTATTACAGCAGTAGGGAGGCACGTATTGAAGAATCCAAAGATGCGGGTGGAGGCGATTTTTATGACCGGGTGTATAGTGCAGAAAGGCCGGAATTGTTTTTTAAAAGTACTGCTAGCCGAGCTGTGGGGCATAAACAGGATGTTAGGATCAGAAAGGATTCTAAATGGAATGTCCCTGAGCCGGAATTGACATTGGTAATAACGCCTAATGCAAAAATAATAGGGTATACCATTGGTAATGATATGAGTTCTAGGGATATTGAGGGGGAGAATCCCTTATACCTCCCGCAAGCCAAAAGTTATGATGGAGCAGCGGCTGTAGGACCTTGTATTTGGCTTACCAAGGAACCCATCGCTATGGATACCAAGATTAAAATTCAAATTGTTCGTAAAGGCAATACTGTTTTCGAGGGTGAGACAGAGGTGGGCCAAATGAAAAGAAAACTTACCGATCTAGTTAGCTACCTGTACCGTGAAATGTCTTTTCCTTATGGTAGTCTATTAATGACGGGGACCGGGGTGGTGCCACCGGATTCCTTTACACTTGATCATGGAGACGTTATTGATATTACTGTTGATTCAATTGGGACCCTATCCAATACGGTAGCCTAGTTTGTAAAATTAAAATAAGAATAATGTCCACTCCGAAAAGTTATAAGGAATTTGAAGAAACCCTGATCCAACAGTCGCCATCAGCATCCTGGTCCGAGGCTTTGAGTGCCATGTGGTTCGATGTTAAGGGGGATTGGGAGGCATCCCATAATATTGCCCAGGACATGCATGATAACAATGGAAGCTGGATCCATGCTTATTTGCACAGGAAAGAAGGAGATAAATTTAATGCGGGTTATTGGTATAGAATGGCAGGGAAAACATTTCCTAACAAAAACTTGGAGGAGGAGCAACGAGAATTGGTGGAATATTTTTTAGCCCAAAAATAATTGTAATAGCAGTTTTGGTAGAAAGGCTTAGACGTTATATAAAACAAAATAGGCCGTGAATTAGTTTCACGGCCTATTTTGCCTTATAAATTTATTATCCCTAACATGGTCTTACATTTAGGGTAATTGGAAACACAGTGGGGTTATGCTTAATAATCGGAATATTCCGTAGGGTAAAAGAAACGGGTAACGTTTTTGGAAACATTATTTTGATAATTGGGTTCTGTTTTTATTTTATTCCATACTGGGGAATCGGAAAATGATTTCCAATGGGCATCCCTACTGGCCTGATTTTCAAATGTGGTCATATACATGAGGTTGGGCATAGTAGCACCTGACAATACTTCTCCGTAGAAAACGGCATTAAAGCCTAATGCATCAAATAGCGATACTTCCCCGCCTTTGTTGAACATGTCTACCTTGTTAATGTATTTCGCCGGAGTGGCAGACTCATAGCTTCTTAATTCGTATACACGGTCTTTACGAGGTCCAGTAAGAGGTGAAGGCTTCATTCTAGGCATATCAACAAAAGCCTTTAAAAGGACTGATTCAACCCTACTAAAGGGAGGATTCTTATAGGGTGCATCCAAGAAATCCTTGGCAGATGTCATATAAACTTTGTCCTTTTGCAGTTTTGCATCCAATGTTTCCAAATCGGCAATGCCTTTCATAGGGATCAAGACCTTAATACTTCTTGGATTTAAGGAGTCTATGGTTCTTGGTTTTAAAACACCTACGTGCTTTATATTCAGTTTTTTAAGTGCAGGTAATAAGGATTCACTTAGATATTTGTCCGTACTTTTTTCCTGTTCCTCGGTGTCCAAAAGATAGGTTTTAAGTTGGTAATATTCCCGTTGGTGGGCTTGGCCCCATGTGCTTAAAGTGAATAATAGAAAAAGAATAGGCAGGTATAAGGCTTTGTACATTATGTCTGAATTAGGATAAATAATTGATTTTTTTTTTGACGATTGGTAAGGTAGTGTTTTTCTAAATAATGTCATAGTTCTTTAATAAAACAGACACTGTTGTCCATATTCTTGTATTGGCCGTAATTGGGAATAGAGAGATAACCATTTTTTTTATAGAGGGAAATGGCCTCTGGCTGTCTAAGTCCTGTTTCCAATATACAGGAATGGCAATTCTTCTCCGCTGCCCATTTCTCCAACTCTTTTAAAATCATTGACGCGATTCCCTTTCCCCGTTCGCTTGGTGCAACATACATTCTTTTTATTTCCATGATGTCGGCATTGTATTCCTTTATAGCACGACAACCTACTGGCTTGTTATTCCGATAGGCCAAAACCACAAATGGGAGGTTTTCTATGCCATTGAATTGTGCATAGAAGTCATGTTCATCCCCATCCCTTTGTTTTAGATCGGCATCGAGTAGTTGAACCAGCGCTATAAAATCCAAATCTTTGGAATTGCTTCTTTTTATCGTCACCATAATAATTCCATTTTCTTAAAGCATGTTACGATAAGGCCAGGCTTCATAAATAAAAAGTTTAAGGAATATGAATTTTAACTTTAATAACCACCGATTTGGAAGTGGGGGTATTGCTTTGGTCGGCAGTACTATTTAAAGGAACCAGAACATTGGCCTCTGGAAAGTAGGTTGCACAGCATTGTTGAGGGATATCGTATGGTAGAACAATAAATTTTTGCGCGACCCTTTCCGTATTGTCGTGATAATTAAAAAGGTCTACCAAATCCCTTTCTTTAAGTTGTTGTGCTGCTATATCCTTGGTATTCATTAGTATAATCCTTCTTTCATTAAAAATGCCTCTATAGCGATCATTTAGTCCGTAGATAGTGGTGTTAAACTGATCATGGCTTCGTATGGTCATCATTAAAAGTTCATCTGCTTGTAAAATAACGGCATCGCTATTGGAAATACTGAAATTGGCCTTCCCCGTTGAGGTATTATAGGAATTGTCACGTGGCCCATTCGGTAAATAAAAGCCTGAAGGCTGTCTTACTCTTTGGTTATAGTTGTTAAATCCTGGAATACAAGCTTCAATACTGTCCCTGATGTGGTCATAATGCTGCAGGTATTTTTCCCAATCCACTTTTGAATTTTCCAGGGTGGCCATGGCCAAATCACAAACAATGGAAGGCTCGCTCAGCAATTGGGAGGATATGGGCTTAAGGCTTCCTTTAGAGCTATGAACAACTCCCATGGAATTTTCAACACTTACAAATTGTAATTCCCCCTTAATAAGATCTTTGTCGGTCCTTCCCAAACAGGGCAGGATGATCGCTTCCTTGCCATGGATAAGGTGGCTACGGTTGAGTTTGGTGGATACCTGAACGGTAAGATCACATTTTTGAAGCGCTTTTGCCGTATATGACGTATCCGGGGTGGCCGATAGAAAATTACCTCCCATGGCAAAAAAGACCCTTGCTTTTCCCGAATGCATGGCTTTAATACTATCTACAGTATCAAACCCATGTTTGCGAGGTGGATTGAATCCAAATACTTTTTCCAAGTTGTCCAATAATGATTTTGGAGGCTGTTCGTAGATCCCCATGGTTCGGTCTCCCTGTACATTGCTGTGGCCACGAACAGGGCAGGTGCCGGCACCGGGTTTTCCGATGCTTCCCTTTAAAAGTAAAAGATTGACAATTTCTTTTATAGTATTTACGGAATTCTTGTGCTGGGTAAGTCCCATGGCCCAGCAAGCAATAATTTTATTTTTTCTGCCCAAGATGTTGGCAACAGTTTGTATCTTTTCGAGTGGTATTCCACATTCGGCTACAAGCACATTTAAATCTAGTGTTCTTATATGGGCTAGGTAATCTTTAAATCCTAGTGTTTTTTCTTCTATAAAGGAAAGATCAAAAACACTACATGGAAGCTGATCTTCATTTGCCAACATAAGTTTTACCATGGCTTGAAGGAGTGCCATATCCCCATTTATCTTTACTTGCAGATATAGATCGGTTATTTTGGACTTTATCCCCAAGGCCCCCTTCAATTCTTGCGGGTTGCTGAAATTTAAAAGGCCTGTCTCAATAATGGGGTTTATTGAAATAATTGTGGCACCATTATCTTTGGCCTTTTTTAGGGCACTTAGCATTCTTGGATGATTGGTGCCAGGATTCTGGCCCAATATCAGGATGACCTCCGTATTGTAGAAATCTTCTAGTTTTACAGACCCTTTGCCTATTCCAAGGGTATCTGTTAGAGCCACACCACTGCTCTCATGACACATATTACTGCAATCCGGCATATTATTGGTGCCATACTCCCTTACAAAAAGTTGATAAAGAAAGGCGGCCTCGTTACTGGTTCTGCCCGAGGTGTAAAATATAGCCTCATCAGGGTTATTTAAAGCATTGAGATGCTCTGCTATTTTATGAAAAGCGCCTTCCCATGTTATTTCTTGATAAAAGTCGGATCCTTTAGGTAGGTACATAGGTTGTGCGAGCCTCCCTTTTTTGCCTATTTCGTAGTCGGAAAGCATAGATAATTGTGAGACACTATTTTTTTTAAAAAAATTGGCATCCAATTTTTTGGTGGTGGCTTCCTCGGCAATGGCCTTGGCACCATTTTCACAATATTCCGCTATAGTGCTTCGCTCATCATCTGGGTCTGGCCAAGCGCAGCCAGGACAGTCGATTCCACCTTTTTGGTTGAGGTTGGCAAGCGCTTTTAATCCCCTTCCCAGTCCCATTTCGCCAAAAATATGTTTGGCTGAAGAAATAACTGCAGGAATCCCTGCAGCCACTTTTTTAGGTTCTGTGGTTTTTAGACCGGTTAATTTGGCTGGGGACGTTGGGCTTGGGCCTAATTTTTCAGGGTTTTTCGCCATTATTTTTTGCTTGTTGCCGCGGGGTTAGGGTAATTGTCCGTTTGGTCTTCAATGCGTTCATCCAAACAAACAAAATCTTTTTCCAAAAGTAGGTGTAATGTATGTCCATTGTCCATGATCATATCATTCGCATATCCTACAAGATTGCTATCTGCCCATTTCTTACTTTCAACTTTGGGTAGAAATAGGGTTATAGTGTTTTTTTGGAATTCCGCTTGCAGGCCGGTGATACCCTCCTTGGCCATTACACAATAACCAAAGTTTAATCCGTTAAATCTTGTGTGCTCCTCAAAGAAGCCTTTTTCCTGTAGCACGCTAACTTCGGAACGGGTGAGCCTGTAGCGAATAGAATTACCTTGTATCCTTATCTTCATTCAAACCAAATTTTATATCTGAGTATATAAAGTTATGGATTACACGATCAGCCTCAAAGTTTAGTTTCTATATTTTAATTCGATTTGCTCCAGTGTAGATATTGTAACGGGTTTTATTTAAAAAGCCTATTAAGGTAATATCGTGTTCCACTGCCATTTCTATAGCCAAGCTAGATGGCGCTCCTACCGCCATAATAAAGTGAATTCCGGCCATGGCCGCCTTTTGAATCAACTCGAAGCTGGCACGACCGCTTAGAAATAATAAATACTGGTTTAAGGGTAATTGTCCTTGTTGAAGACTATGTCCAATGAGTTTATCCAAGGCATTATGTCTACCTACGTCTTCCCGTACATTAATTAGTTGGCCTTGAGTATTGAATAGGGCAGCTGCATGTATTCCTCCGGTGTAATTAAAAATATTCTGTTGCTGCTGTAGTATCCCGGGAAAGGTTTTGATGAGATTTTTTTCAATTCTAAAATCCGATGGGGAAGGGGGGAGGCGACATACTGTTTTTATAGCATCAATACTGGTTTTGCCGCAAACACCACAGCTACTGCTGGTGTAAAAATGTCTTTCTAGTTTGCTGAGATCTACTTCTTCCGAATTATTTAGTTGGACATTAACACTATTTTGATTAATAATAACCTCTGTAATTTGATGGGGCGCTTTAATAATTCCCTCAGTAAAAAGAAATCCTAAGGCAAGATCTCGATCATGGCCGGGGGTCCTCATCGTGATGGAAATATTTTTATTGGTAATAGGTGAAACCTTAATTAAAACACTGATACTAATTTCCAAGGGTTCTTCAACTGCAATGGCATCTGTATATTCCTCAAAGTCGTCTCCCTGTATTTTAATGATTTTTTTAGAGACTATAGATCTGCTTTTTTCCTGAATCATAAATATGTGTTTATACCTTGATAGAAACTCCTTCGGAAACATTTTGCTTTCCGTCGTCAAAATAAAAGTCGATACGGCCTAAATTAACACCAAAGCAACCTACTTGGTTAACCAACATTTGTTGGTCCTTTCTATTGTTTGTTATTGTTGGCCGATCTAAAAATGTATGCGTATGGCCGCCAATAATTAGATCAATATTCTCTGTGCTGGCCGCCAATTTTAGGTCGTCCGGTTTTTGTGGATTTTGATATTGATATCCTAAATGGGAAAGGCAAATAATTAAATCACACTGCTCTTCTTCCTTTAATGTAAGGCTTATTTCTTGGGCTATTTCTATAGGGTCTAGGTATACGGTTTCTTGATATAACTTTTTAGTCACTAAACCGACAAGTTCTATTCCCAATCCAAAAACTCCAATTTTCACACCATCTACAAGATAAGTCTTATAGGGCTTTACATGCCCTTCCATTAGGGTATTGGTAAAATCATAATTGGCGGATAGAAAATCGAAACTAGCGTGGGGAAGTTGTGAATAAAGTCCTTGGATGCCATTGTCAAAATCGTGATTACCAATGGTAGCGGCGTCATATTTTAAAAGGCTCATTAGTTTAAATTCTAATTCGCCCCCATAAAAATTGAAGTAGGGTGTACCCTGAAAAATATCGCCGGCATCGAACAAAAGTGTATTTGGATTTTCCTTTCTTATTTCGTCGACCAAAGTAGCCCTTCTTGCCAGGCCGCCCAAGTTGGGATAGGTTGAATGGGTTTTTGGAAAAGGGTCTATGTGGCTATGGACATCGTTCGTGTGTAAGATGGTAATATGTTTGCTGGAAGAATTATGGCAAGAATTCAGACTTAGGCCGCCTAAGCCAATAAATGTAGAGGAGGCAGTTGTTTGTGATATAAATTTTCTACGATCCATCATTAATCAATTTTTATAAATCGGTTATCTTCATACGCGTTAATAGTGTCCATTTTCTTAAAATAATCGATCATGGTGTTTCTAATCAAGTAATCCGAATCGGTCAAGGAGATATAATCTTTTAGAAAATCCATACTATCGCCACCTGTTACCAAATAATCCGATGTAGCAACAAAATAGGTCCTATTCTCGTCAAAAGGTTCGCCTTGAATGTTAACCGCTTGTAAACTTTTATTTTTATCAGTGATTATTTGAATCCCTGCAATAGGGTGGGCAACGGTAGACTTTATAAGGAACGATACCATAGCCCTAATTGCTTTGCCATCCAATTCGGCTATAACCACCGAATTTTCAAATGGCATTACTTCATAAGCAGTACGTTCTGTAATGTTACCTGCTGAAATTACAGATCGTATACTTCCAAAATTAAGCAGTACAAGATCTATTTTATTACCAGTCCTTGTGGTAAAAACAGGGTCTACTTCATGCATAACTATATCTGCCATTAAATTGCCCGCCGGAGTATTCAGTGTGCCGTCCGTTTTGGATATGGCCCTTGGGGCAAAGGCTAGGATGCTATCCAATACCTGGTTGATCCTGTTATGATAGGGGGAAATAATGTTTTCAATAGAATCTTTTGGAGTAGCGGCGTAATTGACCTGAATCCTTTGTCCTTCTATGTTTCTTAGTTTGGGAACCGTATCATTACAGGCCAGGAAGATCACACATGTTACAATTATAACAAAATGTTTGTTTTTTAAATCCATATACTTCTTACCTTCGTGTAAATATTGCGTTGATAATATTTACATTTACATTCTTGATAATGTAAAAATACATGTTTTTAAAAGCGCTTAAGGAAAAAATTAAATTTAGGGTCGGTAATAGGTTTTTACAGCGGGGATTGAATGCGCCATCACAGCTGGTAAATCGGGAAAAAGGTATAAGTTCTGTAGGTTGTATTGTGGATTTGGACGCATTTGAAAATACGAATGCCTTTTATGAGTTCGTGGATGAATTTTCTTTAAGGCCCAATTCGGTAAAAATAATTGGTTACAAGAAATTTTACGATAAAAACTCTCCATATTCCACACCGGTTTTTTCCGATAAGGATTTGGGATGGAAAGCAAATATTGAAAACAGCTATGCCTTGGAATTTTTAAACAGGGAATATGATTTATTGGTAAATTATTATACAGATGAAAAATTATTATTACAATTAATGACGTTAAAGACCAAAGCAAGGTTAAAGGTAGGCTTTGGTAATGTAGATAAAAATTTAAATGATTTGATATTGAATACCCCCATTAAGGATTTCCAAACATTCAAAAAGGAGTTACGGAAATACTTAAGGGTTTTAAATGAGATTAAATAATGGAACAGTTAGTTGGTACAGGTGTTGCCTTGGTCACTCCTTTTAAGGAAGATTTTTCTATAGATACGATGGCATTGACGGAAATCGTAAACTATTGCGTGGATGGTGGAATAGATTACTTAGTTGTTCTAGGGACTACTGGTGAATCTGTTGTATTATCGAAAAAAGAAAAACAACAGGTTATACAAACCATTGTTATGGCCAACGCAGGAAGGCTTCCGTTGGTTTTAGGTGTTGGAGGTAATAATACTGCCGCCGTGGTGGAAGAGGTTCAGGAAACCGATCTAAGCGATTTTGTGGCAATTTTATCGGTCTCGCCTTATTATAATAGACCAACCCAAGAGGGTATTTATCAACATTTTAAAGCTATTTCCTTGGTATCGCCCAAGCCAATAATATTGTACAATGTGCCCGGAAGGACAGGGAGTAATATGTTGCCTGAAACGGTTTTGAGATTGGCCAATGATTTCAATAATATTATTGGGATAAAAGAGGCTTGTGGTGATATGGTGCAAATAATGCGTACCATAAAGGACAAACCTGCTGATTTTATGGTGATTTCTGGAGATGATTTTACGGCTCTGTCCACAGTGTTGGCCGGTGGTTCCGGAGTTATATCCGTGATTGGACAAGGTGTGCCAACAGAATTCTCCCAAATGATACGCCTTGGACTGGCAGGGAAGGTCAAGGAAGCCTTTACCTTACATTATGCTCTACAGGATGGTATGGATTTAATTTTCAAAGAAGGAAATCCTGCAGGCATAAAAGCACTTATGGAAACTGTTGGTTTGTGTACTGCTGTAGTCAGGTTGCCGTTGGTTGAGGCTACCACAACTCTAAAAAAGACCATTAAAATTTTTTTAAACACCTTGCTTAAGACGGTTGCATAGCAATATTCGGCCGACTTACTTTAAGATTCTTTGCCCACAAAGTTAAAACTTGCATAAAAATGTTGCCGTTGGTAAATAGGCAGGCTATTTTAGCAAGTGAAAAATGTTTTTTATATCCGTTTAGAATCCTTAATTTTGCAAAATGTTTTTAAAAATGAAGCGTATATTTTCCTTTTTATTATTGGTTACCATTCTTAGCTCTTGTAGCGAGTACCAAAAGGTGCTTAAAAATGAAGATGTTAAGGCCAAGTATGATTTGGCCGAAAAATTTTATGATGCCGGTGATTTTAAAAGGGCAAACCGTTTATTGGAGCAGATTGCGCCCAAGTATATAGGTAAGCCACAAGGTGAGCGTGTTATGTTCTTTCTTGCTGATTCTTATTATCAGACCAAGGACTATAACATGGCGGGTTATCAATTTGAAAGGTTTCTAAAGTCGTACGCTAAAAGTGATAAGGCTGCTGAAGCAGGATTTTACGGTGCAAAAAGTTACTATAAGCTATCGCCTAAATATTCTTTGGATCAAACAGATACGGACAAGGCCTTAATAAAATTGCAAAACTTCATTAATGCATACCCAGAGTCGGAATATTTGGTAGAGGCCAATATTATGGCAAAGGAATTGACGACAAAGAAGGAACGTAAATCTTATGAGATTGCAAAGCAATTCAATACCATCGGAGAATTTGATTACACTTTTTTAACTCCAGCAGTTACCGCTTTTGATAACTTTGTGTCTGATAATCCTGGCTCTGTTTATAGAGAAGATGCCCTTTATTATAAGTTTGATGCGACTACGCATTTGGCGCTGAATAGTTACGATTTTCTTAAAAAAGAACGTTTGAACGATGCTAAAGCCGCATATTTGGCTTTTACGAAATATTTTCCTGAGTCCAAGTATCTTAAGGATGCCAACAAGACTTTGGAAAAAGTTGAAAAAGAATTAGAAGTTTATTCCAAATAAAAATACCTTTTTGATATGAATATGAACGATTTAAAAAATTCGAAAGCTCCTGTTTCCACGGTAACTATCAATAAAAATGATTTTGATGCCAAGACTGGGAATATCTACGAGGCTATTTCTATAACTGCCAAAAGAGCTGTTCAGATAAATTCTGAAATTAAAAAAGAGCTTTTGGAGAAGTTAGAGGAGTTTGCAACCTATAGTGATAGTTTGGAGGAGGTTTTTGAAAACAAAGAACAGATCGAGGTTTCTAAATTCTACGAAAAATTGCCTAAACCTCACGCATTGGCGGTAAAGGAATGGTTAGATGATAAAATTTATCACAGGAATACAGAGAAAGACGCTTAAAGGATGTTGAGCGGTAAGAATATACTTTTAGGCATTTCTGGGGGTATAGCTGCTTATAAAACTACCTTTTTGGTTCGTTTACTTATAAAAGCTGGCGCTAACGTTAAAGTTATTTTAACGGATAGCGCTAGCTCTTTTGTTACCCCCTTAACCTTAGCTACCCTTTCTAAGAATGCGGTGCTTTCTTCATTTATAGATGAGGAAAACGGAAGCGTTTCATGGAACAACCATGTAAAATTGGGACTTTGGGCGGACATTGTTCTAATTGCGCCCGCCACGGCCAATACCCTGTCGAAAATGGCGAATGGGACTTGCGATAATTTATTGATGGCAGCCTACCTATCTGCTAAATGTCCAGTTTATTTTGCTCCTGCAATGGATCTGGATATGTTTGGACATCCTTCTACTAAAGCAACTTTTAAAAAGCTCTTATCCTTTGGGAATACAATGATTCCGGCTACTTCGGGCGAGTTGGCCAGTGGATTGATAGGAGAGGGCCGTATGGCCGAACCTGAGGATATTGTCGATTTTTTGAATGATCACCTTAGGAAGGGACTGCCGTTGAGCGGTAAAAAAATATTGATTACGGCCGGGCCCACCTATGAGGCCATTGACCCGGTAAGGTTTATAGGGAATCACTCTACAGGATTAATGGGGTACGAATTGGCAAGAAATGCGGCTAAACTTGGGGCTATGGTATATTTGGTTTCAGGGCCTTCGCATCTAACGGTTCAGCATTCGAATATTCACCTTATTAAAGTAACTTCAGCGGATGAAATGTATACAGAAACCATTGCCCTGTACAAGGACATGGACGTGGTTATTTGTGCTGCAGCAGTAGCGGATTACAAACCAAAAACTGTGGCTGAACAGAAAATAAAGAAATCTTCTGAAGAGTTTAGTATTACCTTGGTGAAAAACAAGGATATCCTATATTCCTTGGGGGAAATGAAGAAGGAGCAGTTTTTGGTGGGATTTGCCCTGGAAACGGAAAATGAAGTTGAAAATGCCATTGGAAAATTAAAAAGGAAAAATTTGGACGCCATTGTGTTAAATTCCCTGAACGATAAAGGGGCTGGTTTTGGCAAGCTCACCAATAAAGTATCGTTTATAGATAAGAATTTGGATATTAAAACGTTTGAGTTAAAAACCAAGGCAGAGGTAGCCTCGGATATTTTAAATGAAATCACCAATAGGATCCATGCGTAATCTACTTTTTGTCATAATTTGTTTTATAGCTTCCTTCTCGGTAGGGGCCCAGGAATTAAATTGTGTTGTTACCATAAATTCGGATCAGGTTGGGCAGACCAATCAGCAAATATTTAAGACATTGGAGCGTTCCTTGAACGATTTTGTCAATAAAAATAGATGGTCCAATAGGGTTTACAAGGAAAATGAACGCGTGAATGCCCAAATGTTTATTACTATTACCGAGTATGAATCCAATAGGTTTAAGGGGAATATTCAGATCCAATCTTCAAGACCGGTTTTTAATACTTCCTATACAAGTCCAATTTTTAATTATAAGGACAATCAATTGAGCTTTAACTACATTGAGTTTCAACCTTTGGTTTTCAATGAAAACAACATAGAATCCAATTTGGTAGGAGTAGTATCCTTTTATACTTATCTTATTTTAGGCTTGGATGCCGATACCTTTTCTTTAGAAGGTGGAAGTGACTTTTATAAAAAAGCGCAGCAGATTGTTACTTTGTCCCAAAGTGCCGGGTTTTCTGGATGGGCACAGACATCAGGCGACAGAAGTAGGTTCGAGTTGGTGGACAATCTTATGTCCAACTCTTATAGGGAATATAGAATAGCCATGTACAATTACCATAGAAAAGGATTGGATGTATTGGCAGATAATAATAGTACGGGAAAACAAGTGGTAGCTGGCACCATGCGCCTGTTCGAAACTATGATAGGTAGACATCCCAATGCTTTTTTGATTCAAACTTTTTTTGATGCCAAGGCGGAGGAGATCCAAAATGTATTTTCCGATGGTCCTAAAGTGGATATTGTGCAGCTAAAGCAGACATTGAATAAAATTGCACCTCTCTATTCTTCCACTTGGAATGAAATAAAATTCTAGGCAGGTATCTCAAATATTTTTTTTATTGCATCATAAGTTATTAGAAATTGGTGTTAGGAAATTTTTTATCCTACATTTTTTTCCAAAGCAATATAAATTATCTTTACGGTAATATTAGAACATATACATTGCTGACAAATCTCTCCATTAAAAATTACGCATTAATAGACCATTTAAACGTTAAGTTTACCAATGGTTTTACAGTAATAACCGGTGAAACCGGTGCCGGTAAATCCATTTTATTGGGTGGATTATCCTTGGTACTGGGGAAAAGGGCAGATCTCTCCTCACTAAGAGAAAAGGATGATAAATGTATAGTGGAGGCAGAATTCGAAATTTCCAAATATGGTTTGGAAGCCTTTTTTGATGACAACGATCTGGATTACGAGAATAGGACCATAATTAGAAGGGAGATTTTACCAAGCGGTAAATCTAGGGCCTTTATCAATGATTCTCCTGTAACCTTGGACATCCTTTCCAAATTGGGGGATCAATTGATAGACGTGCACTCACAGCATCAAACTTTACGCCTTGCCGATAATGATTTTCAGCTAAAAGTGATAGATGCTTTGGCAGACAATGGAAAAGGGATTAAAGAGTACCTATCCAAGTTGTTGAAGTATCAGTCTACATTAAAGGATTTGCAAATTCTGCAAGAGTTTCAGAATAGTGCCACCAAGGAGCAAGAGTATAATAGTTTTTTGTTACAGGAATTAAATTCGGCCCCCTTGAAAGAGGGAATATTGGAAGAGTTGGAGGAGCAATACGAACAGCTCAACAACGTGGAAATTATCTTGGAGCAATTGTCCCATGGTCAACAATTGCTAAATGACGAGCAGATCGGGGTGGTGAACCTTCTTACTGAATTGAAACAGGTATCCAGTAAATTAGCAAGTTTTGGCCAGCAATATTCTGGTATAAATGAGCGTATAAAATCGGTTTTTATTGAGTTGGATGATGTCTCCAATGAACTTAACTTGCTGGCTGAAAATGTTGAGGCCGATCCGCAAATGTTGGAGGAGGTAAATACAAAATTGAAATTGCTATATGACCTTCAAAAGAAACATAAGGCACAGAGCATAACCGAGTTGTTGGAGATTAGGAATAAGCTGGACGAAAAGGTAAGTGCTACAGAGAATGTGGCCGTGGATATAGACCGTAAAAAGAAAGAGCTACAGCTTTTGGAGGTTACTTTAAATACTGAAGCTTCCAATATAAGTAAGAAAAGAAAGGCGGTTATTCCAAATTTGAAAAAACAATTGGAAGATACCTTGATCGACTTGGGCATGGCGAGTGCTACTTTTAAAATAGAAATCGACCCTTCAAAAGAATTCAAGCCAACTGGTAAGGATGATCTAACCTTTCTATTTTCTGCAAATAAGGGATCTGCTTACGGTGATCTTAAAAAAGTCGCCTCGGGAGGCGAGCTGTCTAGGATTATGTTGACCATTAAGGCTATTTTGGCAAAATATGAACAACTGCCAACCATGATGTTCGATGAAATAGATACCGGAGTTTCTGGGGAAATCTCTAATAAGATGGGAGACATTATGCAGGCTATGAGTAATACGATGCAAATATTTTCGATTACCCATCTACCACAAGTGGCGGCCAAAGGAGTGCATCATTTTAAAGTTTATAAAGAGGAGGAATTGATGGGGACCAACACTAAAATGAAAAAACTTTCTGCGGAAGAGCGAATTGTAGAGCTGGCCGAAATGTTGGGGGGCAAAACCTTGTCAGATTCAGCTTTGGCCCATGCTAGGCAGTTGTTGGATTAAAATGGTTCTGTACGATATATGCTGATCTACCAGCCTTTATATAGCTAACATTTTCTGCATATGGGGTAATGCTATCTGCCCGTTAATTTTTAATATCTTTGACGATCTAAAATTCACTAAGAAAATAGACTATGTCGTTTAATTTATTAAAAGGAAAGAAGGGAATTATTTTTGGGGCATTGGATGCTAATTCAATTGCTTGGAAAACTGCTGAAACTATACATGCCGAAGGGGGCACCTTCGTGCTTACCAATGCACCTATAGCCATGCGCATGGGACAAATAGATGAGCTTGCCAAAAAAACAGGTTCGGAAATTGTCCCTGCCGATGCCACTAGCGAAGAAGATCTGGATAATCTAGTAACAAAATCCATGGAGATTTTGGGAGGCAAAATAGATTTTGTACTTCATGCCATAGGAATGTCTGTCAACGTGCGTAAAGGCAGGGCGTATGTGGATGAGAAATACGAATTTACTACAAAAGGTTGGGATGTTTCTGCCCTTTCCTTTCACAAAGTAATGCAGAGCCTTTACAAGGCGGACGCTATGAAGGAATGGGGAAGTATTGTAGCTTTGACCTATATGGCGGCCCAACGTACCTTTCCTGATTATAATGATATGGCGGACAATAAGGCCTATTTGGAATCGGTGGCCCGTAGTTTTGGATACTTTTTTGGTAAAGAGAAGAAGGTAAGGGTAAACACTATTTCCCAATCCCCAACACCTACTACGGCGGGACAAGGAGTTAAAGGTTTTAATAACTTTATTTCTTATGCGGATAAGATGTCGCCTTTAGGAAATGCAACTGCACAAGATTGTGCAGATTATACCGTTACCCTGTTTTCGGATCTGACCAAAAAGGTTACAATGCAAAATTTATTTCATGATGGTGGTTTTTCCAATACAGGAGTTAGTCAGGAGGTAATAGATAGGTTTTCGGAATAATACTTTAGCGCTGAAAGGAATCCTTTAAAACGGATAATACGCTATTAAAAAAAGGTGGACGTCTTGGGTCTGCACAATTAAAATTTAAATGAGGTAATTGCTGCAACGTAATACACCAACCTATACGATTGTTCTACCTCCTTATTTTATAAGTAACGATAATGAATTTATTCTTTTCTTTTATAGTACCTGTTTATAACAGACCCAATGAGATAAATGAATTACTGGAAAGCCTTTCCTTACTGGACTACGACAAAGCTTTTGAGGTAGTTATTGTGGAAGATGGCTCTACGGAAAGTTCTGAGGGTATTGTGGAAAAGTATAAAGACAAACTAGCTATAACTTATTTAAAGAAACACAATTCTGGTCCAGGGGATTCCCGTAATTATGGAATGAACCGAGCAAAGGGCAATTATTTTATAGTGTTGGATTCCGATTGTATAATTCCATCGCAGTATTTATCCGTAGTGGAAGAATCTCTGACCAATAATTATGTGGATTGTTATGGTGGACCTGATGCAGCACATCATACATTCACCAATGTACAAAAGGCTATTAACTATGCCATGACCTCCGTACTTACTACCGGTGGAATAAGAGGAAATAAGGCGGCTGTAGGTAAATTTCAACCAAGGAGTTTTAATATGGGTATTTCAAAGCTTGCTTTTGGGAAAACTCAGGGGTATGGGAATATTCATCCCGGAGAAGACCCGGACCTTACTTTTAGGATATGGGAGGCCGGATTTGTAACAAAATTAATTGAAGATGCCTATGTTTACCATAAAAGAAGGATAGATTGGAATAAATTTTATATACAGGTCAATAAATTTGGAATGGTACGGCCTATTTTAAATCAATGGCATCCTGGCCAATCAAAAATCACTTATTGGTTTCCCACTTTATTCTGCCTGGGATTTATTGTGGCCATTGTTTTGTTGGCACTAGGGGTTTTTTGGCCGATAACTGTTTATATTCTTTATTTTGTTTTACTTTTTGTACATTCTTTAATGGTCAACAAAAATTTTAAGGTCGCTTTACTGTCCTTAGTTGCGGTGGTAATCCAATTTGTGGGATATGGCTTTGGATTTTTGAAAAATTCAACGCTATTGGCCCTAAGTAATAAGACGGCAGAGGAGTTATTTCCAAAGCTTTTCTTTAAAACGATGTAGAATTGATAGAAAAAATAAAAAACGGACTCAATAAAAGAAAGGTTAAGCTGTTTCTAGTCTTACTTTTATGTTCAAGCCTCGCTTGGTTTATAAGTAATTTGGGAGAGCAATATACCAATAATGGCACCTTTGATATTTATTATGGCAGCACTCCTGATAGCTTATTGCTCAACAGTGTCTCAAAAAGGAACATTAAGGTAAGGCTTAGGGCAAGTGGCTTTCAATTCTTAATGTTCGGTTTTAAAAACAAATCAGTGGCTGTAGACTTGTCAGAACTGGAAAACAGAGGGTCTAAGTTTTTTGTTTCCCCAATAGCCTATAGAAGTCAAATAGAAAATCAACTTTCTAAATTTATCACCGTGTTGGACATGGATAGGGATACCTTGTTTTTTGATTTTCAAAGACTTTATAAAAAGAAGGTTCCCGTGATAGCTAATGTTACTATTGATTTGGAACAAAATTATTTAATGGACAAAGGTTATATCTTAATGCCCGACTCCATTACGGTAATAGGACCTAAAAAGGAAATAGATACTTTAAAGGGGATATCTACCCAGGCCATGATTCTGTCACATACGGCAAGTGATGTGTCCAAGGAATTAAAATTAAGCCTTCCCTCTAACCTAAAGAACACCAAATACTCCAATAGGAGCGTTACCTTATCGGCCAAAATATTTAGATTTTCCGAAAAGATTTTCAAGGTTCCCGTTGAGGTGGTCAATGTACCTGAGGGTGTCGAGATAAGAACATTTCCAGAAATGGCTTCTGTACTGTGTAGGGGTGG
This sequence comes from Arenibacter catalasegens, assembly GCF_002909235.1. Lineage (GTDB taxonomy): Bacteria > Bacteroidota > Bacteroidia > Flavobacteriales > Flavobacteriaceae > Arenibacter > Arenibacter catalasegens. The sequence goes on from NZ_PHQQ01000021.1 coordinate 44,710, forward strand.
ATTGAATGTAATAAAGGAATTGACAGTTTCGGATTTTGTAGTGGCAGCCGATTACTTGAGTCTAAGGGATAAAAGTGAAAATATTTTGGAGTTGAAATTGGTAAAAAAGCCGAACACACCCAATCTGGTTCAATTAAAGGAGGATAAGGTAGAATTTATACTAAAGAGGCAGCAATGATGATCGTAGGGTTGACCGGGGGTATAGGTAGTGGAAAATCTACGGTCGGGGCAATGTTCCGAAAATTGGGCGTACCAGTATATAATTCCGATGTTGAGGCAAAAAAATTAATGTCCCGTTCAAAAAAGATAAAAAAAGACATTGAAGCCTTGTTGGGAAAGCAGAGTTATTTGGAAGGGGAGCTGAACAGGGAATATATAGCGAAATCAGTGTTCAAGGATAACCATTTATTACAGGCCTTGAACGGCATTGTGCATCCCGCTGTAAGACGTCATTTTGTTAGTTGGTCCAAACAACAGAAAGCACCTTATGTAATACAGGAAGCAGCCATCATCTTTGAAAATGGAAACAACGAATTTTATGATAAGATTGTTTTGGTCACCACCCCGTCCGAAATTAGAATACAAAGGGTTGTTGATAGGGATGGGATTGCCCCTGCGAAGGTGAAGGAACGCATAAGTAATCAATGGCCAGATAGTAAAAAGGAAAAGCTTGCAGATTTCATAATTGAAAACATCAATCTTGAAAATACGGAAGAAAAAGTTTCCCAGATTCACTATAAACTACTTAAAATAAGTGCTTAAGAGCATAATTTTAACATTTTTGTTAAGGTTAGGTTAAACGTACAATCCGCTAAATGTTAAATTTATAATTTTGTTAATAAATGAATAAGAGGTTATTTGGTCTTTTGGTAGTCTTAATGAGCCTTTCCCTAATTGGAATCATCTTTGTTCAGAGCTATTGGATAAATAAGTCAGTAGAGGATAAGGAGGAACAATTTTCAAATAGCGTCAACCAAATTTTAAGTAGGGTTGTCGAGAATATTGAAAAACGGGAAGTGCAAGATTACCTTAACGAATTTTACAAGTTAAAGGATAGTATAGGAAAGCCAAAGGCAACCCATCTTAAGAATTTCTTTTTTTTTGATCGCGATATCAATTCCAATGAAATACGGTTTTATACCCATGGTATTTTGGAGGAGGATTACAATATGGCATCTACGTTCTTTGATATAGGCTTGGACACAACAACCTTTAGAAATATTACGAGTACTAGAAAAACCGAAATTTACAAAGAAGATTTTGGTCTGGATGGTAGGCAATATTCCTTGACACCGGTCCAAAAGCTCGAGAAAATCGGTGGGCTTTCATCTATTGATAAAGCTGCATTGGATGATGTATTTAGGGAACAAGCGAAATCTAGGTCTATTCACAAACGAGTATCCAAACAGGAGATAGAATTGTTCCTTAGTAGGGAACTTGAGAATAGGGGAATAGATATAGACTACGAATACGGAGTTTATAGCAAAGGACTGCCAACAAAAGTGAAATCTAAAAAATTTAAGTTTACACAAACAACACTTTACAAGGCACCATTATTTAAGGATAGTGAAGGGAATACCAATTTTTCCCTCTTGCTCACCTTTCCCAAAAAGAAAAGGTTCCTAATTCAGTCCATTCTCGGAATGGCAATATTGTCCTTAGCATTTACCTTGGTTATTGTAGTGGCGTATTCCAGTGCTATCTATCAGTTGATAAAACAAAAGCAGATTTCAGAGATAAAATCAGACTTTATCAATAATATGACGCATGAGTTTAAAACGCCAATAGCAACAATAAATTTAGCTGTTGAAGCTATAAAAAATCCAAAGATAATAGATGATAAGGAGAAGGTGTTGCGCTATTTACAAATGATCCGGGATGAAAACAAAAGAATGCATGCGCAGGTGGAAAATGTGCTGCGGATATCCAAGTTGGAAAAAAATCAGTTGGATATTAGTAAGGATAGGGCAGATGTGCACGACATAATTGAAGATGCTATTACCCATGTTGAGCTTATTGTTGCGGATAGGGGAGGATATATTAAGCCCCATTTGAAGGCGGAACGCACTGAGGTATTGGCCAATGAGATGCATTTTACCAATGTAATTGTGAATATATTGGATAATGCGGTTAAATATTCGCCAGAAGTACCAAAGATTGATGTTTTTACTGAAGTGGTCGGTAATTCTATCATTGTGAAAATACAGGATCAAGGTGCGGGAATGAGCAAGGCAGTGCTAAAGAAGGTTTTTGAAAAGTTCTATAGGGAACATACAGGAGATATACACAATGTAAAGGGGCATGGTTTAGGGCTTTCTTACGTAAAAAAAATAGTTGATGATCACCAAGGTGAGGTTTATGCAGAAAGTGAAAAAGGTAAAGGAAGCACTTTCTATATAAAACTGCCTTTAATTTAAAACAATAATGGAAACAGCAGATAAGAAAATATTACTCGTAGAGGATGATCCTAATTTTGGGATTGTACTTAAAGATTATTTGGCAATGAACGATTTTGACGTTACGTTGGCAAAAAACGGAATGGAAGGTTTTGAAAAGTTTAAGAAAGACAATTTTGACGTCTGTATCTTGGATGTTATGATGCCTTACAAAGATGGATTTACCCTTGCCAAGGAAATTCGTGAAAAGAACGAAAACGTACCTATTGTTTTTCTCACCGCTAAGACTATGAAAGAAGATGTCCTGAAAGGATATAAGGCAGGTGCCGACGATTATTTGAACAAGCCTTTTGATTCAGAAGTCCTACTGATGAAACTTAAAGCTATAATTCAAAGAAAGTCTTCGAGTTCTTTATCGGATAGTAAGCAATTTGAATTTACCATTGGTGGTTTTCAACTGAATTCCAAGCTCCGGTTCTTAAAATATAAGGAGGAAGAGGCTTCTAAATTGTCACCTAAGGAAAATGAACTGCTTAGATTGTTGGCTTTGCACGAGAACGACTTAATGCCAAGAGAATTGGCCTTGACCAAAATCTGGAGGGACGATAATTATTTTACTTCTCGAAGTATGGACGTATACATTGCGAAATTGCGTAAATACCTTAAAAAAGATGAAAATGTGGAGATTTTAAATATCCACGGTGAAGGGTTTAGATTGGTTATTAAAACCGAGTAAGTCCTTTGTATCTAGATATTTGAAAAAACACCAGGGGAGACTTTGGTGTTTTTTTATTCGTGAGACCCGCATTTCAAAAGCTGCAGGCTCATGGAATTACAACAGTCGAACGAACCCCGCCTTTTTTGGTGGGGTTTCTGGTTATATACCCATACCCTTAGGGCCATATCTTTAAGGGCGCTAAGGAATTCTCTAGCGTTTAATATTATTGAGTTCTGGAATATTCCTTTAATATTGTATCGACAATTTCTTGGGGACTCGGCTCAATGGTAATTTTTATAGCCCTGGTAGGAGCTTCAAAAGTGTCTAGTTGAGATCGCAGTAAATCTGCTGGCATAAAATGGCCCTTCCGCTTTTGTAAACGGTCCAACAACAATTCAAAAGAACCTTCTAGGGAGATCCATATCACCTTGTCTTCAATTTTGCTTTCGAGTAATTTTCTATAGGATTCCTTTAAGGCGGAACATACTATTACGGCACCGGTTTCTTTATTGTTTACGGCCAGTTTATTTAAAGTTAGAAGCCAGTCATATCTATCCTCGTCGGTCAAAGGATTTTTATTGGCCATTTTTTGTACATTGGATTCTGAGTGGAAGTCGTCGCCATCAAAAAAAGCTAGGTTCAATTTTTCAGCCAACAACTTACCAACGGTAGACTTACCGGTACCGGAAACACCAATTACAAAAAGAATATCTTTTTTGCCGTCTGTCATTTTCTATCTGTTTCTTGTGCTACTTTTTGTAGAAGTTCCTCTAGGTCATATTCGTAATCTACCCAAAGGATATCTTCTTTTTTCCTCAGCCATGTTAATTGCCGTTTTGCAAACCTCCGGGTATTCTTCTTTATTTCTGCAATAGCGGTATCCAAATCATATTCTCCATTAAAATAACTAAATAGCTCTCTATAGCCTACGGTTTGCAGTGCATTTAGGTGCTGTTGTTTTTTTAAGGATTGCACTTCTTCCAACAGGCCTTGTTCCAACATTATAGCTACTCTTTGGTTTATTCGATCGTAAATAGTCTTCCTCTCCGCGGTTATGCCTAGGGTAATTGAATTAAAATTTCTAGAAACTTTTTCTTGGTTAAGGAAGGAGCTGTATGGGAGGCCAGAGCCAATACAGATCTCTAGAGCTCTAATAAGCCTATGTGGGTTGTTTAAATCTACTTTGTTGTAATATTCGACATCTAAAGATTTAAGCTTCGCCTGGAGGCTTAAAATTCCTTCGTCTCTTAAGGTACTGTTCAGTGTTTCGCGCACTTCCGGGTCTATTGTGGGAAAATTATCCAGGCCGTTTTTAATGGCATCAACATATAATCCACTGCCACCGACCATTACAACAATATCGTGTTGTTCAAAGAGTATTTCTAGCTTTTTTAGGACCTCCCTTTCAAAGTCCCCAACGGTGTATTCTTCAAATATACTTTTATGCTGAATAAAATGATGGGGAACGGATGCTAATTCATCCACTGATGGTACCGCGGTCCCAATGGACATTTCTTTAAAGAACTGACGGGAATCGGCTGAAATGATCTCGGTACCGTAATGTTTGGCTATGGCAATGGCCAAGGATGTCTTTCCAATTGCAGTTGGTCCAACAACGCTAATAAGATTTTTTCCCTTCATTAATCTTCACTTAATCTATGCCCACATTGCCTACAGTAATGGGCATCTATACGCATAATTTCTGTGCCACAATCCGGGCAGGTTCTCCCAGTGTCAATATTTTTTTTATTGATTGCGGCAGAAGTATATTCGGCAGATACAATTCCTGTAGGTACTGCAATTACCCCATAACCAATGATCATAATCAAGGTGGCGATAAATTGCCCCAAGGGGGTTTCTGGAGAAATATCTCCATAGCCAACTGTAGTTAAGGTAACAATGGTCCAATACACACTGTGTGGGATACTAGAGAAACCATGGGTAGGCCCTTCAACGATGTACATCACCGTTCCCAATAAAACGGATATTACAATAACAAAGAATACAAAAACAAAGATTTTGGTTCTACTGGCATGTAGTGCTCTTATTAGATTATTGGATTCTCCTACAAAACGTACCAACTTTAATATTCTAAAAACCCTTAACAATCTTAAAATACGAAAAGCGGTAATGTATTGGGAACCGATTAGGAAAAGGGAAAGGTATTTGGGTATGGTGGATAGCAAATCTACAATACCGAAAAAACTAAAAATATATTTTTTGGGCCGGTTGATAGAAACAATTCGTAATATGTATTCAATGGAAAAAAGAATTGTCACAATCCATTCCGAAAAGTTTAGAAACCTATGATGCTTTTCGTCAAAGGTGGGGATGCTTTCCAGCATTACGATGATAACACTATAAACTATTAAAACTAGTAAAAGGATGTCAAAGAGTTTTCCGGCAGGAGTATGTGTCCCGTAGATTACTTCGTGTATCTTCTGTTTCCAACTTCTTTTTAGTTTCAAAGTTTAGTATTTAAGTTCTAGAATTTTAAGGACCTTTTTTTTTCTAAGGTAGGATGAAATAATGTGGGTCGTGTTTTCATTTCCTTCCATAGGCGTTATTATGGATTCCAAGATATGAATATTATTTATTTGATGGTTTAAATTAAAATAGCCAAAGCCTTTAAAAACACCATCCTTGATTTCAATCCCACAACGTTCGCCAATTTCCCGCCCCTTATCCATAAGCAAGATGCTCTTTTTTGAAAAACTGTATTTATCAATCGCCTGCCTTGCTCTTTCATTGTAGGCTTCCGCTGGCTCTTGTTTAATGCATCCGCCAAGGCAACTGCGGTCCTCATAATGGGAACAGTGCATTTTAGCCTGAGACAGTCCATTTATTTTATTGCACAATTGAAATTCCTCTCTAATTTTATGAAGGAAATTCTCGGCACCTTGGAAGCTGTTAAAGGTAGCCACCGGTCTTTTTTTAGAGTCTATTGCTGCTACGGTCAGCGCTATATAACCATTCTCGTTTATGGATTGGTACAGGCCATGCGAAAACAGCCTTTTTTTGTAAAGGGAATTGTATTTAGGTTTGTTTCGTAATAGCTCTGCATTTTCTTTTAGCAAGGCGGCCAATTCGTTGCCAGTTTTTTCATAAGAAACACTTTTGGTCTCTTTTTGAATTTTTCTGGCTTTTGGACTATTGTTCGTAAAATGCTGATTTACTCTTTTTTTTATGTTGCTACTTTTGCCCAATAAGATAATATCACCATCCTTATTATGCAGATAGAAGACCCCTGTTTCGGAAGGTAATTCGTCTACCATATCCAGCTGCCTAGGTGAAAGTTCACCTTGGGTTTCATTTCTTAAAACACTTTTAATTATCGTTTTGTCTAGATCTTTTGAAAGTAAAAGTTTAAATAGTTGTAAAGTGGCGAGTGCATCCCCATTCGCCCTATGTCGGTCACTTACTGGTATTCCCAACGAGCGAACCAATTTACCCAGACTATAGGATTCCGCATCCGGCAGTAATTGTTTGGAAAGTTCAACGGTACATAGGGTCTTACGTTCAAAATTAAACCCTAACCGTCTAAATTCAGTGCGCATTATACGGTAGTCGAACTGAGCATTGTGCGCAACTATTACTGCGTCTTCCGTAATTTCGACTATGCGCTTGGCTACTTCATAGAATTTAGGGGCCGTACGTAACATATTGTTGTTAATGCCCGTAAGATTGACTACAAATGGCTGGATTTCTTTTTCAGGGTTTACTAGGCTAATAAATTGATCCACTACTTTATGCCCGTCAAATCTGTGAATAGCAATTTCCGTAACCCCCTCTTCATTGTACTTTCCTCCCGTGGTTTCAATATCTAAAATGACGTACATGTATTATTTATAATTCGAATTGGTAAACAAAGATACATATTCTGTGGTCAAAGAAATAGCCACAATACCCTCTAATTTCTGGCTCCAAAAATAAAACTACCAACGCGTATCATAGTACTCCCCTCGGCAATCGCTATCTCGTAATCGCCACTCATTCCCATAGAAAGCTCGGTTATATCCGGGAGTTTGGTTTTGGCTTTGTCAAACAAACTTTTTAGCCGCTTAAATTCTTTTCTAATTTGTTGTGTGTTATCGGTAAATGTTGCCATGCCCATTAATCCAGCAATCTTAATGTTGCTTAGTTGCAGTAAATCAATAGAGGTAATTATTTCATTTAATTCATTCTCGTCAAAACCAAATTTAGTTTCTTCCTCGGCAATGTCAATTTGTAGCAGGCAGGGAATGGTGCGATCGCAATTTTTGGCATGTTTATTAATTTCCTTCAGGAGTTTTAGGGTATCCACTCCATGGATCAACGATACATATTCGGCCATATATTTAACCTTGTTGCGTTGTAAATGGCCAATCATATGCCATTGGATATCCTTGGGCAGTACTTCCCATTTCTGAGTCATTTCCTGTATTTTATTTTCACCGAAAACCCTTTGCCCAGCCTTATAAGCTTCCATTATATCCTCTATGGGCTTGGTCTTGGAAACTGCAACCAGTTTAACATGGACGGGGAGGGATTCCTTGATTTTTTTTAAATTTTCTTTGATGGACATGCACTTATTTTTTTGACTTTAATCTTTTTTGGGCCATTTTAAACGATCAAATATATAATTGAAATAAAGGGTTTCAATTACCTACTAATTAAACTGTTTTGAAACTTTTTCAGACTTTCTGGATTGGGAATAATCATAAAATCCTTCCCCTGATTTAATGCCTAATTTTCCTGCGGTTACCATATTTACCAATAGAGGACATGGCGCATATTTGGGATTTTTAAATCCGTCATACATAACATTTAGGATAGACAAACAAACATCCAACCCAATAAAATCGGCCAGTTGTAAGGGACCCATAGGGTGCGCCATTCCCAATTTCATGACGGTATCTATTTCGGCAACACCGGCAACTTTATTGTACAAGGTTTCTATGGCTTCATTGATCATGGGCATTAATATGCGGTTGGCCACAAATCCTGGATAATCATTCACCTCCGTAGGGGTTTTTCCAAGTTTTAGAGAGAGTGCCATAATAGTTTTTGTAACCTCATCAGAAGTGTTGTAACCACGTATGATCTCTACTAATTGCATAATGGGCACAGGGTTCATAAAATGCATTCCTATAACCTTATCCGCCCTTTTGGTGGCCGCGGCTATTTGTGTAATGGAAATGGATGAGGTGTTGGTAGCTAAAATGGTGCCTGTCTCGCAGATGGTGTCCAGTTCTTTGAAGATGTTAAGCTTCAAAGTAGTGTTTTCCGTTGCGGCCTCTATTACCAAGTCTGCCTGTTGAACTCCGTCCGCCAATATGGTGTATGCAGTTATATTTTCCAAGGTAGATTTCTTATCATTTTCGGTGATAAGCCCCTTGGCTACCATTCGGTCCAGGTTCTTGCCAATGGTCGCTAACCCTTTGTCCAAGGAATCCTGTGAAATGTCTATGAGGTTGGTTTTATATCCATTTTGGGCAAATACATGGGCAATGCCATTACCCATTGTCCCGGCTCCTATGACTGCTATGTTTTTCATTATGGTATGTTTTTACCTAGAATTTAGACCCAATAGCTTACTTGGGCATTTTTAACATTAATCCTATCTTTTATTTCTTTTGAAACGATTTAATGACTTCTAAAGCAACCCTTAATGCGCGGGTACCCTGTTCTAGGGTGACCACAGGGACCGTATTGTGGTTAATAGCGTCTGCAAAAGTTTCCAATTCTTCCAGAATGGCATTGTTTGGGGCTATATCCGGGTTTTCAAAATAAATCTGTTTTTTTAAACCTTCGGCATTCTGTAAGATCATATCAAAATCTCCTGGTTTTTCAGGAGCATCTTTCATTTTAACCACTTCCACCTTTTTCTCCAGAAAATCCACAGCGATATAAGCATCTTTTTGGAAAAAGCGCGACTTTCGCATGTTTTTCAAGGAAATTCTACTGGCCGTTAGGTTGGCAACACAGCCATTTTCAAATTCGATTCTGGCATTTGCAATATCCGGGGAATTACTGATAACGGATACCCCGCTGGCATTAATTTGTTTTACCTCGGATTTTACAACACTTAGTATGGCATCGATATCATGGATCATTAAATCCAAAACAACAGGTACGTCGGTACCCCTGGGGTTAAATTCGGCCAATCTATGGGTTTCAATGAACATAGGGTTGTTAATGTTCTCTTTTACTGCCATAAAAGCGGGATTAAATCTTTCCACATGGCCCACCTGGCCTTTCACCCTATATTTTATCTCTAACTCCAATAACTCATTTGCCTCTTGTAATGTATTGGTGATGGGTTTTTCAATAAAGACATGTTTCCCTTTTTCCATTGCTTTCTTGGCGCAATCGAAATGAGAAAGGGTAGGGGTTACAATGTCTATAACGTCAACGGCATCTATTAATTTGTTTATGTTGTCGAAAAAAGTATAACCGAATTCGGCTTCCACTTTTTTGCCATTAATGACATCCGGGTCGTAAAAACCTACTAAATTATATTTTTGGGACTCATTGAGTAATCTAAGATGAATTTTTCCTAAATGTCCTGCTCCGAGGACGCCAACATTAAGCATATTTGTTTATTTTCTTCAAAAATAAGGATAGTTTGCAAGTTTAAGGGCTTTAAAAATAAAAGTTGGGTTTTATATCCCATCTTTAGTGCGATAATTTAAAACCATTAAAAAAGATAAAACAAGCGTGGGCAATACAGCTTTGGATTGGGTAGTTGAAAATAAATCTACCCGCATTTAATAGAATGAGTTAGATTGCAGCATGTAATTTAAACGATTTTTTCATTTTAAGTTTTTCATTTTTTTAACTTTACGGACCAAAACCAAACAATTGAAGGATACATTAAAACATCGCGGAATGCGTAACAAATTGGCAGACATTCTTGCGGAAAAAGGAATTCTGGATAATGCCGTACTAAATGCTATTCGCGCTGTACCAAGGCACTTATTTTTGGATAGTAGTTTTGAGGACCATGCCTATCAGGACAAAGCATTTCCAATTGGGGCGGACCAAACAATATCCCAGCCCTATACTGTGGCCTTTCAGTCAGAACTTTTACAGGTTAAGCCTAACCATAAAATATTGGAAATAGGGACGGGTAGTGGTTACCAAACTGCAGTATTGTTAAAACTGATGGCTAAAGTTTATACTATTGAGCGCCAATTGGAACTCTTTAAAAAAACAAATCTCTTTTTTAAGAAGATGGGTTACAGGCCCAAAAAAGTAATTTTTGGTGACGGTTATAAAGGATTGCCCGAAGAGGCGCCTTTTGATAGTATCATAGTAACTGCTGGGGCACCATTTGTGCCAAATCCTTTGTTGGCGCAACTTAAGGTAGGTGGTAGGTTGGTAATACCTGTGGGCTTGGACGAGCAAATTATGACCTTGTATGTAAGAAAATCGGCCAAGGAATTTGAAAAAAAGGAATTAGGGTCTTTTAAATTCGTCCCTTTATTGGAAGATAAAAATTAGTTGATCCACTAATTATTAAAACTCTTTTTAATTCTGTCCAGGTTTTTCTTATTATCTCGGTCTTTAATCGTTTCGCGCTTGTCAAATAACTTTTTACCCTTTGCCAAAGCAATATTTATTTTAGCCAAACCCCTGTCGTTCAGGAAGAGGTTTAAAGGGATTATGGTAAGGCCCGAATTTTTTACCTCTTTTTCCAGTTTTTTAAGCTCACCACGATTCAAAAGGAGTTTTCGCTCTGCTTTTGGCAAATGGTTGTAATGGGATCCATGGGAATATTCATCTACCTGCATATTAATGACAAATAATTCGCCCAGATCATTAAATTCACAAAAACTTTCAGAGATCGAAGCCTTGCTCTCCCGGATAGATTTAATTTCGGTGCCCGATAATACAATGCCTGCTGTATAGGTATCCAACAACTCATAATCAAACCGAGCCCTTTTATTTTTTATGTTTATTTTTTTCTGCATATGTTTGACAAAAATAGAAACAATTATCCGATTGGCAATTAGTGCCCACACATAGATTTTGCATTGTGCTTGGATACATGTTTGTTTTTTTTGTAATGACTGGTACATCTTTACGATTAACCATAAAATTAATAAGATGAGAATAGTAGTTCCTGTGTTTGTGGTTTTGTTGATTATTTCCTGCAAGGAGAAAGTAAGAACCGCTATTTCTGCCCAAGAAATAGTGGATAGGTCTATCAAAGTAAGTGGCGGAGAGTTGTATACTACGAGTGATATTTCCTTTAAATTTAGAGATTATCATTACACCTCGGAATGGGATGATGGGAGTAGAATTTTAAAGCGTATTAAACTCACTGATTCCACAAAGGTGGTAGATGAAAAAGGCATCAGTGGATTAAAGCGTTTTGTTAATGATAGCTTGGTTCCCTTAAAAGATTCGATTGCCAATGTATATGCAAATTCGGTAAATTCTGTCCATTACTTTGGGCACTTGCCCTACGGTCTAAATGATCCCGCGGTTAAAAAGGAGTTGCTGGGCCAAGTTACGCTGAACGGTAAAGAATATTATAAGCTAAAGGTGACCTTTGATAAAAAGGGGGGAGGGGATGACTATGACGATATTTATTTGTATTGGTTTAATAAGGAGACTTTTAAGCCCGATTACCTAGCGTATGAATTTCATGTGGATGGCGGTGGAATCCGTTTTAGAGTGGCTTATAATGAGCGTATCGTAGGAGGAATCCGTTTTGTGGATTACGAAAATTATGAGGCCTCAGCGCAAGATGCCTCAATAATTGGGATCGATGATCTATATGGACGGGGTGAGTTGAAATTGTTATCAAAAATAGCGTTGGAAGATATTTCCGTAGTGGTGGCCGATTAGTCCATTTTCAACCTAATATCGGAAGCTTTCCCATTTATAATCCGCACAATAAAAAGACTGCTATTATCATAATCGTCCATGTGTTCATATTTTTCTTGCCCCAACATAAGATTTACAAATTCAGGGGTGGTATTACTGTGTCCGACAATAAGAACGTTCTTGCCTAGGTTCTCTTTTTTAAATTCTTCTAAAATTATCGCTTTGGGGTCATAATATTGAGGGGTTATTTCTTTTTTTATGGAGGTAGGGGCTGCGGTCATTGCAGTTCTTTCAAAATCCGTGATGTAAATGGCATCAAGGGCTACGGGGTCAAAAACCTCGGCCCAACGTATTGCCCGTCCCAATCCGTCCTGGTTCAATTCTGGATCTATATTTTCCGGGTCGCTGCGGTCTTTTTCGGCATGTCTTATAAAATAAAAGGTAGAAATATAATCTTCTGCATTTTCCAATGGTACCTTGGGTTCATCTTTACAGGCTAGGTTGCCAATAGTTAATGCTAGAATTAATAGCAGTTTTATATTTTTCATGGTCAATTCTATTTTTGGTAAATGATTATTCTAGTAATGTAACTAAAATTACATTAAAAAAGTATGTAGTGCCCGCAGTTTTTTGTTCTTTTGTATATGGATAAAAAGTATGCTATTTATGCTGTTTTGTTTGCGATATTTTTTTCGCATGCCCAAGAGGTTGCACTTCCGACCGATCTAAGGCAGCATAACTTAAATGAATTCAATTCCAGTTTATTTAATCCCGTTTTTTCCCTCGACCGGAACAATCCCCAGTCCATTGCATGGTGGTCCAGGTATCAATGGCAAACTATTGACGCTGATCCAACTTCCATGTTTCTAAATTATTCCAAAAAAATAAACGATCAATCGGCTATTGGAGTTGGTTTTATCCAGAATAATACGGGTGTGTTTTTAAATACAGGAGGAGTGCTTAATTATGCATATGCCTTTAATTTCGACAATAATATGCAACTGTCTCTAGGGTTGAATGTTTTTGGTTTTAGTAGTGAAATTGCGGATGACCGTTATAGTCCAGATCCTGATATTTTAATTCCTCAATTGCAGGTGTCCAATGCCTTTATTATGCAATTTGCACCTGGTGTACGATTTTCCGTAGACGGATTTGGTGTAGGTTTTACGGCAGAAAATCTTTTTGATTATAATTTTTCTACCAATAAGAGTTTTTCAGAATCCGATGAAAAAATCTATATGGGTATGGTGGACTATCGCCTTCCGTTAACACTTTTTGATGGAGCAGATAATGCCTACTTACAGCCTTTGTTGTATGTGAAGTCGGTTCCTTATGGCGATACCCAGGTTGGGTTAAACGCATTATTGTCGTCCAATATATTTTGGGTGCAAGGGGGCTATAATAGTTTTTATGGGCTATCTGGTGGATTGGGAGGTAGGTTCTTTAAGCATTTGTCGTTGGGTGTCCTAATGGAATATGGTCTGGATGCTGATATTAAGGATCAGGATCCGAGTTTTGAAATAATCGCAGGATACACTTTCGGTAGTCCCGATGCCCGTAAAAAGGTAGTAGGTTTTGAGGAGGAAGAAGAACAGATGGAGCTGGTAAAACAGGAGAATGAAAATGAATTGAAAGAAGCAGTCCAGGAAGAAGAGGAGTTGAAAATGAAGGAGGAGCTTACAAAAGCAGAGGCTTTGGCTGAGAAAAATGCCGATAAAAAACCTAAAAAACAGAAAAGGGTAAGAGGTAAGAAAAAGAAAGCTCTTGCTGAAGAATTGAGGCTGGCCCAAGAATTGGCCGATGCAAAAAGTTTGAAGGAGAAGCAGGAGGCCGAAGCTTTGGCTAAGGCTATTCAATTGAAGGAACAGCAAAGATTGGACTCGATAAAGGGTATGGAACTGGCACTAGCAAATAAAATTCAGGAAGATTTGGATAGGATTGCAGCTAGGAAGAAGGCTGGTAAGTCCGTGACTCAAGGCCATTATGAGGAGGTAGATAAATTGGAAGGGCACAAGGCCGGATTTTATCTAATTGGCAATGTATATGGAACCAGTAGGTATCGTGACATATTTATTCAAAATCTCAAGAAGAAAGGGATTGATGCCAAGTTTTTCTACTTAGCCAAGACCAAATGGGACTATGTGTATTTGGAAAGGTTTGATACTTTGAGCGATGCCGAAGCGGCACGGGATAATAACTTCGGTGGCAAATATTCAGAAAAAACGTGGATTCTTAGGATTATCGCGGAGTAGCACTAAACTACTTCTTGATTTCGTGGACAATTAATTGGTCCAAGTAGGCTATAGTGTTCAGTAAGTATTTTCTATCGCCTGTAATAGTGGCCATGGAAACTGCGCCTTGTATCATGGTAAAAAGTTGTTTGGAAAATTGAAGAGGGGTAACGGGTAACTTTAGTTCATTGTTGTTGGATCCATTTTCCAGGACCAAGGCAATTTTTCCTTCAATAGTTTTTATAATTTCTCTTGTGGCGGCCAACAACTGTTTGTTATTGTGATTAGCATCAATACCAACATTTAAAATTGGGCAGCCCCCCAAATCTTCTACAAAGGTGTCATAGTGCCGATAAAAATTGGTAAGGACAAAAAGTTTCTCAAGTGATGTTCCATTTGAATTTAATTTTTCATCAATTTCAGTTAGGAGTTTTTTACTATTGTATTCAAATGCGGCAAGCGCCAAGGAATCTTTATTTTCAAAGTTTCCGTATATGGCTCCTTTGGTAAGTCCAGTAGCCTCTGTAAGATCACTCATACTTGTTCCTACATAACCGAGCTTGTTAAAAATAGGCGCAACGGTTTCTATGATATAGGCGGTGGTTCTTTCAGCTTTTGTAGACATCTCCTTACAGTTTTATGCTAATATAAAAAATATTATACTGCATGGTATTTATTGTTAATAAAAAAAAGGCATCCAATTATGTATTGGATGCCCAAGTATTGACAATGATAATTTATTTTGCTAATTCGTTCTCATTTCTAAATACCAACTGGTCGTCAAAGGAGTCTATGAGGATAAGCCCACCTGGTTGAATATTGCCACTTAATAATTCTTTGGAAATATTGTTCAATACTTCTTTCTGAATTACCCTTTTTATGGGACGTGCACCATATTGTGGGTCGTATCCTTTATTGGCCAAATATGCAATGGCCTCATCCGTTGCATCAATTGTTATATTCTGCTTGGCAACCAATTTTTTAAGCAGATCTAATTGTAGGACTACTATCTTGCTGATATCTTTTTTATTTAAAGGGGTAAACATGATAATGTCGTCTATACGGTTTAGAAACTCTGGTCGTATCGTTTTTCGCAATAGCCCAAGCACTTCTACCCTTGCGGCTTCTGTGGCGCTATAGATGTCTTTGTTGTCTTCAAACTTTTCCTGTATAATATGGCTTCCCATATTACTGGTCATTATTATTATGGTATTCTTGAAGTCTGCCACCCGGCCTTTGTTGTCCGTTAATCTACCTTCGTCCAGCACTTGCAACAAGACGTTAAAGGTATCTGGATGGGCTTTTTCAATTTCATCCAGTAATACTACGGAATAGGGTCTTCTTCGCACTGCTTCGGTCAATTGCCCTCCTTCGTCATAACCAACATATCCTGGAGGTGCCCCTACCAATCTACTCACAGCATGTCGCTCTTGATATTCACTCATATCAATTCGCGTCATGGCATTTTCGTCGTCAAAAAGATAGGCGGCCAATGTTTTGGCCAATTCTGTTTTTCCTACCCCGGTTGTTCCTAAAAATAAGAAGGAGCCAATGGGTCTTTTGCTATCCTGTAATCCGGCCCTACTTCTTCGTATGGCATCGGAAACCGCTTGTATTGCTTCTTCCTGTCCAACCACTCTTTTGTGGAGCACGTCTTCCAACTGCAACAGTTTTTCACGTTCGCTTTGGAGCATTTTTGTAACAGGGATTCCTGTCCATTTGGCCACCACTTCGGCTATATCTTCGCTAGTTACCTCCTCTTTAATAAGAGTCTCCCCAAGCTGTTGTTGTTCCAGTTCGGTTTCGAGTTTTTCCAACCGCTCTTGGGCTTCTTTTATTTTTCCGTACCGGATTTCTGCAACCTTTCCATAATCCCCATTTCGTTCCGCTCTTTCGGCTTCCACCTTAAAGTTCTCAATATCGTTCTTTGTTTTTTGGACGTCGTCTACAACGGTCTTTTCGCTTTCCCATTTAGCAAATATTTCATTGCGTTCCTCCTTTATATTGGCCAAATCTATGTTTAAAGCTTTTAATTTTGAGGTGTCGTTCTCTCGCTTTATAGCTTCTATTTCAATCTCCAACTGCATTATTTTGCGATCTAAAACATCGAGTTCCTCGGGCTTGGAGTTGATTTCCATTCTTAACTTGGAAGCTGCCTCGTCAATAAGGTCAATAGCCTTATCCGGCAAAAATCTATTGGTAATGTAGCGTTGCGATAATTCTACTGCAGCAATTACAGCTTCATCCTTAATTCTCACCTTGTGGTGCGCCTCATATTTTTCTTTTATCCCCCTAAGAATGGATATTGCACTTTCGGTATCCGGTTCATCTACTATGATCTTTTGAAACCTTCGTTCCAGGGCCTTGTCTTTCTCAAAATACTTTTGATACTCGTCCAAGGTAGTGGCTCCAATGGCACGCAGCTCTCCACGGGCCAAGGCTGGCTTTAGTATATTGGCTGCATCCATGGCACCTTGGCCCCCGCCTGCGCCAACGAGAGTGTGGATTTCATCTATAAAAAGCACAATGTTTCCATCGGAAGAGGTTACTTCCTTGATAACAGCTTTCAAACGTTCCTCAAATTCCCCTTTGTATTTAGCACCAGCAATTAGTGCGCCCATATCCAATGAAAAAATTATTTTATCCTTTAAATTTTCGGGGATATCCCCTTGTACTATTCTATGGGCCAAACCTTCGGCAATAGCAGTTTTACCTACTCCCGGCTCACCTACTAGCATAGGGTTGTTTTTGGTTCTCCTAGAAAGAATTTGCAACACCCGTCTTATTTCCTCGTCCCTTCCAATTACTGGATCCAGTTTACCACTATCTGCAAGTTCATTAAGATTACGGGCATATTTATTCAAGGAATTGTAAGTGTCCTCTGCGCTTTGTGAGGTGACTTTCCCTCCCTTTCTCAATTCGGAAATGGTAGCCTTAAAATCCTTCTCCGTAACCCCTTGGTCTTTTAGGATTTGGGCTATTTTGCTTTTGGATTTGAAAATAGCCAATAACAAATGTTCTATGGAAACATATTCATCTTCCATTTTTTTTGCGATAATACTAGCCTCGGTCAAGGTTTTATTGGCTTCCCGGGAAAGCATAATTTCTCCACCTGAAACTTTAGGGAAGCTTTCCAGTTCCTTTTCTAAGATTTGATTTAATAAGGTGGTATTGACATTCAGTTTTTTGAGAATAAATGGGAGCACATTTTCCTCAACCTCGGAAATGGCCTTAAAAATATGTTCGTTCTCAATTTGTTGGTGGCCTAAACCTTGCGCTATTTGTTGCGCATGCTGTATGGCCTCCTGTGATTTTATAGTGAAGTTATTAAAATTCATATAGTTGTTTTTTTTAGGTTATTGTTTACTTTTGTAAGTTGTTAAAGGCAACAACCTTACCACTGTGTTCTACAGGACAAAATGTCGCTTAATCGTGAAAAATGAGCGACAATTAGGCAGCTTGTAATTTTTGAGGCCTTGTACGACTTAATATTAAAATTACGAAATGGGAATTCTTAAGACGCTTTTTGGGAAAGATAATAATAAAGAAAAAAGGAAGGCCAAGGTGGCTCCGTGGATTCCATTAGTGTCTGTTGAGCAGCTAGGGGAAATAAAGGAAAAATCCAAGGATAAGCCTCAGGCAATTTTCAAGCATTCTACGACCTGCGGAATTAGTAGTATGGTTATGAACAGGTTTAATGAAGGTTATGATATACCTACCGATAGTTTAGATCTTCATTATCTGGACCTGCATAATTTCCGCTCGGTTTCAAATGAAGCTAGCAATACCTTTGGTGTCAGACATGAGTCGCCTCAGTTGCTTGTAATTGTAAACGGAGATGTAGTTGCGCATGAATCCCACGGGGCTATTACCCAATTGGATTTAAAAAAATACATCTAGTTTTAAAGAGTTATCTTTCTTTAAAACCAGATGCATTTTTCATTTTGGGGCTAAAAAAATAAGTAAGACTTATTTTACTTTAATTAAATCTATGTCTAGTGACAATTCCTTTTAATTTGGCTTTTAAATCTTCTCCGGCATCATAAACCATTTGTTCATTACTAGGGAACGGAACCGCAGTAAGTTGCAGCAAAGGCACTAGATCTTCTTCCAGGGCATTTGTGTCACCATTGTGTTTGGCATAAACGTGGTTAAAGATAAATTGGCTGGCCAAGGGATAAGAATTAATTTGTTGTTGATTTTGTAAATCCAAAAAGCTTACATTTCCGACTACTTCAACCGACTTCTGCTGGGTAAATTGATAAAAGTTACATTTTACGGTTTTAAATTTGTCCACCTTTATTTTGTTACCCAAACTGTCCTTTAAAACCTCTCCTTGAGGGTTTGTGGCATATTTGTAACCATCCTTGATCTGCTTTTCTTTGGAGATTTGTTTTTCGGTAACTTGTTCCGGACTTATGTTTATATCCCTGAAAGCCACTTGCAGCTCATAGTCATATTTAATATTTTCCAAAGCATTGGTGTGATAAACTGTCCAAAGATCGTTTAACCCGTAGGTGTTGAAATTTAATAATTCCTGTTCCAGACGATTAGGGACTATTTGTTCCGAATCGTTGATCATGACTACTTGTACATAATCCATGCCTTTGTTATGGGCTTCTTCCAATTTAAGCCCGGTATCCTTGTAATTGGGACTTAGCTCGTTTAAATAGGTAAATTGGTCAAAAGCTTTTCTAAAATCTTCTTTGTAGTTGCCAGTGTTTAAGAGGGCAGTGGCGTTGTTGTACAGATAGTCGGACAATTGCCGTTTCGACTTTAGTATTTCCTCGTCATAATTCTTAAAGGCAAATCTAGCGTCCCTATTATCATCCTGCAAATTTAAAGGCATTAAAGGTTTTATGCGCTCCTGAATTGATTTTAGGTTCTGATAACGATTAAAGATTACCTCATGGTTTGCCGGATTGTTATCCTTTTTCAAGAATGCAATCTCTTGAAGCTCACGTTCGGTATTTTTCTTAAAAGCTTCCTCCAACAACTGAATGTAAGGTTGATTGGACTTCTTTGTCTTATTTTCTGCAATGTTTTTCAATGCTGTATTAATGGCATTGCCATAATTACCCGTATTTAGGGCTTCCTGTGTTTTTTTAACCCCTCCACAAGAGATTAAAATGAACAGCATTAATGAGGTGAGTAATGATTGTTTCATAATGTTTGGTTTAAAAATATTATGGACATAGTTCAATAGCTATGCCAAAATAGTTCTATACACAAACGGGAAACTATTCAGTATCGTACAAATAGCGGGTATTTTTTGGGATCTTATTTCTTCTTTTGCTGAAAAACAGGTAGTAATTTGGTAGTAACTTCCCCAAAACCAATTCGCACATTATCCTTTTGGCAATATCCGGTTATGGACACTGTGTCATAATCCTCAATGAACTTTCTAGTTGATCCATCTTCCAAGGTCAAAGGCTTTTCTCCACGCCAAGTTAGTTCCAACATGGAACCATATGTATCAGGGGTTGGGCCAGAAATGGTCCCACTGCCCATCATATCGCCACTATTTACGTTGCACCCATTTATGGTGTGGTGGGCCAGTTGTTGGGCCATAGTCCAATACATATACTTAAAGTTGGACCGGGTTACAGTGGTGGCCTTGGCCTTCTCTGGCTTAATGGAAACCTCTAAATTAATATCGAACCCTTTTTTTCCTGTTTGCTGTAAATAGGGTAGGGGTTTAGGCGTTTGTACTGGACTTCCCACTCTAAATGGTTCAAGGGCATCCAAGGTTACTATCCAAGGAGAGATGGATGATGCAAAATTTTTGGCTAAGAAAGGGCCAAGTGGTACATACTCCCATTTTTGGATATCCCTAGCACTCCAATCATTAAAAAGTACCATTCCAAAAATGTAATTCTCTGCCTCCTCCACTGGAATAGGTTCTCCCAAAACGTTAGCATCCGTAGTGATAAAAGCCATTTCCAATTCAAAATCCACTAGTTTAGAAGGACCAAAAATGGGTTGGTCCGCCCCTGTGGGAAGGGTTTGTCCCATTGGTCTTCTTACAGATGTGCCACTTGGTACAATAGAAGAGCTTCTTCCATGATATCCTACTGGTATGTGCAGCCAATTGGGAAGAAGTGCATTTTCTGGGTCCCTGAACATTTTGCCAACATTAGTGGCGTGTTCTTTACTGGAGTAAAAATCTGTGTAGTCTCCAATTTGGACCGGAAGCTGCATTTCTATTTCATCCATCGTAAAAAGAACAATATTCTTATGATTTTCGTTGTTCTTTAATTCGTTGTTATTAATATCGAAAATCTCACTGATTCGGTTTCTTACCAAACGCCACGTCTTTTTACCGTCGGATATAAAATCGTTGAGGGTGTCTTGTAAAAATATGTCATCTGTCAAGGGGATATCCTTAAAATACCCCAATTGATGCAATGCTCCCAAATCTATAGCGTAATCACCAATCCTGGAACCTATGGTGATAATGTCATCCCTAGTCAAGAAAACTCCAAAAGGAATATTCTGAATTGGAAAATCAGAATCGACCGGTACAGGTAACCATGTTTTTTTTTCTGGATGATTAGTTTTTAGTGGCATCTTCGAATTGTTAACTTGTGTTTAATAAATATCTTATCAAATATATTATTTTCTTCCAATTAACGCTCTGCAATTTGTATTTTTGCGCATTATTTAATAGAATATTACAGTATGCAACGCGACAATCAAATTTTTGAACTAATTGAGGCGGAAAAGGAACGCCAAATTAATGGAATTGAACTTATTGCTTCCGAGAACTTTACCAGTCCCCAAGTTATGGAGGCTGCAGGATCGGTATTGACCAACAAATACGCCGAAGGTTATCCTGGTAAACGCTATTATGGAGGTTGTGAGGTAGTGGATGAAATAGAGCAATTGGCTATTGATAGGGCCAAGCAACTATTTGGAGCAGCTTATGCCAATGTTCAGCCACATTCTGGTTCACAGGCCAATGCTTCAGTTTATCACGCATGTTTAAAGCCTGGAGATACTATTCTTGGATTTGATTTGTCACATGGAGGTCATTTAACCCATGGTTCACCGGTAAATTTTTCAGGCAGATTGTATAATCCCGTATTTTATGGGGTTGACCAGGAGACAGGTGTTTTAAATTACGATAAAATACAGGCCATAGCTACCAAAGAACAGCCTAAGCTTATAATCGCTGGAGCTTCTGCCTATTCCAGGGATATGGATTTTAAGAGATTTAGGGAAATTGCGGATAGTGTAGGCGCCCTATTATTGGCAGATATATCCCATCCTGCAGGACTTATTGCTAAGGGAATTCTGAACGATCCTATGCCACATTGCCATATTGTAACTACAACAACCCATAAGACATTGCGGGGACCAAGAGGAGGTCTTATTTTAATGGGAGAGGACTTTGATAATCCTTTTGGTATGAAGTTGAAGAACGGGACTTTAAGAAAAATGTCAGCTTTATTGGATTTGGCAGTTTTTCCAGGTAATCAGGGAGGTCCTTTAGAGCATATTATTGCGGCAAAAGCAATAGCCTTTGGAGAAGCTTTGACAGATGAATTCTTGCACTATATGTTACAGGTCAAGAAAAATGCAGCGGCTATGGCCAGTGCCTTTGTTGAAAAGGGATATAATATTATCTCTGGAGGTACCGATAACCATATGATGCTTATTGATCTTAGAAATAAGAACATTACAGGTAAAGATGCCGAGAATGCTTTGGTAAAAGCAGATATTACGGCGAATAAGAATATGGTTCCATTTGATGATAAATCACCTTTTGTTACTTCGGGAATTCGGTTTGGTACAGCAGCCATTACCACAAGAGGTTTAAAAGAAGATCAAATGAAGACTATTGTAGAATTTATTGATCAGGTAATCATGAATCCTGAAGATGAAAAGATTATTGATAAGGTAAGGGAAAGTGTAAATGCTTTAATGAATTCAAGAGCATTGTACAACGCCTAAGAGATTATAGATCGCTGTCCATAAGGTTTAATTATGGTTTTGCTCCCAGAGTAAGATTTTAATGCTTTTTGGACAGCTTTTTTTATAGATCAATTCTTCTATTCACTAAGGATTTGAATATCTCCATGTATGATTTTTTTAGAATTTAGGTCGTAAATGGCCGCTTCTTCAGTTTGGTCATAATACATGCCCCAAAATCCGAAATAATCATTTATATTATTATTGTCAGAGACAATATTCTTCATTTTGGTATCACTTTCCAAAGTATCTTCCTCAAATACAGGTATAAACATTTCAAAGGGAGTCTCATTTAGGCCCTTTGTATAATAAACGTTGTGTTTAACAAGTTCCGTAAAGATATTCTCGGCTTGGTCAGCGATACTTTGTTCGTAAATTTTACTGATAAGAATAGTAGTGTCTGTCAAGGAAATGGTCAGCTCACTTATGTCTATGTCTATAGTGTTCAATTTTTTAAGTTCGGAATAGGCCAATAGGAACAAAATAGTCTTTTCGGGACTAGATTTTTTGTGGGTCATATCGTTGGGCGTTATTTTGTTTAAATAAAACAAGGATTCGTCCAGACTGAGGTTACATTTGATGTCTATAATCAAATTGGCCGACTCTTCTTTAGGTCCATAGTTGCCAATATTAACTTCTGCAAAAAAATTCTTTTCCAAACTTTTTCTAAACAGCTCAAGACCAGTAATGTGGTCGGTGCTTTTTACTCCAATTCTTGGATTATTAAAAAATTCGTTTCCTAACTTAGACATCTTGAAATAAATTTATTGAAAAACTAATTTCAAAATTAGCTTAATGCTTTGTCCTTAATTCAATAAAAACCTTAGAAAAAATAAGGTTTCCATTCAAATGGGGTGTATTCATCGAAAAATAAGACGATGAATGGTAAAGCAATGCTTTTTGATGTCCCAGCGAGGGTATTAAAGGTACTTGGTGATATTTTTTAGGCTTACTGAGCCCCCTACTTAAAAAGAGGTTGTTGTATTGCTAAAAGGTCAGAAATTCAATTATAGAAACCCTCTGTTTCTAGCTTCGTGTACCAAGGCCAAATCATTTTGTTTTTCCACGCCAAAAATAACTTTAAGCTGTCTTTTCCTGTTTTCGATGCCGGCCAGCGAAAGGTTTACGAAATCGACCATATCCTTGGTTCTGGTGCCAATGGATACATGATATAGTATTTTCTTGTCATTGTCATCCAATAATAGATCATTGGATACTTTCTTTCTTATGGCCATAAGTGCCTTTTGACTATAATATGGGGGTGAGTTAATTACACCCTTGACCATGGCAATAAGTGATTTTTCATCAACTTCCGATTTTACCATATAGCCATCGGGATTTACGTTTTTTAAAATACTGTTTATTCTGTAGTTATCGCTAAAGGAAGACATAAAGACAATTTTGGTGTCCGGAATTACTTTTCTGGCGAATATTCCCAAGTCTTCCCCGGTATGAGGTTCCTCTAAATGGGTCTCTGTTAATTGTACATCCAGTAATAAAAGGTCATATTTAAATGATCTGGCGGAATCTTCAATTTTTTGCTTCCCGGTTTCAAAAGTGTTGGCAATTTCAACTTTGACCTGAAACTCTTCAAATTCGGAAGCCTCCAAAAGATATTTATAACCAGTAGTGATCATTTCATGATCATCTATCGTTAGGATCCTTAAAGTTCTCATTTTATACGCAATTAATAATATATTATGCAGATTGTGGTTCCGCCTGTCTTTCCAAAACATAAGGAATGGTAACAATTACCTTTGTTCCAGTTCCTATGCTACTTTGAATATCATAGGTTCCATTTAATTTATCCAATCTGGAATTTATGTTTTTAAGTCCAATGCCTCTTTTTCCTTTCTTCTGATCAAAACCAACTCCGTTATCCAATACTACAATTTTCACATAATCTTCTTCAGATTCAAAGAGTAGGTCCACTTTTGTAGCTTTGGCATGTTTTATACAATTCTGTAAGCTCTCTTGTACAATTCTATAAATGTTAATTTTGATATCACCCTTTAATTCATCCCAATCTATTTTATCGTCGTACTCAAAATGACATTTCATCTTGGAAGAATCCTGAATTGTTTTAACCAATTCCTCTATAGATACAATAAAGTTATGAATTTTTTCTTCGGATGCCCTACTTAATTCATGTGAAATTGTACGAATTTCCTCCTCTAATTGTTGCAATTTCTTTAAAAGGTCACTCCGTTTTAAAACGGAGTCGGAATCGGTTTTATTGTTGAGGGCGGTTAGAATTAAGCGTATTCCTAACATTTGTCCCAATATACCATCGTGTAATTCTTCGGATATACGTTTCTTTTCTAATTGCTTACCTTCTTCAACCTTTTTGTTTTGTGCCAATAAAAGATTAAAAATTTCTTGATTCGCCTCTTGTTGGGCCTTTTCAAATCTTAATTTTTGGTTTTTTCGGCGTTGATCAATGGTGATCAAGGTTAAAGCGGCTAAAATAAGTACGGCTACGGCAATACCGATCCATAATTGACGCTGTCTGGTCAATAATTCATTTTGTTCAATAAATTCATCCGTTTCAAAGCGAATCCTGGTAAATTTGTTTCGGGTAGCTCGTTCCTCGCGAATTAGACTATCGTTTAATCTTATGTATTCCTGTGAATAACGGGATGAAAGTGCAGGGTCAAGCTTAGCCATAAGCTCCAGGGATTCTAACAACCTTCTATTGTTGCTGGTCCGTTTTGAAATGTTCTTGGCAAATTGAGCATTAATCAAAGCTAAGGCAGTATCTTTTTGATGTAAATAATATTCTGACAATTCGAAATATGTAATAGCTAAACCCCTCGAATCTCCAATGCTATCCTTTATTTTTAACGCTTTTTTAAATGACGACAAAACGCCAACTGTGTCCCCTAACTTACTTTTACTTTGGGCGTAATTGGAAAGTGCCTGAGCATATAATTCAGTATCCTTAAAATAGATACTATCGGCCTTAATAACCTTTTCAAAGCTTTCAATGGCCTTTTGGTCTTCCCCTTTGGCCTGAAAGACCATGCCTATATTATTAAATGCTTTGTTTCTCAAGCGATTCGATTGGTCTCTATTTGATTTATCTAAGTAAAATAGAGCCTTGTCGTAGTATTCTAGGGCCTTGTTATATTCATTTAGTGCATTGGTCACAGAACCCAAATTATTATAACATAAGAATAGCTGGTAATATTTGTCCAAAGGTTTAAATAATTCAATAGCCTCTATGGTGGTGACTTCACTTGCTGTATAATCCTTTATATAGGATTGTACCCTGGCTAAACTATACAGAACTCGAGCGGTAGCAAAGTCATCCTTTGATAGTCTAAAAATCTTCTCTGCTTGTGAGTAATGGTAATATGCACTGTCTTGCAAAGCATTGTCTTCCAGAAAAGAACCCAAATCCCAATGATTATTGCCTAAGGCATTAGAGTCTCCAATTTTTTTTGATAGGGTAAGGGCTATTTTGTTGGAGCGCCTAAATTGCAAAGAATCACCTAATAGGGAATAGTAGTAGGAAAATTTTGAAAAATACCTAGATTTCAGGGAATCGTTTTCTTCCTTTAGCGCCAAATCAAAGCCCTTTAAAAGATTATTTTTATAATTTTCTTCGGAAGTGCTGTTTTCTTCGTAAAACCAATATTGAATACTATCGTGTTGAATTAAGGCTTTAGATTGTTTGGTGCCAGCATTTTTTTTATTACAACCAATGAGTATTAGTTGTAATAAAAGAACCAAATAAAAGATAAATCTGCCTGACACAATTTTGTTCATAGAGGTGGAAAGATAAAGAAAAAGCCCTAAACAAATATGTTTAGGGCTTTATATTTTAACGAAGTATAGCTTACTTCAAATCTTGAAAAATTTAGTTTAATGGACTTAAGCTATAGCACTATTTGTTTTTTGTAATTCCGACATCACTGGAGGAGGATCTCTTCTTTCCTTTGGAATGTTATCACCATCGGTAGCAACGGCATTGTCATTGTACTGGAAATCGTTCATCACCGGAGGAGGATCTCTTCTTTCCTTAGGGATGTTATCACCATCGGTAGCAACGGCATTGTCATTGTACTGGAAATCGTTCATCACCGGAGGAGGATCTCTTCTTTCCTTAGGGATGTTGTCACCATCGGTAGCAACGGCATTGTCATTGTACTGGAAATCGTTCATCACTGGAGGAGGATCTCTTCTTTCCTTAGGGATGTTGTCACCATCGGTAGCAACGGCATTGTCATTGTACTGGAAATCGTTCGTTACCGGAGGGGCATCTCTTCTTTCTTTTGGAATATTGTCACCATCGGTAGCAATGGCATTGTCATTGTTTTGGAAATCGGACATTACCGGAGGAGGATCCCTTCTTTCTTTTGGAATATTGTCACCATCGGTGGCAATGGCATTGTCTACAGCTGGAAACATTTTTTCGGTTCCCATAGCAAATAAGCCCATACTTAGCAGTACAACTGCAAAAATAGATAATAATTTTTTCATTTTTAAATGGTTTTCGAGGGTTAATAATGTATTGCTAAATTAATACCGATGACCCATGAAAAAATTATGTAAGAATTATCTTTAGTGTGTGTCCGAGTTCTATTAGTGAACGTACGGTTTTTGTAAGAATTCGATTAATTAAGTGCGGAAATGGTATTTTTGGCTAGAACCTGCTTTAGGTTATCTATATTGCTTTTATAAGATTTGGAAAAAGGCAACTGTAGTTTTCCATGCTTTAAAGTGCATAAGCCTTTTCCATAGTTGATTCTGGAAACAAAGTTAATATTGATAATGTAACTCTGGTGAACCCTTACAAAATTTGCTGGCAAGTTGTTCTCGAACGTCTTTAACGTTTTAAAAGCGCTTATCGTACTTCCGTCCTTCATAAAAAAGTCGGTAGCATTATTATCGGCCTGTAAATACATGATTTCTTGTGTATTTATATAGCGGTAGTCTTTATAGGATTGCAGTAATAGTGTCTTGGGTTCTTGTTCCTTTGGTGTTTTTAATTTTAATCGTAGAAGGGTCTTTCTTATGTCGAATTCGTTATATGGTAATAACCAGTAATCGAAAAAATGACATTTTAATGCTTCAAAAGCGAATTGCTTGCTTTTTGAAATCCCTATAAATAAAGGAATTTCCTTTATATATTGGTGCATTTCCATTATCATATGAAAATAGTCATGAGCCTTTTCATTTAAATGAATAAAAACAACATCCGGAGATTTCTTAAGTATATTATTTAAACCATCTATGCTGTTGGTAACTATACCCGCGCAATAGAACTCGCTATATTCTTCCATATAGTGTTGTAGCTGTAAATTGGATTGGGCATCGGAATCCAAAATGGTATAGGAATATTCCATATTTTACATGATTTTAAGGCAAATTAGTAATAGTTGGTAGCACATGAAGGTGTTTCAACCTTAGAAAAACTAGGGTTTTCATTTTAATGGCAAAATATACAAAATTAGGAGGAATTTTCTTTCAAAAATTAAAGAGAAATAGTATTTTAATTCACGTAAAATACTTCGTATGAACCAATAGCGGGATTTATTGTCCTGTCTGTACCTAAAATATCCAAGGGGACTAACTTTGCTGCATCCAGATTTCCTGCTCCAATTACGCTAGAGTTTTCTGGGATCATAAACGTGTTATTGGCGGGGGAGATAAAGAGTGGTTCCAGATTTAGTAGTACATTTTCATATTGGGAAGCATTGCTAAAATCGTATAAACTATTTTCTGAATTATTGGTATACTTTATTAGGCAGTTTAAAAAGTGAAAATTAAATTCCTTATCGGTGGCCTTGCTTAAATTCAGTTCATTGGAATTACTTCCATAAACGATACAATTTATAAAGTCAGCTTTGGTCAAGTTATAGGATTTGCCGTCAATCTTGGAAAAATTGTCCACTTGTAACGCTGTACCGGAACGAAACCCATATTTCCAATAATTGGCAATGGTAGCATGAATAAAGCTGTAGTTGCCTCCCTGATTACAATATAGGGATATATTTCCAGCACCTCCCAGGACCAAATTTTCACTCCGTATTATTGCTGTTTTTGCCCATAAGTTAATATTGCTACTATTGTATATTTGAGAATTACTTATGGTCAATGTGGTTTCCTCAAGGGCATTATCTCCCTGGACGAGAATACCAACAGTAGCATTTTTAATAGTCAGGAATTCTATTTTGTTATTTATACTTCCTTTAGATATCCAAATAGCCCCCCATTGCCCAGGGGTGTCGGAATAGGAAGGTTCTAAACGGCTGCCCTCAAAAATAACTTCATTTTCCAACGAATCCTTATTCTCGCTTAGCCTACCATTAATAATTATGTTGGCATTTTCTTTTACCAATATCCCGGAATCCTTGTGAAAGTGCACTCGCGCACCTTCTTCAATTGTCAAGGTCTTACCTTCGGGTACCGAGGCGTATCCGTAGATGACATAGGGTTTGTCATTAGTAAGTATCAGCTGATCCTCTTTTAGTTCAAAACCCTCGACCACAATGTCTTCCCCTGTTTCATTTACATCAAGGACAAGTGTTTCACGTTGTCCGTTTACCAATCTTTGTGGGAAATAAAATATGGCATCTTTTACCAAGGTCACTAATTGCACTTCTTGCAAGTGGTTTTCTATATCAAATTGTATAGCATCTGTGTACAAAAATTCCATGGCCCCCGAATTGCCAATATCAAAGGAGGTCTCTACAAATATGTATAGGCTATCCTTGGCAAATAAAGGGACGTCCTTAAATTGCTGTCCCGCTTCCCCATCCACATTTAAACGATACTTGCTGTTGCCTCCATTTTTTAGCCCAATACTCGGAATGCTTATATCGTCGGAACTTCGGTTATATACTTTTAGGGTGTAGGTGCTGCTTCCTATATTGCTGAAAATGGTATCCAGAAAAACGGTATCCTTCGAAAATTCCAAGGAGCCATTGCTTTTTGAAAAATCGAAGTCTACCCTGCAGGAGAAAATCATGAGGAGTAGAAGGAGGATGGGAAATATATAAAATGTTTTATACACAGAACCGATTCAATATATTAGGTTTGGCTAATAAAAATACTCTCAATTTCCGGGGAAATACGCATGGGTTTAAAAGTTTCGGAGTTCAATAAGCACCATTCTGTCTTGGACCTAACAAGTAATTGATTGCTTTCTTTGTTGTACATTTCTACAACCCTTACACTTACAGGGCCTTTGGTCTTATCGATATAGGTTTTCATTAAAATAATATCATCCAACTTGGCGGAACTTTTGTAGGTAATATGATGGGTTAAGACCACCCAAACCGTACTATTGATCAAGTCTTTAGGTGCCTTAGTTAACCAATGTTCCTTTGCTATATCTTGCATCCATTGTACATAACGTACATTGTTTACATGTTTAAGGTCGTCCAGATCATCTTCTACCACCTTTATGGTTTTTTCAAAAATTCCCATTGCTATTTTTTAAGGATGTTTACCTCAAACAATTTATCCCAGTTTTTTCCTGTAACGAAGAAAGTCTTTCTTTGTGGATGGTAGGCCACACCATTAAGTACATCGAGATTTTGATGTTGGGTTACTTTTTCCTTTAGGCCGCCAAAATTTATTACTCCTTCGATCGCGCCACTTTTAGCATCAATGATCATCATACTTTCCTTTTGATAGACGTTGGCATATATTTTTCCGTTTACATATTCCAGTTCATTGGCCCTATTGAAAATTGAGGTATTGGTCACTGTTTCAAAATGCCCCTCTTCGGCCAAGGTTGTCGGATTTAAAAACCATATTTTTTCTGTACCATCGCTCTTGAATATTTTACTACCATCATTGCACAGGCCCCATCCTTCCTTACTTTTGTTGTATTTAAAACTGTCTATTTTCTTAAAATCTTTAAGGTCGTAAATAAATCCAACTCCACTTTGCCAGGAGAGTTGATAAATTTTATCATTTAAGATGGTTATACCTTCACCAAAATAGGTATTGTCCAAGTCTATTCTTTTTAAGATTTCACCCGTTCTATAATCTACCTGTCTCAAAGAGGACTTCCCTTTTTTGCCGGTGCTTTCATATAGTGTATCGTTATGGAATTCCAAGCCTTGGGTATAAGCCTCTTTGTCATGTGGATATTCGTTGAGGATTTCATAAGTGTAAATCTCGGGGGCATGTTCTGCCAATAATTTAATCCCTTTAGACACTTCAACCGTTACCCCATCGAAACTAATATTGGCGGTCAATGTTTTAGCTCCCAGTTCTGTTTGATCAAGTGTAATTTTATCGTTTTTGGGGACAATTTTCTTATTGTCCAAAGTATACGTAATCTGTTCAATTTCTTTATTCTTTAGATTCTTGACGGAAATACCTACGACCTGATTTTTCTGAAATTCAGTTAGGTTTCCTTCCAATTGAATTTCAAAGAGCTTTGAAGGGTTGGTAGTGCCATCACAGGCCAAAAAGAAAAGTGGGATTAAGAATATTAAATTTAGTTTAAAGATGTTCATTTTCGTATTGCAGGTATAATTTATTATATAAATATAGTGGGTAAAGTACTTGTTTTGCACAACTATTTCCTTTGTATCTGTTATAGTTGTCTTAAAATCAACTTGCTATATAGAAATAAATGTGGCGACTTTTAAGGGCAAGATATTTAATAAAATTAAGACCTGAAAACGATTGCAAAAAAAATAAAACATTGTATATTTGCATCGGCAAGTCCTACACGACCAGCTCCTGTAGAATCCCCCAGGGTGGGAACGCAGCAAGGGTATATGGTTGTAGCGGTGCGATGTAGGTAGCTTGCCATTTTTTGTGCCCTAAAATGAGCAAACAATTTCAGCTTTTTTGCGTGTCATTACCCAGATATAACTCCTTTAACAACTTCAATTCCTCTTTTATTCGTTAATTTGCAACCTTAATTTTCTATTGATGAAGCAAAAGGTTGTGCTGGTTACGGGAGGTTCTTCGGGAATTGGAAAATCTATCGGTATTTATTTAAAATCAAAGGGTTTTAAGGTTTATGGTACTACAAGAAAGGTGGCCAACTATCCTGATTTTACAGATTTTGAACTTTTGGAACTGGATGTTAGAAATCCAGAAAGTATACAGAGTGCTATTTCCAGGTTGATTACCAAAGAAGGTAGAGTAGATGTTTTGGTAAATAATGCTGGAATTGGAATTACTGGGCCCATAGAGGAAACACCACATTCCGAAATATTAAAAGCTTTCGACACCAATTTTAACGGTCCCTTACACATGTGCAAAGCGGTTTTACCGCATATGAGAGCTCAAAAAAGTGGTCTTATTATTAATATTACATCCATTGCCGGTTATATGGGGTTGCCGTATAGAGGTATTTACTCGGCCAGCAAAGGTGCATTGGAGTTGGTGACAGAAGCACTACGAATGGAAATTAAAGGCTTTGGAATTAACATTACAAACTTGGCCCCTGGCGATTTTGCCACCAATATAGCCTCTGGTCGCTATCATTCACCAATATTGGAGGATTCACCTTACAAACAACCTTACGGTAACACCTTGGAAATGATGAACCAGCATGTGGATGCTGGCCAAGATCCTATGTTGGTGGCTCATATGGTATTCAAAATTATAAGTACCAAAAAACCTAAAGTTCACTATAAGGTAGGGGAGTTCATGCAAAAGTTCTCATTGTTTCTTAAAAAAATATTACCGGACAAAGTATATGAGAAACTCCTTATGAACCATTATAAATTGTAATTTTGCATCACCAAAAAGGTTGACTTGCAAATAGACATATCTTTCAAATTAATAATTTAAAAAGCAATTAACATGAAGTTCTTTATTGACACCGCTAATTTAGCACAGATAAAAGAAGCCCAGGAATTAGGAGTATTGGATGGTGTAACCACAAATCCATCCCTTATGGCCAAGGAAGGGATTACAGGAAGAAACAATATCCTAAAGCATTATGTGGATATCTGTAATATCGTGGATGGCGATGTATCCGCAGAGGTTATTTCAACAGACCTTAAATCAATGATCAAAGAAGGTGAGGAGTTGGCAGAACTACATGAGCAAATTGTAGTTAAAGTTCCTATGATAAAGGACGGGATTAAAGCTATAAAATATTTTACGGATAAGGGAATTAGAACAAATTGTACCCTAGTGTTTTCTTGTGGACAGGCTTTGTTGGCTGCTAAGGCAGGTGCTACTTATGTTTCACCATTTATTGGTAGATTGGACGATATCTCTACCGACGGATTAAACCTGATTTCAGAAATTAGACACATTTACGATAATTATGACTTTCAGACTCAAATTTTGGCTGCGTCTGTTAGACATACAATGCACGTGATCGATTGCGCCAAGTTAGGTGCAGATGTTATGACTGGACCTTTGTCAGTTATAGAAGGTTTGCTAAAGCATCCTTTAACGGATAGTGGTTTGGCAAAATTTTTGGAAGACTACCAAAAAGGAAACTAGATTTCAAATTAATCATAAATATAAACAAGCCTCTTTTGCTTAATCGTTCAAGAGGCTTTGTTATTTTATATTGTGATTTGGGTTGTTTGATAAGCGGGATACTTAGCTCCATTAAAAGCGCCTACCCTTTAAATCTAGGCCAATTAAAAACTACTATAAAGATTGGCAAAAGCATCCACGATAAGTCCGTCTTTGGTTATAATACCCTTATTGAGGCTTCCAATGACCAAGGCATTTTTCAAATTTTCAAAATCGGCGGTGCGAAATTGTTTGTCCATGTCCAATTGATTCGTACTTAATAAGGACTGCCATCTTAAGGCGTCCGTGTTGCAATTTATTCCAACAAAGGTGTACTCAGGTTTGTTTTCCGTTAATAGGGCAACACGGTTAAGAACATTCTCAAAATTGGATCTCTGGGTGCCGGACCAGAAATAGAACACTGTGTTTTTTTCTTTTTCGGCAATTTCTTGGAGAGTCACTAATTCGCCATTAGTGTTGAAAACTGAAATATTGGGCAATTTCTTCGTCGGTTGCAAATTGTTGACACCTTCATAAATAGCTTCTATTTCGGCACTGTGTCGGTTATTTCCCGATAGTTTATGAAATTCCTCAATAAAAATTCTATTGTTCGCATCGGTGTCATGGATGTTGATCAGATAATCCATAGCTACGTTTCTGAATAAATTATCACGCAAATCCCTTTCAGTTACCAAGCTATCTATCAGTTTTAGTTTATGCTGATTAAAATGTAATTTATTATTAATAATAGCATAATGTTCACCCTTGCATTTCGAATAACAACCCATATAGGATAAATTATTGAAGTGGGTTTTCATGAAATTATAGTAATATCTATGATATGCCAGATTTTCGTTGTTGTAATCCAAGTTCTTTCTATAATCATAAAAATGGGCGGGCAACTCCGGAATGGTCGTATTTCCAGTTTTTCTTCTGTTCCAAAAAGGATATTTTTCCTTATAGATGTAATAGTTGTAATCTATACTGGCCTTGGCCATTTCTAAAGCTTTGGGAGATAGCGCCACTTCCTTTACAAGTTCGTTCAGGGAGTTAACCTTTATTCCTTTAAGTGAATCCAGTTTGGAATTGAAGTCATCCGGACCAAGTTGGGAAAAGGAATATATGAATGATGGCTCAGCTTCCGTGGTTAAAAAGAGATCTAATAGAAAATTATTTATTTCCTCCCCTTTACCGGAAAAAATCAATGATTCATCAAAATCCTCGGTGTTTAATCGGATCATTAGGCTGTCCCCTTTTTCCAGGTATACGTATTGGAGTTCTGGGTTATGGTCAAAATGATATAAACCTTCCTTAACTGAATCCAATTTAATGGCAAACCTATTCTCATCATCCAGTTTAGCGGAATCAATCACGATATCGTCCTTGAATAGAACAACGTATTCGCTAGTTGGATTTACAATTTCACCAGCAAAAAAGACACTAGGGGATTTTTTTTCTATCGAACCGCAACCTACTAATGCGATAAGAAAGGAATATAGTAAAGGTTTATTCATATGAGAATAGCTACTTTATAGTAAACAAATCTAATAAACTCAACAGATACAGGCTGTTAATTGTGAGTTAAAACTACAGGGACTAAGTTAAAATGCTATTTAAAGGCGTTGTAATATAGTTGCTTGAACGGGTTTATTTTTGTTATTTTTGCACAAATTTTAAAATTTTATATATGCTGTCAGTATCAAATTTATCTGTGCAATTTGGGAAAAGGGTTCTTTTTGATGAAGTAAATGTTTCCTTTACACAAGGTAATTGTTATGGTGTTATTGGAGCCAATGGAGCGGGAAAGTCCACATTCTTGAAGATTCTATCAGGACAAACAGATCCAACATCTGGTCATGTTCATTTAGAGCCAGGGAAGCGGATGTCTATCCTAGAGCAAAATCACAACGCCCATGACGAGTATACGGTTTTGGAGAGTGTGGTAATGGGCAATAAGCCTTTATTCAAGATTAAAAAAGAGATAGATGCCCTTTATGCCGATTACAGCGATGAGAATGCTGATAGAATAGGGGAGTTACAGGTGCAATTTGAAGAAATGAACGGTTGGAACGCCGATAGCGACGCTGCTGCCTTATTATCCAATTTAGGTATTACGGAAGAGTTTCACTATACCTTAATGGGCGACCTGGATTCCAAGCTAAAGGTTAGGGTTTTATTGGCCCAGGCCTTGTTCGGTAATCCGGATGTATTGATTATGGATGAGCCTACCAACGACTTGGATTATGAAACCATAAATTGGTTGGAAAATTTCTTGGCAGATTATGAGAACACCGTAATAGTGGTTTCCCATGATAGACACTTTTTAGATTCGGTCTGTACCCATATAGGGGATATAGATTTCGGGAAGATGAACCTTTACTCGGGAAACTACACTTTTTGGTATGAGAGTAGTCAATTAGCAGCAAGACAACGGGCACAACAAAATAAAAAATCAGAGGAGAAAGCCAAAGAATTACAGGAATTTATTCAGCGGTTTAGTGCCAACGTTGCAAAGAGCAAGCAGGCTACCTCTAGAAAGAAAATGTTGTCCAAATTGAAAATTGAAGATATTAAACCTTCTAGCAGGCGTTATCCCGCCATTATTTTTGAACGAGAAAGAGAGGCCGGCGATCAGATTTTGAACATTGAAAAGCTTTCGGCCTCAACGGAAGAGGGTGAGGTTTTATTTCAGGACGTCAATATTAATTTGGCCAAGGGAGATAAGGTGGCAATAATTTCAAGGGATTCAAGGGCAACTACGGCGTTTTATGAAATTATAAATGACAATAGAAAGGCAGATAACGGTTCCTTTCAGTGGGGAGTTACTACCAATCAGTCTTATTTGCCAGCGGACAATGCATCCTTCTTTAACGAAGGCATCAATTTAGTGGATTGGTTAAGGCAATGGGCAAAAACAGAGGAAGAACGGGAAGAAGTTAATATTAGAGGTTTCTTGGGGAAAATGTTGTTTAGTGGAGAAGAAGCCTTGAAAAAGTGTACGGTGCTGTCCGGAGGGGAGAAAGTACGCTGTATGTTAAGTAGAATGATGTTGATGAGGGCCAACGTTGTAATGTTGGATGAACCCACTAACCATTTGGATTTGGAAAGTATTACCACTTTTAATAATTCCTTAAAGAATTTTAAAGGGACAGTTTTATTTACGACCCATGATCACGAATTCGCTGAAACTGTGGCAAATAGAGTTATAGAATTGACACCTAAAGGTAATATTGACCGTTATTTGTCGTTTGATGATTATATGTCCGATAAGACTATAAAGGAACAGCGGAACAAAATGTACGCGGTCCCGGTGTAGTTTTATTTGGCCCAAATTCTTACTTTATGAAAACCTACATATTAACATGCATAATTATTGCATGTCTTGCCATGGGCTGTTCTGAGGAAGGAGTAGGAGACAAGGATATCGAATCTCTTAACTTAACAGCTGACTATACCGTTTTGTTGAAAAAGGACGGTGTTTTACAAAGTGCTTATTTAAATGCCGATACGGATGGTATAACCGTTAATACCGACAAAAGTAATTTTGAGTTAGTGCCATTGCCGGAACTTAGCTATAGGAATGGCTCGGCAATGGGTTTCTATAATTCCCAGGTGGATTGTAGCAGTACATTAAAAATTCATGACTTCGGTGATAATTCGGTTGTAAACACCATTGTGTTCTCGGAGGATATAAATTGCGATTTTCTTGTAAGGTCCATGGCTTATTCGGAAGCAAAGGCTTTTGTAGCCTTTGTTGCTCCTTCAAATACTAAAAAAGACAACTATATTTTAAGGATTTTGGATTTATCTATAAATCAAAGCCCCTATACGGATGTGAAATTGGCTAAGGAACCAAAGCAAATATTAGTTTCCGGTAACAAGGTATTTGTTCTGGCATGGGATACTGATATTACCGACAAATATGCTATGATCGTAATAGATATAGATAGTGGGGCTATTACCCATGAATCCAACTTGGGAACGGATGTTTTAAAAATTTCAAAGGATGGCTTGGGTAATATTCTGGTAAGTTATCCCCATTTACATAGCCTGTTTGATGGGAAAACAATGATTTTGGGAATTACCACAAATTATTTATTGGGGAAAGAACCTGGGTTTGGATATGCCAAATCGGAATTTTTCGGGGAACAGACCTTGTATTACCCTATGGAGTCTGGTTCAAAAAGTTCTTATCCCCATATTGCCGCGGTTTACGATTTTAAGGAAAATGTATCTATTCTCTATATATATATGAAAATTTTCTTACCCTAGAGGAGCGAAACCTTAAATATGAAATAGAAGATACTACTATGGTTTCCTATGATTCCAAAAACAATTTGATTTTGATTGGGTATAAGAAAAAAGGGGAAAGTGATAAAGGGGGACTATTGAGGATAAAACCAATACCTGACCCAAAATTTTTGGATAATGTTGATCTGGATGGTATACCAATGGAATTGTTCCTCAATTGATACCTACAGAATTAAAATTAAATTGTCCTTAGGTTTTAAGATATTTACTGTTCCAAATAGCCGGATTGAAATTTTTGCCCAAAGCAAAGCCGTAAAAAATTACTACCGCGGCAATGCATTTAAACATAAAAAAGAAGATTACCCAAAATTGAAGACTTGAACTCTCCTTTGAGAACAAGCCATTAGGAACCAATAGCGTTACAAAATAACTAAAGGCCATTATTAGGGCGGTAAGATTTATAAGGCTCTTAAAAGGCCACATCAATAATTTCCTTAAAGGATGTAAATCTCGGCCCCATTTATGAATCAAATAGTAATAGTCGTTACCCATAGGAGCGAACAAGATAGGGTCATCCCTGTCTTCCAGTTTAAAAAGTTTAGAGGGGGCAAGAATCTTAAATCCTTTTATTTCCAATCCGTGGTCCTTTTCCATTTTTTTGATTTTGGAAATAGCTTCAAGTGGAATTTCTCCTTTAAAATAATGGGAATCCAGAAAACGCAACCTATAATTTATCGCTATTTTCTTTATGTGACGAATATGATAAATGCCAGTGGATTCAAGTAAATCAATATTAAAGGCATTGTCAATTCTGGTATCCTTACTTTTTATGTTCAACTCAATTCTTTCTTGAGAAACCTTTTCTTTGGTTATAAGATTATAAACTTCATCTAGAATTTGATCTGCCGATGGGTCTTGTCGTTTTGCCAGAATAAGCTTTTCCTGAATATTGGTTCTTCTCAATAACATTTTAAATCCTTTTTTAGCAATTAGTATAAAGTTAAGGAAATACTGTTTTCAATTTTAATTCAGTGCGTTAAATATTCGATTTAGGCCCTTAGAAGCGCTTTAATTTAGGGGATTAGCATCAAAAGTGTTAATATTATGCCACTTCAAATTTGGTTAATAACTTTTTTTATTACTTCAGGTCTAATGTTGTATATTGTCGACGAAATTAACCTTTCATCGATTTTTTGTAATCCCAAGTCCCCAGAACAAATGAAAAGCTATGTGTCCCTTTGCGCTCTATTATTTTTTATAACTTCCATTAATTACGGACAAACTTCCTACCAGGAAAATCGCTTTTTACAGAAGGAGAGCTCCATTGTTGAAAGTACTGCTGATTCTGGACATCATTTTACCTTATTGGAAGCGGTAAAGGCGGCCAACTTGGATAAGATATTGAATGAGGACGGTCCTTTTACGGTTTTTGCACCTTCGGATATGGCCTTTAAAAAGCTATCTAAGGTAAATTTGAAGGAATTGTTGTTACCTGAAAACAAAAAGGAATTATTTTCACTTTTAACCTATCACATTGTCGCCGGTAATATAACAGCTTCCAAAATTTTAAAGGCAATGTGCAACGGTAACGGCAAAGCAAGTTTTACTACGGTACAGGGCGATAAAATTTATGCATCTATGGAGGGATTGGATATTGTGCTAATGGACAAGTCCGGGAACAGAGCTAAAATTACCAGTGCCGACGCTAAGCAATGCAATGGGGTTATTCACGAAATAGATAGTGTAATTCTTCCCAATTCACTGTCAATGGCAAATTTACCTTAATTCGGCTCCTAATTCACTTTCATAACGCTGCAATAGCTTATTCATTATCTTATCTATCTGCTTATCGGTCAAGGTGCCATTTCCATCCTGCAAGGTGAAACCAACGGCATATGATTTTTTGCCTTCGGGTAAATTTTTACCGTTATAAACATCAAATAAATTCACATTGGTTAAATATTTTCGCTCGGTCTGCAGGGCGATATCATGAATTTGCTTAAAAGTGACAATCTCGTCCACTAAAAGTGCATAGTCTCTTTTTACTTCGGGATATTTTGGAATTTCCTTATAGGTTATCTGATTATGTAAAATGGCCTCCAATATATAATCCCAGTCAAAATCAGCATATAGGACTTCCTCTTTGATATCGAATTCCTTTAAAACAGATTTCTTTACTACTCCAAGAGCCACAATTTCCCTTTTGGCTATTCTTAAGGAAATTCCTTCAGATAGAATATCACTTGAGTTTGGCTGTGAATTAAGTTCCGTAAGACCCAATCTAGAAAGGAGATTTTTAACAATGGATTTAAGGTAAAAGAAATCGGCCTTTTGAGCTGATGTTGTCCAAGTGTCTTCTAATCTATTTCCAGTAACAAGCATGCTTAGATGCTTTTTTTCCTCTCTCTTGTTTTGATATTGATGATAGGTTTTACCGAATTCAAAAATTTTAAGGTTTTGCATCTGCCTATTGCTATTGTGGGCAATGGCCTCTAAACCGGTGAACAACATAGATTGCCTCAACACAGATAGATCCGTGCTTAAGGGGTTCAGCATGGTAATGGTATGTTCGTCCCTAATATCCTCTGATAATTTGTTATAGGCAGGGGAGGTTAGGCTATTCGCCAAGATTTCATTAAATCCTTTAGACGCTAAAAAATTACCTATAATATTTTGGATCTTGTAATCTTCAAATTTAGAAGTAGGGGCAATGGAAGCGTTCAATTTCTCTTTGAACTCAACATTGTTATATCCAAAAATCCGTAAAATTTCCTCTATAACATCAACCTCTCTTTGTACATCCACACGGTAAAACGGGATAGATAATCCTAGACCGGATTCCGTAACGTTTTTCACTTTAATGTCCAACGAGGCTAGAATAGATTTAATGGTATCCTTAGATATTTCCTGACCTATTAGTTTATTTATTTTGTCGAAAGTTAAGAATACATGGTAGTCATCCTTCTTTTTGGGATATATATCTACAATGTCCGATGTAATATCGCCCCCAGCAATTTCGTGGATCAATAATGCAGCACGTTTTAGACAATATTCAACATTGTCTATATCAATACCTCTTTCAAAACGGAAGGATGCATCCGTACTTATACTATGCCTTTTAGCGGTTTTCCTAACAGATACGGGATTAAAGAAGGCGCTTTCTAAAAATATACTACTTGTGCTTTCGGAAACTCCAGAATTTTGCCCGCCCAATACCCCGGCAATGCAAAGTGGTTTTTCCGTATCACATATCATCAGATCCTCTTCGTTTAAGATACGCTGAACCCCGTCCAAGGTGGTGAATTTGGTTCCTTTTGGAAGTGTTTTTACCACTATTTTGTTGCCTTTTATCTTGGCAGCATCAAAGGCATGTAGGGGCTGACCCAATTCGTGCAGTACATAATTGGTAGCGTCCACTACATTATTTTTGGGAGTGATTCCAATAGATTTTAATCTATTTTTTAACCAATCGGGTGAAGGTTGTACAATAAGATTACTTATAGTTATACCACAATACCTTGGGGCCAATTCGCTTTTTACGACCTCTACGTCTATTTTTAATGATCGGTTTATGATATTAAAATTGGTAACCGGTGGCGTAATCAATTCCTTAAGGATGTCCTTTTGCTTAAATCCCGCTTTTAAGTCCCTCGCTACTCCAAAATGGCTCATGGCATCGGCCCTATTTGGGGTAAGTCCTATTTCAAATATTTCATCTACTTCAATTTCAAATACCTCTGAACAAGGTGTACCCACCACTAAAGATTCTGGCAATACCATAATTCCGTCATGGCTTTCTCCTAATCCCAATTCGTCTTCGGCACAGATCATACCATGGCTTTCCTCTCCGCGAATTTTTCCTTTTTTAATTACCCAAGCCTCCCCTTCGGCTGTATACAAGGTTGTGCCTATTGTGGCAACTGCCACCTTTTGTCCAACATCTACATTGGGCGCACCGCAGACAATTTGTAACGGAGCATTGCCGCCAACATTTACGGTGGTCAATTTTAATTTATCAGCATTGGGATGTTTAACACAGCTTAACACTTCGCCAACAACTATTCCTTTTAATCCGCCTTTGACAGATTCAAAAGGAGAAACACCCTCAACCTCCAGGCCCAAGTCAGTTAATAGTTCAGCTGTCTTATTGGAGTCCCAGTCAATTTTTAAAAATTGTTTTAACCAGTTGTAAGATATTTTCATTGAGTATTTTTAAAGACCCCAAATATAAAACAATGCAATAAGACATTCAATACGTATTCGATCGAATGTTTATTTTTTATTATCCAAAAATTTTCGTTACTTAAGCCTACTAATTCCCCAATACCATCTTTTAGTTCTCAATTCCAATTTGAGAATCGGTATGAGCTTCCCCCCAATATAGATTTCCCCCTTAGGTTTAATATTATAATTGTTAATCATGACGAGAATATTCTTCATATTTTTTGTGTTTATCGCTTGTTATAGCTGTAAGGACGGGGAAGTAGTGGATTTAACAGAGGGATTTTGGTTGGCTGAAGTGGAGGTAGGGGATAAGCAGATATTGCCGTTCAACTTTAGGCTTATAAGATTGGGAGATGATAAGTATAACATAGAACTGTACAATGCCGATGAGACTATTAAAGTAGACGAAATTAAGGTAGAGGGAGATTCCGTGATTATTAAAATGCCGGTTTTTGAAGGGTATTTGGCCGGGAAATATACCGCTCATGAAATAAATGGAAAATTTGTCAAAGAAAATGAGGCAAGGGTTTTGCCTTTTAAGGCCATTCATGGGATAAAGGAGCGGTTTAAAAGGGCAGATATACCAATTACAAATATATCGGGGGATTGGGAGGTAGAGTTTAAACCAATTATGGAGAAAAGCTATATGGCGAAAGGTATCTTTAGTCAAGTGGATGACAAGATTTACGGTACTTTTAGGACCATGACAGGGGATTATCGGTTTTTGGAGGGAATCCATAGTGGCGATTCTATAAAATTATCAACCTTTGATGGAGCGCATGCCTATTTATTTAAAGCTAGCGCCACGGACAGTTCCATGGTTGGGGTTTTTTACTCTGGGAATCATTCTAAGGAACCATTTGTTGCTAAACGAAATGACAATTTCGAATTGCCCAATGCAGAATCCTTGACCTATTTGAAAAAGGGATATGACAAACTAAGTTTTTCCTTTACTGATGCTGCCGGCAAGTTGGTCTCCTTGGATGACGCCATTTTTAAGGATAAGGTTGTGATCGTTCAGGTTATGGGAACTTGGTGCCCAAATTGTTTGGATGAAACTAAGTTTCTAGTAGAATATTTAAAAGAATATTCACATGAACAGCTGGCCGTTGTTGCACTAGCCTTTGAGTATGCAAAAACAGAGGAAGCGGCATTTAGGTCTATAGATAGGCTCAAGGATAGAATTGGAGTTAAATATCCCATACTGTTGGCCCAATACGGCACGATTGACAAGGAAATGGCCCAAAAAAAATTACCCATGTTGAATCATATACTTTCCTTTCCCACTACTATTATAATAGACAAAATGGGAGAGGTGCGAAAAATATATACAGGTTTTAACGGCCCTGCAACTGGCAGTAATTACGATAGTTTTAAAAAGGATTTTCACAGCTTTATTATTCAGTTACTTGAAGCTTAAAGGAATGGCTCCATATTGATCACCGCATGTATATAGGGGTGCTAAAAGCAGCAACCTAAGGTGTGTTTTTTGTGAATAATGGATTCCGTTCTAGCCGTTGTTCCCTAAAAAACAAATCGGCTCTTTTGACGTATATCTTTGGATAAAATTATATGATGGTTGATTTTCCCAATCCTATATTTTCGTAGTTATAATTGAGGTTTTCATCAGAATCTATGATATTGCCAGCAATAAAATCGCCGACTTGACTCGTGCCGTATTTGCTTGTGGAACTTAAATCCCTAGTAACTACATGTTTTCTCATGGATTTGTCCACGGCTACCACAACGGCCCTGGATTCTTCATATAATCCAAAATGGCTAAGCATCATAGCAGTGGACAGGATAGATGCCACGGGATTGGCTATGTTTTTTCCTTCGGCCTGAGGGTAGGAGCCGTGAAAAGGTTCAAACATGGCATGTTCATTACCAATAGAGGCAGAAGGCAGTAATCCCTTGGATCCACAGATGGCACTACCTTGGTCAGATAGTATATCCCCAAACATATTGTCTGTAAGGATAACATCAAATTCGCTGGGTTTCAACATCATTTGCATGGCAGCATTGTCTACAAAGAGGAAATCCAGTTGCACCTCTGGATAGCTTTCTGAGATTCTGGTCACCACTTTTCTCCATAGCCTAGAAGTGGCC
This sequence comes from Arenibacter catalasegens, assembly GCF_002909235.1. Classification (GTDB taxonomy): domain Bacteria; phylum Bacteroidota; class Bacteroidia; order Flavobacteriales; family Flavobacteriaceae; genus Arenibacter; species Arenibacter catalasegens. Next base: position 87,888 of record NZ_PHQQ01000021.1, read on the forward strand.
AAAACATTGGCTTTGTCTACCAGTGTCAGTTTCTTTCGTCTCCCCTTAGCGGCTTTAAAAGCCAAATGGGCAATTCGGCTTATCTCTTTTTCGGAGTACTCGCATAAATCAGATGCTACGGTACCGTCTTCACTCAGTTTTTTTTCACCAAAGTAGATTCCCCCGGTAAGCTCACGATAGATTACGAAATCTGTTCCAAAAATAACGTGTTTTTTTAATGGGGATTTATTTACCAATGTGGGAAAAACCTTTACTGGCCTTATATTGGTAAAAAGTTGTAACTCCCTTCGCAGTTGTAGCAACCCTTGTTCGGGCCGCACTTTTGCACTAGGGTTATCATCATATTTTAGGGTACCTATAGTACCAAAAAGAATGGAATCCGAGGCCTTGCAAAGATCAAGGGTCTCCTTGGGCAAAGGAGAGCCATATTTATCCATGGCAACGGCGCCTATTAGCCCTTCGGTATAGGTAAAATGATGGTTGAAGGTTTCTTCAACCGCCTGTAAGCATTTAACAGACTGTGCCAAGACCTCTGGACCAATCCCATCTCCACCTAAAAGAGCAATCTTTATATCCATTTTAAGCTATACTTTTTATTTTAATACCACTGGCAATGACAATATCATGGATGTCCTCGTCAAAAATTTCTTTCTGCCTATCTGCAAATTTCAAAAATTCCTGATAAACTACATCAAGTTGGACCTTGGTAAGTTCGTAACCTACATTTTTGGCCCTATATGCCAATGCAGCTCTACCACTCCTGGCAGTTAGGATAATGGAAGACTCGTTAACCCCAACATCTGCTGGATCTATTATTTCATAGGTTTCCCTATTTTTTATTACCCCATCCTGATGAATTCCTGAGCTATGGGCAAAAGCATTTGCTCCTACAATAGCTTTGTTGGGCTGTACATATACTCCCATTTTTTGAGATACCATCTGACTAGTGTCATATAACAATTTACTATTGATATTGGTGTCTAAATTTAGGGTAGGGTGTTGTCTTAGTATCATTACCACTTCCTCTAAGGCGGTGTTCCCTGCCCGTTCTCCTATGCCATTAATGGTGCACTCAATTTGTCTGGCACCGTTGATAACACCGGAAATAGAGTTGGCAGTGGCCAATCCTAGATCATTATGACAATGACAGGATAAAATAGCTTTATGAATACCCGTTACGTTTTCCTTGAGGTATTTTATTTTTGCCCCATATTCATCAGGCAGACAATAACCGGTAGTGTCAGGAATATTCAATACGGTTGCCCCGGCCTTTATAACGGCCTCACAAACCCTAGCCAAAAATTCGTTGTCTGTTCTACCTGCATCCTCTGCGTAAAACTCTACATCCTCAACAAAGGATTTAGCATAACTTACGGCATCAATAGCCCTTTCTATTATGGCATCCTTATTGGAGTTGAACTTGAATTTAATATGGGATTCCGAAGTTCCGATACCTGTATGTATTCTTGGTCTTTTGGCATACTTCAATGCCTCTGCCGCAACTTCAATGTCTTTTTTAACAGCACGTGTAAGACCACATACCGTTGCGTTTTTTACAATTTTTGAAATCTCCTGCACAGACTTAAAATCCCCTGGACTTGAAACAGGAAAACCTGCTTCTATGATATCTACCCCTAAAACATCCAATCTTTCGGCGATAATTAATTTTTGGCTAGTATCCAATTTACATCCGGGTACTTGCTCTCCATCCCTAAGTGTTGTGTCAAAAATATGTACCTTTTCTTTGCTCATTATATTTACGTAATTTTATGTGCGCTATACGAATATAGTACTAGTAGGTTTTCTAGTCCAAATCGCAAAATGGCATTTACAACGTTAAATAACTTTTTAGAGTATTTAAATAACTGAATATCAATTACATAAACCTTTATTATTACGATGACAAATGCGCATAAAGATGCATTATTCGTTCTGGTCAAATCACTATCCAAGTCAGAGAAACGACAATTTAAATTGTATGTGGGTCGCTTGGGGGTGAATACCGATGCCAAATTTCTTGCTCTTTTTAATTTAATGGATAAAATTAAGGTATATGATGAAAGATTAATACTGGAAAATGGGATAGTGAAGAAGGCACAGTTGTCCAATCTAAAGGCCCATTTGTATAAACAGATCTTGGTAAGTCTAAGACTTAACCCCGTAAACCAAAATATTAGGGTGCAGATACGGGAACAATTGGATTTTGCTACCATTCTTTACCAAAAGGGACTTTATAAGCAAAGCCTTAAAATATTGGACAAGGCCAAGGTTACCGCTATTGAAAATGAGGAGAAAAACGTAGCCTACGAAATTGTGGAATTTGAAAAGTTGATCGAGACCCAATATATTACCCGTAGTATTCCGGATAGGGCAGATGAACTAGCGGTACAGGCCAAGCAACTTTCGGCACAAAACGTTATCACCAGTAAATTATCCAATTTAGCGCTCCAGCTCTATGGGCAGATGCTAAAAATTGGCTATGTAAGAAGCGATGAGGATTTTAAACGAGTTCAGAAATATTTCGAAAAACACCTGCCAAAATATAAGATTGAAGACCTGGGCTTTAGGGAAAAACTTTGGCTATACAAGGCATATCTTTGGTACAGTTTTCTGACACAGGATTTTTTGTCCTGTTATAAATATTCCAGCAAATGGGTAGATCTATTTTACGAAAATAAAGAAATGATCCATCTTAACCCTGTATTTTTTTTAAAGGGCAACAATTATTTGTTGGAATCCTTATTTTATGTAAAATATGGCTCCCAATTCAAGGAAACTTTGGAGAGATTGGAAAAGATTGTCGGCAGTAAAGAATTTCCTGACAATGACAATATAGCCTCTTTAGCATTTTTGTATATCAATTCAAATAAATTAAACCTTCATTTTCTGGAAGGTAATTTTGAAAAGGGCCTTTATTTGGTCAAAATTGTAGAATACGGTATTAATAAGCACAAGGACAGAATAGACCAGCATCATGTTATGGTATTGTATTATAAGATAGCCTGTCTCTATTTTGGTATTGGAGATAATAAAACCTGTATCCAATATTTAAAGCGAATCATTAACAACAAGAATCTTAAAATGCGTGAAGATCTAATGTGCTTTGCTCGTGTTTTAAGCCTTATTGCCCATTATGAGGCCGGTATGGATTATCACTTGGAAGTGCAATTAAAAAGCACCTACAAGTTTTTGTTGAAAATGAACGACCTACATGCCGTACAAAAGGAAATGATCAAATTTTTAAGACGCTTGGGCGATATTTTCCCACATGAACTGCCTATTGAATTCCAAAAGTTATATGATGATTTAAAAAAATACGAAAACCATCCTTATGAAAAACGTGCCTTTTTATACTTGGACATAATCTCTTGGCTGGAAAGTCATTTGCAAAACAAGCCCGTAGCACAGATTATAAAAGAAAAGGCCATGTCCGTTACCAGATAAAATTTATTCTTGAAAAGTAAAAGCCTTCACTTAAACCATCTGCTGGAGATTAATCTGGCCATGTTATTTATCAGTACTTCAGGAGCTCTGGGAAGATATGTGCAATTACCGGTGCCGGTTACTATAGCCAGTAGGGCGGGATTGGCATTTTTGTTCTTATTGCTCTATTGTAAATGGAAAAAAATATCGTTCCATATCGCAAAAAGAGATCGACCCATAATTTTTTTAAGTGGCCTTTTTATGGGAATTCACTGGTTGACCTATTTTTATGCCCTGCAACTGTCCAATGTGGCAATAGGTATGTTATCCATGTTCACCTATCCTATAATAACGGCCTTGTTGGAACCGTTGATCTTAAAAACGCCCTTCCAAAGAATACATTTTGTTTTGGGGCTTTTGGTATTGGCGGGTATTTATTTGTTGGCACCCGAGTTTGATATTGGCAATTCCCATGTTATTGCCGTGGGCCTGGGTGTTTTTTCGGCAGTGGTCTACGCCATTAGAAATATTATATTAAAGTCCAGAGCGGCACATTATAATGGATCTTTGATGATGACCTATCAAACGGGGATAGTAGGATTTATATTGGCGCCTGTTTTTTTTATATATAATGTTGAAGCTATAAGCGATCAATGGCCGGCACTATTAACCTTGGCCTTGTTTACAACCGCCATTGGCCATACCTTGTTCCTAAATTGCTTTAAACACTTTAACATTACTACCGTGAGTATTTTAAGTAGTATACAACCTATATATGGGATATTGATCGGAATAGTTTTCCTTTCAGAAATTCCTAGTTGGACAACGGTTATGGGAGGCGTACTTATTTTAAGTTCTGTGGTAATAGAGAGCGTGCGGTCGTATAAATAATTAGATACACTAATTGTTTATAGCAGGGGTATTTGGATTATACTCTTTGATCAAGCTTTCGGTAAGTTTTTCAAACTGATTGTTTTTTGCCATTTCGCGGACTTTAACAGGGTCAAAATCGCCATTAAAATAAAGGAAGGAACCGCTTTTAGTATTGTTGTTGAATATTAAAATTTCTTTTACCGAATTTTTACGTTCCCTTACAGAAATTACGGAACGTTTTAAATCATCATTTTTACGAAAAATCTCGATGAAGGAATTTCCGGTAATACCATTCATTTGTTTGTTCAGAAAATCTGCCTTTGCAGGGGTCGCCAAGGGAAACTGCATATACCTTAAATCTTTGGTATTGCCTATCAGGGCATTTATTTCCGGGGAAATATTACTTAACAGCGATATCATAAAATGGGGCACACGGATGGCGGTAACCTGGTTGTCGTTCTTATGGGCCTCGTAAAAGGTATCTATAGAATTGTAACTTCCACAGGAGACTAAAAGCATTATACTCAAAATAAATAGTGTTGTCTTGCCCATAAAACTATGTTTTGCGTTGTAATTACGGCGATGCCTTTTGTTAAATGTAGTGAAAATTACGTACATGCATTCCAAACACTATCCTCGGGTGGCGGGGCTATAAGTTGAAGTATTTCTTTCTTTACAGGGTGTATAAAAGAAAGTTTTCTTGCGTGCAAGTGGATACTTCCATCTTTATTGCTTCGGTCCGAACCATATTTTAAATCACCTTTAATAGCACATCCTATGGCTGCCAGTTGTGCCCTGATCTGATGGTGCCTACCCGTTTTTAGATCGATTTCCAATAAAAAATAACGATCTAAACTCTTGATGACCTTATAGTCTAAAATGGCTTTTTTGCTTTCGGGGACTTCATTTTTATGACCGTAGGATTTATTTTGTTTTGTATTTCTCTTTAACCAATGGATTAAGGTATCCGTTTCTTTTTCTGGCATTTTGTTGACCACGGCCCAATAGGTTTTTTGGGCATCCTTTTCCGCAAACAATTTGTTTAGTCTGGGCAAGGCCTTCGAAGTTTTGGCAAAGACTACTATACCTGTTGTTGGTCTATCTAACCGGTGTGCCACCCCCAAATAAACGTTACCCGGTTTGTTGTGTTTTGTTTTAATATATTGTTTTACAACCTCGCTTAGCGGAGTGTCCCCTGTTTTATCCCCTTGTACAATATCGCCTGCCCTTTTGTTGATGGCTATTAGGTGATTGTCTTCATACAATACCTGAAGATTTTTAGGAGTAGAAATGATTTTTGTGGACACTTAGGTAGAATTAATTTTCTAGTTCAAAAGCCAAAATTAATACATAACATGGCTTGCATTTTAGAGTGTAATCTTAAGAATGGTTTAGTATTGCTCTTCGTCACTCGGGAAGTCCCTTGTTTTTACATCATCGACATATCTTGAAATGGCACTACCCATTTCTTCATATAGGTTTAGATACCTCCTTAAGAACCTGGGATTAAATTCTTGGGTAATTCCCAGTAGGTCGTGAATCACCAAAACTTGTCCGTCAACACCATTTCCCGCCCCAATGCCTATTATAGGAATTGAGACACTTTCTGCAACCTCCTTGGCCAACTTGGCAGGAATTTTTTCAAGGACTATACCAAAACAGCCCATTTTCTCCAATAGTTTGGCATCTTCAATTAGTTTAACGGCTTCGTCTTCCTCTTTTGCCCTGACCGTATAAGTCCCGAATTTATAAATGGATTGTGGTGTTAGGCCCAAATGTCCCATGACCGGAATTCCAGCATTCAAAATTCTTTTGACCGATTCCTTGATTTCCTGGCCACCTTCAACCTTTACTGCATGGCCGCCACTTTCCTTCATGATTCGGATGGCAGAACGCAACGCTTCTTTTGGATCACTTTGATAACTCCCAAAAGGTAAATCCACAACCACTAGGGCACGGCTTACCCCACGGATTACAGAGGAGGCATGGTAAATCATTTGGTCTAAAGTAATGGGCAGGGTGGTTTCGTGTCCGGCCATGACATTACTGGCAGAATCGCCTACTAATATTACATCTACGTTGGCGGCGTCAACAATTTTGGCCATAGAATAATCATAAGCCGTTAACATGGATATTTTCTCACCGTTTTTTTTCATATCAACGAGAGATTTTACAGTAACTCTTTTGTATTCTTTTTTGGCAGTAGACATTTATTTTATTTTTGGTAGGATAAAAGTAATGATTTGTTCCAAAAATTTAAGTTGTTTAAACTTTTTGTTTGAAATTGAGAATATTGGCTGTTGTACGCAGGGGAAGCCATTTTTGATTTGAATGATAAGGATAGGGCAGCCGGATATGGCAAAATTCGGTTGCAAAATAGGATGTTTATAGGTGAAAATAAGGTTATGCTAGTTCATATTTAATCTGGGCACGGTGTGTTCCTATGGGTTTTGTTTTTTTTGATTATTTTTAGTTGACTACTAAAAGCTCTATTGACATGTATAAAATTTGGTCCTTCTTTTCAATTTTTATGTTCACTTTTGGGATGCAAGCTCAGAATGGGGGAGAGGAGCAGGTGAGAAGTACTATTGCTTCGTTTTTTGAAGCGTTTCACCAACAGGATTCAATAGCTATAAAGGAAACGGTTTCCAAGGATATTGTAATGCAGACTATAGGAAGAAATGGAAATGGTTTAGAGGAAGTTAGGATCGAAAATTTTAGTCAATTTCTGAAATCGATTGTGTCCATTCCGGCCACCACAAAATTTGAAGAAAGAATTAAATCCTATAATATCCAAATTGATGGCCCTATGGCGAACGCCTGGACTTACTATGAGTTTTGGGTGAACGATACCTTTAGTCATTGTGGCGTTAATTCCTTTCAACTCTTCAACCGAGAGGGTGTTTGGAAAATCATTTATTTGATCGATACCAGAAGAAAGGAAGGCTGTGATTAGGTTATAGGCTTTGGGTCAGGTAAATCTATTTTTACTCACTAAGTGAGATTTGATGGCTCCTACGCTTGCCAGTGCCTTTCGGGCGGGGTTGAAATGTTATCAGTAGTTTCCATCCGATGCCTTCTGGGCCTGCCTTTGTCGGCCTTTAGATTTGTATTATAAATATAATCTATGGTGATGTTGAAAAGAGGGGTCCGGGGGAGGACTTGAATAAGAATTCGGAATGAACGATAATAAAAAAGCTCCTTCCCTTGGTTAAGGGAAGGTGGATCCTTCGCTGGTAAGCGGAGGAGACAGAAGGGATTGCAAGCCCGAGCCTAGGGGGAAGATTGGAGTTCATAGGAATAAAACACACCCCTAACCCCCGCCAAAATGCGGGGCAGGCCTTCCCCAAGGGACCCCTCCCTAACCCTCCCCCAAGGGGAGGGAACTAGTTAGTTGCTATTATTGTTTAATCTAAAAAGATTCCCCTCCTTGGGAGGGGGGTAGCCTGCCATTGTCGGCCGACAGGTTTGCCCTGAGGTAATTGACTTGGCCAAGGTCCTATTTTTAGGAAATCTTTGAAAAAATAATTAGCGATTTTCCTGGGAGGAAAGGAATTCAATCAAGGCTTCGGGTTGATCGGTTTGAATACCGTCCACGCCAAGCTTGAGTAGTTGTTGCCATTCGTGATGCCATTTCTTGGGGTCATCCTCATTGTCATCTACAAATACCTTAACCTTATTTTTATGTAGTTGTTTCACAAAGGATTTTGAGATATGGCCTATATCGGAGGCCATAATCTTTGGTTCATAAGCACTAATGACCCTTTTAATATTTCTCTTTTCACCTGGATCTGGCATTATAAGGCATTCTGGACAATATGTTTTAATTTCCATTAATGTTTGGTGGTCCTTAGCAGAGATATACCAAACTATGGCCTCTTGCATGCCATATTTTTTTATCATGGAGATCAAAGCCTGAGGGGCGGCTTCCTTTAGATCCAAGTAAATGCCAATCTTTCCCTTGCAAAGCAATAGGATTTCCTCAAAGGTTGGAATCTTGGTATTGCTCCACTTTTCATCTAATTTTATTCCAATATCCAGAGTGCGCAATTGGGACAAGGTGAAGTCGCTTACCTTTCCCGATGTTCCTATTACGTAGGCATCTATGGTAGCATTATGGACACTTACAAATTCACCATCCTTGGTGGTCCTTACATCAATTTCTACGAAATCGCAACCCAAATCGATCGCTTTTTGATAGGCCGCCAGGGAATTTTCCGGAATCCCGTTATGTTCACCTCTATGGGCTATTACATAGGTATTGCCATTTTTTGGATTGGGCAGTACCTGTTGTGCATAGCCCCCGCTAAAGCTTAATAGAATAAAGAACAGGGCTATGGCGGCATATTTATGCATTGGTTAGATCATATAAGTAATTAAGTCCTGTATCTTCAACATAGTCTATGGTTTAAGTAGCTTGTGGTATGTAGCTAAGTAATAGGGCAGTATGTAAAAAGTGCCTTCGTGCTCCGCATATCCATCACCTTCGTTGTCGTGGAGAACAGTGGCATCACGGTCCAATCTTACGTGACCTCTTTCGTCTATTGGTAAGGCATAGGTATCATTGCCCCAGCCCATATCTTTTGACTGGCCAGGTGTTGGGTCCAGCAAAATATCAAGGCGGTGTGTATTGTCCATATCATAGCCAATGAGATCTAAGGGAATTCGTTGTAAAGTTTCCGTCATGTATTGGGTATCCAAACTACTCTTATAGTACCTGTTTATGGAAGCCTTTGCAAATAAGGGATTTTCAACAAATAACTCCTCGGGCTTAAAAAAGCCCTCATCCACTTTTTTGGTGAAAAAGCCTGTCATGGCACCGTAGAGTCCGTCCCAAAAGGCATTTTTCTGCTTGCTTATATGCAGCCAAGCATTTTCTAGGGCAATACGGTACATAATTTGTCTTTCAGGATGCTGTTCATAATTTATTAGGCCATAAAGACTCATTAATCCAAGGTTGTTATCCCATGGAACCGCATTTTCCGGTGGAAAAAATTCTTTGGCATGCATGGCGTAGATATCGTAATTTTCCTCTTCCCGCAGCTGTTCGGCCACTTCTTCATATTTGGAGTCTCCGGTAACATGTGATGCAACATTTAAAAAGGAAAGCATCATCATGGCATTTAAACCGCGTTGGTCCCAGCCCCAAATGGAATTAAAATAATCAGGATCAAAACTCCCCCAACGGGTTGGTTTTCCATCATAATCCACCAGTTTAAAACCGTGGCGAATAAGGTGGTCGGTAACATCGGCAACCACTTGTTTAACGGCATCTTTTTCTTCCTTGGTCTCGGCTACCAAATCATAGTAAATCCCATAATAAAAATAATGTCCGGCCAACTCATCCGAGCTGGTATCGCATTTCCATCTATATTTTCCGTCCTCACTGAGTGGGAAACGGGGAAAAATATCTTTCCAAAAGGGATCGTTTGCCTGATTTCGGCGATTGTACTCCTTACTGTATTGCTCATTTACAGGTTCGTGCCAATCTACAGGGATGATTACCCTTGCTGGAAATCCGGGCTCGTAAGTGATGTCTACCAGCCATTTTAGGGCGTAAAAACTTCTATTGGCCAGTTCCCTGGCCTCGGGGTCTTTGGTAAGTGCGTACCTAAATGCTTGTGCTGCCCCGTACATGGCCGTATACTGACCGTCATTGTCCGAAATAGCCAATTCGCTGGTGTTGATATTGAACTGTTCGGAAAGATGGCTTTGACAAATAAAACCCATCCTGTTGTGTCTTTCCTCTACCTGATTTGTAAAATGGGTGGCTTTTTCGGCATAGGTCATTTCCTTGGAAATAATTTGGGCAAGACCGTTTGTGGTCGCTATCCAAGCCGTTCCTTCCAAATCAACGGCAATATCATTTACATGGTTATCCGGTAACCATCTGCGGTTGGATCGATAAAAGAATTTATCATCTTCAACCCTAAAGGCCCCATTCTCAGTACCAAACCAGACTTGTCCTTTTGGGCCCGAAGCTGCAGATGTGAAATGATTGTAGGGTACTCCTTCCTTACCTGTAAACAGTTTCCAGCTCCCCTTGTTTAAACGACCAACACCTTCCTTGGAACCGAACCACAATTGGTTATTGGAGTCTACCGTTAAAGCGGCAACCTCTTTTAAGGCCCAGCTGTAATTTTCGTCCGAGGGGAGTTCCAGTTTCCATTTATTTTTTCCGGTTTTTACATAAAGTCCGTTTTCGCATCCTACGTAGGTGGTATCATCATAAGTTGTCCAGCTCAAGACCTTACCGGAATTTTCAGGAAGACCTTTAAAACGAGGCGCGGGAATTGTTATTGCTGGCCTGTTATTAGAGGACCATTTCGAATTTTTCCATTCATATTGCCCGTTGGAGGTTGTTGCTATTGGCGTATTATTGGATATGGATATGTCGTGGATGTTTCCTTGGGGAAGTCCTTCGGTATTTCCATGAATAACAGCAATGTCCTGATGAAATTTGGTTTCCTGGGCATAAGAGCCAAGGGAAAAAATAATAAAAGTTATGAGTAATGAAATTGATTTCATATTGGTCTGCTTAAAGTTCGATGACAAAAATCTGCATTGTCGATGTTTGCTCATTGTCTGAAACCATACGGTTATAGGCAATTTTACGCCCATCATGCGACCAAACTGGGTTTTTAGGAGAATTTTGGTTGGGCTTGGTTAAGACTATACTTTTTCCGGTGTCCATTTTTAAGCCTACCAGGGAATTCTGCCAAATATAGACCAAGCTATGTCCTTTGGGATGCCAACGCACTCCACCTTGAACATCCGAATCATGAAAAGTGCGTTGTACGGGTTCCCCTCCCCAAGGAGAGATGGTAAATACCTGTTTAACGTTCTGGTCATCTTGGGCCAAATAGGCGAGCATGCTTCCTCCATAAGAAGAACGGACAATACCTTCACAGCCCGGATATTTATTATTGGATGTGAATGTTAGTCTGCGTTGTTGCGTTCCCATAGGGGGAGCGGGCATGGTAGTTTCTGTTCCTTCAAGCGGACCATCTCCTGGAATGGTAATATCTTCTGGAATATCCACGATATATACCTCATCTATCTGCTCCCCTTTTTTGTTGGTGGTTGTCCCAATAAAGGCCCTTGCCCTTTGGGTTGCACCATCCGATTTTAGGTAACCGTAATGTCCCACCCAACTATCTCCGGCCGCTTTGCTAATTTCATCCGAACCTGGCGATGGATCAGGAACTACTCTTACCACTAGGGCGCTGAACCACTCACCGGTAAAATTCTCACCGTCCTTGGATTCTGGAACAATTACTTGATGATGCTTTTTGGATACCCCTATGGTTCGTAGATTATGTGTTACGCCCGTAGAATCCTCGAGTTTTTTCATAATGGCATCATTATAGGTATAACCTATCCATTGCCCGTCACCGCTAAATTCATGTCGGTGCGTTCCTCCTCGAAGTGCTCCTACGGTAAACGGAAACGAGATATCCCTGGCATCCATAAAAATTGGCTCTCCTGGTTTGTCATCTTGTATAATTACCCCGGATCTTCGCCATTGTTCGTAAGGTTGCTCGGGAGAACAGTTTAATAGGCCATGTATAAAGACCACTTCATTATTGGAATGGCTATAACTTACGGCGCCAACACCTGGGCCAAAGGCCTGGTTTTGTTCCAATTGATATAAAACCACTTTTTTACCGGTTTTAAGATGTATCTTTTCTATTTTACCGTTGGCGCCAATGCCACCTTCAGTAGTTCTGGTATCATAGACCAACCATTCATCATCCGGAGAAAAATTATCATTACTGTCCAGATCATGGTTGTAGGATAGATTATTGGTTATTTGTTTTTCCATTTTATAATTGTCTTGTCCACAAGCACTAAATAGTAATGGTGTTACGAATAATAGAAGAATTGGTCTATTTTCAAATTTAAATTTTAAATGCATTTTTGTCGTGTCCATACCACTTGCTTGGGTTGTTAATATATTAAATTCTATTTTTTAGTCCTGTTTTTGAGGTGCACTAATAACCCCTAAATACCTGCCCATCCAGTACGGTAATAACCAGGTATCTCCGGCACTGATCAGTTGTTTTCCATCACCGTCACGATCTAGATCAAAAATATTTCCATTATGACGGTACAAAGGTGTTTCGGTCATCGGTAACAGTTCCTTTGTAGTTTGTAACCTAAAATTATCGGAAAGCAATGTAATGTCCTTCCGATGGGAATTCTGCATTTTCCAATTTCTTAAATCCATAGGATACGTTTTCAAAAACCAGATGGAATTGTCCAAATCAAATTCTTCGGCACCGGTAGCAGCATATATGAAATTCCACAGCGCATTTTTTTCAGGTCGCTCCACTTGCCAATGGTCCTGTATACTCTTCTTGTAATCCTTTTGCAATTCTGGGGTGAAGGCGTAGGGATATAGTCCAAAATAGGCCAAGAAATACATTTCGTCATCGGAATGGTTCCATTCATGTGACAAGTTTTTACTAAGCTCATCATCATCGGATGGACCAATTTGGCTTATGGGATGCATCAGGTTGTTGAGATAACCATGTTCTTCCATTAATTGATAGGCACTGGTTTTATATTTTTCTTTCCCCGTAAATTTATAGGCTGTTTGCAGAAAAGCTATTATGTTCGATGAGTACAGCCTACGATCGCCAACATTGGAGGGAAAGCCATTTACATAGGATGGGTTCCATTTCCCCCAGAGGGTGGGTTCGCCGTCTACATCAATAATATAGAAGTCGTTATCTACAATATAGCCCATTAAATTGTCCAAGCATTCCAAGGCACGGTCTCTCCAATCCTGATCTTCCACTAATTCCAAGATGGCAGTAAGCGCAAAAATTTGGCCCACGGTCTGATCACTGCTTGCTGTTGACCTCCAGGTCCAATTGGAATGGTCGTTGCCTGGGAGCCAAAGTTTGGCAGGACTACCCGAAAGCAGTTCCTTTTTTTGCCAACCCTCCTTTTTTTCATCCGTTACTTTATAGTCCCGTTCAAAACTTCTAGCAAACAGGCCCTTTATCGTTGTTATTTGGTGCAATCTTTCAAGGGCTTCAAATGACTCAAAGGCATTTTGTTTGGCTTCTTCCGAACCCGTTACTTTATACCGGTATAACTGACTTACCAGATACATGGCCGTCCAGAGGTTGTCACTAGGCTGATCTTTCATTACAGCGGAGGCGTACCCATTTGGTAGCCTACTTAAGCTACAGTTGAAGCCGTATCTGATATTTTTTTCACGGACTTGCTTTTCGTAGAACATGGCCTTGTCCTGGAGGGTCATTAGGCTAGATTCAATACTTCCCACCCCTTTATCGGTGAGGATCAAGATCGTATCCTCAGGACCTTTTGTAATACGTATTACTTCATTACCCGGCAACCAACGTTCCCCAGAATAGTACCCATAATTACCATCTTCCAGTAACTTAAAGGCTCCCCATGTTGTCCCAAACCAAAGAGATCCATTAATTTCCTCCATAGTGGTTATATTAGGCCAGGGCAGCTTGTCAACCAGTTTGTCCTCGCCTAAAAAAAAGTACCCTTTGGAGGTGCCAATCACTATTTTGTTGCCATTATCGATCAAGGTAGCACAGTTGATTTCTGAACCCACATAGATATCTTTTAATGGCTTACCAGGAATAAATGCGGTTATTTTTTCTGGGGAAATCAATAAAAATCGCTTTTCGGCTTCTTGATAAATAATCTGAGAAATACCTTGATGGGCTGCCAATTCCAATTCTACCCCATCCTGGTTTAGATAGGAGAGTCGTTTTCCATTATAGACCAAGAAATGAAAATCGTCACCACCTGCCAGGAGCTTGGCATTCTCCAGACCATGTGCTATCTGAAGCTTTCCGGCCCATGCGTTGCTAAATACATAGGAATCGTCCAAATACACTATGTGTTCCCTGTATTTAGTGAAGGCTGCAATATTCTTAGGCGTCATGGGACCGTAGGAAATATCGGGAGTAAGTGTTCCGGAATAAAACATTTGTCCGTTTTCAGGTACCAAAAGGCCTTTGTTGGAAAGAATTTGAATATTTCCATTGCGGTTGGATATTACATCCTTTAACGCATAGGCCTTTTGATTTTCGGACAGATTATATTTAACGGCATATTCCTGAACATATGGCGTGTCCAAGTAAATGGGTAGACCATTTGAATTGGAATTTGTAGCAATGGCAATTTCGCTGTTCTTACCACAACTCCAAATACATAGGACAAGTATGCCGAGGATACCGTATTTCACGTGCAAATATTGTTCAGTATTAAATTAATTATTAAAACAGTTTAGCGCTCGTTATTACTTAGAGGGCATAGGTTCACTAATAACCCCTAAATATCTTCCCATCCAATATGGCAATAGCCAGATATCGCCAGCAGAAAATTCTTCAGAACCATCTTTGGCGTATTCTCTGTCCAATCTAAACATATTGGCGTTGTGTCTTTGTACCGGTCTTTCGTCCGGGGGTAACACTTCACTAAGGGTCTGTTCCCTAAAATTGGGTTCCAAGAAGGTGACATCTTTTCTATGGCTGTTCATAATGTTCCAGGATACCATATCCATGGGATGTTCCCTAAGGTACCAGGCGGCCTCTTCCAAGTCGAATTCCTGTGTTCCGGTGAGGGCGGTTATAATATTCCAAGCGCCTTCTTTTTCTGGTCTTTCAATTTCCCAGTGATCAATGATAGCGTCTTTAAATTTTGTTTTTAGGGTGTCGTTAAAGGCATATTTATAAAGGCCCCAGTATCCTACAAAGTACATTTCATCATCGGAATGGTTCCAAGATTCGGATAACATCTTACTCCAATCATCGGAATCATCCGGCGCTTTGGCCACATCTTTCATGGGCCACATTAGGTTATCTAAATAACCGTGATTATCCATTAGATCAAAGGCTTTTTCCTTGTATTTTTCCTTGCCTGTAAAATGATAGGCCGTTTGCAACATTGCTATAATATTGGAGGCATTAATTTTTCTATCACCTACCATTTTTGGACGTTCATTTACGTATTCAGGATTCCATCGGCCCCACGTGGTGGGTTTGCCATCAAAATCTACCATATACAGATCGTTTCTTACAATATGGCTCATTAGAGTGTCTATAAGTACAATGGCGCGATCTTTAAGATCGTTGTCCATGAGTTCGGCCATAGCGCCATAGGCAAAAATATGCCCAATGGCTTCATCGCTACTAGTGGTAGATTTCCAATCCCATTCAGGATCATTGGCAGGTTGCCATCTTTCAGGATCATGCAAGCGCTCTTTATAACCACTTCTTTCAAAGGATCTGGAAGGAAAGCCTGGTACATTATTAATGCTGAACAACCTTTCCATAGCACCCATAGCCTCCCTACAGTTCTGTAGTGCATCTTCGGATTTGGTCACCTCATAACGAAAAACTTCTCCAGCTAGGTACATGGTAGTCCAAAGTCCGTCGTTGTCGGAATCGGAAAGTCGCCCTGAATCAAAATTTCCATCTTCCATGCCTACCAAAGTCGCATTGAACCCAAGTCGGATATGTCTATTGCGTACCTGTTTTTCATAGTACTGGGCCTTGTCGAACAGGGTCATTTCCCTATATACTATTTGTCCAAGTCCGGCCTCGGTCAATACAAGGATAGAACCATCGGTGCCTTTGGATATATGTTTTACCTTATTGCTTGGCAGCCAGCGTTTGCCATAATAATAATTGAAT
The DNA here is from genome assembly GCF_002909235.1 of Arenibacter catalasegens. Taxonomy (GTDB): domain Bacteria; phylum Bacteroidota; class Bacteroidia; order Flavobacteriales; family Flavobacteriaceae; genus Arenibacter; species Arenibacter catalasegens. The sequence goes on from NZ_PHQQ01000021.1 coordinate 103,874, forward strand.
TTACCATCTTTCTTGAGCATAAATGCTCCTTTGGTGGATCCAAACCAGAGGTGGCCATCAATTTCTTCAACATAGGTGATTTCTGTCCACGGCAATTTGATTTTCTTTTCTCCAATTTGCTTTCCTGTTGTGGCATCTACTTCCAAATATCCATCCAAAGTGGTAAGTATCAACTTGTTTTGCAATAGGGCAAAGGAGGTGAAATTACCGTTTTGGAAAACCGTTTTCAAGCTTTGATCTTTTGGGTTGAAGGAAGCAATGGATTTGTCTCCCAATATCCAGAAGGTATTGTTTTTAGGGTTGAATTTAATTGCGATCACCTTGTCCTTGTCAAGGGCTCCCATCCAACTCTTCTTGTTTTTGGAAACATATTGAAGTTTTTGGCCTTCACTGATCAAAAATTCGAAATCGCTGCCTGCCGCAATTATATTGGCCTTCGGTAATTCGTGTTTCAGGTAAAGACTACCTGCCCAAGCGTTACTGAGTACCGCTTTATCATCTAGATACACAAACTGATCTTTATATATGGTCATTGCCGAAATATTCTTATCGGTTAACGGGCGGTAGGTCTTATCCTGAATAAGGACTCCGGGATATAGGAACTGTCCGTCGTGGGTGCGCAATAAGCCTTCCGATGAAGCCACTTGGATAACTTCATTACGGTCCATAAAGGCCTGTGACAAGATAAGATTTTCCTCTTGCTTGTTGAATTTTATGCTATAATCCTGCAGGTAAGGTACATCCTTATAAACAGGTAGCGATGCTGTATTTGTTTCACTTTTAGGTGATTCTGAACAAGATATGGTGACCAAGAGTACGGCCCATATTAAATTGCGAAAGCTTTTTCTCATGTAATTAATTATTATGGTTGCATTAAATGCGTGATGTGCAATGACTAGTATTAATTGGTATGCAATAAATAAGGTACAACAGCCTTCTACAAATAAACCCTATTTGCGAGTAGGGAACTTCCTATATTTTACATGATTTACATCATATATTATCTTAATTCTTAATTTCTACCTCATTTTTTAAATAAAGTGTTAGAATAATTGAAATTTGGATGTTTCTGACTATTGAAATTGGCAAGAAATTGATTATTGATGAAGTAGGTGTTCGGGAAATGAAAATCTTTTGGAAGCTAGAAGAGGTTAATTTGATAATGTGTCCATTTGGAAATGGGTGAATGTAAAAATGGGCATAAAGCATTGCTAATTGGGTATTGTTCAAAAGGTACTTTAAGTTAAAACTTTCGGCTCCTTCCCTTGAAGGACCCCACCCTAGCCCCCGCCAAAGGGCGGGGCAGGCTCTCCCCAAGGGGAGGGAATTTGTTAGGATGTGTTAATATATTTTTAAGATTTATTCCCCCTCCTCGGGAGGGGGTTAGGGGGAGGACTTTTGGTCACTTCGACAAAGTCCCTTTTTGGACTCCCGATAGTTACCTTGAACATTAAACTTTGAACATTGGACCTAGAATATGAAATTTTAACTGACCACTGTTTATTAAAAACTGTTCACTGTAAGAAGCAGATTGCCGCGCTGCGCTCGCAATGACGGAACAGGGAAAGCTCCTCCCTTGTGACGAAGGGAGGTGTCTTCGCATCAGGCGAAGAGGGAGGGTTTTGAAAGCCCAAGTCTTGGGTAAGTGCCAATACATAGGGTTGAGGTACAATGATTCGGGATTTCTAACTCCCCTTTCTTTCCCCGCCCAAATGCGGGGTAATTCATTCCCCTCTTCGTTACAAGAGGGGAGCCGTTAGCTGTTGAACCCAACAAGAATTCTCACCTAATAGGTGCGTGATGCGAATGTCTTCATATATACAGGTTCACAATGATGTAACAAAAGGAGCTCCTTCCCTTGGTTAAGCCTGTCCCGCGTTTTCGGCGGGAGGACCAGGTGGATGCCCGCTTTTAAAGCGGGAAGACGAAAGGGATTGAAAACGTAGGTCTTTGGAATGGGTTAAAGGATAGTGTAATGGATGAAACACACCCCTAGCCTCTCGCTAAAAATCGGGACAGGCTCTCTCAAGAGGGGAATTGGTTACGTTCTGATAAGTTCCGTCATTGCGAGGAGTGATAACGACGAAGCAATCTCTAGATAGGAACATGCAGATTGCCGCGCTGCGCCAGCCTGGCGGCTTGGCAGGCTCGCAATGACGGTTTTAGACCTTTCGTCAGTTCGAGTGCTTCTCGATACAATTTTATTGCGTTTCACTCTATAAAATCACTCGAAGTGACGGGCATTCGACCTTCGCCCTTGGATCTATAATATTGATTATTGCTAATTGATTACTGTTTACGGTTTACTGTAACAAACAGATTGCCGCGCTGCGCTCGCAATGACGGGTTTAGTACCACCGTCAGTTCGAGTGAAATGGCGATAGCCATTTTGTATCGAGAACAGAGTGCTTCTCAAATCAATTTTGTTACGTTTCACTCTATAAAATCACTCGAAGTGACGGGGGCTGTCAACTGACCACTGTTTACTGCAAACTGCCCACCAGCTACTTCGATTTCGACTACGCTCAATCTCCGCGAGGACCTTGAACATTGGACCTTGAACATTAAATTTTGAACTGTCAAAAACCCACCCCTAACCTCCCGCTAAAAGGCGGGACAGGCACTCCCAAGAGGGGAATTGGTTACGTTTTGATAAGTTCCGTCATTGCGAGGAGTGATAGCGACGAAGCAATCTCTTCATAGGAACAAGCAGATTGCTACGCTTCGTACCCCTTCCGTCTTCTCCTATGTCGAAGCCACCATCCCCTGCCTAGGGGAAGGAGTTTTTTTTCGTTGTTCCAAAAACATAGAATTTTGAATATTTTTTTTATTGCTAATTGTTCACTGTAAGTAGCAAATTGCTTCGCTTCTCTAACAATGACGTCACACAAGGAGCTCCTTCCCTTGGTTAAGCCTGTCCCGCGTTTTCGGCGGGAGGACCAGGTGGCTTCCCGCTTTTTCAAGTGGGAAGACGGAAGGGATTGAAAACGTAGGTCTTTGGAATGGGATAATGGATAATGTAATGGGAGAAACACACCCCTAACCTCCCGCTAAAAAGCGGGACAGGCTCTTCCAAGAGGGGAATTGGTTACGTTCTGATAAGTTCCGTCATTGCGAGGAGTGATAACGACGAAGCAATCTCTAGATAGGAACATGCAGATTGCCGCGCTGCGCCAGCCTGGCGGCTTGGCAGGCTCGCAATGACGGTTTTAGATCTTTCGTCAGTTCGAGTGCTTCTCGATACAATTTTATTTCGTTTCACTCTATAAAATCACTCGAAGTGACGACTTTCAACTTTCAAACATTGGACATTGAACTAGTGTCTATTGCCTAATGCCTAATGGCTTTTGGCTGAAGAACACTGTTCACTAACAATCACTAAGGTATACCCCTACGGCGAGTCCGCCTTCGGAAGTTTCCTTGTATTTGGTGCTCATATCCTTAGCGGTTTCCCACATAGTGTTTACCACCTTGTCCAACGGAACTTTTGCATTGGCGGGGTCGGAATCCAATGCCAATTCTGCAGCATTGATGGCTTTTATGGCACCCATGCAATTGCGTTCTATACAAGGTATTTGTACCAATCCACCTATGGGGTCACAGGTAAGGCCCAAGTGATGCTCCATGGCAATTTCGGCAGCCATAAGTACTTGCTCCGGAGTACCGCCCATCAGTTCTGTCAGGGCTGCAGCCGCCATGGCAGAAGAAACGCCTATTTCGGCCTGACAACCACCCATGGCCGCAGAAATAGTAGCGCCCTTTTTAAAAATGCTGCCTATTTCTCCCGCTACCAGGAGGAACTGCTTTATGTGCTCAAAAGTAGCCTCGTGGTTTTCAATAACCATATAGTACATAAGGACTGCGGGGATTACCCCGGCACTGCCATTGGTAGGAGCGGTGACCACTCTGCCCAAAGAGGCGTTCACCTCATTGACACTTAAGGCAAAACAGCTCACCCATTTGAGGATGGCCCTAAATTTAACTTCAGTATTTCTAATGGTAAGCAGCCATTCCTCTGGTGTGGAATAGGGGAGGTCCCCTTTTAATTTTATGTGGGTATCGTAGGCCCTTCGTCGTACATTTAGTCCGCCTGGAAGGTTTCCTTCTGTATGGCAGCCAATGTACATGCATTCCAGCATGGTATCCCAAATGTGGTGTAGTCCTTTATCTATTTCAGCATCCGATCGCAGGGAACGTTCATTTACCAACACCAATTGGGAAATGGATTTATTTTCTTTTTTGCAGGCCGCCAATAGGTCTACTCCTTTCTCTATGGGATAGGGGAAGGCTTTGAAAACTTCCAGTTTCTTTTTGGACCTTTTTAGTTCTTCCTTAACGACAAAGCCACCACCAATGGAATAATAGGTTTCCTTTATTATTTTGCTGTTGGATAGGGTAGCCGTAAAAGTAATGCCATTGGCATGAAAAGGTAGAAATTGCCTTTGGAATAAAATATCCAATTTGGGGTCAAAGGAAATTTCTAGCGTATTGTTCAAAAGCAGCTTTTTACTATCCTGAATGCTTTTGATGATACCGTCAATATTTTTAATGGGAATGGTGACAGGGTCAGCCCCGGTGAGTCCCAGCATGATGGCCAGATCGGTGGCATGCCCCTTGCCGGTCAAGGCGAGGGAACCATATACTTCAATTTGGATATGGGTAACGGAACGGAACACCTTTTTTTCCAGAAGTTCACCAATAAAACGTTCTGCGGCACGCCACGGTCCCAAGGTATGTGAGCTTGATGGCCCAACACCGATTTTAAGCATATCGAAAACACTAATGCACTCCATGGATCAATGAGGTTAATTTTATATGGTAAATATAGGATTATCCATTGGGAATTGTGGTGGGGATTTAGTGGAGTTGGTAGGGAACTTGGTATCTGATTGTTATTAAGGAGTTTGCAAGGAAGAAGGGTTCGAGGTTTAAAGTTCAAGGTTCGAATAATGTCCATGCCTATATAGCATTGACCGCTTTTAGTTGAATGTTAATATACATTTATTGATTCTTTTTTCCTTAAACATCTCTTTTTATTTTCAAATTCTACCGGGTTCATTTTTCCTATTGAACTG
>NZ_PHQQ01000022.1 GCF_002909235.1 Arenibacter catalasegens
TTTTACAAATAGAATCGACTTTCTTAGTGGTTCACTTTCATCCGGCGAAGGTGGTTCACTTTCACCCGGCGAGGGTGGCTCACTTTAATCCGGCCAGGGTGGTATACTATGACCGTTTTTTGCACTTTAGAGACATACCTAGAATACCGACCTCAGTTGCTGGAGCAATTTCCATCTGCTGTTCCTTTGGAGAAAGGTAATTATTCCGTTACCAGCAACTATGGCATTCGCATCCATCCAATTTCGGAAAAAAAAAGAAAACATTATGGAATCGATCTGGCAGCCCCACGTGGAAAATATGTTTATGCATCGGCATCCGGTACAATCCTGGATATCCTCTATTCACAAAAAGGCTATGGCACACATATTATTATTAAACATCGCTTCGGTTTTGAAACATTATATGGACATCTAAACAAGGTGCTTGTCCAAAAAGGGCAACCTGTAAAACAGCACGATATCATTGGCACGGTGGGTAGCACAGGAAGTTCCACTGGGAACCATCTACACTATGAGATACTGAAAAATATGATCCAAATAGACCCAAAACTTTCACTCAACCTAAAGAAAAATATTTATACCCATTTAATTGAATCAAAAACGAACAAAGATCGAGCAGAGTAAGAGAAAGTGGGGGATTAACTATTCTAAATTTAGTTATGGCTACACTAAATAAACATCAAGGTGTCTGCTCCTATAATCTTATTTTTTTGAATTTAAAATTACAGATGTTACAATCACATTTTACTAAGCGCCCAACCGGGCGTTTTATTATGGATTGGGGAAAAACGACTGGATAACTTCTAGGCGGTTTTCAAAGGAGTGGCAAAGGGATTGGTGTATGCCAAAAGTGATTTTATATATCATGGTTATACCACTATTTATAATTTAATATAGGATATCTATGTTGACTGTTGTCAGCATCAGGAGCTCGATCAAAAAATATAAAATCACAAATTTTGGCAAGGACTTAACCTAAGTATTAGAATTCATCTCTATAATATGTATTTTCATAAATGTCATTCGCATGAACAATAGAGCTGCTTAAATGTTCGAGACGGGAATCCAGATATCTGGATAATCTTTAAACATTATAAAGTGCATCAGCCAATTCGGTCTTTTTGTGTCGGCTCAATGGTACCTGTGTTCCAGCTACTTGAACAATTTTACTGTTAAATTTTTCAATTTTTTCCAAATTCACGATATAGGATTTGTGTATCCTTAGGAATTTATCCCCTGGCAACTGTTTTTCAAAAGATTTCATAGTAGAAAGTATAACGATATTACCTTCATTGGTCACCAATTTAACATAATCACCAAGAGCTTCGATCCATTTAATATCGTTTAGTACTACCTTGCGTTTTTTTAGGTTACTTTTCACGAAGATATATTCTTCTTCCTCGTTTGACTTATGAATCTGCTCATATTTGGCCACAGCTCTTTTTACGGAGGCATCAAAACGGGATAATGATATAGGTTTGTATAGGTAATCAGTTATATCGTAATCAAAAGCCTTAAGGGCATAATCAGGATTGCCTGTAATCAAAATTACCTGTGGAGGGTTGTCCAAGGATTCCAAAAGATCGAAACCACTGATGATCGGCATTTCTACATCTAGGAAAATAAGGTCGATGTCATTATTTTTGATACCGCTTTTTGCTTCAATGGCATTGCTGTACTCGGCTACCATTGTCAGGTTTGGATGATTGTTCACTAATCTTGCTACGGCGATTCGCTGCATAGAGGAATCGTCTACAATTATACATCTTAATTTCATGATAGGTATATTTGGGGTTTAAATCACGGCCAATTTACTTAAATAGCCTTTTCAGCCTGTCAAAATGATGTGAACGGCCCCTAAAATGTTGTGTAGATGCAGGTAGTGATTGTTTAGGAGTTTGGTCAATTCCATTTATGATTAATTGATGCCCTTCATAACCTAAATATGTGACTGTTCTTCAATTGAAATCCAAAACCTCTTATCGGAGAGGTCACTTGTTAAGAACATGTTGATTTCTTTGAGTTTGCTTTTTCTCTGTAGACAATTTTTGTTATTAGTTGTAAAAAGCAATAGAAAGGAACTACAATTTTCAAAAACCGTCGGTGCCAGAAATAACCTATTGTCATTTTCCCACCGTGAATTTGTAACTATCTCAATGGAAATATGTGGACGGGTGGGAAAGGAAATTGTCAAGATTGGTAATTCCTAGATAATTAGGTTCGTTTTGTAACTATGATAAATCAAGTAGCAATTACACCGAACTAGGTATTTAAGGGTTGTTAAAAATGGATGACTAAAACACGGGATAAAGAATAAAAAGAACAAGGTTCTGTTAGACGCACCTCATTTATGAAGCTTTCTTGCTACAGCGAGAATATGGACCTTTTGAACGTTTACCAGTTAGAATATATAATTAAGTGATAATTCTTTCTCATATTTACAACTATTAAATTTCTCAAATATGGAATTGAAAGTTTGCATTATAGATGACGACTTAGTGTCGCAATTCGCGTCAAGATATTGCATAGAACAATCAATTTCTAATTGCAGGACTATAGTTTGTGATACTGCGGAAGAAGTTTTGAACATGTTTGCCCATCCTGTAATTAATGAAGAGGATGTGCCGGATTTAATATTTCTAGATTTGGTCATGAACGGCATGGACGGTTGGGAATTTCTCGATACAATAAAGATTGGTAGCAATGTTTTACAAAAAACGGATATTTATATTCTATCTGCTTTTTCAAATTCGAAAGACCGGACTAGGGCTAAGGAGCATCCCATGATCAAAGGGCATTTTGACAAACCACTTTCCAAAAGCATTATGGAAAAGATTCTTCATTCAAAAAAGTAATAAACGAATCGTTTTTCAAAACTGTACATTTGAGAATTGCAATATAGTTATGCTCTTGCATAGCAGTGTTCTTTCAATTCATTTCATCCAAAGTTTATTGTAATTACATAGGCTTCCCTGAAAATGCATAAAATGTAGATAAGAATTCGTTGAAGTGCCATAATTCTTGATGAATATTTATTTTTTGCATTAAACCGTATTTATTGACATCTTGTAGAAAAAGAAAGTACAAGGTAAATTACTGCGATACCTTTGCATCCAAACCCCTAAACAATTTGGTATGGAAACAATTTTACTTTTTAAAGAAATATATTTAAATGGATTTAAGCAGCTGGGAAGTTGGCTGGTAAAAAGCTATTTCAAAGCTTTTTCATGGTTCAGTTTTGCTATGTTCATAGTAGTCCTATATGCATTTGGGTACAGATTAATTACTGGATTCTCTTTTTGAATGATTTAATAGAATTAAGAATTAGAAGATTTGATCCTTCCGTCGCTTTTCGGAAGGATTTTTTTATAAAAACTAAAAATATATTTTAAAGGTAGTACCTATATTCTCTTTACTTTCAATAGTTATAGTTGCATCTAGAGCCTCTAATTGGGATTTAACTAAAAAAAGACCAATACCTTTACCTGAAATATTTCTATGAAATCTTTTATACAGCTTAAATACATTCTCACCATGTCTATCTAGATTAATTCCAATGCCATTGTCCTTTATCACGAGCACTTTTTTATCGTTTTCAAAAAAAGTTTCAAAATGGATATAGGATGATACTCCATCCCGACGATATTCTATGGCGTTGGATATAAGGTTATTTAGTATGCTCTGTAAGTAAAATCTTGAGAAGTGTACCTGCTGCCAAGCTAATAAATTGAGCGATATTTTAAAATCATTTGAATCTAATAGCGTTTTGGAGAAATCCTTTTTAACGTCATTTATCAAAGTTAAAATATCAACTTCCTCGACCTGAACCTTTCTATCATCTATAATGGATACATACTCACCTATATCATTGGTGAGTTCTGTAATACTTTCGGCAATTTGACTTAGTTTTGGAAGAAGTTCATGTATTTTCTTTTGGGGGTCCTGTTCTTTGTTTATCATTGATACAATCAATGACATGCTTGTTACCGGAGCTTTTAGGTTATGCGAAACCAAATAATTAAATTCACTTAATTGCTTGTTTCTGATCATTAATTGACTATTTATATTGGAAATTTGCTTGTTGTTTTTGTCTAATTGATTTCTTTTTTTGTAGAGCAGTGCATTCTTTGTTTCCAATTCATTGACATAATTTTCTCTTTGTTGTCTGCTATTTACAAAAAAGTAAGCTATAGTCAATAGCATGGTAATAGTTATAAAATTGAAAATACCGATACCAAAATAAAGTAACTTTAAATTGGCGTGTAAAAATTTTGGAGGTAATTCTTGAACAACTTTCCAATTGTAAGGAGCAACTATTTCCAATGGTGTGTCAGAACCAAAATCCAACACCTTATTCAAACTTAACGTCTGAACAGACCATATGTGATCATTGCTCAAAAAGGTGGTATCCTTTTTAAATAACTGGTCGGAAAGACCATATTTTTGGTTCAGAGGAACTACTGAATCCGATATTTCAAATGGAATGTGGTTTATATAGGTATTGGAGGTAATTATATTCAGGTTATCATCCAGTAGATAGAAATTATTATCAACTATGTTGGTTCTTAGTTGGTTAAGAATTCGATCCATTTTATAATTGATGACCACAATACCTATCTTTTCTTTATTGCCATCAAAAATGGGTTGCACTGCCCGGATAACAGGTTTGTATGGTTTTTCAATTTTTCCATTTTCCCTGTTCAAATTAATTTGGGATAGGTATAGTTGCCCAAATTTAAGGCCAATCCCTTCTTTAAAATAAGTACGGTTTCTTTTGTCCTGCAACTCTCCAAATTCTAAAGAATCGATTCCTTTCCGCTGCACACGAAAAAATTCCTTACCATTTAAGTCAAGAAATCGAAACTGATCGTAATGGGTAATTCCCTTAATAATCTCAAGGTATGGTTCCATGAAGGCCCTATGGGTATTCAACGGGTCAAAGTCTTTTGGAAACTTCAGTTTTGACCAATAGTTGGCATTTTGTATGGGTGCCTGAAAAAGATCTATAAAAGATTTGCTCTTCATAATTGTTTCACGCTCTTGTAACAACGAGAAATTTTTTATTTGTACGTTTTTTTGATAGATGAGTAGGACCAAGGAAAATATTAAAAGAGGAAAATAAAGTATTGCGAAAATTTTAAATACCTTTTTCCACATAAAATCAACCTATTAAATTTTTTCGTTTATTGTACAAATAACACATGGGATTGTAGGTTTGTAATTACACTAATATAAGAAATATTCAGATTGTCGGACAGTCCTTCGCTAATAAACTTAATCCAAATAATTTACGGACCGGACCAAAAGTTTTGAATCCACTAAGACTGTATAGTTTGAAATATTGCGTTTAAAGATAAATTCTGAGGTTAATCTTTTGTAAGATAAAATTGCATCATTTAGAATTTAATACATTGATAATTATTGTAATTGATATTGGCTGTCAACAGTTAACTTTTTGCAAATATTCAGTTTTTTACTCGACAAAAGCTATTAAACAAGTAGTTCGGCGATTTTTAAAGACCATTGTGCAATAATCTTATATACTTAAACACTAGTCGCTAGATGGAGTTTCATCCAATCTTGATGTTTGGCCAAAAGCAGATTCAGATTAGACATATATTTCAACTCCTAATGAAGAATGGTTAGATCAATCTAACAATAATTTGGTATTCAATGCTAATCTGGTAGAAAGTCCAAATTTGGATTCGCCCCCACATTTTTGGTAAATGTCACCAATTTCAATCCCGGAATCATTTTGGACGGTGTTCATACTGGGTTGGCTACAGAATAAATACTGCCAATTTTAGTTTTTTCTAATAGTCCATATTTTCTGCGCCCCAGACCAACCAGGGTTATTCCCATTTTGTTTGACATTATGGAATTGCCGGTGAAACTACCCTGGCTCTTTTTGTTGAACCCTCGCCCAATGGATTTTAGTCACAGTATCACAATGATGGGACTGCCAAAGTTACTTTTGCAAATCCCGCAATAGATGATAGCTTACCACATATAGTTGGTTTATGTGACCACTCTTCCCTTGTAAAATGTATAGGTGTCATTAGGCAGGGTTACTTTACTTCCAAATGGATGTCCCGATAGGGGAGGGACGAATAAAGACTAAATTTGCAATAGTGAATAGGGTGAATATTCATTCTATCAAACCAAACACTTCCACCAATCTCCCTACTAGGGGATTTATTTAACCAAGTCGTATCAAATTCTTTCCTTAGGTGTCAGAGGTTTATTGTTTAGAGTGGAGCTGCGCTTAAATTTGAAAAACAAATCCGCTAAGTAACCACTTTCTTCTAGGTCATAGGATTCCGATAACCGGCCTCAGCTTATTTTAAAGGCTTTTGGGGACAGTAAAGTGGTTTTGTTGCCCAGCTATGCTAACTTTCATCCGGCGCAAGTTGTTCACATTCACCAACTCACCCAAGTTGCGTCTACAAACAATTAGGAGAAAAAAAATTCAAAAAAACCTCCAACTTATAACAACTTCAGGGGTATCCATAAATTTGATATAGCTATAATTATTTCAACCAAAACATTATTTGTTTGAGATGGAGACAACAGATTGGGATTTTTGGACTATATCATGGATAATTGCATCCAATTCTATTGCGGACAAGTAAACATTGTCCAGTAATTCGATTTTTTCATTATCATCTATTAAGTTTTCATGAAATAAATCGATAATTCCCATCAATCGAGCTAAGGGAGCCCTAACAATATGTGACTGAGTCCACGCTATTTCCCTTAATTTTTCGTTTTGCTTTTCAATCGCGATTTGGCCCTGACGCTTTTCAGTAATGTCCCTTATGTACAGGGAAAGTGTTTTTTCAGAAGGATAGATACTAACTTCCAGCCATTTGTTTAGTACTGAAAAATATTCCTGAAAATATACTGTTTTTCCCGTTTTTATGGATTTGTAATGTTTTAAAAATGTTTTGGAATCAACACTTTTCCGCAGGACATCCCACATGTTCTTGCCGATAATTTGATCCCGTGCGATCATCAACAATTTCTCCGCCATTTTATTCCAATACGTAACCGTCCAATCATTACCAACGGAAATAAAGGCATCCCCTATACTTTCGAGAATTCTATTCTTTTCTAGATTGGTCATTTCCATTTGTACTTGGGAAGCCTTTAAGTCGTTGATGTCCTGAATACTACCAAATATCCGTACACATTTTCCATTGATAAATTCGGGTTTGCCAATCATTCTCAACCATTGTTCATTGCCCTTTGCCGTGTTTATTCGTAGTTCCAAATCCCAAGCTTCCCCCTTAAGTGCAGCATTATTTATTAGGGTAGAAATTTTCTCCTTGGTTTCTTCATTTTGGTAAAAGCCGAGTACACTTTCTACAGTGGGGGTATAATTACTATCTACTTCGTATATTTTTTTTGTCATATCGGACCAATATATTTGAGCTGTTCTGAAATTTAATTCCCATCCACCAATAACGGCTAGGTCCGTAACTTCGTTTAGTAGATTTTTAAGGTCCTTATTTTCGGTAATATCTTTGGCTACGGCATATATCGCCCCTTCTTCCTCACTGGGTCTGGCGGTCCAACTAAGCCAAATGGTTTCGCCACTTTTACTGATGTAACGGTTCTCAAAATATTTGTACGACTTACCACTATACAAATGTGATTGTTGATTACGGGTTTTTTTTCGATCGTCGGGATGCACAAAATCTATAATTTTTCTAGAAAGCAATTCCTCTTCGGAATACCCTAAAAGTCGAGAGGCGGCAGGGTTTATTTTTTTGAAGAATCCATCATTTCCCGCTTTGCACAAAATATCCGGAGCAAAATTAAAAACATGTTCCAGTTCGGTTTCAACAAGCTTCCTTTTAATTTCTACCGCCAAATGGTCGGCGACTGCCTGAAACATTTCACTTTGAAAAATTTGGGTATCGGTTCCATTTTCCGACCCTAAAATAAGGGCCCCTATGAATTTTTCATTGTGGAACAGCGGAATCCCGATAATCTTGTCCAGTCCTAATAATTTAATAAACCTATTTCTATTGGCATGCTTTAAATCTTTGGTATCCCATATTTCAACAATCTGTTTTTCCCATATGGCTTTGACCAATCCGTTACTGCTTTGGAATGGTTTTTCCCCTTCCGCCTTACTCTGGACTATATTTCCCACATTGGTGTTTTTATAATCTGCAAAAAGTTGTATATCGGAATTTTCTGAGTTCGGCAACCATATTTCGCCAAACGCCAATCCTCCGAAATCCGTCAAATAATTCAAAATACTTACTAAACATGGTTTCAAGTCTTTTTCGTGACCGAACAATAGACTAATATCGATCATTAAGTTTTTTTGAATCTCCTGATTCTTCTTATCACTAACATCCCGTTCTATGGATATCCAATGCGTAAACCAGCCTTTTTCATCAGCAACAGGGCTCAACGACAGGTTGACCCAAAATTCTTCACCATGTTTTTTATAATTGATGGTGGTAATTTCGCAAGGTTCCCAACTTCGCATTGCCTGATTTAATCTTTTTAACTCCTTAGGGTCTGATTTTGGCCCCTGTAGAATTTTGGGAGTTTTTCCGATAATCTCTTCGGCCGTATAACCGGTCATTTTAGTAAATGCCCTATTTACATATAAAATTTTAGAACCTTGTTCATCAAAGGGCTCCGCTTCGGTAATCAGCACGGCATCCTTAGTGTTTGTAACCACGGATTCTAGCAAACGCAACTGTTGTTCCTCAACTTTTTGTTGGGTGATGTCTTGTACGGTTCCCTCCATTCTATTAGGGCTGCCATCTTGAAAAATAGTCCGTCCCAACTGATGTATCCATTTTATTGTGTCCCCAGGCAATATAATTCTATAGACAAAATCATATACTTTATTTTGGGCAACAGTATTTTTATTTTTTAGGATAAAATCATCGCGGTCATCCGCATGGATGGTATTTACAAAAGAATCATAATTAAGGTCAACGGATTCCTGCTTTCTTTCCCAAATTTTATAAACTTCCTCGGAACATGACAAATAAAAATTATTCAAATCAAGACTCCAATGTCCCAGTTTTGCGATAGACGTTGCACTTTTTAGCTTATGTTCCGATTGTTTCAGCTCATTTAAATATTTTTCCCTTTCGGTTACATCGCTACATGTAGCCAGAACACACTTTACTTCATCTATAGTTAAATGTTGTCCAACAACATCCATTTTAACCAATTCTCCATTCTTCTTTTTGTGGGTATATATTCCAGACTTAAGGGTCCCGGATTGAAGCTGAAATTCTTCGAGTCCCTTCAATAATTTACTTATCTCTTCTTTCTGCCTTAACTCCAATGCCGTCATGGTCATAAACTCTTCCCTAGAATACCCATAAAATTGTACCATGGCATCATTGACATCAAGGATTCGGAAGCTATCGATCTCAAGTATATATTTGGGATATGGGCTGGTATTAAAAAGTAGACGGTGCTTTTCCTCAGAAGCTTTTATTTCTTTATTTATCAGTACTCTTTCCGTAATGTCCCTTGCATTGATAACAATGCCCTGGATCATTGGGTCATCAATTAAATTGACGAATAACATTTCTATCCATTTCCATGTCCCATTTTTATGTCGATATCTAAAGGGTTTGGAGACAAAGGGTTCATTTTGAATAAATTTTGAAAAATAATTGGTAACCTTCCCTCTTTCAGCATCATGTATAAAGTGGAAAAAGCTTTTGTCTATCAATTCTTCCGAAGAATATTCTAAAGCTGATTCCAAGGTTGTATTTACGTAGCTATAGTTTCCCTTTATATCAACAATTGCCATCCAGTTATATCCGGCTTGAATTACGGAGGAATACTTCGGATTTATGAGTTCAATTTGTTCCCAAACCTTTTTTTGGGTAGTTATGTCCAGTAAATCCCCTTCCAAAAAGATAAGTTTCCCGGTATCATTAGTTTTCGAATTATTAATTATAATGTTAACAATAACAATGTCACCGGACCTATGAATCATTTTACATTCGAATTCATCATCCGTTAAGTTGTTGTTGCTCCAGTTTCGCCATGTATCCTTAAACTTATCTTGATCAAAAAAATAGACAAAATCACTCCAACTGTCAACGGAATCCAACTCAAGTTCGTCAGTGGCATAACCAATCATATTAAAAAACCTGGGACTAAACCATAAATTACCCGTTGTATTGTCAAACTTCCAACTAGCAGTACCATTTGCCTCCGAATAATTTCCTATGGTAATATTTTTATTGTCTACGAAGGTTTTGGCAGAGGCCATTTTTCCTAGTTCCTGATGAAATGAGAGTAATGAAACTACTTGATTAGCCAAAGACCTGATAGCCTTTGATTGGTGGTCTGTAAAAGTAATTGGTCGGAAATCATAAATACAAATTATGCCGAGAATTGTTCCTGTAGAATCTTGCAACGGAGCTGTAATCAAAAATACTGGCAAGCTGGACGATAGGGTTTCAGAACCGTCAACATAATCTGGATTATTTTGAATATCCGTTATTACAAGTAATTCATTTGGGCAAATGTAAAAATGATTGATAATTTGTTTTTCTATTTTATATCCAGAAAGTTCATGGTTTAGATGGGTTTGCAAACCATTCGGAAACTTTAAAAGTGCAGTTTTGGCCGAATGGGAATCGAGTATAAATGAAGCTAATTGACAAATGTCATTATAGTTCCTTAAAGGAACTTCCAAAAATGAAAGGGATGGGAGGAACTCAACGTTATTTCTATACACTACAATTGTAAATTAAATTAAATGGGCCAACTCGATTTTGTAACCTTGGAGTGATGGATTGGAATATTTCGAATTCACGGAGCCATCAATTGTACCATTATATATTAGACTGTACTAAAAACCCAATCAATGGAAATACTTAGCTTGATTATTTGATTTTTAATAAAAATAATCTTTTATTTTCAAATAGTTGGCTAATTGACCAGGCTCAACCAATGATATTTGATTTGCCGAAATATGCCCAAAAACTCCTTTACCACCAAAGGTTTGCTTATATAGCAAAAATTATTTTTATTAAACTGTGGTTGTATATCAGACCCGGAAGAAGTCAATATTAAGACTGGGATAAAAAAATTATTCAAATTACTTATTTTAGATAAAATATTGACTCCGTTAATCATGATGAGATCCTCATTTGCAATAATTAAATCCGGATTTCCAATATTTTTATTCTTCAATATACTTTGAATATGAACAATGGCTTCTGGGCCTTCTTCCAATAAAATAATATTACAAAGCTCTCCATTTTGTTGAAGGGACTCTTTAACTAATATGGCATCAAGGACACAGTTTTCGATCAATATGATATTTTTTGTATTCATAGAAGTTAAGTTTCCATTAGATTTGGGTATGATTCTTTAACTGCTAATTTGGTGATTTATTTTATTTAAAGTAACATTAATTAGACTAATTACGAACTTCGTGACTACGCTATATGTTGACTATAATTTCAAATGAATCACTATGGACTTAAAGCACGGAGGTTTTCTTTACTAGGTACTGAAAGTCCTTAGCCCTATTCCAATATAAAATTTGAATTATCAGAACCGTCTAGACGATGATACTCTAAATCATCATTGACCATCTTTCCGTTACATTTCGCGTACTCTATACACCATAACCGCTCGCCCAAAAATGTTGTCCCCGTAACATTTTTTTAGCATCGGAAACTTATGATGGCGCTTTCCCGATGTTACTACTTCAATAGTTTTACCATCGAACTTACATTCATCTTGGGGGGTATTCAATGGGCATATGGATATGGTCGGAACTCACTACCCCATTCAAAATCTCTATCCCTTCTGTTTCAATTCTATATCAGCAGCTCCAGAAAACGTTTCTGCACATCCCCGCGTCAAACCTTGGTCTGTACTTAGTAGCCCAATCAAGGTGAGGGGTCAATCTGCTTGCCGTATGTGATCCCTTCCTCAATGTATTGACCATTACACGAAAATATAGATTTTTTCGAATTACTAAAGTGCTGCAATAAATTATAGGGTTTAACACCCTAACCTGTGACCAATTAAGGCTCTTTTTTTATTTAAAAAAGTAGAATAATATCCATCCAAAATGAGTTCAACTTCGACCAAAATCGTTTTTATTCTTCAATAAACAGGAAAAATCTGGTTGAAAGCAAAACTGATAAAGCGAAATGATTATGATTTAAGTAAGTTCATTTAGTAGGTTTTGAGCATAATCCTACCGATAGAACTAAGGGTAAAACCAATTAATTATTAAAATGAGTGCCAAACAATTGTTCATTGGCCTTTTGAAGTGAAAGTAATGTTATGAAAGTAAATTTTAAAATGTTGTACATATGTTGTACAGAAGTAAAAAACCCAAGAGCATAAACTCTTGGGTTTCCTATTTTTACTGGTAGCGAGAGGGGGGCACGATCCCCCGACCTCCGGGTTATGAACTTTGAAAAGCCTGTATTGATATGGTTCTATATGACTTATAATCAGTCGTTTATTGATGAGTTGTGAAATTATGAAATGTTGTAAAACCAAGTAAAAACATCAAATGTTGTACCTATGTTGTACCTAGATTTTGTATCTTGAAGTATCGAACTTCAAAATAATGGCAACAATACAGGCAGTTTTAAGGAGGAAACCAAACAAAGCGGGTTTATTCCCTATCGCGATTCGTGTAACTATAGATAGAAAATCATCATTCTTGTTTACTGGACAATATATTGACGAGAAATTCTGGGATAGTAAATTCGACAGAGTAAGAAAATCACATCCGAACTCAAGCCGTTTAAATAAGTTGGTTGCAAAGAAACTATCAGAAGCAAATGACAGACTTATTGATAGTGATGGGGAAGGTAACGACCGATCTGCCAAGAAGATAAAAAATAAAATACTTGGTAAGTCAAAGGTAGATTTTTTTCTAGCCAGTGAATTATTTCTTGGGAACATACTAAGACGTAAAAAATTCGATCAACATTACAATCAAGAAAAGAGATTGAATATATTCAAAGATTTTTTGGGGCGCAAGGAGTTGCCGTTTATCGATTTGGATGTTAGTTTGTTAAGGCGGTTTGAAGCCTATCTACTTTATGAGCGAAAGGTAGCTCCAAGAACAGCTATTAATTATCTTATGCTAATTAGAACAGTCTATAATTTGGCACGAAAAGAATATCATGTGGACGATAGCAGCTATCCATTTGGAAAAGGAAAAATTCAGATAAAATTCCCTGAAAGTGAGAAAATCGGATTGAATAAGGAAGAGATCATATTGCTTGAAACAGCAAGAGACTTGACAGTGGCTCAACAAAATACAGTTAATACGTGGCTAACAAGTTTTTATTTTGCGGGTATAAGGGTCGGTGATATTTTGAAATTGAAATGCTCGGATTTTAAAGATGATAGGCTTTATTATCGGATGGGGAAAAACCAAAAAATAGTTTCCCTAGCAGTGCCTGAGAAGGCAAAAAGATTACTATACCTGTATACGTCGGTTCAACAGCATAAAAATGATTTAGTTTTTCCTTATTTAAAAGGGACTAATTTAAAAGACCATAAGCAAGTGGTAACTCGGGTAAAGACGATAACTAGAAACTTAAATAGGCGATTGGAAATGGTAGCCGAAAAACTTGGTATTGAAAAGAAACTCAGTATGCACATTGCACGGCACAGCTTCGGTAATATTTCAGGGGATAAAATCCCAATTCAAATGCTTCAGAAATTATATCGGCATTCTTCTATTACAACCACCGTCAATTATCAGTCAAATTTCATGCACAAAGAAACGGATGATGCTTTAGAAAAGGTTCTAAACTTTGATTGAGATGTTACCGTTTGACCATTCGATTGACGCTTAATCCTAATTAATTGGCAAAGAATGGACATAATTCGTATATTATAGGATGAAAAATCACGAAGATGACCATACATTTAACTTTTAATAATTAATCCGATGCAGGTGGTATGTCTACAAGAAGAAGCTTTTTATGCTTTATTTGATAAGGTGGTGGAACATTTAGAATCTAAACGCATGGATAAACCGGCTAAATGGATTGATGGTGAAGAAGCAATGTTATTACTTAATATAAAATCTACAACCACCTTGCAGAAATTGAGGGATGAGGGAAAGATTCGATTTTCTCAACCACAAAAAAAAATAATTCTTTACGATCGAGATTCAATTAATGAATATATTGAAAGGTACGCCCGTGAAACTTTTTAATTATGGAAGAAAATCTAAAAGTTGATAAGGATTACATGGAAGCATTCAATCTGGGCTATGAACTGGCTAAAGAATTGAATCTAAAATCGCCCATGTTCAAAGAAGTTAATTCAAAAAATGAGCGTATGAATGCGATTCAATCAGGGATGGAACAATACAATAGGGAAATTACGAAACATAAAAATCTTACTTTAGATAGGAGTGAAATTATTCCAAAAAAACATAAAAATGAGGATAACCAAAAAGGGAATGAACTCTCCATTTAAGTGGTATTGTCCAGTCTAAACCATTTAGATTTTACCGAATGTATAGCAAGAGCCATACGAATCGAGAGGTTCACCTACGATTCTTGAGAGAATTTTTAGGATGAGACTCCCCTTTACCTACTTGAATATAGCAAGTTCTTGCCGAAGTTCTATTGTCTATCTATCTAAAATTATTGCTGCGACTATTTTGGCAATACGGGAACCAAACCATGCCTTTTCATTACCATTTTTAGTTTTTCAATATCAGGAGGTCCGCCTGCGTTTACAATTTGAGCACACTCTTCAAAGAAATTTGGCCCAAGAAGGGCTGGAGTAATTACTGCCAGAGCCTTTGAATTTTCATTCCTGAAATTATTAAACCCTTGCACCGCACCGCGAGGAATAAAATAAGATTCACCTTTAGCAATATCAACAGGTTTACCCTCTACAGTAAATTTAGTTAGTTTATATGATTATTATCATTTTTTTCATCAAATGAATTTCTGAACTTGGTAAATAATGTACTGGTCTGGAAACATTAACCATAAGTGTTAGAAGTTGAATAAATATATTCCAGAAGGATATATCAAAAATAATTATTACAGAATATTATGAAAACGCTACTAATTATTTTTTCACTTTTTGGGTTAGTTGCCTTGAGTGGTTGTGCCCAGAAAACAGACACAAATGTTTTGCTTCAAAATTCCGAAACAAGAAATGAGATTTTCGATGTGATAGTTGAAGATCGTGACATGATGAATTCCTTTATGGAAAAAATGCAGGATAATGAAAATGCTATGCATATGATGCAAGGAAATCAAATGATGATTGGACATATGATGGATCATAACGGCATCCAAATGATGATAAAAAATGGACCCATAATGAACAATATGATGCAATTGATGCATGAAAATGGTATGTTGAGTAATGAATGTATGCAAGACATTTTGAAAACAATGAATGATAAGGGTATGAAGATGAATGGAATGGGAATGATGAACCAAGAGGAAGATAATAATAAGTAACTATCAAATTAAATTAAATAGTAGTTTAATTATGCACCACGTTGACGGACATTTTTGGGGTATGCATTTTTTGTGGTGGATCGTATTGTTAATTGTATTGATTGGAATTTTCCGGTTTCTTTATAAAACATCTTTCCGAGGACCAAAAAAAGTCGATTCATTACAAATTCTTAAAAAACGATTTGCTAATGGTGACATCTCAAAAGAAGTATATGAAGAATCAAAGAAAATTTTGGAGGTGGATCTTTAATTATAAGACACTATCCCTTTAAGTGTATAAGTCCTGAATTAAGGTTATTGTATCTTTTTTACATTGTTAATGTTTCCTCGCCACTATATGAAATATTTGCCAATGTTTTGGTTTCCTAAGCTCTGGCGGATCGTCACGTTCTTCTTCCCTAATCATCTCTATTGAAAAGCCTTCTAACAACTTTAAAACTTCCTTACGAGAGTGGTGAGATCGATTAGGAAGTGATGCCCAGGTATCTCTACTTCCAAAGAACTGACCTGCAAACCTGCCTCCGGGGCGGATTGATGCTACGATTTTATTCCATAGCACTTCAAAATGTTGTGGCTCGCAAAACGGCAAGGCGAAACTGGCGTTCACCATGTCACAATCGGGAAACTTCATATCACAGAAGTTCACCACTGTGGCTGTCAATTGGGGTTTCAATATGTCTGGTACCCTCGCCCATAAATAAGAGAATGCTTCTGGGTGATTATCGGTTGCTAATACTCGCCAGTTTCTACTGAGCAGTTCCAGCGAATCACGGCCTTCACCAGCAGCTAAATCGACCGCAAATCCTTTACTAAATCCCTCCTGCTCAAAAGAATCCAGGGCTGCAATGAGTGTATCTCGAGCTCCTTTTCCAAGAACAGCATTGAAATACCCCGACCAGTCTTCTATCTCCGAGAAGTCTTGTGCACCCATAGGTGGTAAGCCCGGCTTCTTTGATTTGTCTTTTTCGTACATAAGTTTTCTATTTTGTAATACTATAATTCTGCCAATTGTTAAGAAAATTAATACTCTAATTTAAATATTAATTTTTCATATTTCTTGTTTTAAATGAAGCACAATGGTCTTGTATATCGCTCGTACCGGGCAAATTATAAAATTATTTTCGGTTAAGCACGAGCCGAATTTTTAAATTTTTCTTATTACCTTTTTTTATAAATAAGTCTAATTTAAAAATTTAGCGGTCTTTGCAAATAAGCACAAACCACTCAGAAGGCCTTTAGTAGCTATGTTTTATACACGGAGTTGAACGAATCCTACCTATCGGTTGGAAGCTCCCTAAACTCTTCAGATAGGATATTCTTTTCATAAAAGTAATGGATTTATTAGTTTGTATCTTAACTTTAAATCTATTATCATATTTAAAAAAAGTAAGACCCTTGTGGAAGTACAAGGCTTCAGTACAATTCAAAACAAATTGAAGCAAAGCTTTTCCATTAATGGCAAAGCAAAAAGCACCTTAAGCAATTACCTCAGATGCCTGGCACACATTGCCCTGCACTAAAAGCAGGGTCCGGAGAAACTCACGGTAGAAAACTGGACTTGCAACAAAAAAGTGGACAATTAGATAAGAGCCATGTACTTTAGGCCCCAATAAGTTCGGAGTGATATTTTAAATTTCAAAAAAATAACTTTGAGATATAAAATACAGGAAATGGAGTTTAGACGAAAGGCTAGAAATCCTATCATCTTCAGAAGAGCTGGGTATGGTTAAAGAC
Organism: Arenibacter catalasegens; assembly: GCF_002909235.1. Lineage (GTDB taxonomy): Bacteria > Bacteroidota > Bacteroidia > Flavobacteriales > Flavobacteriaceae > Arenibacter > Arenibacter catalasegens. Next base: position 17,220 of record NZ_PHQQ01000022.1, read on the forward strand.
ATAGCCGAAAAATGGGAAAATAAACCTTTGAATTATATAATTAATTATAAGAATTATTAAATATTCTTTATGAAAATTAACTTATTTTTGAGGTTCACATTGATGTTCTACCAAAAAAAAATAAATATTATGAAAAATCCATCTTCACCTAAAAAAATTACCTGGATCATCGGATTGGTCAGTGGAGTACTTGGAATTATAGGCCACTTCGCCGATGTTCAGATTTTGAGTGAAAATAATTACATACTATTGCTGATAGGCTTTTTGGTGTTGGCAGCAGGAACCACTTTAAGACAGGTTTAAGGGGGGTATTTGCCGGGTATTATCCGGCAATGACTATTTCGGAGTGATGGCGGTTCTTCGTCACTTTTGGTGAAACAAATCAAATAGAATTCGCCAGTACCATTCTTCTTAGTAGCTGAAAATCAGCTCTGCCGTACATCATCCTTTTAATGTTTTTTAGTTTATTAACCTGCCCTTCGACCTGTCCATTACTGATAGTGCTTATCACGGCCTGATTTACGGCATCAAAATATTATTGACACCATTGCGGGTCATTTTCTGCCCTTGGGCATTGGGGAAGAGAGGTTTCTTTACATTTGCCCTGTTGGAGAGGTCGTTTTTTTGAGTTAGATAATGCCTGAGTAGCTCTACTTCTTTATCGGGTAATGGTACTGATCTGTATTTATCGCCCTTTCCATGAAGAATTACCCTATATGGTTTATTTGTAACAAATAAAGATTCGGGCGTCAGATCAATAATCTCTTGCACCCGCGCTGCACTTTTGCACATTAATGATAGCAAAGCAAGATCTCTGTTCCCTTTCGCTTTTTGGATATCTGGTTGTTCTAGCAGAAATTTAATTGCATCAATAGTCAGATAGCTGATGCCTAGATCCGTGGTTTTTTTAGGGGGATCAATAATATCCGATGATAATCCAATAAATGATCAGGAGACATGTATTGGGTATATTTAATGAAAGAAGATAAGGCTGCGAGTCGTTGATTTCGAGTAGCATTACTACAGTTCCGTTCATTTTCAAGCCAGTCCAAAAAACCAACTATTATATCTTTATTAAGATGACGGAATGATAAACTGTGAGCCGGAACCTTCATCACCTGGTGCATGTATTTAATCAACAGAATGAAAGTGTAGCTATATGATTTGATCGTATTTATGCTTACCCCTTTCTCATTAGGGAGGTAATCATTTAGAAAGCCAGATGTAAGCCGGGCAAAATAGGTCGTCTTTTTCATAGTTGGTTCTTAGGTTGCGAAGGAATATCGGGAAGGATGTCTATAAGCCAAATTTAAAAATTTGGCGACCTTGAAAAAGTGCCTTTGCCATTGGGTTAAGCACTCATTGCCCTATTATTTTTATACATTGTGTGTGCCCAGCATTGGCATCTTTTTAACTACAGAAATGTAGTTAATTAATCTAGAGGGTGCAAGTCCCTTATGGGCTGGGGCAACGCCTAGAACCATTAGTAAGCCGCAAGGGTGGTAACTGCGAGGTTACATCTGAAGGAAGCGGGACTACAAAATTCGGTACTGACCAACAGGAACCGTATAGGAGGCATTTATGCAGGGGTAAGCAAGCACATCATTGTAAAGCCCAAAAGAATACGAAAAGTGCATTTATGTAGATACGGCAGGAATCGAGGGAAAGAAGATGTCATTACCTGGGGAGGTCTCCAAAGTTACGAGTAACTATATGGCGAAGTCAGCAGAGGTCATAGTACTTACGGGAAATGAGTTAGGGCAGTACCCAATACATCGATGTGCTCAAAGAAAATAACATCCAAATATCAATGTATAGTAAGGGAAGGGCCCTGGACTACATTTATATCGAACGTTTCTGGAAGTCCATCAAAAATGAAAAGATATATCTGAATCCTCCAAACGGGGGTCTGGTCCTCTATCAAATGGTAAAGGAGTATATCGAGTTTTACAATACAAAAAGTAGACATACCGAAATAGGAAAAATGCCACCCGATCAAATTTTTAAAACTAAAAAAATGGCATCATGATTCTCTTTATTACTTGACTGAATATCCGAGAAGTAATAGAATAACCAATCCAATCATAACCTTTGATAAATAATACTATGTCGTTGGACAGAAATAGTACTGCTTAATCCAAAAGGACCCGATTTTGTAATCAAAAAGTCCTTACTTTATGTCTCACAAAGTTATTAATCATAAATATTATAGTCATGAAAATGTTAGTTAATGTAACATTCCCCATTGAGCCTTTCAATTCAATGGTCAAAAGTGGTAAGGCAGGAGAAATCATTGGCCGAGTTGTTGATGACATCAAGCCAGAAGCTATTTACTTTACCGAACTAGGCGGGAATCGTGGAGCCGTTATGGTAGTCGATGTTCCTAGTGCCTCTGCCGTTCCTAAAATTGCCGAACCCTGGTTTCTAAATTTTGAAGCCGAGTGCGAATTTAAAATTGCAATGACCCCTGATGATTTAATGCAGGCCGACCTCACCAATTTAGGTAAAAAGTGGAGTTAGCTGTTTCTCGACTGATAAGATGAAAGCACCAAATGAGTCAATAAAAAATGGGCTGAATTGACGGTGGCAGCCCTTAGCATTATATCCTCTAATAGTGATATAAGGAGTGAATTTATTGATAAGTTTATGAATTGTCCTCCGTGCCCGCTTTTGGGGCATTGGACTTCACGGATGCAATTCCGTTCTCCATTGCCGAGGTTCCCGAATACATCTTGCTAGAACCGATTACCTGTCCATTAGATGCTTTTAGATTGAAGTATGGGCTTCCTTTCTTTCAATTATTTACCTGCAGGACCAATAGGATACCTACCATAACAAGCACAATCTCAGTGGCTCTCGTTGGTGGTGGATTATACCCACAACCTGGTGAAATATCTCTAGGTTATATAAAGGGGTCTTAAATTCATAAATTAAAATTACTAATTTAATGAACTCATTAAATAATTATCCTTTTAACTCCAAATAAACCTTACTTATAGTCTTTTCACCATTTTCAATGAAATGGAATTGAGAAGAATCAGTATCACGTATATATTCCAATTTATAAATATTTGACTGAGATATTCCTGTTTTATGAAAGAGGTATTTCCTCATTGACATTCCTTTCATTACTTTCTTTTTTTCCTTATTTTCAAGTTCCAATACCTTAGTTCTTAAATGATTATATTCTTCCAACTTATCAAGAGTTGCACTTGTGGTAGATTCTATGAAATATGGGCTTATGGGTCTTTTTATTACCGGTACTGTTTGCCAACCTAGATTCTTACAACATCTATATCTTCTTTTACCGTTAATTATAATATTGGTTTTTATATCCACTAATATTGGCTCTAACATTCCAAATGAATCAATATCTGAACGGAGTTTTGAATCTTCATATTCCCAGATGGAAGGATAAGTAGTATTTGGTTTGATGGAGTTAATCCTGACCATCTCAATCTTGTCATCTGCTGTTGATTTATACAGATTACCATATTTCTCAAATAGTTTCATACGTTCATTCTCTAATATTCCATGCTTTTAATAGATGGTATAGTATTCTTCGCAGTGGGATATATTTTCATTAAGATCCTTTGCTAACAATTGGATGAAGTGACTATCAACCTGTGTTTTGGGTTTATATCTCTTGAGGCTGGGTGTAGGTATATTTCTTACGTGGTATTTTTTGTATACAAAATGTATAGAAATGGTTAATATCTGTCCTTTTCCATTGTGCTATATTCCTTTTATTAACTCCTTGTAAAACATGAGAATAGTTTAATATCTCTGAAATTTGATTAATGATATCCCAATCATCAATATACTTCATATAATTCGTTATCAACCAGAATTGTTTTTTTATCGCATCCAAATCACTTTCATTTAATGTGGATATCCAATTGGGATCTTGGATTTCTGTAATATTCTTTATAACCTCACTTACTTTCATAAACCGAAAGTTATACTTTTTGTAGTTAAATTACAGAATTGAACTTATGTTTTTGGGCATAAAAAAACCACAGAATAAATCTGTGGTTCTTAGGCCCTTTGCTATTAATTTTGATAATATTACTTATCGGCTAACTCCATGTTTGCTGTTTATTATATGGATACGATGTGCATTGAAATCTATATCCTCCAATCTTAACTTCAACAGTACGATTATCCTAAGACCCGAGGAATAGAGCAGGGACAAAACTTAGATCAAGTGTTTCTCGGAGCCTTCTGTAAAGATTTTCCTTTGGATTCCAGTCCGACAACTGGAAGCTGAGGAAGAGTTTTTCGGTATAATCCTTTCTGCCTTGCATGTCTTTAATTTACGGATTTCCGCACATTTATAAAAGGAAAAATTGATATTTATCGGAGTTCTGCAACAGCCACGTTCGTTTTATAAGACTATCATTTAAGAGAAAATCAAATAAGCGAATTAGGACTGAAAAAACGGGACCTTTAGATTCCGCTTCCTTATGATTGTTGTATTAAATATGGTCTTTAGTTGCCTTATTCCATTGTAACGGCATTAAGTTCAAAATCCTGTACGGTCTTGTTCGCTGCTGAAATTTGAAGATCTTCGACAGTTTGGGCAACGTATCCATCTAGCTCCACAGTCACATCATAGTTTCCTGTCAAAAGCCCCATTACCATATAAGCACCTGTCTCATCTGTAAAGGTGGTTGTATTCAGGGTATCAGCTGCAAAGATCGATACTTGTGCCCCTTCCATTCCAACGGAAACTTCTTCCTGTAAAGTGGTCACAATTCCTGCAAGGCTACCAGCGGTAGTGAGGTTACTGGCTTTTATTACCGGTTTGAAATTAAATCCAGTGATTCCGGCAATATCATTACTGTTCCCTTTTGGAACGAAGGATCTGCTGACATCAAAATCTAACAACAAGTCGGCACTTAAATTACCAGCTACGGTTATACCTGGTTTTATAAAGACTTTTATACCAGTTTGTTCACCACTTGGAACATTTAAGTTATAAGTAGTCCCATCAGTAAGGACCACATTGACGCCTTTAACATAGACCCGTACCAGATCATAAGACCCGACTGGAACTTCAGTATTTACGATAGTTTCTGTAATGCCATTGGTCAGGTCCAAGAGGTTGACCTCTATTTCCTGTTCCATCAGTACGGTAAAGGGAGAACTGGTTTCATCTGCCATTTCCCCTTCCACTTTAGTATCGGTTTCCAAATCTATATTTCGGGCATCAATTTTAAATATGGTAACATTGGCCTCGGCAACCAAATCATGTGGAAAAGGTGCATCTGTCAATTGAATTGACATCTTTCCCATCTCTGCACTCCCGTCGTTACTATCCGTACAACCTGTGAATACGGCAAAACTGGCCAATAAGATAATTGATAAAAATTTGTTTCTCATAATTTTGGATTTTTTGTTAAACATTATTAAGTAGGTTTTAACCCAATAGTTAGGGTCGTTAATTAATACAACAACTCAAAGCTTACGAAACCCTACCATCAAAATCAATTTTATTCGTTTTTTTCGATGAAATGCAGGCTTTAAAAGTTTGCTATATTGTAAGGATATACGGGTCCAACCACTATAATAGTTCATTTCACAACATTAAATTTTAAGAATCACCTAAAAAATCGAACTTGCACGAAGTATGGGTTTCTAACAATTTTGTACTAAGCTTATTAAATACACCTTTAAAACATTTAGTTTAATAAATCCACTGGGTGGTATGGACTATTCTATGAAAAAATATTGGAAGACCATTTCAAAGTTTGTCCTATTTATAGTATTAAGTATATTGGCAATTCCTGCTTTTGCACAATCCGGGGTAGGAGCAAATTTTGGCATCGAAGCTGATACACGATCCGGGGATATTATTTCGGGCGTGCTTACGGACGATTGGTTTTATAATGGAATTTCAGGTGCAGGGGTCGTTGATGAGGCCACTGCTTTGAGCAATGGTTATGCAGCCCAATTATCGGCGGGAAACAATATCGCCTTTGATCTAAGGCAGAGCATTCCAAACTATGCTTCAAATTCGGGGTATATTTGGTACAGTACAAGATATGGCAGGGATTATACCAACCTAAGTTCAAATGACCTGACCACATTCACGGGGGGGAAGAATGGGGATGACCCTTCTACTTCATGGGGCACAGGTGCTGGGTCCGTTCCCTCAAAAACGGACATCGTGGACTCAGGGGTGCATATGCGCAGGAATGGTGTCAACGTCACAGACGATCTATGGGTAGATATGATGATTTCGACCTTGTCCTCATCGGGGAACCATTTTATCGATTTTGAACTTTTTGTATCCGAAATAGCCCTTTCCGGATCGGGCTTTACCAATTCTGGTAGTCAGGAAGGGCACACGGCCTGGACATTTGATGGTAGCGGAAACGTTACCAATATCGGTGACATGGTCATAGGTTTTGCATACGGTGGCGGAGGGGTATCGGGCTTAGAGGTACGGTTATGGGTAGATCGATCAATATTCAACCCCGGAAATACACCTGGTGGCACGTCAACTTTTATTTGGGGTTCCAATATCGACGGGGGAAGCACTTACGGATATGCCCAAATAGTGGTACCGTCCGGAGCCCTATTTAATAATGTAAATCTTTTATCAACGACCGCACCACCATGGGGCACGACCAATACATCTGGTTATACTGCCAATTATAATGGAGGTTACTTTGCAGAAGTAGGCATCAATTTTACACAATTGGGCTTTGACCCGCGCGCCCTATTTGGAAGTGGTGCGGCCTGCGATTCACCCTTTAGTGCGATATTGACAAAATCTAGGACATCTGCTTCCTTTACTTCGGCCCTTAAAGATTTTTCCGGGCCTTATGATTTCTTGGGAAGTGCTTCGGATACTCAAGTGAACACTTCTTTTACAGATCCTGGAAACTTTGATTCCTGTGCTTCAGGTGAAACTTTTACACTACAAGCCGAATTTACTTCGACAAGTGCCGAATATGTTTGGTATTCGCTAACTCCGGGGGTTGTTTTTCCGGCCAATGGACTTTCTGAAATATCGGGAGTGGGTATGGATAATGTGCTAATTGATACTCCCGGCGATTACCAATTGGGCATAGCCCCATTATTAGGTTGTACGCCGTCGACTGATCCAACGGATATAATCAGTGTCAATGCTAGGCCCTGTGCAATTTCGGATTCGTACAATACGGTTGAGAACACCACATTGAACGTTCCTGCCATAGGTGTATTATTGAACGATACCGATATTGAAACCGGAGATATATTAACTGTCAATACTACTCCGATGGTCAATGTGACCAACGGAACCTTGACATTGTCCGCGGATGGAAGTTTTACCTATGTACCAAATCCCGGTTTTACAGGGACCGATTCGTTTATTTATCAGGTATGCGATGACAGCAGTTCGAATTTATGTGATACCGCTGAAGTGACAATTACGGTCTCCAACGATAACGATGGAGACGGCGTAGGTGACATTGATGATCTTGACGATGACAATGATGGTATATTGGACACTGTGGAATCCAACGGCATAGACCCAAGCGGGGATGCAGATAGCGATGGGTTGCCAAATTACCAAGATGCCGATTTTTGCACACTCAATGCTTATTCCATCTGCACAAATTTGGATCCCGATAATGATGGTATTCCCAATCATTTTGATCTGGATAGTGATGGGGACGGTTGTAATGACGTGCTCGAGGCCGGATTTACAGATGATAATTCCGATGGTCTTCTGGCCGATCTGCCTACTAACGTAGATGTTTCAGGACAAGTTACCGGCACCAGCAGAGTCGATGGCTACACGACTCCTGCCGATGCGGATATCAATGGCACAGCGGATTATCTCGAAGCGGGAGCCGGACCGTCCATTACCGCCCAACCTACCAATATTGCGTCTTTTGCCGGATCGGGTGCTGTTTTTACAGTAAGTGCCGTTAATACAAATACCTATCAGTGGCAGTTAAGTACCGATGGGGGAGGAACTTTCACAGACCTGACCGACGGAGCCCTATATTCAGGAACTTCAACGGCCACCTTGACCTTAAATTCTACGGATCTGCCCATGAACAATTATCATTACCGTGTAATCGTTTTCAACTCAACTTATATTTGTGCATCTCCGGTTACCTCCAATGCCGCCACGCTTGCCGTAAGGGTGCGTACGGTCATTTCAAACAGAAGGATTACATACCGCGTCAATAAGAATTAGCGATTTAAGATGATAGGATAGGACTAAGGGACAAAACCGGTCCAATTTGCTTTCAAATAAGTATAGCACTCAACATACAGTGGAATATTGCTTAAAATTTACTATAATGGATTTCATGTAATTTTATCGTTTATATCCAAATAATAACGTTGAATTACTCTCTGGTAATAATTTCACAACATTTTTAACACTTTTCACAACATTTAAAAATTCTAAAAAGTAGAAACCCCTAATTTCAATTTTAGAATTACGGTTTCTCTCAATTTAATTGGCTCAATTGATCGAACCTGTATTCAACTTTGTCCCAAACTTAGTTAAACAATGAACTTACATCTACTCGATTCCAAATGGTCGATGGCACTATGCGTGTTATTGATAGGTTTTATTTTCACAGCCAGCGCACAGGAAGCCGCCCCCTTTACACCTAGGTTGAACGGAGGTAGTATCGATATGCGGGGGGATATTATTTTTGTGGGGAATAATATTCTGAACAGGGCCTCCCAAACTGACCCTTCTCTGGCTAATACCCCTTACAATGGTACCGAAAACAACAACAGCCTTTGGATGGAGTATATCGATATCGATGGAGATTCCTCCACTTTTAGTTCCAGTAGTTCGGAGCTAAATATTCCTGATCCATCCTGTTCCCAAGTTCGCTATGCAGGACTTTATTGGGCGGCAACATATCCAAATGAAAGAAGTACCGATGGCTCTGCACAATTTACCGGCACTCAAAGAATAGAGGATTGGTTCAATATTAAATTTAAGGTTCCTGGAGGCAGCTATATCGACCTAACTGCTGATACCGCCCCTGACCCATTTGGAGAAGAGGATGATATTATTTTCGATGGTTACGATTATAGCAATATCAATAACTCTTTTAAGGACTCTCCCTACATATGTTATAAAAATATAACGGATCTGGTACGGGCCAATCCAAACCCAAATGGTGAATATACCATCGCCAATATCCGCGCAACAAAAGGGGTTAGAAATGGATCCAGTTCAGCAGGATGGGTGATGGTCGTCATTTATGAAAATCCTTCACAAACAGGGAAATTTATTTCTTTGTTTGACGGCTATGCAGGATTGTCCGGAAGTATTGGGTCCGTTGATGTAAACGTAAACGGATTTAAGACCCTACCTTCCGGTTTTCCGGTAAACGCAAGACTGGCCGTAGGGGCTTTGGAAGGAGATAGGAGTATAACCAATGATAGGTTCGCATTGAAGGCCAATATGACAGCAACATTCACCGACCTGTCGACTACCAATCTGAACCCGGCCAATAACTTTTTTAACTCTACCATATCGGACAATGACAATCAAGTTTCGACGCGGACACCTTTTGGGACCAATACCCTGGGATTGGATCTGGATATCTTTGACCTGAACAATCCTAGCAATTCCATACTACCCAACGATGAAACTGGAGCTACTATGCGATTTACATCCACTGGTGACGGATATGGTGCATTCTTGGCCGCTTTTTTGGTAGAGCAGATCGAACCAGAAATTGTTCTGGAAAAAAGGGTAGAGGATATAGGCGGCAATGATATTACGGGCTTGGGTGTAAATCTAGGCCAGACCTTGGATTATGTACTGACCTTTCAGAATATTGGTAACGATGATACGGTGAATTATACGATACGCGATGTATTGCCTATAAACGTTACATTGGACGAGGCTAATTTGGTTCTTCCGATAGGGGTGACCTACTCCTTCGATGAACCTACCAGAACAATTGTATTCACGATACCAGATGGACTTGTTCAAGAAAATGACCCCGAATACAGTATACGTATGCGGGTAAAGGTGGCCGAGAACTGCTATGACTTTGTCGATGCCTGTTCCGATCAAATACTTAATTTGGCATTTTCAACCTATTCTGGTGCGGTCAACACCAATATAATTACCGACGACCCCAGTGTCCATGATTTTAACACTTGTGGATTTGTAGTGCCCGGGGCGACAAACTTCTTATTGGATGACCTTAATGATTGTACCTTCTCCAGTTCCGTTCAACTTTGCGGGGAACAATTAATTTTGAATGTAGGTGATGGATTTGACGAGTATGTATGGTATAGGGATGAAAATGGCAATAATCAAATTGATGCAACGGATTCTGTATTGGACGATGGAGACCCGGATAACGATGCAAGCACTTTGGTAGTAGAAAGGATAGGGACATATTTAGTGGATAAAATAGTCGCAGATCCCTGTAAAGGGTTTGTTGAAATCATAAATGTGGAACTTTATGGAGCTACCCAGACCAATCCAATCGTTGATTATTTCAACAACTTAAATGGCGATACCGATCCCACCAATAATATTTCAGGTGAAATAGTAAGTTGTTCCATTGATGGCAGCCCTTTGCCCAAGATTTTCTTATGTGGGGTAAACGATACGCAGTTGCTCCAAGTTGCCATTAGCGATGCTGCGAGTATTTCTTGGGAGCTTTTGGTAGAAGGGAGTTGTTCGGATTCCGGGGATAATTGCGCTAACAAGAATGCCACATGTACTTGGAATCCAATAGCTTCGGGTTCCAGTTATACGGCCAATACTGCTGGGAAGTTCCGCTTAGTGGTCAATTATCAAAATGGTTGTTTCAGCCGTTTCTATTTTAATGTGTTCCAAAACGATCTTGATATTCAATATAACAAAAAAGATATTATTTGTGCCAACCCAGGGAATATCACGATTACAAATTTAGGAAATGGATATGGCTATCAGTTGGTAAATGCAGTCAGTGGTGCAATTTTAATACCCTTTAGTGCAAACAATGGTCCAAACTTTAGTTTCAACCCGGGCCAAAACGGTGGATACAGGGTAGAAGTCGTACAATTGGATAATTCTAGTGTTCCAATAGGCGGAGCGTGTATTTTTAGCACTCCGAATATAGGAATTCTCGATAGGAACGTAACCTATGCAGTTACTGCAACTCCTGCTAGCTGTACAGGATTTGGTTCGATCAATATTCAAATAAACAACGCCGACCCCAATTATGGATACGAAATAAGGCTTGATGATGGTTCGAACGGAGGGCTGGGTAAGCTTGTGGACAGCGAGACGGCCCAACCGGATAATAATTTTACATTTAGTTCCCTTAATCCCGGAAACTATATCGCTATTGCTAGAACGGCTGATGGCTGTTCCTATTCTGAAAAGGTAACTATAGTCAACAACAATGACTTGTACTTAAAAGCAAGGGTATCTCAGCACATAACATGTAAGGAAGGTAATATCCTGATGGATTCCGGCGGGGGAAAAACTCCCCATACCTATGCTATCTGGTCCTATGTAGATAATGGTGGTGCAACTGTAATCTCATATCCATCGGTCAATGATATTCCAGCATCGGTATATCAAACTAGCCAGATATTTGATATTTATGATCCAGGGGACTACACCTTCGCTGTAGTCGATAGATTTAACTGCGTCTCTATTTCCAATACGGTAACTATTGAATTCAGACCGGCCGCGGAATTCGACCCGACATCGGTAATCGATGTACTGTGCTACGGGGACTCCAGCGGAACAATAAGATTCAACCTTGTCAACAGTAATGGGTATCAACTAACTTATTATCTTTTTGACGCGGCCACATTTGATGAAGAAAATTATGATTATAATAATGCCCTGGCCACCAATTCATCAGGTAATTTTCCAGGCTTATCGGCAGGAGATTATGCCATTGTCATAAATCAACGTAAAGGAAGTGCTTCCTGTGATTATTTTGAGTATCATACCATTTCGGCCCCAGCCAATGCCCTTGACGGTATTGCCGTATTAATTCAGGATTATTCCTGTTTGCAGGACGGAATCATAGAGGCACAAAACGTGACGGGCGGAATCGCACCATATGAATACAGTATAGATGGTGTAAACTTTTTCTCCGGTCCGGGTGCCGAAAGATTTACTGGGCTCACCGAGGGTACCTATTCCATTACGATCAGGGACGCGGTTGGTTGTGTCATGTTGACCGATCCAATAATACTGAATCCATTAAATAGACCTAGTGATCTTATATTCGTTTCCTCACAACCGGTGTGCCCTACTTTGGTCTCAGATGTCACCGTTACCGTTGTAGATGGCAATGTCCCTTTTACCTATGAAATCATAGCACCCGCTTCGGATGTGGCGAATAATGGCAGCAATGCAACCTTCACGGGCCTATCCCCAAAAACATATACTTTTCAGGTTACGGATGATAAGGGGTGTACAATTCAGGAAAGCTATACCATTGCTCCCATAGTGCCAATTGGCGTGAACGGCCAATTGATGAATAATGTCAGCTGTTTTGGCTTATCCGATGGGGCCATAACTTTTAATGTGGGCAATTTTAATTCTTCCTATGACTATGTGGTAACCGGACCTTTAACATTTTCGGATACAGGGGTAACTACCAATACCGTTCCACTGACCGGACTGGCCGAAGGGACCTATAACATAACCATAACCGATACTGATACCAACTGTTTGGCAACTACAAGCGTTACCGTGAATGCTCCACCGTCTTCGCTTCTTATTGCAAGTATGGACGTGACAGAGATCTCATGTACCTCCACTGGAGCGGTCACTATAACTGCCAGTGGTGGATGGGGCGGTTATGAATACGAATTGATGGATCCTTCTTCCGGATCCAGTACGGGTCCACAGGGAAATAATACTTTCTCCGGACTAAATGACACCTCAGGAAACTATACGGTTACAGTTAGGGATGCAGGAGGTTGCGAAGTTGCTCAAAATTTTGTATTTACACCTTCTCCACCTCCAGTTTTGGAATTGATCGCCAATAATTTATGTTATGATAGTACTGTGGGACTGAGTTTAACGGCAAATGTTTTATCGGGTGGTACGGCGCCTTTTCAATATCGATTGAACGGAGGTGCTTATCAATCGGGAAACAATTTTACAGGATTGGGACCAGGCAATTATACCGTTGAAGTCATAGATAGCAAGAGCTGTACAGATGTGGCCAGTTTGGAAATATTTCCGACCTTGACAGCGACTTCAAACCTTATCAAAGGTTTGGACTGTAGTGTTTCCCCCGAAGCGGAAATCGAAATCTCTATAGCAGATGGATCTCCCAATTACGCCTACGAGGTTTATTTGGACGGAACCTTGGAACAAACAAGTACCATGGTCCCCAGCATTCCTTTTTCTTATGCTGCACCCACAGCGGGCACCTATACGTTTAACATTACCGATGCCGGTGGATGTACTGTAAGTACCACAACAACTGTGGATCAATATGTACTTCCCAGTATTTCATTAATTCAGACTACTGAAATTCTATGTAATGGCGAAAATGGGGGTACTATTCAGGTAAATATTGATGGCACCACCGGACTACCGCCCTATACGATATCCGTGGTAAACATAACAACGGGGACTGCCTATGGCCAACAAACTTCTGGTTTGCCTGCCGGTGAATATGAAGTAACCGTTACGGATTCAAAATCATGCTCGGATACGGAAACAATAATCATTGAGGAGCCGGATCCTATAGCTTATGATATAGTGGTAACACCAATTATGTGCGACCCGAGCAATGGTACGGACCCCGGTTCTATTAGCGTCACCAATATCAGTGGAGGGACCAATGAGTATACCTACTATCTCACAGGAAATAATGGCCATTCCGATAGTTATACAACCACATCAGCGGGAGAGGACCATACCTTTACCATTCTGGAGTTCGGTATCTATGAGATAGACGTTGTAGACGCCAATGGTTGCTCTGTAAGGACAACCAATATAATAGCTTCCCCACCAGATGATTTGGATATTAATGTAAGTACTGCCACCGTAGATTGTAATTTGGGCGGAACGGCTATCATTACCGTAAATTCAGTCTTGGGGAGCGGCTATTATGAATTTGCCGTTCTTGAAACTTATATCGCTCCTTATGTGGATGACCCGATAAATGATTATCAATCTGCGGATACTCCGGGAGGGGATACGGCGACGTTTACGGGATTGCTCCCTGGTATAACCTATAGTTTTGTGGTACATGATTTAACCAGTAATTGTTATTATTTTGAAACTGCGGATCTACCTATTGATTCCCCTTCGAATCTAACAACCAGCTTGGATGCCATTAATAATGTTACCTGTACCGGAAATGCAGATGGAAATGTAAGCTTTACTATTGACGATTTTGCACCTGATGCCACAAATGTCAATTATGAAGTATTTAATTTTCAATCCAACAGCACAACTGGTATTATGGGTTCAGTAATTGTAAATCCCCCCAGTGTAGGTAGTGGCGTAAGCGTAACCGATGTGGGTCCTTTGGTCCCGGGTACATATTATGTCTTATTTAATGAAGTAGGAGGTAGTTATGACGGTTGCTCCGTGGGATCTGAAGTTTTTACCATTTCAGAATCTACAAATCCGTTACAGGTTACGGCTTCTCTGATAAAAAATGACAACTGTAATTCAAATGCCGGTCAAGTAGCGGCAATTGGTCAGTTTGGCACCGCTCCTTATGAATATCAGATTGCCTTATCAACGGATACACCTCCGACAGTAGCGACCTGGACAGGTAGTTCTACTAATGTTTTTAATGTGGAAGGAGGCAATTATATCGTTTATATTAAAGATGCCAATAACTGTATCCAACAGGATACTGTTGTAGTCCCAACAGATCCTTCCCCGGAAATAAGCCTTGCCGTAAACAATCAATGTTTGGGATCGGAAGGAAATTACGCGATAGATATAACACTTACGACCGCAGGTATTACACCGTATTCAGTACGGGTAGACGGGGGTGCCCCAAGGGTTGTTACGGGCCTGAACACTGTAGGCAGCATGATTACTATTCCAGGTTTAAATTCAGGGAGCCATACCATTGAAATCTTGGACAGTAATGGCTGTGGTGAAATGCAGGGTATTATTATTGCCCCGGAACTACAGGCAAGTGCTCTGGTAATGGTACAACCAAGTTGTTCAGCTGACGATGGTGTTATAGAATTTACGGTTAACGGAGGCTCGGGCTCCTACTTGATCGAGCTATTAAATACAGATTCATCGCCATCAGGGATAACTCCTATCGGCAATCAGTTTACAGGTGTTCCTTTTGGGGATTATGTGGTACGGGTGACAGACAATTTGTTAGGCACTCCAAATTGTTATATTGAGCTCCCTATTTCATTGGAGGAGCCAACACCTATAACCTTGTTGTCCACAGCATGGACCGATGTTAGTTGTTTTGGTGGTTCGGACGGAAGTATCAATGTAAATCTTGAGCCCTCAAGTATCGGGGTAAATGATAATCCGCCGTACGTTTATGAAATAACCAACGGAGCCTCCAGTTTTTCACAAAGTTCAGGTGTTTTCACTGGATTAGCAGCAGGAGTATGGGACATCACCGTAACCTCCAACCGGAATTGTATTGCCGTGGACCAAGTGACCATTGGGGAACCAACTGCCCTTATGGCAACCATTACCAATGTAACACCTTTTGGTTGCGATGTAAACAATGCGCCACAGATGGCAATTATCGAGGTTACCATTACTTCCGGCACTGGTACTCCAAATTATTTCTACAGTGTAAACGGAGGTAATTTCCGGCCCACCTCAGGGACTGTTTTTACCTATGAGGCATTAAATGCGGGCAATTATGATATCGTAATAAGGGATGCCAATGGCTGTCTTTTTGTTTTGCCTACACAGACCATAGAACCCCTTAATACTTTTACCGCCAGCATTTCCCAAATCAGTGCAATATCGTGTGCCGGTCCCGAAGAAATTGTAATTACGGTGACCGATGACGGTAATCCGACCAATTCCTATTCTTTTGAGCTGTTGCCGCTTGGAAACCCCAATGGGATACTGACTGGGACACCGACCAACACATCTGCCTCTTTTAACCTTAATGCTGTTGGCAATTATTCTTTTCGGATAACGGATTTAACCACTGGATGTTATATTGACACTGTCCCGTACGATATTGCTCCTTATGATCTAATGGATATATCGGCCACGGCCAATTCCCCCGTTACTTGTTTCGGGGATGGTAACGGCATCATGGATTTACAGATTACTGGATATTCCGGAACTTATGATTATGAAGTGTTTACCCAGACTGGGGTTAGTATACGATCAGTATTAGGCAATTCAACTACAAATCCTTTAGCGGTTAATGGATTATCTGGCGGAAATTATTACATAAGGGTAACCCAGACTGAATTTCCATACTGTTCGGATGATTCCAATGTAATTACAATTAGTTCACCCAATATGCCTTTGACTGCCATCGTTGATCCGGTGGCCGAAGCGCGATGTACCGATAATATGGGTGAAATCTTAGTGGCCCCTAGTGGCGGATATGCACCTTATGATATCGTATTGACCAATACCACGACAGGGCAAGTATACAATGTTGGTAATGTGGGGACAATGTTGTTCACAGGGCTATCTGCGGGGAATTTTAATGTTCAGGTTACCGATAATTTTGGTTGTGTATATTTGGATGCCGAAGTGTTGTCTCCAGCAGTCCCTATTGTTGCCAATGCCATTCCTTTAACAACCATGTTAAATTGTTATAACGATAATAATGCTACGGTCACGGCCATAGTTACAAGTGGGGGAAGCGGTAATTACGAATATCGCTTAAATTACTATGATGATGCCGGTTCTTTATTGGATTTTACGTCTGGGGAGCAGACGTCCAATACCTTTACAGGATTGGGAGCCGGCATTTATAGTATAACGGTAACGGATGGATGGAATTGTGATGTGGAAACCAACCAAGTAACCATCACCCAGCCTCCAATGGTTTTTGCCTCACTAGTGAGGACTGATCCCTTGACCTGTGCCACAGGTGCCGAATTTGAACTTACAGCAATTGGTGGAAGCGGAACCTATGAATATAGTTTCGACAATATTACCTTCCTGCCAATGACCAGCAACCCAATGGGTATACCGGCTTCAGGTGTTTTAGGGGCTGGAACCTACCAATATTATGTTCGGGATGCCATAAATGGCTGCGAGGCGATAGTTTCCAATGCAATTACCGAAAATCCGATCGAGCCCTTGATCCTGACCGTTAATAAAACGGCGGCTTATATCAATTGTACAGGTGAAAACACTGCTGTAATACGTGCAGAGGCATCTGGTGGTTTGGGAAATTACCAATTTGAACTTTACCTGAATAGTATTACAGCTCCCAACAGATTGGCCGGGCCTCAGGACGTAGGTGAATTTAAGGATCTTGTGGCCGGCACATACTGGGTCAATGTTATAAGTGAAGATTGTACTACTGCACCGGAACAGGTTATTATTGAAGAGCCTGTACCTTTAACATATGCCGATCAGGTGGTTGATGTAAGTTGCTTTGGTGAAGAAAATGGGTCCATTACGGTGAACCTTGCAGGTGGTGCAGGAGGATATATCTATTCCATTTCGCCCAATCTTGACAAATTTGATTCGATAAATACATTTACCGATTTAGCTCCTGGTGATTATGCCGTAATAGCACAAGATCAAAATGGATGCTTTGAGTATCTCGAATATACTATTTCCGAACCCGCCGTTATAGAGGGAAGCGCAATTACCACCCCGGAAACCTGTATCGGAAACGCAGATGGGTCCATTAATCTTTCCATCAGTGGCGGTACTGCTCCCTATAGGACAGCCATTAATTCCAATACGGATACGGATTATATTTTGGGCAGAACGGACTTTTCCGATCTTTCGGCAGGTGATTACTTGATTTTCATAAAGGATGCACAGGATTGTGAAACCTATATTGTTGCAACGATTGATCCTGGTGTCAACCTCAGGGCAACCGTAGAACCAGTCTATGAGTGTATTGGGAACTCTCCAAATAATTATGTCAATATCATTTTAGAGGACCAATCGCTACTGTCCGAGGTAATGTACGGCCTTGATACTACCGACCCCGAGGACATGCAACTTGATCCAAATTTCAGGAACATTGCCTCAGGGAACCATTACATTACTATCACACACGCAAACGGCTGTATAGAGACCGTAGGATTCCTTATAGAAAACTATGATCCTTTGACCCTTACCTTGGAACAAAGAAACGTGAATGAAATAACAGCAGTCACCCAGGGAGGAAGGTTGGAGTATACCTTTTATCTAAATGGAATTGACATGGGCGGCGATAACACCTTCCGTATTCGCAGAACAGGCACTTATGAAGTAAGGGTCGTTGATGAAAATGGTTGTGAGGCCATCGCCAATATTTTCATGGAATTCGTGGATATCAAAATGCCCAATTTCTATACACCGAACGGTGATGGTATGAATGACCTATGGAGGCCCGGTAATGCGGAATATTTCTCCGATTTAACGGTAAAGATTTACGATCGATACGGTAGGGTAGTAGCCAGATTATCCAATATTGATGGTTGGGACGGAACCTATGATGGTAAGGAATTGCCTACTGGGGATTATTGGTATGTCGTACAATTTAATGAGGAAGATTACCAAAGGGAATTTTTTGGGCATTTTACACTGTACCGATGATGATCCTGACAAAATATAGAAAGGGTAAGGATTTAGTGGTATTCTTTGTGATTTTATGCGCCTTTAATGTAAATGGACAGGAACTCAATTCACCGCAGCTTTCCCAATATTTGGCGGATAACCCTTTTGTTTTATCCCCTACTTATGCAGGTATTGGCGACCATGTAAAAATAAGGCTGAACGGTCTTGCACAATGGGTTGGTATTAAGGATGCCCCTAGGACCCAATCTTTGGCGGCCGATATGAGGCTTGGGGAAAAATCGGGAATAGGCTTGTTTTTATACAACGATTCCAATGGCTATACCAAACAGCAAGGTGCACGTATATCCTTTGCCCACCACTTAACCTTGAACCGCTATGAGGACGAATTCCTATCCTTTGGTATCTCCTATAATTTTAACCAATTTCGATTGAATGTAGAAGAATTTATAGATGCGGGTTTTGATCCTGGGGTAACCGATGATCGATCCACTTCCAACCATAACTTCGATATAGGTCTTTTGTACCGGAAAAATTCCTTTTATTTCAGTGTAAATGCCTCCAACGTTATCAATAAGGACGTTTATATCTTCGATCCCATCTATGAACCCAACAAACTGAGAAATTTCTATGCCTATACCGGATACCGGTATAAGAAATCCAGGAATAGCAATATGGAAATAGAACCCTCCCTATTATACAAAATATTTGAGAGTGATGGCAGATCCGAGGCCGATTTAAACCTAAAATTTAGATGGTACGATTTTGAGGATTACTATTATGCGGGGGTAACCTACCGATTTTTAAATGACCAAATAGGTCGACCACTATACATTGCTCCTTTAGCAGGACTTAAAAAAAGCAATTTCTATTTCGGATATTCCTATCAGATCATTCTTAACGAAATATTGGGCTATAGTACCGGTACCCACGTGGTAACCATTGGCGTGGACCTATTCCAAGGGATCAGTAACTGTCGATGTACCTATTGATCTGACAGAAGGAATTGTTCAATTAAAAATTCATACCGGTTTTTTTTGGCCTTATGAAAAATGGGAATTGACACCCACAAGGGTTATTTATGGGTTGCCCGCGTATCCAATATATCTATTGTCAAAATTTCAATGGCAACAAATCCTTAGAAATCCCTTGAATGGTTCCAGATACTTTCATAAACTAGGTCACTGAATCGTCATATTTGTGAGAAGCACATTATGCGGTCCATGAACGATAACCAATAATATGCAATTATTTCCTATCTTGCTTATTCCCACAAATCATTGCGTGCGTAGGATGCAGCAGCTCAAACCCTAAGGACGCGAACTTTGATTTACAACACAAGTTTAATTTATAGGGTCAAAAAGAATTAGAAGATAAGGATTATATGTATTAGGTGTAATCCCATGCCAAAAACCTAACCGTAATTCAACATACTGGCCTACGGCCATAATAATTAATTTGCTGAATATTCCTGTTGTAGATTGTTATTTTAGTGTTCAACATCTGAAAACTGGCAATATTTATGATATTTTACCGGCGACGCAATAAGCTATTTAAAAAAACCAACTTTTAATATACCAATGACCCAACCAACCACTTATCTTCCCCTTCCAGAATTGCAGGAATACATTGCCAGCTATGGTATCCTGGAAATTCCAGAGGGGGTCAACGAACCCTATTTTTCCCCTCCCTTGGGATTGAGCGGATTTATAATCCAATCGATAAACACGCAGAATAAACTTGTCGCAAAATTAGAGGGAGAAGATTTCTTTACAGAAAGCGCTGTGGTTACCGGGCAGGTAACCTTTCCAGTTTATGGGCAGATCATTGGTCCGCTAAAAACGATCATGGTATTTTTCCAGCCTCTGGGCAAGTATCTACTGTTTGGAACCGATATGTCTTCCTTAAAAAATAAGGCCATGACGTTAAGTGAGTTTCTAGGCAAAGAGAAAGCTGATAAGCTGTTGGCCAAATTGAGGGCAGATCAAAACAGCGAGTATCAAATCGAAGTCTTGAATGATTTTTTTCTAGGTTTGAATACTGTACGGGAAGAAGTGGATAACATTAAAAGGGTCATGGAATATATCCATATCAACAAAGGAGTAGTTACCATAAAGGATATTGAACAAAATTGTCATTGCCATCGGAAAACATTGGAAAGACATTTCAAGAAGATGATAGGATTATCCCCAAAAGTATACACTCAAATTTATCAATTTAAATGCTTGATCAATCTTTTACGGGCGCAGCCCACGATTACCTGGGCCCAGCTGGCCGATCAAGCGGGATATTATGACCAATCTCACATGTCAAGGTATGTAAAGGAATATTTGAAGGTTTCCCCCAACAGCATTGTGGAACTGGATATGAATTACATTAATTATCTATTTAGCCGATAATCCAAAAAGTTATGGAACGCTTTTTTTTTAGAAATAATCAACTTTCCCCTAAATTGGCACGAGGGCATAAAAAAGGGTACGGGATTGGTACAGAAATCTTCAAGTTACGCCAATCTGCTTTTAGTTAAACTGATTATGTCGCATCCGTACAAGACAAAGTACTTCTTTTTTATTATTTTAGTTATTAAATCCAAAACGTAATAAGGTGGCAATAAAATAAAAGTTAGCGGGCAGGTCGACCACTCTGTATACTTCCGAGTGGTACGTGTAAAGTTGATTTTATTTGAATTAGCAGTTCTCATCCTAGAAACAACCAGACCATAAAGAATTAGTCCCTGCCTGCTTTTTTTAGATAATAAAAGATTAATTAAACATCTGAGTGTTAGATGTTTAATTATATCTACTTTTAGCTTTTCTACAATATAAAATCCACTTTTCTTAAACCGAACCCACGTTAAATGGCTTCAAATCCACCGCATTTGCATGCTGTAGCCGAAATCAAATTAAATAATGGTAAAATAAGACACTATAGCTTTCCAGAATTAAAAAAAATTGAAATTCAATAATATATTGTAGGATAAAATTAAATGTTCAAATAAAGGATTAAATCAAAAAGAGCTTTGGCCAATTGGACAGAGCTCTAAAGGATAACGCTATATGAAAATGATAAAATTTGGGGTCGATTATTATTCTGTTATAAAAGTAGGTATCTTGTTGAAGCCGGAAAAAATTATGATGTGAAAACCGCCTTTGTTGTGGTCTATCGCCGTAATTCAGATAATTCGTGAGTTATCCAGAACCTATAAATTGAGAAAGTTCAAATTAACGATTAAAAGATGCCAAAAAAAACGAACAGAACATGTCATTTATGAGGACGAAGTGGAAATAGGGCCATTGCAACTTCAATTGATGTTAGGCCCATCATGGAAAGAGGACATTGATATTGCAATAAATTCAATATTTTGTGACTGTGGTACAGAACGCAAGAAGATGATAAATTATAAAAGTTATATAACTAATCTTAATGATATTATTCTAAAGGGATGGTGCAGTTCGTGTATAACCATTGCTGCACGCTATATCGAAACAGGGGAACGAAAGGGTATTGAGAAAATCGCTGATAAAATTAGAAATATAAACAAATTGTAAAGCTAAAATAAAGGATGAAAAAAGAAAAAAAGAAAAAATCAATCCTATACTTAAGAAAACGTTTCAACCGTTGTTTGAAAAAGGGTTTATTAGCAAAGTAAAATATGATGAAATAATTACTTCTGAGATATCTAGTCCAGATACTTACTTGGTTAACTTATTCGGTCAATCTAGAACAAACGAGATTGAAACAGCAATGAAATTGGATTATTTAAAGTTTAAATAAAGGATGAGTTTTTATAAACGCTACAGTAAAGCCAAAATTATTTTAGCCAGGATGTTTCAATTTAATTTATATAGATTTGGATTGTTGCAAGCACGGAGGTATTTTTCAAGAAATAAAAACTCTCATTTAATTTATAGAAAATCAAGATTTTATGTATTAGTATTATTTACTATATGTACATCCAAAATTTCATCTCAAAATAATATTATAGAGAGCGATGTTGTCTTTAATCGATATAAAGCGATCAGTGATACAATGGCCATTTCGTTTCCTGAAGACCATATCCATACTTTTAGACGATCCTCCTATAGTGAAACACAATTACAGCGATATTTATCCATGCATTTTAAGCGTATGGATTTATTGTCTAAAATCAAAGGTCATTATACCGTTATATTAGACAGTTACCTTCATTCAGGCAATTGGTTTAAGCAAATAGGGTTTCCAAAAGAGTCTATTAAATCATATTTGGATTTCTTCGATTATTATAAACAGCATGAAAAAGAATTATTAGCATCGGAACGGGAAACCTATGTGGAGATGCGTAACTATGCACATAGTATTCTTGCGGAAAATTATGCTCAACTTGGCCTTTTGGACAGTGCTGCCCTACAGCATAAAATCAATATGGATTTTACCAAGGAACTAGGTTATATCTACCATCCTTCAGCAATCAATAACTATGGTTTATTATTGTATTGGCATAAAGGAGAATTGGATTCTGCCTTGTCACAATTTAAGCGAGCCTACCGAATTATGGAAGACAAATTTCCAAACCATACCTTAATTGGAAGTATTCGTGATAATATTGCCGACATATACGTAGAACAAAATCATTACGAAAAAGCACAGCTGTTATATGCTTCTAATTTTGAGTTTTACAAGCATGCCATTAATGAAAAATCCCTAACCAAAGATATTCCTAGGTTAATAAGTAGTGGGGCACAATTAGTTAATGCCAACATTCATTTGAATAAATTGGAGGAGGCACGAAAAGCCTTCGTTGGATTGGATAGTATTATTGCGTCCTATCCTTCCGAAAATACTATAAGTTCTGAATCGCGATTGGAATTTCTAGAAGCCAAACAGGCATTGCTTCAAAAGGAAAATAACATTAATGCAGCCTATACCACTGCCAAATTCATTAAAAAGTACGCGGATAGTATACAAAGGGTTGCTTCCAAGGCGGACAAAAATTGGCAAGAGGAACTCAATAATATCACGATTGACAGGATAGCACTTAATTTCAAGATCGATCAACTCCAAAAAGAAAACAAAATCAAAAACCAAAGAGCGCAGTTGTGGATTATAGGGCTTGTATCGTCTGTATTTATTATCTTATTATTATTCTTTATTTTTAGTCGACGACAGCATCTTATCCATCTAAAGAACCATCAAATGTTGACTGAGAAGCAGCTTGAAAATTCAGCTTTAAAGGTGGAACAGCTTAATTCTGAAATAAAATCCAAAGAACGGGACCTTTCGGATTTTGCCATTAATTTAACCCAAAACCAAGATTGGGCAAAACATCTTGCGAATCGATTGGAGAAAATTAAATCGGCCAGTCCTAAAGATAGAAATGCAATGATTGAAGCCTTAGACCAAGATATTACGAACAAAATCAGTTTTGATATTAATACGCAAGAATTCTTTGAACGTCTAGATAAGTTGAGTAATACGTTTTATAGTAAACTCAGCAACAGGTATCCTAATTTAAGCAAAAATGAAATCAGGATTTGCTCCTTAATTCGATTAAAAATTAAAAGTCAGAGCATTGCAACGCTTCAAAATATAACCATGGCTTCCTTAAATACTAGTCGTTATCGCCTAAGAAAAAAACTCGATCTCCCTGAAAATATCGATTTAGATTTTTTTATACAAGATTTGTAAATGCCAATATAAAAGGCATTTGCTAGCTTCATTTTTTTCCATTGTCTATTTAGTGTCTATCAGCTGTTCATTGATTGTCTATACTGGTTTTAAGGTTTCTCGACCTGTATTCTATAATTTAGTAGCACCTCAAAATCAGAACCTTGCTTCAAGTCCTTTATTGTTTTCATGGCTTTAAATAATTAATTATAACTTTTAAATCCGTATCACAAATGAAAAAATTTATTATTGGTTTATTCATTTTAGGTTTTAACGGCCTAATTTATTCCCAAAACGCTTTGGCGATAGCTACAAACAATACCAATACGCTAACTTCTACCAAAACTACAGGTTTAAATAAGCAGTATTTAGAACATATGGCAGTTAAATCTGTAGCAGTTAGCGTAAAGAAATTACAGAAGTTAGCTGCAAAGTATGACATCAAAACCCAACCTATATATAATAGTAATAAGTCCATTACCTATACCGTAGTTTTTCAAGACAATGAAAATTTTATTAAGGCAGTTTATGATTATATGGGCACTATTATTCGGTGTGAAGAATATTATACCGGTATAAAAATGCCTTACAGTATTAGTGGTCAACTGGCAAAGGATTATCCTGGGTGGGCCTTCAATAATATATCGTATTCTATTGATTATTCCCAAAACAAACCTGTTGTTTCGGCGTACCAGGTGGAGTTGAAAAAGGATAAAAAAATTAAATTGGTTAGGATAGTACCAACCAAGGCATAGACGATAATTTGGCGCTCAATCCCAGTATTCAATGCTATACTTTAACAGTTAATGCTTAAATTTTATCATTGATAAGAATACCCTAATTAGATGGTATAAAATTACATTACCACATGAAACTTATGAGTGATAGCGGTTAAAAGGTAAGTGTCATAACCGCCTCAAATAAGTCGTGGCGAAATTAAAATGTCATACTAGTAATTAATCTAAAAAATGAAGAAAACAAACTTTCTAATACTGATATTATTAGTAATAAGCTTTGCTTTTTTTGGTACATCTTGCTCAAATAGAAAAAAAAATAGTGCTGAAGACTATACTACGGTTGCTGCAAAATCTAAAGATGTTGTTGAACATGGCGAATACCTTGTAACAATTATGGGGTGCAATGACTGCCACTCTCCCAAAAGAATGGGTGCCAACGGGCCTGAAATCATTCCCGAATTAATGTTATCCGGGTATCCAGGAGGTAGACCAATCATTAAGTTCGAAAATCCCTTGATTAAAGAGGGTTTTGGAATGTTTTATCCTGACCTGACAGCTGCAGCAGGGCCTTGGGGTGTTTCTTTTGCAGGTAATTTAACACCGGACGAAACAGGTATTGGCAATTGGACAGAAGAACAATTCAAAAAAGCAATCACCCAAGGAAAATTAAAAGGAATGGATGGTGGGCGAAATCTTTTACCACCGATGCCATGGTTAAACTATGTAAGTTTGACAGATCAGGACATTAATGCAATCTTTTTATACTTAAAGAGCATTAAACCTGTTAGAAACATTCCACCACCTCCAATATCACCAGATAAAATGTAACGGCAATTTATTATGATTTGAACACAAACTATATTAATAAAACCGCCCTATCATCCAGAAGAAAATTACATCCCGAACAAGGAATGTAATGCACCCTCAGAACCACCCAGCGATCGGGTCTCGTGATGTGAAGTTGTTTAATGCTTCTTTACAAGGGGTAAATAATGTTAATTGGCCTGAGTTTACCCAATTTTAACTTGACCAATTTAGTCGTGAAATTGAGACTGTACCATTTTCACTTTAGACCGAGTAAAGGTTTAAATCAAGGATAATTAGGCTTTTGGACTATTAAATTGAGATCGCTTATAATAAAGAGAGGATAGAGAGAATTGAAAATTAATCCAATTTCTAATAAAGAACAGATCTTCTCCAAAGTTCAAACAAGGATGAAAATTTTTCTTCTAAGCTCGATGAATAAATTTTTGGATACCTTTAAACAAGAACAATTTCTTTTGGAACTAATGAAGTCTTTTTGAATGCTTCCAAAAGGCCAAGCTATGTATTATCTTGTAGCAAAGGTAGGAGGGAAGGCAAGAATTGAAAATATGGACCCCCAATATTTTACGGCTTTACTGTGTGGATTAGTTGGCCAACAGGGGTTATGAATTTAGATTGATTCAGGATTATTTCGTCCCCCGCATCCAAAGCACACCAGTCAATATACTAAAGTGGCCGGTTGAAGGTTTAAAAAAACACTAGGATTGACAGATAGAACAATCGAGATGCCAACCCAAGACTATGTAATGAAAAAGGAAATGATCACTTACTTTGAATTTTTGGAAGCCCTGTCTACCATAAGGAAATTCAAGAAACAGGTTCCCCACCTCTATAAGGAAATGGACAATCAGGTAAGCTCGATATCAAAATTTATCGGTGTTGACAAGAATACTAAGATCTGCCAATTGCCATTGTCCACTCGGGCATTGAACGTATTGAAAACTATAGATTGTATAGACTTATTGGAAGGAACGATCAAGGATTTGTCCCGGTTATCGCTGAAGGAACTTTTGCACACCAAGAATGCCGGAAGAAAAACGGTAGACGAGATCAAGGAACTCTGTCTGTTCGCCAATCTCCAAATGAAGCCATAGCACATTAATCTGAAAGCCAAATTTTCAGCAGTTCTTTTATCGTCTTTAATAGTTCTATGGGGTCTGCATTGCTAGATATGTAAATTATTTCCAATCCCAAACTTACTTGCCACCATTTCCGTTTGGGGAGCTTTATCTCAATTTTTCTATTCGAATCATTTTATCTTCATTTAAAGGATAATTCATTTTGACTTTCTATCAAGCAAGGTATTCATTGGGTTTATACAGTAAAAGGACAAGGTTTTGACATTGCCATATTTTAGGAATTTTGCCAAATAACCCTTTCGTTTTGACCTAAGGTGTAACATGAACTTTAACATTCTGTTGTTTCGGAACTTCTTATAAGCGAACCATGAAAAAAATAAAAAATGGAATCCCTAATTGGTTCTGGAAATGGTTTTGGAAGATTTATAAAAACATATAGAGAGTTTTGCCTATGCAGTGAACAAGGAAATTCATTTTGCAAGGGTATCGAACCCTCTCAAAACGATTCGGGTATTTCTTTTTTATAATGGTAGGTGCCAGCCTAAAAATTCATTTTTCATACTTATGCCGCAATTTAATCAAGCCGCATTTGCCCTGTCCATGTAGTATTTGAAAAAATGGGGTATCCCTCCTGTCGGGGGAGCCCACCACAATTTTTTAAAATCTCCACATGGACCTATCCCCACCGCTGCGCTCCCGTTGATTTTTTTCGCCGCATAATCTTAAAAAATACTATTATGAAAGACATTCGAATCGCAACCTTTAAAGATTTCGTTGGAGAGTTAACGGCCATTTACAGGAGAACTGAACTGCCCAGTTTTCAAATAACCTCTTCCAGTTCCGTGAGGGAGTTCATATATCCCTTCTTTGACGATGTAATGGACGATCACGAAGAAGTGAAGGTCATACATTTGAACCGTAAAAATCAGGTGGTGAACATACACCATCTTACATCTGGCACTGATAACGGTTGTCTCATTTCGACAAAGGATGTGCTGCGACATGCCATCCTGATCAAGACAAGCTCCCTGATCCTGGTTCACAACCATCCATCAGGGAATCTAAATCCCTCGGAAGCCGACAAGCAAATCTCCAATAAGTTGAGGGAAGCTTCAAAGTTGGTGGACATATCAACCCTTGACAGCATAATAATCTCTAGGGAGGGATATTACTCCTTTGCAGATGAAGGGCTTTTTTAAGCCCTTTTTTTGATTTAACTATATTATTAGAATTGTACGCTTTTGAGTACATTTGTGATAAGTTCAAAAATCTATACCACTATGGATTATAAGTTTGTACCCCTAAGAAATTGGTTGTTGGAACGGGAAGCTCTCTCTATTAGGAAGTTGGAGGACAACTGTGAAATGCCAAGGGATACCCTACGGCATTTTATAAACGAACGAAGGAATTTTCCGGAAAAGCATTATGAATCTTTGTTGAAAGAGTTGGTGAAATATGGGTTCCATCGGGATTAAACCCTTTATTTTCGAATTTAAAGAAACAAAACCATAAAGCCAGAGCCATGAGGCCTCACAGGGCAACAGGTATTACGCTAAAGGGTTTTTGTCAAATTATGGAAGTGTAATTAAACAATTGCAAAAATTGAATATATTATTGGGAATATAGTATGTGGATTTTTCAGAACAGAGTATTTGCTCTTGGTCTTATCGTCTCTAAACAAAGTCTAATAGACTATCGACCGAATTTATAAACAAGTAATTAAACTTCTAAAAAACTGAAAAGTCTTATTGGAAACCTTACGGTTTCAGAAATAAAATAGAGCTAAGCATGTGAAGCCTACTAGGTTTTTTTAACCATCTAGGAACCGCATAAGAATGCAAAAGGAGTCGAAAAAATGCCCTTCATGCATTTTTTCGACTCCTTACAAGCTATTACTGTTTTTATGATTGCCATACCTATGCCCATAATATTTATCTTTATGCAAAGGTCTAAAACATGTTCTTATGAAATGAGCCATGACAATTCTTGATACCAACCGAAATCGAAGATTCACGAACTCCAAAATTTAAAATAAAAAAATCGTGAGTAAATGATTATTGGCGAATTACATCTGACCTTTCAAAAACAATAAAAATAAACAGATGAAAATTAATACTAATGTTTTTCTCATTTTTTCAATCTTACTATTTTTTGCTTGTAGTAATGACAATGCCAATCTTTCAGAATCGGACAAGGCTCAAGCCCTACTGGGACAATGGGAATATGAATCCATAATGACCGATAGAGCGGTAGATATCAATGGCGACGGCACCTCAAATATAGATTTGTTCAACACACAGGAAATTAAACAATGTATCAAAGATAATTTGACCTTTTTTGCTAAAAGGGGGGAAGGAGAGAAAGGAGCTTATAACATCAACGAGAACGGGCTTGCTTGTGATGGAAATCAAGCGTTTACCACTATTGAAACAGATTCATACGAACTCATAAACAATAATCGTATCGTTTTTGATACACGAAACGAAATGAAGATTATGGAATTTACCAAAAATAAACTTGTGGTAGAGACCGAGGATAATCTTGATGGCACCGATGTTTTGGTAACCATTATCCTCAAAAAAAGTTAAATGCCAAAATGGTTCTTATGTTACTTTTTCCATTATACCCTAATTATTGACCCCCTTACTGTATTACTCCATTGCCCATTGCTGTCCTGTACCCTGACCTCATAATCTTGGTCTAGGTATTTAAGTCTATTCTCCCTCGGTTCTTCCTCTAGTTCAAAATAGCGTTCAACACCCGATCCTCTTGCGTCATTGTAATTGAATAACATTGTATCCCATCTATTATTATTACGGTTATAAATACGAACCTCCACCTGTTGTAAAGTGGCACCATTATAGGCTTCGGAACAATTTGCAGCAAAACAGGTATATATCCGAACCACGTAGTCACAGCCATTAAGACCACCACATCGGATATTATGCTTCTCTCCTTTGACAGCTGCTGTGGGCTTTTTAAGCATTAAAATCGATTCACTGGTGGTCTGTGATATGCCGGTTGAATTTTCGACACGAAAATTAATAGTAAAACTGTCGTCGATTTGTGGATAAAACTGCATAGCAACAGAACCGTACTCCAAGGGAATAACCTCACCTTCCCTATATATTTTTCCCCGATGGTTTATGTACCCACCATTCATATCGGCAAATTCAAATGTCATTTGGTACATGACAGTTGTATCGTGTCCAGAGGTGGCATTTGTGACCACATTCAATAGGAAGGGTTGATTTTCATATTTATCTTGGGACGACTGACCGACGGTAAAATCAAAAAATTCTTCATAATTTTCAAAATTAATATTGACATCTGCTGTTTTTTCAACTTCTGAAGATGATCTGACCGTAAACTCAATATTATGATTGGATTCAGATATTCCTATATACCTTCCTTGGAAAGAGCCAACTGGAACGTTAAAACTTTCTCCAGCAGCATAGGTATTGCCTTGATATTCAAAGTTACCATTACTGCTTCCCGATGAAAAATACATCACATAGCTATCACCTCCAATGCCCAATTCTGTAATATTGAAATTAATAGCTACAATTTCTCCTGTATATACCTGTGATTGTGTCGCGTTAGCATTAAAATTATAATTCTTTGGAGTTACATCAATGGATATAGTAACAGTTTTTTCAAGACCGGTTTCGTTTTGAACATAAAAAGTCAAATTGATATTGCTCTCGTCGGTGCCTTCCAGGCTCCAGTTGAAATTTCCTTTGGGAACATCATAAATATTCCCTGCACTCACTTCTGTGCCATTTTCATTCTTGATGAGGGCATTTCCGTTTAAGCTATATCGGATGGTATATTCGGAAGAACCAATACTTTCTGAAATGTTGAAGTTAAGCGAGGTGATCTCGCCGACTGAAATATCGGTTTTTTGACTCCCTCCAGTGAACAAGAAATCTACTTGGTTGTAGTTGACCGAAGTATTTGCAGTATGCGTAACATTCGCACTTGATTCTACACTCAGTACAATATCATGCTGACCAGCTTGAGTACCTGTATAGACTACATTATTATTGTTTGGGCCAAGTTGAAATTTTTCGCCTGGACCATACTCCGTTCCGTTTACCCGCAATGAGCTATTCTTGCCGGATGAATAAAAGGCTTCATATGTATCATTGGTTCCTTCAGGTATTTCATTGATATCGATAATTACATTTACCGGTAAATTTGCAAATTCCGAAGTCTTCGATGGGGTTATACTTACGGTAAAATCGTTCTGTTTGGTTTCAAGGTCAATATTGACCGGCCCCACTTCTTGCCCGTAATTGTCGGTTACAATAAATGATATCTGGTGCGAACCCAAATTTTCTGGATAATAATAAAGTGAAAAGTTACCAAGTTCAACTGGATAGCCTGTTGAGTTCTGTAGGGTGTTGCCATTGATCCCGGTCAGCCTTCCGTTGCCCTCCACAATTTCATAGGAAATATTGTAATCTATATTCTCTGTGTTGCCATTGGATTTAATATTAAAATTGAGTTGAGTACGCTCATTTAAAAAAACTGAATTGCTTTCCGAATTACCGGAAAAAGTAAATGGGATGTTCGCCACCTCGATTTCAACGCTGTCCTGTTTTATCTGTCCGTTGGAATCCCTCACATCAAAGAATATTGTCCGTTTTCCCAGTTCAGTACTCGTAAAAGTGAAATTGTACGAATTGGGAATTATAGGCCTATATTTACCTGGATCCATTACACCACCGTTCTGGTCGCGCACGGTACCAGCACCTTCGCTAGTAGGTGAAAAGGAATGGGTAATTTCATATGCTACGTCAGATTCTTCGTCTTGGGTCCTCAGATCTATGGCGACGGCCAGATTAGTATTCAATTCCACTTGGGTCGATGCCGCGGTGGCATTAATGGTAAAGCCGAGGTTAAGTACAGTAAGAAGTAGAACCTCGGTCAAGGTAGCACCATCAGGAGCTTTGGCCGTAACGATTAATCTATGTTCGCCCAAGGTATCCGGAAGGTATCCCATCTCCGAAATTCCTTTTGGTAAGTTAAATGGTTTTCCAGCGTCAAAAGCTTCTTCTTTCAAATAGAGTTTCCCGGTTCCATTTTCAATCTGATACGTTATTTCAAATTCCCCTTTATTATCGGGGTTTTCGGTTTCCTTATCCCTAAGAAGTGTTACGTTCACAGGATTCTTGGAATTGATGATAAAATCGTTGACTCCTTTGTTTAGCAAAAAGCTAAAACTGGCGTATTTGGCATAGTGCAATAGTTCCAATTTTTTCTCCCTGGCATTTGAATCCCATGCAATGAAGTTAATTTTATGCATGCCTGTATCGATGGCTACATAATTATATGACCACTGCTTGTCGATAATGTTCAGCGTATCATTATCACGGATAGTATCGCCTGCCATGTTCATGAAGTATCCCTTGCCATTCAAAGTCGTATATCGCGCATAATAATGAACAGTACTTATTTCTTTTTCAGGAACAATCGAAAAGGAAGTTCTGGCACTTTCAAAAACGAAACTGGTTTCCGGCTGTTCAATGGAGAAATCAAAATCAAAATCATCCAAAATAATATCCTCAAAATCCTTGCTACAAGCAATGATAAGCACTGATATTAAGGAGACAAGACCCAGTGCTACTTTAGTTATTCTTTTGTAGTTTTTCATCTTCAAAGTGTTTAGAACAGAAAATAGCGAAGACCAATTCCGACATAAGGATAAAAATTTCCTACATCGCTATTGACGTGATAGTATTCGTTGGCCTTTAGTAGAAAGGAGAAATCATTGCTGAGGGTTATTTCCCCTTCCAGTCCCAAATAGGCTCCATATATAAATTGACTTCTAGCATCTATGATCGCTCCGTTCTCAAGCAAGTTGCTGCCATTGTTAATGACCTCGTATCCGATAATTGCCCCACCGCCAAAATTGAGGGCATACCGTTTAAAATTTTTCTGTTCCCAAATCTTGATAAAGTATCCGGGCTGTACAGTGAAAATGTTATAAGGAATATCAAACGAACCTTTATCCTCTGCAATGGCGGCAAATATGCTCAATTGCACATATCGGTCCCGGTTCACGTGGTAGTTGAACGTGGCCATTATACCATAACCATCCTCTGCGTAACCCCCGCTTATTCCGACCGATGAGGCATAATTGCCACTTTGCGTGTATGCCATTGTCGAAATGAAAAGTGCCAAAACTGTTATGGAGTTCCTCATTTTTAAAAGTTTATGGGATTATTGATAATTTCATGGCCTATTCGCAATGAAAGATTGCGGTTGCCGGACTCCTCGTCCAATTCCACTAGGACCTCTTTTTTCTCATCCAAGGCAAACTTTTTAAATACCACAACAAAATGGTTCTCGCTTTTTCCTGCTATGGTTTTAGGTTGTTTGTAGACAAAAACCGGTTTGAGCTCCATTTTTTGGTTACTACTACTATTTTTATAGTTGGTTGCAATTTGATGCTTTATAAAATTGATATCCATATCAAGGCCTTCCTTGTTTTCTATCCTATATTGAAAATAAAGCTCGTCCTCGTTATAGTAGACACCTTTTAGCCATAGGAAAACATTGTCCAATCTAGAAAAATACCGACTGATTTTAGGCTTGTCGAATTGCATATAATAACATCGAAGGCGATAGTATTCCAAGGGGTCGGATAGGTACAATTCTTTAGTAGCACTATCTTTAGAATTATCAGCAACTATTTTGGAGGGGTTTTTAATATGGGAAGTAGTGTCCATTTTCTGAATTTCATTGCTAAGCTTCTCAGAGGTGTCTATCAGCCGCCCATTTTCATTCCTTTTTTCAATTGGTTTACCCTCTATGTTGGCAACGGCCATTTCTTGAGTGATGTACCATGTCGTTTTTTCCGGAACCGTAACTAGTTCTAGTACAAAATCGTAAACGTTTCCAGTATCCGTAATGACCAAATAGTTGGTTACATTTTCTTTTTCGATGGCGAGTTCATCGTAATAGAGTTTTATTATTCGGCCACTAAATTTACCGCCTTCCGGTTTTGGTAAGTCCACAATAAAACCGAAATCGTTGCCGATACTACTTTCCGAAATGTTTTCGGGAAAAATAAGAATGGTCTTGAAGTCCTTAGATATTTGCAAGGTATCGCTAGAGGCTTGGCCAACCAACGCATACCCTGAAAATAGGACCGATATGAGCAATATTGCCTTCATCATCACTATATTTTTTTTGGTTTTAGAATTACACGGTCTCCATTTACCAGAAGTATCTTGTCTTTCTGTTTGTATTTTTTCTTTTGGAAAAAATTGCCAAAGGAGCGTACCAGGTTTTGTGCCAATGGAATTTCTACTGTTTCGCCGACAGCCTCCGATAATTCGTTTACACTTTGTTGTTGAATATCGGCTGTGAATTCCTGCAATAACTGACCTGCTCGCTCATTGTGCAGTCCGACCATGCCATCTTCCTGATCAATAGCGGTCAATTCCATTTCTAAATTGTCAATATTGGTTATCTCCAATAAAACCCTTGATCCCTTCACGTTGGCTGTTGCGTAAACAAATGTATTCCTAGAGAATCGCCTACCCTTGAAATAGATATCATCCTTTAAGATCAGGGTAACACGGTTACCCGGTAAAATAAACTGGTCACGGTAAATTGCTGCATCGAATGCTATTGCATTTGTCTTTGAGTCGGTGGATGGTTCTGTATATGGAGCGGAATAATCCTGACTACGGGCAAGCCTTTGATCCCTTGCTTGCATCAATAGATTTCTGTATTCCAGTTTTTTTTGTGCATCCGTGGTTTTGGAAGTGTACTCGGGAATAATTGTTTCGGGATATGAAGTGTCCTTGACACTCCTATTGCTAATGTTTTCCTTTTCATCCAAAGAAAAGTTATTGAGTTCCTCTAAAATACGTTCTAACGAATCATTCTCTTTCTTGGTTTCTAAAATGCTCTTGAAGAGTCCTTTTGACCTCAATTGATCTAGTGAATCTTGTTGTAACTTTTTGTAAATATCGTTAGGTTTCGTAGCATCGAGTTGTTTGTTATGGTCTGGCAAAGTATTATTGTACGCATCATCGGTTTTACTATTTTGCTTGCCTTTCGCCATGGAACTGATACTGGTCATTACAAAGAATACGGCCAGAAGGACTATAATTGGTGCAAAAAAAGCGAACAGTCTATGCCGTTTTATCCAAAGGTTGAATTTGTCAATTTTGTGGTTCATGGGTTGGTTATTACAAATCTTGGTTGTTCAAAACGTCAAACTTTATAATCTTTAGTCCGTTCAAATTATTTGGAGTTGAGCTGGTCTCGACCAAGTACCCTTTGGTTATCATATTCCGATATTCCACATTGCCACTCTTTAAAATCCTTTGTTTTCCAACGAATCGAAATGGAAATGGATATTCGGAGTAATCCACGAAAATTGAATCCTTTTCTATTTCTATCGAATAGCCACTTTTGGCGATATCCTCGTAATAGTTTTGATCGATCAAACGATTGTACAGCCTTTGTACCGAATGATCGGCCATATACAGCGCCTTATCTTCGATATTTCTCTTGATATGGCGTAAATCGGGTTCCAACGCAAAAAACAATTCATGGAAATTGGCAATATGGCCTTCACATAAAATATCTATTGCCCGCTTATAGTCCTTTATCCTGACGGCAGCCAGCTTCTGGCCGTTATCGAGCAGATAGAAATTGTTTTTGGCGCTCTCGTTCGTCTTGTAGGTATAAAAGATATTGAGGATAGTGGTTACGAACGTGAGAATTAAAGATACATATAGCACTTTGTTACTCCTACTACCAATCTTGCTTAAATCGTTGAAAATCTTATAATTACCGTCCATCTGTTTTTTTGATATCGTTTAAAGTCAATTTTTATCGTTAAACTGCTTATTGTATTAGGGTTCTTACTCCCTTTGTAGCTCCTCCCGTGTTGGCATCAACTGTCGTTTGTGCTACTTTTTTCACATAGTGTTTTGTCTGATCTTTCAAATGGCTGGCACTGACGTTCATTCCCTGCACGATGAAGTTGGATAATATAGGGGCCTTTAGATAAACAAAAACGTTCATCAACATCAACAAACCGCAGGTGAGCACTAAACCTAAATTCGCATCTCCTTCGGACAGTAATGAGTCTATCAGCTTATCCAATACGTGCAGCATAAAGTTATCGATAAGGTGAAGCATGGGTATCCAGAGGCAGACACTCATGAATTTTTGTAGCCATGCCTTCCACATACCGGAAAATACTGGTATGAAGGACAACCCTATATTTAATGGCCCAAATATTATTAACACGAACAAGTACATTACGGACATCGCTTTTATCCCCACAAATACGACTGCGGAAATGACCGATGCAATGGCAGTAACCCCGGAAGTGATAGCCCCGAGAATAAGTACTTGTATAGCCTCCGGATCCCCTTGTAGAAGCACCCAGGATACACCAAAATCCACCATAGCTGTTGTCTGAGCTACTAGAATTTTAATGTGGAGAATGTCCCATGAAATATCATTTGCCTTTAAGGACATTCCAATACCTTGGTAGAATTCAAGAATGGTCCTTGTCAGGGCGCGATAATTAAAAAGGACAAAGGCCAATGGAACCCATTTGAGATGTTCGAAAATATCAGCTCGCTTATCCTTATTGAGAAACACTAGAATGGCAACTATTGAAATACCTATACATGCGAAAACCTGACCGATTTCTATCATCGGGTCAACCACTTCGTAGGCATCTAAAATATATTGATCAAAAAGTTCATTGACCGATTCCCGTATTCCTTTGTCAGTGATGTTCATACCATGATTAGTTTTTATTCATATTGATCAGTGTGCGGCGAGATTCTCGGAGGGAATTGATTTGTGATAGTTTATGATTGTAAACAATTAGGTTGTCCAAAATGGTTTCCAGTTTAACGTTAATGGCATCGACCTTCTTTAGCCGTTCTTCAGGCAAAATGATGGCTTTGGTATTTATAATTTCATTGCATTGTTGAAATAGATTTTTAGTCTCCAAAAGAGCATTGGTGGCATAACCAATAAATTCATCGATTTCCTTTCGCTCTAAATATTCCAATTCTTGGACGGTCTGTTTGGAAGTTCTATATGCTTCGAGAATCTTAGTTTTTAGTTCTATGGCCAAGCTCACATCTGTCGATCCGGTCACATATTTGGGTGCCTGTTTCTTAGCTTCTAGCTCTTCTTTCAGAATTTCTCTGGATTTGGAAGTTTCATTATTGTTTTTCTCCATTAGATTAATCAACTGAGACAAGTTTTTATTTACAGCTTTTAGCTCTATGTTGATATTCATTAGCTGGCTGTTGACCACCCCAACGCTAGCGTTTGTAGCAACATCTGTAACTGGAATCTGGGAAAAAAGCGCCAGGTGCAGCAATAGGCTCAGAATTACCGGAGTTAGTTTCATTTTTTTTAGTTTTATGGAGTATTGTCAAAGGCATATGCCTTAGCCGTCAACTCCCAATTTTTATGATTTTTATTGTATAGTTGTTTGATCTTGGCACTTTCGGTGGGGTTGGTTTCATAAATACACTTTTCTTCCAAAGACGTTTCCACGCCATACACCTTTACCTTGTCCATCCAACAAAATGCAACCTCACGGAATTTCTTGTCTTTTGGTAGGTCTTTGTTGAGAGAAAGAATGAGTTGTTTCTGTTTTTCACCCAATCCCATTAGGGACTGTATTTTATCGAAGGATTGGGCAAAGTCGCGCATATCTAAAAACACTTTTATATGCGAATTGACCACAATAGCATTTTTGATGATTTCAGAGGATATAAAATCATCTACTTTTTGGGAAATGAAGATTGGCTGGCCGCCCAACTTTCTGGCCATTCTAGACTGGCTGTTAAAGTAGTGTACAAGTTCCGGTCTTACTAGAGCCTTCCAGGCTTCGTCGACGGCCAGTATTTTATTAATGGATAATCTTGAAGGGTCGTGCATCTTCTTGTTGAATATTTCCATAATCATCAAGGCGGTAATAGGAAATAGCAGTTCGTTATCAATCAATTTGCCCAATTTGAAATAAATAATCTTTTCATCACTTAGGCTGGAAATCCGATCGTCCAATTTGTTCAGTAAGCTTCCCCTAGTACCATTGGCATAGTATTTCTCCAAAAGGAACATGAATACATCGGAATCGAACTTTTCCTTTGGGACTTTTTTAGTTTTAATATAGGTTACAATGTGAATTTTACAGTATTCAAAAAATGTATCGAACTTAAAATTTTTGTCTCCATTTTTCCACATCCATTCGTAATAGTCGGTAATCAAAAATTCCAAAACGGTATTTGTGATTTCTGATCCGCCTATATTTCCATCCTGACCAATAATCAATTTTAGAAGGGTTACAAGGTAAATCAGCTTTCCTTCAACTAAAGTTTTGCCCTTGACGTCGCTTTGAAGAGAATCATATTTGTCCAATAAAAAGGGGTTGAAGGTAAACGGCTTTTCATCATCGTGCTGCAACGTTACCCCGCCAAATACCTTAGTAAGTCTATCGTATGAGTTGCCATCTTCCATAATTATGGCCTCAGCGCCCTGTCTTAGCTCGGAGGCAAAATAATGATTGGCCAAATAAGACTTGCCACCACCCGATCCTGAGGCGACCAACATGCCCCGATTGAAGATCCAATCTTTTTTTTCTGGTTCCCTGTACACAGATACTGAAAGCGGTTGGCCAGAAACACGGTCAACCAACCGCAATCCATCAACAGCCCTGGTTGCATCTTTATAACCGCCTTCAAAATAGAGTAGGGCAGTGGCCATATCACTGGGCATGGGCAGGTACATGTCTGAAGATATTCCGATTGCGTTACCAGCTACTCCTGCAAAGAATAGGTTCTTTCGGTCAATGGTGTTGTGTTTGGCATTTATCTTTAGTTTTTTGAAAGCGCCTGTAATAGAGTTTTCCATTTGCCTGTGCTGATTCCCTATTTCTTCAAACCCAAAAACATTGAGATGGTAAAAAACAGATTCCTTATGATTTTCCAAAATTTCTTTGGTATAATCATAAATTTGGTCCGCATAGATGGCGTTGCTGTCATCTTTATTACCATTACCGAACCGTTGAAAGCTCTTGGCTTTTTTTCTTAAGCCTGAGAGGACTTTTTCTTGATTTGGAATATAAATGTATTGGTTAATGATGTGTTCATGAGGAACTTTGAAGCCTAAAGAAAAAAGATTGCCTATAGGAAATCGGTTTTGTCGGGTAGTGAATTTTCCATACAATTCGTAGGTGCCGATATGGTCTTTATTAAACTGGTCCAAGTTTTCCAGGGTAAAAAATTGTCCCTGTTTGTTTCCCACATGTATGGTGTTGCTGTCAAAATCTACATCCACCAAATTTGTGCTATTTTCCTTAAGACCAAAGTATTTGGCATAAAGTCCATTTTGGGAAAACAGGTCGTCGTATTCAAGAATCTGCGATTTTATGAGTCCGGAGGAATTGATCAGATTGTTCACGTTCTGTACCTGAGATTCAAAATCTGCTAGAACACTACTATTGATAAATTCATCGGGAACGGTTTGGGTCAAATAAAAATCCCTGTTTTTCTCTAAAAAGGAGTTCGCCCGTTTGGAACTGTATTTGATATAGTTTTCAGGGACAATACTTATATATAAATAGTGCGTTCCAACTAAATAGGGGCGACCTTGAAAATGTTTTTCGTTCGCCCTTTCCATCATATCGCCCTGCAGTCTTTCTGAGATGGGTGTATAGTTTTCTTGGAGGAAGAAATCTTGCCTATGTAAGAGTCTATTTGGCCCTAAAATATTTATGATGTTTAAGAAAAGTTCTTGAAGGGTCTCATATTCTTTGGCATCCAATGTGAATACCTCTGGAAGAATAAGTTGTAATGGAATCGTTAAACACCCCCTTTCTTTTGATATTAAGGCCTGCCGTTCGTATCCGTATATAGGGAATGCATCCCAAAGAGCTACCTGTTTTCCCATAACAATAGATTTTTATAGTCATTGGCTACTTTGATGGAATCAGGTTTGGAAGCATCGGCAAGTTTTTTAACAAAGCCATTGGCGCCATAGGTCCTAGAGTAAAACAACAGGATCATGAATACGACGACAATTGCTATACCAGTTATTAGCAAGGCCAACAACATAGAAATAAAAGCGGATAGGACAAGACCTGTTATAATGGCAGCCGTACCAAGGTAAACGCAGTAAAAAATGTATTTCGCATTGAGACCTTTGTAATAGACATCTTTTTGCAGCCCTTTCTTTATAGGAATGTGGCAATTTTCCATATTACGGGAAATTTAGATGTTAGCTATTTCCTCACCTATGGCGATCAAGGCAAAAAATATGGCGATACCAATAATAATCTTGCCCAATTTATTGGCCAGGTCCGTCTGCTGATCCCGAATATAGAGATAGGTCAAACCTGTTATGGCAATGGCCACACCTGCAATAACCTTAATAATATCTACAATTTCCCTGGAAAGGTTTTTCGAATCGTTCTTGAAATCTTGTGCTTCCTGAAGCAGTTGATCGAATTGACCATAGGAGCACACGGTTATGGATATCAGAATTAAAAATAGAAGAAATGTTTCAATTTTCGGATTCCGGCGGTATTTCATCGGCTGTATCCTTGTTGCGGATGACTTTGAGTTTTTCATGCTTTTTGCGAGTTATGGAATTTGAATCATCTTCAAATGAACCCTCTCTAAAAGCTTCCAAAAGTTTAGAAGTGTCTTCCACTTCGGTTATCTGGTCGAGTACAGCGTTTAAATCGGTCTTATCATTATCTGATTTATATACAAATTTATCATTTAAACGCAAATAATCTAATTTTTTCGAATGTTTTTTTGTTTTTATACTTTTTTTGGATAATAGCACCCACATGATATACCCGTACCAAACAAGGGCAAGACCAAACAATATGTACCAGTAACTGCTCAAATTTCAGTTTTATTTTTGCTCAATGAGCGCAATTAATTTTTCATAATTTCTATTCGTAAAATCCAGCAAAACCTTTCGAATCAAATCGTTCCTTGAGGTCTTGACGCCCATTTTATAGGAGATACCCATTGCCAGTTTTTCATATTTCATAGCACAATCGCTGTTGATGGTCATAAAAAAAGTTTCTTTTTTATTTTTCAATTTATCGGTTTGCAATAACACATCCAGCTTTTTTCCTATACTAGGATTGTTTTCAGAAGGACTCTCTTGCTCTGGTTTCCCATTTTTCTCCAACTTGTTGATGGCATCTTCCTTTCTAACGTTTAGGGAAGGCGTTTGTTGTTTTACACCCAAACGATCCAGTTTTAGCTGTTCTAGCGCGCTTGTTGTCTCTTGGTTTTTATTTGCCATTTGCTCGAGCAGATCAAGTGTGGTGATTTTTTTCTGTTTTGCCATTGAAATCTAGTTTATAAATTTGATAACTGTTCTAATTCTTCGAAGAATTTTTTGATATCCATATCGCCTTCTTCCTTGTTTTCGGGAATGGGGTAGAGGGTATTCCTATACTGTTCCTTGTAAATGGTTCTGTCTTTGACCACACTTTGCATTATAGGGATGCCGGCTTTTTCGAACTGTTGGCGGAGCAGTGAAAACTTGTTTTTTCTTACCAATTTATATTTGTTGAAAAATAAGTTAACACTTTTGAGTACACGCTCCTCATTGTCCAGAAAGTTGTTCTTTAAGGTAAAATAGAAATTAGAGGTGCTGTCTATCTCCAATTCGTCGTGGCTAAATGGGATGAAAATATGTTCCACATATAAAAGGCCTTTGACCATTTCTACATTAAGACTCCCTGGAAGGTCCAGAATAATATAATCTATAAGACCGTAATATTTCATAATTGTGTCTTGGATGGATCCTACTGTTACCCGTTCTATAGTGTAAGGCTCCAATTCCTCAATTTCCGAAGCATCCAAAAAACTAAGTTCACGCTGTCTTTTTTTATAGATGGAATACTGTGGATTGTCCCCATCCAAGAGCACTACCTTTTTTCCTTTTGCATAATGAAGATTGGAGGCAAGGATAAGGTTTAAGGTTGTTTTTCCGATACCACCTTTTTCACCCACGATACTTATAATTTTTGTTTCCATGATATAGATATTAATTTTGATATATACATATATTATTTAGCAGTTATAATCATATTTTGGAATATGAATATATATTTATAGGGACATATGTACATATAAATATATTTGAATATGTACCTATATTTAAGTTTAAATATATGTATATAATTATTTAATAATCAGATTTTTACAGTAAATATTTTAATGTAAGAACATATAAAACCATATAAAAACAGATGGGTACAGCGGGAGGTTCCATGTGGTTTTATGCATTGGTTTTTTGTTGAGTAAGTTTTGTATTTTTTACCAACCATGTAGAGAATATTATTACCATTTTGTACGCCTGGATAGGATTGTAGTTTTCCATTGATTATGTTAATCTGGTTTATTCCAATATTATATTTTTGAATGGCCAGGTTTGAATAAAATAGTGGTTTTTGTATAAACCAAATACCTACGGAAGTCGAGCAACCCTTTCACTACAATCCTCCCCATGCGGACACGCTTCGCCGGTCCACTTGTGAAGTCTTTCCGTTCCCGTTTTCCTCGACACCCTCGGTACCGCGCAAAAGTACAAGCACCAAAAAAAGTCGCTTGACCTTTCTTCCCCCAACCCACAAAAAATAGTAGAATTTCGATGATTCCCATCATTTCCAATGTACCAAATAAGACCATATAATTCTAATGCCTGTACCCATTTATAGTCATATGTCCTGATATGTATTTAATGTGTAAAATACTGATTATTAGATTGTTATAATCAATTTTATTCTACTATATTTATCCGTGTAGACGGATAGCAAGTTATGTTTTAAGCATCTTAAAACGGCTACTTCTGACGAAGTGAAAACAGATAATATAGAAGGATAAAATGGCAATCAACAAGGGCGGGAGAAAACGTTTGGGGGATAGGAAGCGGGAGCATGCCATAACGCTTAGGTTCAATGGCACGGAACTTGAAAAAGTAAAGACCATCCTGCAGTCCTATAATCTTGACTTTGCTAAAAGGGGATCGGTGGGACCATTTTTGAGAAAGCTTATCCTAAGCAGGGAAACGATAAAAGAGAAACGGGTTCCAGATGAAATATCGAACCTCAATTACCAATTGAACAAAATAGGATCCAATATCAACCAACTGGTAAAGGTGGCCAACTACAAGAATATGCGAAGCACCAACGCAAGCCTAGAACGCGAGATGGAAAAAGCCAGCGAACTGATGCTCGAACTTATAGAAACGATCAACAACGGAAGTTAAAATGATAGCAAGGATACTATATCGGAATAATGTGCAGGGGATAATGAATTATGTATTGGGCAAGGCGGATAGCACCATACTCGGCTTCCAGAACACCTATTCGGATACCGATACCAACACAGCATTTTTAGGTAGGGTCCTTTACTATCTCGGCAATCGGCACGATTCTGAAAGACGATATGTACATGCAACTATCAATCTTCCCCGAGGCGAACAATTGGAAGACAAGGACTTTTTTGAACTGTCCAAAGCGTACATGGAACATATGGGATATGGAGAACAGCCCTATATGGTGGTACGCCACCACGATACCAAGCACGAGCATGTCCATATTGTCTCGACCACCATAAGGGAAGATTGTCTGCAAATAAACCTTTCCAATGATTTCAAAAGGAACGTAGCAACACAGAAATACCTTGAAAAACAGTTTGGGCTCTCCCCGTCGCCTGAAACACGAAAGGACAGGGAGCTACCGGTATATCGGATCCCGCAATTCAAGAACGAGGACATTAACGGGGTCAGGTTCTATATACAGGATATCACAAACAACATGCTCCAGAAGTACAAGGTGCGAAGCTTCAAAGAACTGTCCAAAATACTAAGACCGCACCACATCCAAGTAAGGACGGTGGACCACAATGGTAGGAATGGCGTATCGTTTGGCATCGAAGTAGAAGACGGCTACAGTTCAAGATTTATCAACGGCTCTACCGTACATCCTCAATTAAGCGGACCAAAACTGCAAAAGGTTTTTGAACGGAACATGCGCTCCAAGCTATTACCTATAGTTAAAAAGCGTTTGGAAAAGCAAATAATGACCACATTTAAACTGTTCAAGAGTATTCACTTTGAAGACCTGCCGGATGTATTAAAATCCTATCAGAATCTGGATTGTGAATTGCTTTATGGAAAGAAAATGCAACTAAGGGACATTATCATCTATGATAAATCAGGATTTATATGTAGTACTTCGGAAATAGGTTCAGAAATAGATGTCGTAAAGCATCCACAGTTAAACAATTCCGAGTATGGGGAAACCAGCATAGATGTGGATAGCAACCAATTTGTTCTTGAAATACAAAAACTTATAAAGAACGCTTTTTACAAAGCCTATTTCGATGCCAATAAACGTGATATATTGTTATCGGAATTTGTATCGCTCAAAAGTTTTAAGGAGGTGCTGCCCTTTTTAGCGAGTTCGGAACGATATTCATTTCTAAACCATTATATGCCCGAAAATAATGGTAGTACCTTATTGATTTCGGTACAAAAGGAATTTGAGAGCATGCGAATGATGTTGGGTATAAAGGAATCGAAAAAAGAACTCAAAACACTGGAAAACAGGGTTTCGATTTTAAAAAAGGCATTGGAAGCCAATGTATTCGATATTGCTGGGAGCAAAAGTACCTTATTTCATTTGCTACAGAGTTTGGGCCTTAAATATAGTAATGGCACCATATCCTATAGCAACTCCAATGTCCATTCCGTTAAGATGTTCCTGGACAATTATCATGTTCCAAATGAGAATGAAGCCTACATATCCTTTGGTTGTATCAATCAAAATGAAAAGGTATTGGAAGTGTTAATGGAAGAAAAAGGGTGTAAGGCTCTTGATTTAAGCGCCACCGCTTTTTTCCTTCCCATTTTACTGCCCCAATTATACAGTTCAATGACTCTGGATTATGGAAAGTGGTTTGAGGAAC
Source organism: Arenibacter catalasegens (assembly GCF_002909235.1). Lineage (GTDB taxonomy): Bacteria > Bacteroidota > Bacteroidia > Flavobacteriales > Flavobacteriaceae > Arenibacter > Arenibacter catalasegens. The sequence goes on from NZ_PHQQ01000022.1 coordinate 62,191, forward strand.
ATTGCTTGAAGGCATATCTCCATAAAACGGAACGGCTCCATTTGTCATACGAAAAATCCGCAATCGATTATATAAAACTGTTCAACGCCAAGGGATTTTCTTTTGAGCAAATAGAGGATGATATTTGCATCAGCTCCATATACTCAAAACAAAGGGTCAGTATTCCGTTAGCATCAAAAACCCAGGCATATCTTAAATCGATCAAGAATTTGGATCAAGTGTTGAACGAGCAATCCAAAACATTATCCAATATAATGGATGAGGGTAGGGGACAGCTCAAAAATTTATGGCTTTCTTATTTGATAGAAAAAGAATTGTATGCTAAAGCTGCTTTTATAATGATCTACGATAAATTACGTCCAAATTTGGATAAGGACGTTATGGAGTACCATTTAGAAAAGGGGTTGCGGGAAGGGTTACTTCAAGTATCCAAACAAAAGTTGAATTCACAACAGGCAACCATTTTGCGAAGGAGTGCCTTTGCCTTCAGTACCCTTTTGGGATTTGGAGGTTATAAGGACGAAGAAGTATTTAATGGGTTTAAGGACGAGATGACAGATTATTCGAAACGTAAAGGAATTTACCTCTCGTGATTAGTCGATTCTGTTCCGGAAAACATTGAAATCATAGCATAGGAAATTAAATATATTAGAATAGATTAATTATGGTAGTGAACAAGAGTAGGTTTTACCCCTATGATCCAAACAAAGGTAATTTTTTATTATATTTACCCTCGTTAATAAAACGCAAGTAATTATTACCCTCATTCAAAATGGCAGAATTTAATAGAAATATACCCTATAATAGTTTACCACTATTACCACCAAGGACGGCATTGGAAACTACTAAAGTCTTGCGAAAGACCATAGATGCCAGTAGGGCACTGGCACAACTAAACGGTATGTTAACCAATTTACCTAACCCAACGCTGTTTTTAGACACCATACATCTACAAGAAGCAAAGGCGAGTTCCGAAATAGAGAACATTATTACTACAAATGATGATCTGTACAAATCTATAGTGGCGGACAAAAAGTTTGATAACCCTGCAACAAAAGAGGTGATAAGCTATAAAGAGGCTCTTTGGAATGGCCTGCGCGATATAGAAAAACGCCCTTTCATAAGTACAAATTTGTGCATTGAAATTGTTCAAAGTATTAAAAAGAATACTGCTGGCATTAGAACAACACCAGGAACTGCTTTAAAGAATGCGAAAGGTGAAACTATATATACACCACCTACAGGTGAAAATGTGATAAGAGAGAAATTGGCAAATCTAGAAACCTTTATTAATGGTGAAGATGCAATAGATCCATTAATCAAAATGGCTTTAATGCATTATCAATTTGAAGCAATTCACCCCTTTAATGATGGTAATGGGAGAACAGGACGTATTTTATTGTTACTCTACTTAAAACTTGAAAAATTGCTGGATACACCTGCCATTTATTTAAGTGAGTATATTATAAAAAATAAAGCAGACTATTATAACAAACTACGTGAGGTTACCGAAAATAATGCATGGGAATCGTGGATATTATATATGCTCGATATGGTGGAATATACCGCTAAAAAGGGATTACAGCGTTTAAAGGACGTAACCGACTTAATGCAAATAATGACCACTGAAATTAAAGAAACCTTGCCAAAAGTATATACTAAAGAGCTTGTTGAAATATTATTTAGATTGCCATATACTAAAAGACAATTTTTGATCGAGGCCAAATTAGGAACACCCAAAACTGTTGGTAATTATCTAATAGCATTGGAAGAAGCTGGGTTTTTAATATCTGAAAAAGTAGGTAAAGAAAAATTATATCTCAACCATAGGTTAATGGCTGTTTTAGAAGCATTATAAGTGACCATTATCGATTATAGAAAAGAAAAGTATAGGTAAAATTTAATTGCTTTAATGAAACATTATTTTTTGAAGATTTGTAGACTACAAGGAAACATCCACACTCGGCATTGGGAGATCTGACACCGAATGGGTTCATAGACACAAAGGAAAATAGCCCGGATTCTCTACTTTCGACAGCTAGTTAAATTGGGAGGAGGTCATTAGCTATGTTTTCATAAATGCTTGCTAAGTAACTTGATTAAATTTATGCCTTTTTGTTTTTCAAGTTACATGGAGATAATTGGACTTCTAAAAAAAGCAATTCAACGGATATTACTGAACTTTACCGATTAAGCAAATACCAAAACTAATATTTACTATCTTAGAAAGTTAATAGCACATCCTTGGTTGTAGTACTCCCCCCTCTTTACGCCAGCAAAAAAAGTTACATAATTAATAGGATTTATTATACCTAAAATGACTAAATCAGAATTAATCGATGCCATGGCAGCTGATGCCGGCATATCAAAGGCTGAAGCAAAAAAAGCACTGGAATCCTTCTTGGGAAATATTGAGGCTGCACTCAAAAAAGGCGACCGGGTTTCGTTGATAGGTTTCGGCTCGTGGTCAGTTTCCAAAACAAATGCAAGGGAAGGCAGGAATCCATCAACCGGAAAGAAAATCCAAATTGCAGCAAAAAATGTTGTGAAATTTAAGGCGGGGGCAGATTTGAGAGATACTGACGATACAGGACCAATGAAATCAAAATAATGAAATTAGAAGGATATAAAACAAAATCTCATGATTATACCGCAAAAGCCAGTGAAATAGCTCGACAGCTAAATTTTGCGGGAATTGGAATAATATGGATTGTAAAAACTACATTTCCGGAATTGAAATTATCCGATTCCCAGTTATTACTGCCTTTAGTATTTATAACTGTCTCAATGATACTGGATTTTCTCCAATACTTGATTGGAGGTATAATTTGGATTAAGTTTTATAAAAGAATGGAAAAAGCAGGAACTTCACAGACCGAAGATGTACAATCCCCGGAATGGAGAAGCGCTGTTTTATATCGTTTTTATTACGTAAAATTCACATTTATGTTCTTAGCATATATGTCTATTATTAAAACTCTTTTTGCATATTTTTAGATTATTTTACCATAGGTACTAAGAGCCAAATAGACTTTATTGCACGACGCCAAGCATCAAATACCATTACAACTTCAAATTGGCTAACATGTTTATATCCTAACGCATTTTAAACTATCAAGCAAGTATCAGAAGAACAATGTTAAATTATACAATTATTATTTCTTATATCTTTAAATTTTTAATCCATAACCAAGAATATTTAATTTTTACATGGCAAAAAATACAGTAAAGGCAGATATAGATTTTGAAAAGGAACTTTGGGATGCCGCAAACGAATTAAGAGGGGCCGTATCCGAGAATAATTACAAAAACTATATTCTTCCCCTAGTCTTCCTAAAACACCTAAGTGAGCGTTACGAGATGGTTCATGAGGAGCTTAACCAGGAGTTAATGGATCCTAAATCCGATTACTACACCACCGACAAGGAAGAAATCAATTACGTATTGGAGGATCAGGACGAATACCGTTCACGTAATACGTTTAAAATTCCAAAAACGGCGTCTTGGCATCACCTAAAAGACAATGCAGAACAAGATGATATAAAAGTGATCGTAGACGATTCTTTTGACGTCATACAGGAGCTTTTAACGGCATATAATCCACAATTAAATAACTTGTTGCCACGAATCTTTGTCCGCAGCGAATTGTCCCCTAAACAAATAGGAGGGATTATCAATCTATTATCCCATCCCAAATTTTCGGAAAAAGAGAACCCTGAAAGTGATATACTGGGGCGTATCTATGAATATTATATTGGGCGTTTTGCTATGGCAGAAGGATCTGGTGCAGGGCAATTCTTTACACCCGGTAGTATCGTTAGGCTTCTAGTTGAGTTATTGGAACCGTATAAGGGAAGAATTTTTGATCCGGCATGTGGTAGTGGGGGTATGTTTGTACAGAGTTTAAAGTTCATTAAAGAGCATGGTGGCGATAAAACAGATATTTCTATCTATGGCCAAGAAATGACGGCACAAACGCTGCGATTGTGTTTAATGAATTTGTTGCTACGTGATTTATCTTTTGACATAAAATTGGGCAACTCCTTATTGGATGATAAATTTCCAGAGTTAAAGGCCGACTTTATTATTGCCAATCCTCCGTTTAATGTGAGTAACTGGCACCCAGAAGATTTACCCGATGGAGATCCACGCCTTTTTGGCCCTAAAGAAGAATTTACCACCGATGGCTCCGCTAATTATATGTGGATGCAAACCTTTTGGCATCATTTATCCGATACAGGTACTGCCGGTATTGTTATGGCCAATGGAGCTATGACCTCCAATAGCAAAGGTGAGAAAAATGTACGCCAACACATGGTGGAAAATAGTATGATAGACTGCATTGTGCGTATGCCAGATAAGTTGTTCTTAACCACAGGAATCCCAGCATGCCTATTTATACTAAGCAAAAACCGTGATGGTAAAGATGGTGAGCATAGGGAGCGTACTAATGAAATACTGTTTTTGGATGCTGCCAAAATGGGCACTATGGCCAGCCGAAAGTTGCGTGTGTTTTCTGATGAAGATGTAAGCCAAATTGCGGACACCTACCATAATTGGAGAACAACAGGAAAATCCTATGAAGATGTAGACGGATTTTGTAAAGCGGCCACATTGGAAGAAGTGCAAAAACAAGATTACAAGCTTACTCCTGGGATATATGTGGGCACTGAGGCTGAAGAAGATGACGGCATCCCTTTTGAAGAAAAAATGGAGGATTTAAAAATGCAACTTTTAGAGCAGTTTAAAACCGGGGAGGAATTAAAAAAACAGATTCAGGCAAATTTTGATAAACTTTAAACATGATTATAGGATTGTTCTTAAGGCATTATAAATGTTATAAAAATTTGCATTTTATTCCATTTATCACTAAACATAATTATTCTAATTTAAATTTAATAATAGGGAAAAATGGATCAGGAAAAACATCCATTTTGGAGATGTTAGATGTGTATTTTAATAAAAAATATTTTCATTTATCTCAAGATTCAAATCGTGGAGATGCTTATATAGCCCCAGTTATCTGTGTGAAAAAGACTTTTTTAGATGAGTTATTCATTAATTTCAATGGTACTAAATTAGAATTAGAGGATATTATATCCTTTATGAGTGATTTTCTTTGGGATTTAAGTGCTCCTAGTAATAGTTTACAACAGAGAAGTTTTCAAGATATTAGGGACAATTTTGATACTAGAATAAGTAGAGATAATTCTTATTTATTAGTTGATGGTATAAACATAGATGGAAATTTAAAATTTGGGCCATTTGAAGATCTTCAGAAGCAACTAACCGAAAAATATGAGAATAAAAGAATAAATAGTTTTTCAAATGCACTAAAAACTACATTTAATTATATTTTCATACCAGTTGAAACTGATATCAATGATTATCTCAGGTTAGAAAATAACAGTTTACAATTTCTAATTGGTCAAGACATAAAAAAAAAGATTGACGATGTATTTGATAAGCAGGTCACCGTAGATGGAACAGCGAAAAAAATTATCCAGGTCATTAATGAAAATTTAAAAGGATTTGTATCCTCGGTAGAAAATACAATTCAAAAAATTGACAAAGAATATTCCTTTAAAACAGATCCAAATGTTAAGAAAAGTGTTACATCCAAAGATTTAAGAGGTAAAGTAATTGAGGAATATTTTAGGAACAGATCGCTTAAACGAAATGACACTAAAATTACAGCAATGAGCTCTGGTCAAAGAAAAAAAGCCCTTGTTGACATAATATATTCTTTGATAATAGAAAATTCCAGTGGGGAAAATGAATCTAATATAATATTAGCGATTGATGAGCCTGAAGCCTCCTTGGATGTAACAAATAGTTTTGAGCAATTTGAAAAACTAGAAAAAATTTCAGAAAAAAACATTCAAACTTTAATAACAACACATTGGTATGGAGCATTACCAGTAACAAATAATGCAACAATCACGCATACATTGGAGGATGAAAAAAATATACCACAGGTTAGTACTTTTTCATCACATAACCTTTATGATAATCATGATGCACATAAGGTAGATGATATTTTTTTTAAAAGCATCTACGATTTAGCTTCTTCCATTTTAGCGTCCTTAAGAAACGGTTCCAAAGATTGGATAATTGTTGAAGGACATTCAGATAAAAATTATTTAAAATCATATTTTGATTTAGAGAAAGTAACCTTCTTATCAATAGGTGGTATTGACAGGCTAATTAGTCTTGTAGATTTTCTATCAGTACCACTTAGAAATAAAGATGAGAAAAATTACACTAAAAATAAGATAATATTTTTATCTGATAATGACACTGAATATAAGTCTTCACTTTCAGGTAGCTCATCTATTTTGCATTTCAAAAGATACATCTTCCAAGAAGGTCAAGTGAAATTGATTGATTACACACAAAACAAGCATGGTGAAGGAATAGCTATTGAGGATGTAATGGATTCTGATATAATGTGGAAAGCCTTAAATGAATTAGCAATTGAAGAAGAAGAACTAAACCAAACATTGTCAAATTTCAGCTATGAAAAGGATTTTAAAATAAGTAAATTCGGAGGTGACTTTTCATTTTTAATTACGTCAAAAAATGGAAAGGAAAAAATAAAAATTGTACAAGAATTACAAGAAGTTTTAAGACCATTAAAGACTAGGTTATCAGTTAAATATAATAACTTAAGTACAAATGAAGTTATTCCTTGGTTATCAGAATTAAAACTATTGCTAAAACCGAATTTGGAAAATAAGCCAAAAAGAAAGTTAAGAATTAAAAAGGTCAAAAATTAATATTTATAATGACACACAATTGGAAATCATATAAGCTTTCGGAATTAACAAGCGTCATAACAAAGGGAACCACTCCATCGACCTATGGATTTGAATTTTTAGTTTCCGGTATTAATTATATACGAGCCCAAAGTTTAAATTATAGTGGTTCAATAGATGATGGATCTTTTTCTTATATTTCTCAAGAAGCTCATGATAGACTCAAGCGATCACAATTGAAGGAAAATGACATATTATTTTCTATGGCTGGTGCATATTTAGGGATGGTTGGAATGATTAAGAAATCACACTGTCCCGCAAACACAAATCAAGCAGTAGGGATAATTAGAATTTCCGTTGATTTTGTAGATGTCAAATTTGTTGAATATACTCTTAGAAATCCAAGAACGGTAGAATTTGTCAATTCTCAAGGCGGACAATCTGCTCAACCGAACATAAACTTGGCAGAAATAGGTAATTTATCATTCAAATTCCCACCCCTTCCAGAACAAAAAGCCATCGCCTCTATCCTCTCTGCTTTAGACGATAAAATAGAGAACAACCTGGCCATGAACAAAACCCTAGCGGACATGGCAATGGCACTATATAAGCATTGGTTTGTAGATTTTGGTCCATTTGCCAATGGCGAGTTTGTGGACTCAGAATTAGGGATGATTCCAAAGGGATGGGAGGTGAAAAGGTTAGATGTAATTCTGGAAATAAAGTACGGCAAAGACCATAAAAAGTTGGAAGAAGGCACAATCCCTGTCTATGGCACTGGAGGTATAATGCGCTATGTAAATCAATTATTATACGATCAAGAATCTATTCTAATCCCTAGAAAAGGCACATTGAATAATCTATATTATTTAAACAAGCCCTTTTGGACAGTTGACACACTTTTTTATTCAAAAATTAAATTGAAGGGGTTTGGAAAATATGCATTTCATTTTTTAAAAACTCTGGATCTTGCCTCTATGGATGTAGGGTCCGCTATTCCCAGTTTAACCACTCAATTACTAAATAAAATCAATGTTATAATACCTCCAAATAATGTAGTATTAGAATATGATCAAACCGCAACTCTTTGGTTTAATATGATGCAATCAAACATTGAAGAAAACCAAACTCTTACCCAACTCCGGGATACCTTACTACCCAAACTTATTAGCGGAGAAGTGCGTTTAAAAGAATTTCAAGAAACCCTAGCCAACGTATTATGACGAACTTTTCCGAAGCTGCCGTGCAAAATGCTGCCATCACGTGGCTCCAAGAGCTAGGTTACACCCATAAAATTGGTAATAGCCTAAATCGGAACCTTAAAAAGGTGGTTTTGGAAGACGAGCTTCGTAATTTCTTGGATCGTATATATAACGACGTGCCTGCTACTGCCATTAACGAAGCTTTGGCAAGCTTTACCCAACACCAAGGGATGGATACGGATAATCGTAATCAGGATTTTCACCGTAAATGTACCCAAGGTATTTCTGTAAGTTGGAAGGATGCCCACGGCAAAGAAAATGCCAAACACATTTACCCTATAGATTTTAAAAATGCAGCCAACAACAGTTTTACATGTGCGGATGAAGTCACCATTATAGGAAAAAATACACGCCGTACAGATGTCCTTATTTTTATTAATGGCTTGCCCTTGGTGGTGTTTGAGTTCAAAAATTTGTTTGATCACAATGTAGGTGTAGCTAATGCATTTGGCCAAATACAGCATTACAAAAAAGACATCCCGCAATTATTCGACTATAACGCCATTACTGTAGTTTCGGACGGTTTAGAAGCTTTGCATGGCATGTATAGTTCGTCTATAAAATGGTTTGCTCCATGGAAAAGCCTGGATGGGGAGGAAACAAAGCAAAATGATGATCTACAGTTAGAAACCTTAATAAAAGGATTGTTTCCAAAAGAAACACTGTTGAACTATATCCAAAACTTTATTTTCCATGAAGACCATAATGGTAAGATTATAAAAAAAGGAGCAAAATACCACCAGTATTGGGGCATTACCAAAGCAGTATCCTCCACCTTGGAAAATATAAAACCCAAAGGTGATGGTAGGCTGGGCATAATTTGGCATACCCAAGGTTCGGGTAAGAGTATTTCTATGGCTATTCTAACAGGGATATTACGTCAATTACCAGAATTAAAGAATCCTACCATTGTCATACAAGTAGACCGTAATGATCTGGACCAACAGCTTTATGAGAATTTTGTACTATGCAAAGATTTGGTTGGTGATGTACAACATGCGAATACTACAGACGAATTAAGAAGTTTACTAAGTACAGATGGTGGGGGTGTTATTTTTACCACCATAGAAAAGTTCCGGTTAAAAGAACTAGTAGACGGTAAAGAAAAAACACACCCTGTACTTTCAGAGCGTTATAACCTGATTGTTATGGCCGATGAAGCCCATCGCACCCAATACGGATTTAAGGATGGCGGTTTCGCTCAAAACATCCGAAAAGCAGTCCCCAATGCATCATTTATAGGTTTTACCGGAACCCCGGTCAATGGTAAAGATGCTGATACCGAGCAAGTTTTTGGAAAAACTATACATACTTATGATATCAAACAGGCTGTAGAGGATGGTGCTACAGTACCCATTTATTACGAACCCAAAATGGTACCGCTCAATATTAAGGCGAAATACACCCAGGAATTGGAAGAAGTAGCCGAAGGTGAGGAAGACGCTTCCAATTCGGTATGGGCAGCTGTTGAAGATGCCGCTGGCGCAGAAGATAGGGTGCAACGTGTAGCCAAGGATATTTTAACGCACTTTAATGCCCGTATAGAGACATTGGACGGCAAAGCTATGATAGTCTGTATGAGCCGCCGTAATTGCGTAAAAATGTACGATGCTCTTATTAAACTGGACAATTGTCCGGAAATAGCCGTTATCATGACCACGAACATCGGAAAGGATCCCGAATCCTGGAATCCCCATGTACGTACCAAAGACAATATGGAAGCTATTAAAAAGCGTTTCCGTACTCCAGAAGACCCGTTAAAAATGGTTATCGTTAGGGATATGTGGCTTACGGGTTTTGATGCCCCCTGTGCGCATACCATGTACGTAGATAAAATAATGAAAGGCCATAACCTAATGCAGGCCATAGCAAGGGTAAACCGTGTCTTTCAAGACAAGCCTAATGGCTTAGTGGTAGATTTTATTGGTATTTCCGGCTATTTGGCAGAAGCCACCAAAAAATATACCGGTAGCGGGGGAGCAGGCAAGCCTACAATAGATTTAGATGCAGCGGTAGCAGTCTGTTTGGAACAATTTGTTGTTACAAAAGGCTTAGTAGGAGAGTTTGACCAGGCACAAATAGAAGCAATGCCTGAAACTGAATTGATGCAATGGACAAATAAGACATTGAATAGCCTATTACAGTCGGATGCCATCACCGATGCTTTTCTTAAAGAGGAACGCAAACTAACCGAATTAATAGCAATGACCAATTCCGATCCCAAAGTATGGGAGATCCAGGAAGAAGTGGCCATTATCCAAAAGTTTAGGGTATTGATCCGAAAGATAAAATCCCCACCTGGTGCCCAACGAGAAAAGAACGACCGAATAAAAGATTTAATTAGCAAGAGCCTAGCCTCCCAAGAAATTGTTGACTTGGCCAAAATGTACAATCTGGATAAAATTGATATTTCCATAATCGATGATCGTTTTCAGGCGATTGTTAAGGAAAAGGGAGGAGAGAACATAAAAATAGAATTGCTACGGAGGATTATCAATGATGAATTAAAAGTACGGATGGTAAAAAACATTCGCAAAATGACAAATCTTAGGGATGAGTTGGAAAAGGTATTGGGCAAGTACCATAAGAACAGTATGGATTCCATAGCAGCAATTAAGCACTTGTTGGACATTGCCCAGGAATTTCAGCAAGATGATGTAAGAACAAAACAATTAGGGCTTACAGAGGACGAATTGGCGTTTTATGACCTATTATCTGCCAATGAAAAATTATTGAACGTAAAGGGCCCTATTCAAGATTTAGTGCATTCCGTCGTTACATCAGTTAAAAAGAACCTTCAATTGGATTGGACAAAGAAAGAAGATGCCCGGGCAGCGATACGCCTGGCAGTAAAAAAGGAATTGCGTGGCAAGATCCCTTTCTCCGAATTGGATAATCTTTTAAAAGAGGTAGTGGAACAGGCAGAGGGTCAGTATAAGGATTGGCCAATGATGGGAGGGTAAGAGCAAGAAAACAATTTGCATATTTATTCATACGAAGAAGGTAGACCAAGTTGTGGCAATGATCTTTTTAGAGAACCAACTAAGTGACATTCAACGAGAATCAGACCAATGGGGGCAGAAACGATTAAGGACTTTTACAGCCTTATATTGGGTGGATAATTAGTTTATCCTAATAGCACTATGTTTGAAAACATAGAAAGATCATTTTTATAATTAGCAATATCTTTAAGTTAAATAATTTTATAGACCATTTGGAGGCAATTAAACAAATCACGGCAATACAAATAATAAAACAGACTGACACAAATAGCGTTCCATTTCTGGTATTATGTGATGATGGAGAATTATATTATGCCAAAACGATGTTTAAAGCACACCCGCCATTTGAAGATGTTATTAATGAGATATTAAGTGTTTATTTTTTAGATTTAATGGGAGTAAAGACAATCCCTCCTGCTCTAATAAAAGTTCCTCAAGTAGTATTTGAATCTTATAAATTAGAACATAAAAATTATGATGCAAGATATGATAATCTGAAATTTGATAATAAACAATTCTTCGGATCATTGTTTCAGCCATCAACAACTGAAGTGGAGGTTTATAATACAACACTTCAAAACAAACATGACTTTAATAAATACACTAATCCTACAGACTTTTTAAAAATAGGTCTCTTTGATTATTGGATTGGTAATATGGATCGACGAGGAAGCAATCCTAATATTCTAATTAATGAAACAATTGATGGTAAGTTCGAGTTTTTACCAATAGATCACACCCAAGCATTTGGATATCAAAATAATTATAAAGCATTGAAAATAAGCTTAATGAATAAACCGAATCCTAAGTCAATTTTAAAAACGCCAATATCAAAAAGTATTCTTAGCTTTGCAGATTCAATATATATTGCTAACTTCCATAATGAGATATTAGCAGATTTCTCAAATGTAATTACTAATATTGGCTTTGTTTTTGATCAGATACCTAGTACATTTGGATTGAGTTCAAAAGGTAAAGACAAAATCATTGAAATATTAAGTAACCAAAAAAGAAATTTAATAGTGTCAAGAATACATTTGAATATTTAAAATGAAATCCTACTACAGCATAATACGTTTTGTTAATAATCCTCTAAGTAAGGAGAATTTGGCTATTGGTATGATTGTATTATCTGAGGGTAAGGTTTTTTATAAATTTTCAAAGGATAAAATTAATCTTGCTCATAAAATCAATAGTTTCAATTCAAATTTACTTGAATATACTATTGATAAGGTTTCGAATTTTATTGATATTGAGCTAAAGCAAGATATATCCTTATTTTCAAAGGAGGTTAAAGTAAATCTAGAATATTTAAATAGACTCTCAATTTATAATAATGGTTTTCTTCAATTTGACAAACCTTCAATAATTAATTTAGTGTTTGATAATTCCAAGTTTGATAATTTTTTTGACAAATACATTGAGCTTAACCTTAGAGAACCAAAAAAGGAATCAGTAGATAAAACTTTTAAAAGAACTATAGAAGAGGTCTTCTATAAGCCATTAGCAAATGTAATAGATATAGAGTATAGAGTTAAAAAGGAACAAATACCCGGTTTGTTTTTTGATTATACTCTGGATGGTATAGGTGTTAATGGTAGTGTTTATACTGTGAAATCAATCGATTTAAATTCAGAAAAACCTCTTGATAATTTTAGAAGAGATATTTCTGAACTAGAAAGTCTTAATTATCGTTTAGAATTATTCAGTAAAGAAAATGATTTAATTAGTAAAAAAAACAATCACTATTTAGTTGTTGATGAATATAAGGGCTCAAAATCATCTTATCATAAGCTTTATGAGATTCTTCTTGAGCAAAATGATAATGATTATCCCTACTCCATCATTGGTACTGAGTCTTTACCATTGGTGACTAAGGATATTATTGACTCTAAATCTATAATAAAGTTTTCTGAGTATCTAGAAACTATTAATTAGTTCATTCGGCACATTTTGAAATCTAGTTTCTTTTTGATTAAGTGACCTTATATCTTACCATTTTTTATCACTGTACAAAATACACTGATGCAGATCAGTAGCGTATTTGCTGAATTCTTTCTCAAAGAAGGCTTCCATTCAAATTCCTGTTACATTTCTATTTAATCTTTTTGTACCATTAATTTTAACTGAATTGTTGCATACAAAGTAAAAGGCACCGTTAACTTAATTTCCATTGTGTATTTAAAAACACATCCCTTTATATTCAACCTATTTTTATATCTTTTTCTTAAACTCCGTTAGGGCGCTGACAATGGCAGATTCTAGCTCCTTGTATTCCTCTTGCACATCGGTCTGGTACACCACATTCTCCCCAATATTGTCCTTAGGAATAAACTCGTTGTCCTCTGTAAGAATCCATGCCGGATTATACCCAAGCGAGTAATAATATAAAACCAATTTTATGGTGGTCAAGGATATGGCCCCCCGTTCTACATTGACCAAGGTATTATAGTCCATATCAAAACGTTCAGTGATCGATTTTATGGAAAACTCGCTTGAACGTTTATTGCCAGTATCCTTTTCTATCAGCTCTTCGCGAATCATCCTTAAACGTTCGCTTATGTATGCGAAATCCTCGGTAGAGGCTCTCATCATCTCGTCAATATCTTTCATATTTTTAATTTTAAATATAAATTATTCCTTATACATTTCTATAGGATAGCTTGACAATAAACTTTCCAAAGAATCTGTAAAAACCTCTGTTTGGTTAACCGCCGAAACGTTCTCAAAAGTAGGTGTTTCATATTGCCTACGAAAGGCATCTGCCAACTCCCTACTGGATTTACTGCGGTATTTCTTCATAAAATCTTTTGCAATGACCTCATCCTTTTCCAGGGATGCCGCCACTTTATCGCCAATTTTGAGTTCGTCAAAAATAGCCAACTTTGGTTTATTTCCAGTACAATGAACGTATTCCCGTTCAACAAGCTCATTGATATCTTTGATCACCTTTAAAAAATTAGCGTCCAGAATCCTATCTATTTCCTTGTCTATATACATGCGATTTACCAATGCAGTAATATAGTGCTCTATACGTGCTGTAGAATCGGAATCATCCTTTGTCAATTCCTCCAAATTTTGTAGATGGTCGAACAATTTTAGCTCATGGGCTAAAGGAACGAACTGCATTTGTTTTATATGACTATCGTATTGATCTGCTGCAAACTCCTTAATGTAAGCCGTATAAAAGTGCAAATAATTCGTTTGACCAAAATCGAGGTTCCGTACAACATCAAAAAAGTCAAGGCTGTGTATCAGTTTCATCTTCGAATCCACCAATTCCTGATGATTTTCACATTTAAATTTGGTATGCACAGGCATATCGTATTTTCCTTGGATTTTTTTGGATTCCATATTGGGCTTTAGCAACCCAAAACACAGTTTTTGTTCAATGGGGTTTTCAAAGGTATCTGCGACAATGCCCCCAAAATGGCCTGTAGACATACTAGTAATCTTGCTTTTTGGTAGTAATTCCGAAAGAATGGTACTGAAATTTACAGTGGTGTCGTTGTTGGAAATTGCCTTGCTTTTTTTTCCTTGATGGATACGTCCAAATATCTCACTGATTCTTCGGGCCGTTTCCCCTTTTGCAGCTCCGCTGAACACATTGGAGCAGTTGTCAAAGATGACCTCTGCCAGTTCCCTGCCATAATCGGCTATCAATTGCGTAATGCTCTGTATGCCCAATACTGTGGCCACATAATGAGACCTTCCGGTATCTATTATCTTGCGCAGTCCCATGATGAAAACGGTTGGGAGTTCATCCAGAATCAGACCCAACGGCCTGCAGCCAGGTTTATTTACCACTTGCAAAATTTTATTAATGTAGAGTCCTATGGGAGCGGCATAGATTTCGGAACGGTCCGGATTATTTTGAATACAGACTATTTTAGGTTTTTGTGGATTATTTATGTCCAACCTAAAATCGTTACCGGTCATGATGTAATAAATTTCCTTGCTGGCCAGCATTGAAAGGGATATCTGGGCGCTTGCGGTCTGACCGGCCAATTGCTGGCCCGCTTGCCGCTCCATGGCATCCTTGAAAGGGATCATCAGACTGCGGACTTCTACTTCCCTCATCATTATTTCCAGCAAGTATTCGATGTTTATGGTAGATAAGGTAATGACATGGGGCAAAGTGCAGATATTCTCTCCTGTCTCTTCGGATTTTTTCTTTAAATACCAGATCAACCCAGAAACAAAACTAATGGCACTCTTGGAAAAGAAATCACTGCGCTTTATCCAATCTTTGTTCAGATTTTTCATGATAATTGTGGCAGCATCAGCGGCATCGGTCTGGTTTCGCATTAAATAGGGGTCAATTGGGTTACAGCGATGTGATTTTTCTATATTGTCGAAACTCAAAGTATAAAATTCGGGTAGTTTGGATTTTTCTTGGGCATCGTTTGTGCGCTCCTTTTTTCTTCGCCAATAGTTATAGGCAACCTTACTAAGCGTATCGAACTTAAAATCATATATCAATAGCGTAAAGTTTTTTTCAATCATTTGCTCTATAATCTCTTCGATCAATGCAAAAGATTTTCCACTACCTGGGGTACCTATGACCAACAAGGCACGGAAGAGATTGACAAAATTTATCCACCCTTTTCGCAGTTGCCCTTGATACTGGTATTCATAGGGAATGTTTACGGAATACTCTGTATCTATACGTTCTTCCATTTGTTGGAACGTTTCGTTCCGGTCGTTAAAAGGATCATCCTCGGCATCATTGACAAAGTCCATCACTTGGAAAAGATGTACCGAACCAGAAACAGAAAACAGAAATCCGACACTATATAAAATCATGGAGATCCAAAGCAAACTGACTTGGGTGGGTTTAAAATACCCGGTTATAAATAACAGTACACAACCAATTCCAAAATACGTTAGGCCGGTCAACAATGATTTGCCCTCTTTTTTTCTGGGATTATAGAGCATGGCCGAACCTAAAATGAACATCAATAACATTGCTCTTCCAGTTAACGGTTCTTGCAAAGCCTTAAAACGAATAATGAAATCATGTATGATTTGTGAAAGTTGTGAATCCCATTCCAGATATTGCACGATCGGGTAATAGGCAATAAAGCCTATAATAGCAAAAAAGGTTACCGAAAGTAGCATGGCCGAGAATGCCAGATTCTTGTCGTTCATAATGTAATCAGAGTGTTAGAGAAACCTACCTAGTACAGATTGTCCTTTAATTCTTCTGATAAGGGGTCCATGAGTATCATTCTATCAAGTTTTGTAAGTTATTGTTCTTCTTTATTTCCCCTTTCTTTTTTTCAGGAGTAAGGGGAGCATTTTTCTTTAAATGCGCCCTGATTTCCGAAAAGGGAATGGTATAGTTAAATTTCAATCCAAAATCGCATTCCACGCTGTTGCTATTTATTGCCTTTATGATACCAAGGTTAGGTGCGCCTTCAGGCCCTTTGGTTGTTTTCAATTCAATTTGATCCCCGATTTCCATAACATCTCTGCAAACAGTCTCCATTTTGACATATTTGGTCTTTTTGGAATCCATAAGGTCATCGTTCCAATCCTTTCCTTTAGATTTATGGATAGTGGACGGGAAGGTTAGGTAAAGACCATTAATGGTTTCTATCAAGGATTTGAACAGGTTTTTTTCTCCGTCAAGCTGATTGGCATTTATGATTTCTAGTAATGAAAAATCCAATACAATCTTGTGCGTAGATCTTACCCATTTGATAGAATTCGACATATGCTTATCCCATTCTAAAAGGGACATTAATTTTTCCTCCAGCAAGGTGATATGATTTGATAGTTGAACCTCCACTTTTGAGTTGTAGGTAATGGTAAGGCTCACATTTCCGTGGCTATATGAACTATCCATATATACATTTGAATTAAAACGGTTGATAAGGTTGGTAAATAACTTTAGGTCAAACTCGAAACCTTTGATATCATTGTCCATTATGGATACCAAAGACACAACATTTTTTTTTAGATAAGGTTCCGTTAGCTGACCGAAGAAATCTAACTTTTTTTGATACACGTTGCCACTAAAGGATACATAAAAATTATCTGGACTACCATGGAGTTCGTGGTAGGAGAGGAGGTCTATGCCACTTTCCCCGACTACAATTTTGGAAGGATTCTTGATGGGATTTGAATGAAATAGAAAATGATCCTTTTGGTTCAGTACCAAGCGAAACTTCCTAGTTTTATTATCCCTACTGCTTATATATGTTTTGTTGTAGAGGATATAATTTTGGGGATGGCCTTCCAAATCGTACTTTGGAAAAGCAATATTGGCAATTTTATTGCCCGTATGCCGTGTAGAATAGGCATTGAACAAACGGCCCTTAAATAATGGATCGTTTATGGTGTTCTTTGATATACAACGCTGCTGCCTTAGGTAATTGGAGTTCCGCAATGGAACGATTTTAAAATTTTCCTCCAAGGATTTCCTTACGGCCTTGAAACTTCGAACTTCCATAGGTGTATTTTCCATATAACCAAGCCCATTCACGATTTCGAGACCGGCCTGAACGGCCTTGTAAAAATTAACGTTCCGGTTCATCAAGTACATAAAGAAAAGCCCTTTGTCCTGGGAATCATTTCGGTTAAAATAGGTTACTGGTTTCCGGGCCATTTGCAGTACAATACGATCTTTGTCGTTCTTGAACTCCATAGAACCTGCACTTTTCTTTATCAATTTGTACCCATTTTGATGTAGGTACATCGGAAAATTGGCCTCAGCATTGATTTTTGAAATCAATCTTTTATAATGGTCAGGGTCATCTATGTAGTTAGGACTTTGCATAGGAAGGATGTAAAATGGCCGACATGCTTGGCGTGTCGGCCATTTGCTTGAGTTAGTATAAATTGAGTTACATGCTTATGGCATTTTTAGGCTGTTTCTTTTTTTTTTCGCCGTCAATGGTTTTGTTCTCCTTGGCCTCTTTTTCCTTACTATTGGTTTTCTCCAAATTTTTGTAAAGAAAACGTTGGTTTTTAGCACTCCATCTTACCATATAGGTCAAAGGTCCTTTTTGTGTTTTTCGAATGGTGATCTTCACTTCTTCCCCTTTGTTCAGATTGTCTGCCTGATCTTTAGTCAATATTTGGCCTAGAACATACATATTTGCAGTTACAGCAGATTTTGTACGGATATCGTTCAGTTTGAGCTCATAATAAGCCAATTTTTGGAACGTATCGCCACTCAAGGAACTGCCAGTAAACTGAATGGTCTTGCCTTCTTGTACCATGGCATGGTATTCATCCTTGGTAAATTGATATTGAAAGGCATTGGCATCTTCAAGTTTAACCTGTTCCTTACGTTTTATCTGTACATCCAATCTGGAACCGTAAGTGGAGTTATATAGCATTTGGACCATCTTGACCGTTTCCTTTAATTTGCCATCATTGATGTAGGTTGTTTCGATCAACTGCTCCTTACCTTCTAGAATCGACTCTTGAATGTTGGGTTCCAACTTCTCAAAACTTATGTAAGCGCCTTCCAAACGTCTTTTTACATCGGCCTCGGCAAATTGTTGGTCCTTGTTTTTTTGGACTTCCACATTTCTGCTGTCCTTCAACATTTCAAAGGATGGATTATTACCGGCTTTTATTTTGAAGGTTTTATCGTCTATAGATATCGCTTCAGCCTTTTGCCAAACTTGATTGACATTAACGAATACTTTTTGAATCGTGTTTTCTACTTGATTTTCCATTTTTGAGTGATTTTTAATTGTTACGGAATTTGAATTTGTTACTTTTGAATAACTTTCGAATCAGGAGTGATTTGTGAGTTACGGAATTTGAAGGAAAGAGGGCGGGAGCGCCCTTTTTCCATTTTATAAAGCGATTCTATATTCTTTCAATTGTACCTCCTTCCTTTCATTAACTTGATTTTGAGTATTTTCCCATTCAGTATACCAATTGTCAGACTTTGGCTTTAGAATATCTATCGTCTTGTTCAGATAGTTTTTGTAATACGACCAGACCAATAATTTAATGGCGTTGGATTCAATGGGTAAACGGACTTTAATGTCTTCATTATCCTTGGAAACCAGAATACTGTATTTGTTTAGCCTGTTTTGGTCGATGATTTTGTTGAAATTCAAAAAGCTTTTGGTCAAGTCTTGGTTAAAGCGTCTTGTATGGTCGTAAAAGCGGGAGAAGGATTTTTCATTTCCCATGGGGAAGCGCAATAACATATCCCTATCGGTCAAGGTCAAATTAAAATCGGAATCCTTTGTATATGATATAAAATGGAGGTCCCGCAAATAGCCCTCTATTTTTTTATTTCCCGTGAAGCTTAAAAAGAGTTTGTCCACTTTCGTTAGCCTTTGTATCTGGAAAAGTATATCGGTCGTCTGGCAATTTATCGCCCCCAATGCCATGTATACTACATTTTTTAATTGGAATTTTCTATGGAATGCCAAAGCTTCCTTAGGATCTTTAAATAGAAAAAGCCCCTCTATTCTCTTCGGAATATTGGAGTACCAAAGGGAGTGTTTTATAGCCGATTCTTTGTAAGGAACTACTTCTTTGTCCGTATCTAGGAAATATCCACAGACCTCGTTTTGCAGATTGAACAAAGGAAATAGCGCACCACCTTCTTGATTTTGGAAAACACGCCCCGAAAAGGGAATAGAGCTTTCTACACCATGATATAGGTCTTTGGAAGTATCTTCGAGCGGTGACCTGTAAGATAAAAAGTGATTAAAATCCTTTGGTACTATTTTAAGCGTGTCATCCGGGCTATTGGCAATTAGAAGGGTTTTAGTTTCCAATACTTGGTTATATAGGCCATCTACCTTATCCCATATCAGTTCCTTGCCGATCCCTTCAACTTTTGATACATACTCCGTAATCAGGTCGGATGCGGAGAGTTTTTCCTGTGGCCGTTGCACCTTATAATAAAAATATCCTTTTTCGGTATTTATGATCACATAGTGCTCACCACCGTTCTTAAGTATAAGGTGGGTATTTTCGGATTGCACAACTCGGTACCCCAAATGTTCAAAGAGATTTGGTAGGTGTATTAGGTGGTCTTCTATAAGCCAGTTGTTCATCTTATTCTAAAAATTTGTTTATTTGTATATAAATAGTAATTTTGTTTATAAATACAAATATATGATTTTTTTTGAATCCACAACTTTTTGGAACAAAAAATTCGGTATCCACGAACCTAAGCCCACTAAAACCTCTGGGAAAAAGGAGCGCTTCTATTTCCTTTTTTTAATAATTATAAGCCTGTTCTATATAATTTGGAACGGCTTTGGTATTTCAACACAACGACTTGAGGATACTACGGTTACAATGGACCTTTATGAAGAACGCCTTAAAATGAACTTAGAAACTCCGTTAAAGGATTCGGTCCTTGTAGAAAGGGAACGAAATCAGTTGCTAATGGCCATAGAAGAGCGAATAGTTGAATTTTTATATCAAATCCCTGACTATTCCTATATGGGTTCATTAGAGACCTACCTAAAATACAGGCCTCAGTTGCTAGAGCAATTTCCATCCGCTGTTCCGTTGGAGAAAGGCAATTATTCCGTTACGAGCAATTATGGTATTCGTATCCATCCAATTTCTAATAAAAAAAGAAAACATTTTGGAATCGATTTGGCAGCCCCTCCTGGAAAACATGTTTACGCCTCGGCATCAGGTACCATCCAGGATATCCTCTATTCAAAAAATGGATATGGCACACATATTGTCATTAAACATCGCTTCGGTTTTGAAACATTATATGGTCATCTAAACAAGGTGCTTGTCCGAAAAGGGCAAATTGTAAAACAACATGAAATCATTGGTACGGTGGGTAGCACTGGAAGTTCCACTGGAAACCATCTGCACTATGAGATACTGAAGAACATGATCCAAATAGACCCAAAACTTTCACTCAACCTAAAGAAAAATATTTATACCCATTTAATTGAATCAAAAACGAACAAAGATGGAGCCGAGTAAAAGAAAGTGGGGGATTAACTATTCTAAATTTAGGTATGGCTACACTAAAAAAACATCAAGGTGTCTGCTCCTATAATCTTATTTTTTTGAATATAAAATAACAGATGTTAGAATCAGATATTACCTAGTGCCCAACTGGGTTTTTTTTGTAGATAGGGAAAAAACCACTGGATAGCTTCTAGGCAATTTTCAATGGAGTAGCAAAGGAATTAGTGTATGCCCAAAGTGATTTTATATATCATGATTACACTATTTTTTCTAATTTAAAAAAGGCTATCAATGTTGTCAGTTGCCAACATCAGGAGCTCGATCAAAAAATATAAAATCACAAATTTTGGCTAGGACTTACCCTAAGTATTAGACTTCATCTCTATAATAAGTATTTTCATAAATGTCATTAACATGAACACGAGAGCTTCTTAAAGCTATCGTGTCCGGAATCTAAATACACTGGATAATCTTTAAACATTATAAAGTGCATCAGCCAATTCGTTTTTTTTGTGTCGGCTCAATGGTACCTGTGTTCCAGCTACTTGAACAATTTTACTGTTAAATTTTTCAATTTTTTCCAAATTCACGATATAGGATTTGTGTATCCTTAGGAATTTATCCTCCGGTAACTGTTTTTCAAATGATTTCATAGTAGAAAGTGTAACGATATTGCCTTCATTGGTCACCAATTTAATATAATCACCAAGAGCTTCGATCCATTTTATGTCGTTTAGAACAACTTTGCGATTTTTTTAGGTTGCTTTTCACAAAAATATACTCTTCATCCTCGTTCACCTTATTAATGTGCTCATATTTTTCCACGGCTCTTTTTACGGAGGCATCAAAACGGGCCAAGGAAATGGGTTTGTAGAGGTAATCGGTTATGTCGTAATCAAAGGCCTTAAGGGCATAATCAGGATTGCCTGTAATCAAAATTACCTGGGGTGCGTTGTCCAAGGATTCCAGGTGTTGCAAACCACACCAACATTACAGGGCCAAAAAGAATCCCTGTTTTTTTTAGTGCGAAACTGTTCGATCAGGAAGAGTGCTATTTGAATACCGCAGACAATAGGTAATGTGGGAATGCCTTCGTACAGAATATAAAGACCTTCCACTGCCGATGAAATTGAAATAGCAGGTGTTATATAGCCATCACTGATCAAGGTGGCACAACCGATCAATGCCGGATAGTAATACTTTGGCTATTGTAAATTTGAAAGTACTTCCTTTTCCTTCAATCGAAGAAACATTAATATCTCCTCCAAGATTTTGGATCAACTTTTTTACAGTTGCTAAACCAATTCCGGTACCAATATTTCCATATTTATCAACAACACCGGTCATTGAAAGAAGATCAAAAATTTTATTTATATGCTCCTGTGGAATACCATCTGAATTATCTTCAACGGAGAATTCATAAAAATCATCAGAATCCGATAAACTTATCTCTATCCTGGTCTTGGACTTTGAACTGTACTTGATCGAATTTGTAACAAGGTTAATGAGGATCCGCATTAAAATCGCTTTATTGGTCATAAGTTGTACCGAGTGGTTTTGATGGGCCAGGACCACGCAATCATCAGTATCCGTAATAGTACTGATTTCAAGAATCAAGGATTCAAAATCTATTTTCTCCTGCTTTAAATAAAGCAGGTCATCACTCAAATAAAATTCCAGAATACCGTCAATATAATTTTTCAAGGTATAGGAGGAGGTTTTTAAGTATGCTAGGTACTGTAATGAATCCTTATCAAGTTTATCCTTGTTTTCAAATTCCAATAAATCGGTCAAAGAAATAATGTTGGCCAATGGGGATTTAAGGTCATGGGATACGATACAGGCAAATTTCTTCAAATCGTCATTTCTGTTTTTTAACTTAGCCTGAAATTGTGTTAATTTATAATTTTTATAACGTAGTTCAAAGAGTTGGACCACTTGTTTTGACATCGAAGTAAGTGACTCGAGTTGTTTTACGGTTAACATTCTTGGTTTATGATCAAACACGCATAATGTCCCCAGTTTAAATCCATCCGAATCCACTAAAGGTGCTCCCGCATAGAACACTACATTATGATCAGTAACCAAAGGATTGTCAAAAAATCGATCATCGACCCTGGCATCTTCTATAATCGTTACCAGGTCTTCAGAATTTATGGCATGACCGCAAAACGAAATTTCTCTGGGCGATTCATTAAAGGGTACACCGTGGTGGGACTTCAAGAAATTCCTTTCCTTATCCAGTAGTGTTATTAATGAAATAGGAGTGTCACAGATATAGGACAACATCGAAGTAATATTGTCATAATGATCTTCCGGCAATGAATCGAGTAGCTGGTATTTTTCGACCGCAGCTTGTCTTTGCTTTTCGTTATCGGGAAATGCTGGTGATTTCATTAAGATGTATATTAATTGTTTAACGTTCCAGATAGCGAAAGATATTGAATTTAACGGCAGCGTCCTTCTAAAGTGCCAATTTTAAAATAAGCTTGATCACAATTTTAGCACATATTATTTGATATAACCACTATTTCTTCTTGGTTACTATACCTTATAATTTAAATTGACAATATGTAGCAGTTATTATCGTCCCTATTCGATTGAATAGTGTTAATTTCTCCATTTGTCCCTACTCTTTAAATTCAACCAATATAGACTAGAACCATTCTTATTATAGACGACGACAGAGTTTCCCAATTCGCATTAAGATATACATTACACAACAATGTGATATTAACTGAAAGGTATTGGTCTGCGACGGAGCCCAAAAGGGTTTAGATATGTTTTCCATCATGCTTAAGACAGGGAAAGATTTCCTCGACCTTATATTCCTCGATTTGGACATGCCAGGCATAGACGGTTGGGAATTTCTCAATGAGCTAAAGATTGGTAACCCATCTATTGCAAAAACGGAAATTTATATGCTACCCGCCTTTTCAAGTTCGTAGGACAGGGATAGGGCCAAGGAGCATTCAATGATAAAAGGGTATTTTGGCAAACCATTTTCCATAAGTATTGTAGCTAAAATTTTTCATTCAAAAAAGTAGTAGCGAATCACTATTTGGACCTGTACTTTTGAAAATTAAATTATAGTATAAACTGTCATTAGATATACGAATATATAATCTGTTTCAATATTTAGTTACTCAATATAGTTTGGTGATTAACACTTTTACCCAGACTTAACTATGTTCATAATTATACTTTTTAAAAAATGAAATTCCGAAGGCTTTATAAAAAACTCTTGAATAGATTTTGAGTAAGCGTCAACTTGAGCTTCTTGTTCAGCACTTGCCCTAATTATTATATTTCATCTTTAAAAATAGCATTTTCGTAGATGTCATTCGCATGAACACAGGAGCTGCCTCAAGCTATAGTGTCGGATGGAAGTCTAAATACCCTGGATAATCTTTAAACATTATAAAGAGCGTCCGCCAATTCGGTTTTTTTGTGTCGGCTCAATGGTACCTGTGTTCCAGCAACCTGAACAATTTTACTGTTGAATTTTTCAATTTTTTCCAAATTCACGATATAGGATTTGTGTATCCTTAGGAATTTATCCTCCGGCAACTGTTTTTCAAACGATTTCATGGTAGAAAGAATAACGATATTGCCTTCATTCGTAACCAATTTAATATAATCGCCAAGAGCCTCGATCCATTTTATGTCGTTTAGAACAACTTTGCGCTTTTTTAAGTTGCTTTTTACGAAGATATACTCCTCATCCTCGTTCACCTTATGAATCTGCTCATATTTGGCCACGGCTCTTTTCACGGAGGCATCAAAACGGGCCAAGGATATGGGTTTGTAGAGGTAATCGGTTATGTCGTAATCAAAAGCCTTAAGGGCATAATCGGGATTGCCTGTAATCAAAATCACCTGTGGTGGGTTGTCCAAGGATTCCAAAAGATCGAAACCATTGATGATCGGCATTTCTACATCTAGGAAAATAAGGTCGATGTCATTATTTTTGATACCGCTTTTTGCTTCAATGGCATTGCTGTACTCGGCTACCATTGCCAGGTTTGGATGATGGTTCACTAATCTTGCAACGGCGATTCGTTGCATAGAGGAATCGTCTACAATTATACATCTTAATTTCATGATAGGTATATTCGGGGTTTAAATCACGGACAATTTACTTAAATAGCAATATCGGCCTCCAAAAATGATGTGAACGGTACCTTACATGTTGCGTAGAAGCAGATAATGACAGTTTAAGAATTTGGTCAAGTTCTTTTTATTTTAAATGACACTGTCCATAACATAAATCTGTGACTATTCTTCAATTGCAATCCAAAACTCTCATTGGAGAGGTCACTTGTTAAGTACATATTGATTTCTTTGAATATGCTTTTTCCATGTTGACCATTTTTATTATTAGATTTTAAAAATCTTGAACATTTATGCTATTCTATTTGAAAAATAGTAGAATGGAACTCCAATTTTCAAAACCGTCGGTATCTAGAAATAAACTATTATCAAGTTCTTACCATGAATTTGGTATCTGTCTCAATGGAAAGTGTGGAAGAGCGGGGAAGGAAATTGTCGAGACTGGTACTTCCTGGATAATTCGGTTCGTTTTGTGCCACATTTCAATACCAAGTCTCTGGGCACTTTGAAAAATCAAGTAACAATTTCACCGAACTAAGTATTTAAGGGTTGCTGAAAATGTATGATTAAAGGACGGGATAAAGAATAAAAAGAACAAAGTTCCGTTAGATGCACCTCATTTATGAAGCTTTCTTGTTACAGCGAGAATATCGACCTTTTGAACGTTTACCAGTTAGAATCTAAAATTAAGTGACAAATCTTTCTCATATTTACAACTATTAAATTTCTCAAAAATGGAATTGAAAGTTTGCATTATAGATGACGACTTAGTGTCGCAATTCGCGTCAAGATATTGCATAGAACAATCAATTTCTAATTGCAGGACTATAGTTTGTGATACTGCGGAAGAAGTTTTGAACATGTTTGCCCATCCTGTTAATAATGAAGAGGATGTGCCGGATTTAATATTCCTCGATTTAGTCATGAACGGCATGGACGGTTGGGAATTTCTAGATAAGATAAAGATTGGTAGCAATGTTTTACAAAAAACGGAAATCTATATTCTATCCGCCTTTTCAAATTCGAAAGACCGGACCAGGGCTAAGGAGCATCCCATGATAAAAGGACATTTTGACAAACCACTTTCTAGAAGCATTGTTGACAAGATTCTTCAGTCAAAAAAGTAATAAACGAATCGTTTTTTGGAACTTTACATTTGAGAATTGCAGGAGAGTTATGCTTTTGCATTGCATTGTTTTTTCAAATCAATTCATTCAAAGTTTATTATAATTACATAGGCTTCCATAAAATTCACAAAGTGTAGATAGACATTCGTTTAAGTGCCATAATACTAGATGAATTTTTTTTTTTTTGGCTTTAAAGCGTATTTATTAACATCTTGTAGAAAAAGAAAGTATAAGGTAAATTACTGCGATATCTTTGCATCCAAACCCCTAAACAATTGGTATGGAAACAATTTTACTTTTTAAAGAAATATATCTTAATGGATTTAAGCAGCTGGGAAGTTGGCTGGTAAAAAGCTATTTCAAAGCTTTTGCATGGTTCAGTTTTGCCATGTTCCTAGTAGTCCTATATGCCTTTGGGTTCAGATTATTTACTGGATTCACTTTTTAAAGGATTTAAAAGAATTAAGAATCAGAAGATTTGATCCTTCCGTCGTTTTTCGGAAGGATTTTTCATAAAAACTAAAAACATATTTTAAAGGTAGAACCTATATTCTCTTTACTTTCAATAGTTATAGTTGCATCTAGAGCCTCTAATTGGGACTTAACTAAAAAAAGACCAATACCTTTACCTGAAATATTTCTATGAAATCTTTTATAAAGCCTAAATACATTCTCACCATGTCTATTTAGATTGATTCCTATGCCATTGTCCTTTATCACGAGCACTTTTTTATCATTTTCAAAAAAAGTTTCAAAATGGATATAGGATGATACCCCATCCCGCCGATATTCTATGGCGTTGGATATAAGGTTATGTAGTATGCTCTTTAAGTAAAATCTTGAGAAGAGTACCTGCTGCCAAGCTAATAAATTGAGCGATATTTTAAAATCATTTGAATCTAATAGCGTTTTGGAGAAATCCTTTTTAACCTCATTTATCAAAGTTAAAATATCAACTTCCTCGACCTGAACCTTTCTATCATCTATAATGGATACATACTCACCTATATCATTGGTGAGTTCTGTAATACTTTCGGCAATTTGACTTAGTTTTGGAAGAAGTTCATGTATTTTCTTTTGGGGGTCCTGTTCTTTGTTTATCATTGATACAATCAATGACATGCTTGTTACCGGAGCTTTAAGGTTATGCGAAACCAAATAATTAAATTCACTTAATTGCTTGTTTCTGATCATTAATCGACTATTTATATTGGAAATTTGCTCGTTGTTTTTGTCTAATTGATTTCTTTTTATGTAAAGCAGCTCATTCTTTGTTTCCAATTCATTGACATACTTTTCTCTTTGTCGTCTGCTATTTACAAAAAAGTAAGCTATGGTCAATAGCATGGTAATAGTTATAAAATTGAAAATACCGATACCAAAATAAAGTAACTTTAAATTGGCGTGTAAAAATTTTGGAGGTAATTCTTGAACAACTTTCCAATTGTAAGGAGCAACTACTTCCAATGGTGTGTCAGAACCAAAATCCAACACCTTATTCAAACTTAACGTCTGAACAGACCATATATGATCATTGCTCAAAAAGGTGGTATCCTTTTTAAATAACTGGCCGGAAAGACCATATTTTTGGTTCAGAGGAACTACTGTATCCGATATTTCAAATGGAATTTGGTTAATATAGGTATTGGAGGTAATTATATTCAGGTTATCATCCAGTAGATAGAAATTATTATCAACTATGTTGGTTCTTAGTTGGTTAAGAATTCGATCCATTTTATAATTGATGACCACAACACCTATCTTTTTTTTATTGCCATCAAAGATGGGTTGCACTGCCCGAATAACAGGTTTATATGGCTTTTCAATTTTACCATTTTCCCTGTTCAAATTAATTTGAGATAGGTAAAGTTGCCCGTATTTAAGGCCAATCCCCTCTTTAAAATAAGTGCGGCTACTTTTGTCCTGCAAGTCACCAAATTCTAAAGAATCGATTCCTTTCCGCTGCACACGAAAAAATTCTTTACCATTTAAGTCAAGAAATCGAAACTGATCGTATTGGGTAATTCCCTTAATAATTTCAAGGTATGGTTCCATGAAGGCCCTATGGGTATTCAACGGGTCAAAGTCTTTAGGAAACTTCAGTTTTGACCAATAGTTGGCATTTTGTATGGGTGCCTGAAAAAGATCTATAAAAGATTCTCTCTTCATAATTGTTTCACGCTCTTGTAACAACGATAAATTTTTTATTTGTACGTTTTTTTGATAGATGAATAGGCCCAAGGATAATATAAAAAGTGGAAAATAAAGTATTGCGAAAATTTTAAATACCTTTTTCCACATAAAATCAACCTATTAATTTTTTTCGCTTATTGTACAAATAACACATTGGATTGTAGGATTGTAAGTACACCAATATAGGAAATATTCAGATTGCCAGATAGATTTTCACTAATAAACTTAATCCAAATAAATTATGGATTGAACCGAAAGTTTAGAATCCAATACGGCTATATAGTTTGAAATCCTGCCTTTAAAGATCAATTCCGCGCTCAATCTTTTATAAGATAAAACTCCTTCCATTTAGAATGTTGCACATTTCTAATTATTGTAATTGATATTGGCTGTCAACGGTCAACTTTTTTCACACATATTCAGTTTTTCACTTCGTAAAAGGTATCAAATAAGTAGTTCGACGATTTTTAAACACCTTTAATCGATAATCTTACCTACTTAAACACTAGTCGCTAGATGGAGTTTCATGCAATCTTGAACTTTGGTTAATAGCAGATTCAGATTACACCTATAATTCAACTACTAATGAAGAATGGTTAGATCAATCTACCAATAATTTGGTATTCAATGCCAATCTGGTAGAAGGTCCAAATTTGGATTTGCCCCCACATTTTTGGTAAATTATTATGCCCAGTTTTTTATCAATTTCATTTTCGGCAAAGGCGATACCACTGTTCATTTGCTTTCAGAATTTTATAAATTTTTTCAGGTTCAGTAGCAGCAGGTTCAACATGAGTTATCGTCCAATCCGGAAAGCAGGCCTCAATTTCTTTCCGGCTTGCACCTCCTGGAAGAGGTCCTCTCCATTTCGGATCCCATACAAGAAGCAGAATTGTTGCATCCTGACCAGCAATATTATTAACTGCATTACCCATAGCTTTTTTTTGTTCACTAGTCAAACCATGGAAAGTGCCAGTGTCTAGAATTAACTTAAAGTCTTTTCCAATGTTGTGAAGCTCGGTTACATCATCCTTAACAAGTTTGACCGCTACATTTTCTTTTTCTATCCGTTCTTGAGCTCGTTGCAATGCTTTGTCAACAATGTCAACACCTGTAACATCCCATCCTCGTTTAGCCAAATTAATTCCCCACACACCGTTACCACAACCAATATCAAGGGCTTTACCAAAAGGTGTAGTTTTGCCACTTTCTTCCCGCTCAAACATTTCTGTAATTTTCTTCACGAATGGACCGTGTCGTTCAGCATCCTCCCATGGGTGAAAGCCTATTGAATACGCAAATTTGTAATTCATGACTTTTTTGTTTTAGTTATTATTATATTCTTGTCTTTACTATAGATACTTAAATTTTTTTAATGTACCATAATGCCCGGGCTATGTGCTGTGCGGGGTCTCGCGCAGCTGACTTTCGGCCTTGAAATGAGCGAAATTTTTTTGTTTCGGTTTTATCTTGTCCCGCGAAAGAGCAAAATCCAAAAGATTTTTCGGTGCCGCTCGCCACGCCCGGACCTTCGGCCCTCAAACCTTAGCCCGCATCGCCCATAGGTCATGCGTGTGACCAGCATGGGCATCTTTATCATATCTAAGATATGGTATTAATCTAGAGGGTGCAAGTCGCTTATGGGCAGGGGTAACCCTTCGACTTTGCTAGGACAGGCCCTTTGAACGATTAGTAAGCTGCAAGCTCGTCTAACGTGAGATGAAAAGACAAAAATAGTGTACTGTAAGAAGGATGAAAGAAACCTTAAAGGCTACCTTGTTCAGTTTGATTTTATAGGTTTCAGTTTTCAGCTACTAAGGTTCAAGTTGAAAGGACGCGATAGTTTTCTTCAGTTGGATTGTAAGATGAGCCGAAAATCAAAGGTTCTTACTACGGGGGAACTCCGTAAACTTGCTTTCCATAACAAGACCCAACGCGGGATACAGGATTTGGCAAATCTGCTGAACCCCAAGATTCGTGGTTGGATTCGGTATTATGGAAAGATAAGCCGCAGGAGCCTGCAACCAGTGTTCTATTACCTGCATAACCGTATGATCAGATGGATATTGAACAAGTACAAAAGCTTCAAAGGAAGCAAGCTAAAAGCCGTAAAATGGCTTAGATTCATTACAAGGTCATATCCAAATCTGTTCTATCATTGGGAATTGGGATACAAACTGGTCTAAATTAATTTAGACTTTAACCGACTGTATAACAGGAGCCCTATGAATCGAGAGGTTCACGTACGGTTCTTTGCGTGGTTTAGGGGTGAAACTCCCCATTACCTAATCGACTGTGACCAGTAATTAATATTATTTTATTCTAGCTGTAGATAATTTAATATCAGCTGTTGCCCAAACAGTGGTTAAACGCTCTTCGATTTCATTTACTTTTTCATTATCATTTAATCTTGTATATGCTGATTTTAATCCGTGTAAAGCCCAACCATTTTTTGGTAAACTTTTTAAATCTTCTTTAAATGTTTGAATTGCATCTTCATATTTTTTAGCTTCTATCTGAACAGCACCTAAATTGTGTCTTACCGAAAAAAACCAATCGGGCGGTTCTTGATAGGTTAATCCATCCTCTATAATTATGGCCTCTTTCAATAGTTTTATACTTTCACTATAATTAGATTTACTGGATAAAATTTCGGCTTTCAACACTTTTGAAGCAATCTGTAGAAGTTCGTATACTGAATTTACTTCCCATATTCTAACTTCTTTAAGACTTTGGTCATTAGCATGCTTTTCTAAATAGTTTAGTTCTTTTTCTGCATTTATAATGTCATTTTTTCCGAGAAAAGCCATTCCACGAGCATAGTTTCTCACTGCTTCGGGATATTTCAATGATGTATCTTCATTCTTCATTTTAAGAATATCATCCCATTTCCCAAATTTTATATTCACGTAGTAAGGAATTGTATAGAAATGCTGAATCGTTCCCCAGCCCGGTTCTTTCATTAGTTGCTTGTTAGCACCTGCTGAAACTTTATTAGCCGCCTTTATTGCCCATTTACTGTTGCCTTCCAATGTAGCTGTAGCAGCCAGAAAATGATAATTATGAGGAACCAATGTTAATGGATAGGCACCCTGTGCGTAACAGCCAGTTATGTAAGAGCTATCCACTTTAATAGCTCTTATGTTTGATAAGCTTCCTTTATGATAGTCTCCTGTTCGGATATAAATATGAGAAGGCATATGCACCAAATGGCCAGCACCAGGTACTAATCCTTCATCAAATAATTGTGCACTATATAGTCCTTTTTCAGGTTCAAATGAAGCTTCAACTACGTGTATATTCAAATGGTGTGCTCCTAAATGTTTAGGGTTAATATTTAATGCATTGTTAAGTATAGAAATGATCTCTGGTGTCCACTCTTTTGCATTACCTTCTTTGTCCCATAAATCCCAAGGATGTAAATCCATTAATGATTCGGCATATAAAACGGTTATATCTGCATTTTCCGGAAAATTTCGTACAACAGTTTTCATGGCATTTGCATATGCTATATCCAACAGACTTCTATCTCCAGTTACTTCTTTTTCATAGCGTTTTGAAAGAGCGTTGATAAGTGCTTTTTCTATTGGTGTGACATTTGTAGATAAATCTATTGCTTTTTGTACTGCTTTAAATGCCCGTTCATAGTTATCCTCCTCCATACCAGCATTATAATTGGGGCCTAAAACATAGGCGAAGCCCCAATATGCCATAGCACAATTTGGGTCCAATTTAGTGGCATAATAGAAAGAACGAGCCGCCTCAGCATGATTAAACCCATATGCTAAGACAAGTCCTTGATTAAAGTATTGTTGTACCAACTTGTTTTCTGTAGTAATCGGAAAATTGAGAACATCGAGACCTTCAATTATAGGTGCTTTATTGTCAGAATTATACCATGAGGCATCAGTTATAATTGGTGCACATCCTATAAATGGACGTTGAGAGATATCATTCGACTTTGATTCTTTGTTTTTACAACCAATTATTAGAATTAAGATAATAATTAGATAGAGATTTTTTATTTTCATATCGATTGGTTTTTATTGGTCACAACGGTTTGCAGCTACCCGAAGGGCGGGACTTTTACCACAAAACTGCCTTTGAAACACGAAACCCCGCCTTTTGGGTAGGTGCTGTGTGTGCCCAGTTAATTTGCTCACTAATTAAGCGTTCCCTTCCGTTAAATTGCTCTTGAATATTTTTAGACCCATTACCACACACCAAATAAATATTGTTGACAACAGCATTCGTTGCCAAATTCCTATTAGATAATTGGATTCAATTGCGTTTATTAATCCTGCCATAAATCCGAAGCATAACAAACTTGTTATTATTGAATAGACCCACAATCTTTTCAATACTGAATGTTTTCGAAACGAGATTCCAAGAAGTAATATTCCTGTAATGACTGATAAAAATATTGGTCCGGATATTTGATCATGTATCGTGTTTTCTAATGAACCCTCCCGGGGACATCCAATGTCACACGAAAAGAACCCGACCACTACCATACCAATACCGAATATGGTTACCAAAACTGATCCTATTCTTGAAGTTAGACTGTTTGAAAGGAGCATTATGAGTGATATACCAAAAGACGCAATCATCAATCCAGAAGGTATGAATCCCATATAATTCATAAAATCAGCATTTGGAGATCCTGTTGCGCCCAGATCACTCATGAATTGAGAAACATGGCTATAGTTCGGACGAAGACCAGCACTGATTAATACAACAGTCGTATATAATAAAGGTCCTAGCACTCCACCTAAACTCAAAATTTTCAGATTGTTATTTTTCATTTTTCACAATTTTATATGGCATTAGTATATTTCATTAATCAGGCAGCTAGCTCCTTTGTCCAGTTATTTGTCAACTTTCATTTCATTTGCGACTAAGGCAATACCATTGTTCATTTGCTTTTAGAATTTTATAAATTGCTTCAGGTTTATCAGCAGCGGCTTCCACATGAGTTATCGTCCAATCCGGAAAGCAGGCCTCAATTTCTTTCCGGCTTGCACCTCCTGGAAGAGGTCCTCTCCATTTCGGATCCCATACAAGAAGCAGAATTGTTGCATCCTGACCAGCAATATTATTAACTGCATTACCCATAGCTTTTTTTTGTTCACTAGTCAAACCATGGAAAGTGCCAGTGTCTAGAATTAACTTAAAGTCTTTTCCAATGTTGTGAAGCTCGGTTACATCATCCTTAACAAGTTTGACCGCTACATTTTCTTTTTCTATCCGTTCTTGAGCTCGTTGCAATGCTTTGTCAACAATGTCAACACCTGTAACATCCCATCCTCGTTTAGCCAAATTAATTCCCCACACACCGTTACCACAACCAATATCAAGGGCTTTACCAAAAGGTGTAGTTTTGCCACTTTCTTCCCGCTCAAACATTTCTGTAATTTTCTTCACGAATGGACCGTGTCGTTCAGCATCCTCCCATGGGTGAAAGCCTATTGAATAAGCAAATTTGTAATTCATGATTTCTCTGTTTTAATTACTATTATTTTCTGGTCACTGTCAAATATACTTAAGGTGTTTTAATTGGGCATAACGTTTGGTATAAGATTAGTTGCGTGTTTTAAGCAATTAATTTTATACGGTGTGTGTGCCCAGCATGGGCATCTTTTTAACTACAGAAATGTAGTTAATTAATTTCGAGGGTGCAAGTCCCTTATGGGCAGGGGTAACGCCCTGAACCATTAGTAAGCTGCAAGGTTGCTGACCGTGAGGTGCCTGGTATAGGGAACAAAACAGCTGCGATGTTAGTTGTTTTGACAGACGGATTTGAACGTTTTACAAGCGCAAGTGAGCTTTGTAGTTATGCAGGCTGTTTGCACGGTTACAAATAACAGTCGTTGACGCTTGGCGTGCGCGCAAGATAAATGCCACTAGCCCGTAAACTGCCAAGAGACCCATAAGGGCATTAGCCAGTCGCCAAACTGTTTCATATGAATCGAAGAGCAGCTAAAGAGTCAAAGGCACTAAATCTGCAAACACAACAATACAACTTATTTCGACCATTGACCGAAGCTGAAGAGTCTCTTCCGGCTACCATTCTCCTTTAGCTCTACGCCCAAGTACCGCGACAACACCGCTGAAACCGACAAGTGCCACTGCCAATTGGGCAATTCCTATCAACGTTGAATCAGATAAAGTGCTTTTTTCCATTATGATTACTCTGGCAGAACAGGCACCAAACCATGCTGGGACATAATTATTTTTAGCTTTTCCACATCAGGAGGTCCTCCTGCGTTTACAATTTCTGCACACTCTTTAAAGAAGTTTGGACCAAGAAGTGCTGGAGTAATTATGGCCAAAGCCCTAGAATTCTCTTGCGTTAGATTATTAAACCCGTGCACAGTACTGCGAGGAATAAAGCAGGATTCACCACGGGCAATGTCGATAGGTTTGCCCTCAACAGTAAAAGTGATAATCCCCTCCAATCCGTAAATAGTTTCATCATAATGTTCATGATAATGAGGAAGGGGAACTTTGGCTCCTGCCGGAACGCCAAATTCAAACATGGATACGGAACCGTTTGTATCAGCGCTTTCCAGTAAAAAGTCAATGGTTACTTGTCCTACTGTGATTGTGTCATTTTTCATGATATTTTTCTTTAGTTGTTTAGAGTGAAATGTACCGGCACTAACCATTTAACGGTAAAGGTGATGACGCCTTCTAATGAGTAAATAGTTTCTTTATAGTGTTTACGATAATGAGTAAGAGGTAAATGAGTTTTGGGATCACTGGCACCAAACCATGCCGAGTCATTACCATTTTGAGCTGTTTGATATCAGGAGGTCCGCCAGCGTTTACGATTTCTGCACACTCTTTGAAGAAATTGGGTCCTATAAGAGCGGGTGAAATTACAGCCAAAGCCTTAGCATTTTCTTGAGTACGATTTTTAAACCCATGCACTGCACCCCGAGGAATAAAGCAAGATTCTCCTGGGGCAATGTCGATGGGTTTGCCCTCAACAGTAAATGTGATTACTCCTTCCAACCCGTAAATCGTTTCATCATAGTGTTCATGATAATGAGGAGGAGGCACTCTGGCTCCAGTAGGTACGCTAAATTCAAACATGGCTACTGATCCATTTGTGTCAGATGCTTCCAACAAGAAATCAATTGTGGTTTGTCCAATTCTAATTGTATTGTTTTCCATGATTGCTGGTTTCTTTAGTTGATTAGGTTGCAAGATACCGGCAAGAAATGGTCAGACCCTTGATTTGAATCAAGAAATTACTTTGAACCTATTTTTTTTCGAATGCGGCTCAATGTTTCTGGTGTCATCCCGAGGTATGATGCAATTTGAAACAAAGGTAAACGCTGGAGCAGGTGTGATTCTTCGTTAAGAAAGCGCGTATATTTTTCTTCAGGAGTTTCAACTGTAGCTTCTCCTAATCGCTTTTTTAGCATGTAATTTGTTTCCTGCTGTGCCTTTATAAAATACATGGTAAAAGGGGGAATATGAGTCACCGCATATATCCAGTTCTTTTGATTTATGGCTAATAGTTGACTGTCCTCAAGGGCTTGGATGTTTAACTCTGTTGGCGAATTATTTAAAAAGCTTACCAACTCACTACACCAGCCACATTCTACTTTGAAATAGATATTCCTCTCTTCGCCATTACTGTTAATAAGGTATTGTCGCAAACATCCTTCCTCTATGAAATACACTTTCCTCGAGATGTCTCCTGCTTTTAACAGGTGTTCTCCCTTCTTTACCTGAATCCTCTCAAGCAAAGGAATTGCCTTCAAAAAATCTTTGTCAGGGAATGTAACTATGCGTCTTAATTCGTTTAAGAGTAAAGAGTAGGTCATGATTTAATGGCTGCTAACGGTCTCGTATAACCGTCAATTACGGGATTTAAGTTAGTGTTTTTCGGTTAACAACTGGCCTTAGTAATTCCGAGTGGATTCGGACGTAATCGAATCCACCGTAATTGCGGTTAAACATTGTTGCAAGTAGTTGCTTTTTTTATTGTACGGATTTTACAAACTACCTTAATCTTTTTTTATAGTAGGCACTGCATCAAAAGGGTCCACCATAGCGACAAATAAAACACAAGAGCCATTATCTAGGCATTTTGCTTTATGTGGCTTTCCTGCAGGGCCATAAGCATAAGAGCCAGCTTTTAATACCACAGGATTTTCCCCTTCGTATTCAACCTCCAAATCTCCTGAAATTAAAATCATTCGTTCTGGTGAATTATGTGTATGATTTACAACTTCGGTATTAGCTTCAATTTTAAAGAAAAAATCCAAATTAGGTTTAGATATATCGCCATGAAGTATTGTAAAGGAACAACCCGGAAAGAAATCTGGGGCAGGTAACCAGTTCAAATCTTTATTATCAATGGTTGTAGCAAAAGAAGTTTCTGTGTCAGAAAGGTCATTACTCTGCGCATTCAAGCCGATTGTTAAAAAAACAAAGGCGAACGTAATCATGTTTTTTTTGTACTGTTTAATTTTAGTGGTTTTCATAGTGTTGATTTATAAGGATATAAATTAAGTTAATCATTTAAAATATTAATCTGTTTATTGTGGGTCACAATTACTAGCAACGGTTGGTGTATGGTTTAGTTGCGAGTCTCGCGCAACTAATTTAGTAAAAGGAAACCATACTTTAGGGAAATCCGCAGGATTTTCCGAGTACAAACAGACCCAAGCAATTAATTATACACGTCTTAAGGAAAATAGGCGTACTGGGCAAAGCCGGTGCACATAAGGTCATGCTCATGGCGGCAATCGCTTTCAATCTAAAAAAGTACCTTAAGAAAGGGGGAAGGAAACCCTCCCTTGTCACTTTCAAGACGATCAAGGATGCCTTCCAAAGCTATCTGACCATTTTTTACCAGCAGATCCAATCAAAACCAGTTCTCCTAAAGGCTCCATAAACAGCCTGCTTAAGTCGATCCCCTGCACGTAAACCACTTCTGCAACTATGATCGTGTTAAGAAAGTGGTACATCTAAATGAGAAATATTACCCGGCAAAAATCCTAAGTTATTTACACCAACCCAAACTCTTCCACCAACCTCCATACCATAGTATTTATTTCGCCAAGTCTTTTTAAATCCTTTTCCTTTGGGGTTAAGGGGTTATTGTTGTGTTGGTATTGCCCTAAATTTAAAGAACATGTCCGCCAAATTACCTCCTACTTCCAGGTCATAGGATTCCAGTAACCGGCTGCAACTTATTTTAAAGCCTTTTGCGGTAAGTAAAGTGGTTTTGTCGCCCTATCTACAATATTCCGATTTATCTGGAAATAAAACCAAGGTATGGCGCTTTAGAGAGTGTCATATCTTTTCTATAAGTCCGGCTTTGGATCCAGTAGCCATCAGGAAAAAATAAAAAATAAATTTAATAACAATGGAAGCGATTTTAAGTATCTAGTTTGCTATGCGCACTTTTATCCGGTGCAAATGCTTCTCTTCGATTGACTCATCCAAACAGGTTTTACGCATAATCCCACCGATAAACTAAGGTTAAAAACCAATCTATCAGAAAAATGAGAGCCAAACAATTAGTGATAGGTCTTTTTGAAGTGAAGGCAATATTTTAAAAGTAAACTTTAAAATGTTGTACCTATGTTGTACCTAACAAAAAATCCAGGAGCTTAAACTCCTGGATTACTTGATTTTACTGGTAGCGAGAGGGGGGCACGATCCCCCGACCTCCGGGTTATGAATCCGACGCTCTAACCAACTGAGCTACCTCGCCGTGCCGTTTTAAACGGGTGCAAATATAAAGTTAATTTTTGGTCCTTTCCAAATTAGATCGCTAAAAATATTATCTCGGTTTTATTTTTTAATCATTTATAAATATATATATTGCCCGCCATAAACACTATTCAGAATGAGCGATAAAATAAAATATGAAGTTGAATTTGTAATTCAGTCTTCACCGCAACTACTATATCAATATATATCAACCCCCTCTGGACTTTCGGAATGGTTCGCCGATAACGTAAACTCCAGAGGTGAAATGTTCAATTTTATTTGGGACGGCTCCGAAGAGCAAGCAAAATTACTAAAACGCAAAAGCGATGAATTTGTAAAATTTACCTGGGTAGCGGAAGAGGATGATAGTTTTTTTGAGTTGCGCATCATTGTAGACGAGATAACCAAGGATGTATCCCTGTTTATTACAGATTTTGCAGATGAGGATGAAGTGGACGAATCTAAAATGCTATGGGAGAACCAAGTTTCCAGCTTGAAACAAGTTTTGGGTTCCGCCTAAGGCATTAAGGGAATAAAATGTATCTTTGGCCTTGATTTTTCAAGGCTTTTTTTATGGTTAATTTTAACGGAAACTTACTTTCTAACAATACTTTTTACCTTAATCACGAGAATAGGGCACTGCGCTATGGCGATGCCCTTTTTGAGTCGATCAGGGTAGTGAATGGTAAGATTTTCTTTTGGGAAGATCATTACCTTCGGCTTATGGCTTCCATGCGGATTTTAAGAA
The DNA here is from genome assembly GCF_002909235.1 of Arenibacter catalasegens. GTDB lineage: Bacteria > Bacteroidota > Bacteroidia > Flavobacteriales > Flavobacteriaceae > Arenibacter > Arenibacter catalasegens. The sequence goes on from NZ_PHQQ01000022.1 coordinate 101,062, forward strand.
TGGAAATCCCCATGAATTTTACCATGGAATTTCTTGAAGAACAAATATTGGCAGCCGTAAATGCCAATGAGCTCTTGGATCAACCGGCCCGAGTGCGATTTACTGTATTTAGAAATAATGGCGGGTTATATCTCCCCCAAACCAATGACGTATCCTACATCATAGAAACCAGTGTATTGGACGCTGCATTCTATACCCTAAGTAATGAGGCGTACGAAGTAGAGCTGTTTAAGGATTTTTATGTTAACCCGGATATGCTCTCTACATTAAAGACCAACAATAAGGCGATCAATGTGGTAGGTAGCATATATGCAGCCGAAAATGGTTACCAGAACTGTCTGTTGCTCAACAATGAAAAAAAGGTGGTAGAAGCGCTAAATGGCAATCTCTTTTTGGTAAAGGACCAGTTGATAAAAACCCCCTCCTTAAAAGACGGATGTTTAAACGGTATTGTCCGCAAGAAGTTGATCGGAATTTTAGGCTCGTTGGACAATTATAATTTTGAGGAAGCATTTATTTCACCCTTTGAGTTGCAAAAGGCGGACGAATTGTTCATTACCAACGCTATTAAAGGTATACAACCCGTTACGAAATATAGGAAAAAAGAGTACGGTACTAAAGTGGCTACCGATCTTTTGGGCAAGCTGAATGCCGCTGCAAGGCTCAACTAATTGTACTTAATTTAAATTAGGATTTTCCGGGGCATTGGACCAAATAAGGTAATTGCCCCCCAATTCCATCATCTTTTCCTTCCAAAAAGCATTGGAAGACTTTTGTATGATAGCACTTTCATAGACATTATTGACCACTACCCAAGATTTGGAGGTTAATTCTTTATCCAATTGCAGCGAGGACCAGCCGGAATATCCCAAAAAGAAGCGGATGTCATTTTCAGAGATAACCTTATTATTGATCAAATCTACAATAGATCCAAAATCTCCACCCCAATAAATACCATCAGAAATTTCAATACTATTGACTATTAAATCCGGAACCTTATGGATAAAATAAAGATTGTCCTGTTCTACTGGACCACCATTGTACACTTGAAAAGGGATATCTATTTCAGTGACCAGGTCATTAATATTGTAGTCCAAAGGTTTGTTGAGGATAAAACCAACAGATCCCTCCTCGTTATGTTCCGCCAACAAGACTATAGACCTGTTAAAGGAAACATCACCAGATAGGGTAGGCTCGGCAATAAGCAGTTTGCCTTTTTTTGGCTTTTCAGCAACCATATTATTTATTCTTGTTTCTCTAAAATAGAACAAATCCGTTAATCTGAAAAGTGTTTTGTACAAAAAAAGCACTTCCCGTTAGAGAAGTGCTTTCAATGTATAATAAAATTATGATTAGTTTACTGCACCGCTCAAATCAGCTCCTGCCTTAAACTTCACTACATTTTTAGCTGCAATTTGGATAGTCTTCCCAGTAGATGGGTTTCTACCTTCTCTTGCATTTCTTTTAGATACAGACCAAGATCCGAAACCTACTAGAGATACTCTACCACCTTTTTTTAGAGAACCTTCAACGTTACCTAGAAAAGATTCCAATGCCTTTTTAGCTGCTGCTTTAGTAATGCCAGCATCAGCTGCCATTGCATCGATTAATTCTGTTTTGTTCATAATTTCGATAAATTAAGTGTTATTAATTATAATTAAATACTTCAACAAATTTATACGGATTTGCCATTAACGCAAGTAAAATAAGGGGAAATCCGCATTTTTGTTGATAACTTGAAACGTTTGTTGATAAAGTAGGAGGTTTTTTACGTTTCTCCATAGTCCCAATGAACATGGGGGTTTAACCAACATAGGCGTTTTCCGGTAATTTTAATCCATTTAAGACCTCTTTGGTGGCCATTTTTCTTTTACCAGGCAATTGAATTTCCAATAAATTGATGAAGCCCCCCACTACGGCTACCTTTAGTTCTTTTTTGGTGGCAACAACAGTCCCAATTATTAATTGATGTGGTTCCAAATCCACTTTGGCCAAATAAATTTTCAGGAACATTTCTTCTTCCCCATAGTACAAGGTAGTCCAAGCAGTAGGATAGGGGCTAAGTCCTCTAATAAAATTGTAAACTGTAGCGATATCTTGTTTCCAGTCTATTTCACAGGTCTCTTTATGAAGTTTATGTGCTTCCTTTAGAGCTTTGTCTTCTTGCTGCTTGGAAGGCACTATTTCCTTACTTTCAATTTTATTTATGGTTTCCAATACCAGGTCGGCCCCAAGGTACATTAACTTATCATGTAAGGTTCCTGCCGTTTCGGTATCAGAAATGGTGGTTTTCTTTTGAAGTAAAATTTCGCCGGTATCAATTTTATCATCAATAAAGAAGGTGGTTACCCCTGTTTCATGTTCTCCATTTATTATGGCCCAATTGATGGGTGCCGCTCCACGATATTGGGGAAGGAGGGAAGCATGAAGGTTAAAGGTCCCAAGATTGGGCATATCCCATACGGCCTTAGGCAACATTCTAAAAGCCACCACAATCTGCAGATCGGCATTTAAGCCTTCCAATTCCTTAATAAAATCGGGGTCCTTTAAGTTGGTAGGTTGTAAGATATTTAAGTGGTGTTCCTTGGCAAAAGCCTTAACCGCGGATTCGTTCAGTTTTCTTCCCCGGCCAGCAGGTTTGTCGGGGGCAGTAAGGACACCAACAATATTACAGTCACTTTTTATTAGCTTATCCAAAATGGCCACGGCGAAATCCGGGGTGCCCATAAACACTATTCGAGGTTTGTTCATCTTTCGATTATTTCATACTGGTTTATCGTATTCACTTTTATTCTTCTATCTTCCAACAGCCGCTGTATTGCCAAAATAACAGAACTTTCCTTATAGGTCAATAATTTTATCAAGCCTCTGGAATTTTCCTTTTTCACCATTAGAATTTGCAATATGTCCTGTTCTATGATTCTTAATACATCATTACCAATAGGATTTTTCTGAATACAGACATCACATTTTCCACAGTCATCCTGGTTCGTTTCGCCAAAATAATTCAACAATTGCCTATTTCTACACAGGGTATTGTTCTTTATATAACCCAATATACTATCTACATTGTCTTTTTTAACTTGCTGAATTTGCTTTATTTTTTTAGCGAAGATATTGATGGTTCGTTCATCTTCCCTTGGCACCAGAAAGGTAATTTCCAGATCGTTGTGTTGTGCGTGATACTCAATAATTTCATCTTTTTCCAATTTTTTCAACACTGAGATAACTTCCTTTTCGGTGTTATTGGCTTTGCGCGCAATGAGAAGGGGATTTATTTTGGTGTCAAAATCGAAAATTCCGCCATAGGTTCTCAGTATAGTTTGAATGATCGGTGCCGATTTGTGATTTTTATCCAAGTAATCAAATATATGGTGCTTGGACGCTAGCATACGAATAGTTGTCTTCTGGGAGAATGCTTCTGTCAGGGATATAACCGAGTTTTGGTCTAACAACCTTAAACCGTTATAGGTTAATGTGTAATTAAGCTTATAGATGTCGCAAAAAGAATTAAAGGGCAATTGATAGGTTTCACCACTACCTTCCCCAAAGGGTATCTGAAAATAGTTGGCTAGTTTTCGGTATAAAAGTTTTAGAAAATCAACATCGGGTAACACCCCTAAAAATTGCTTGCGTACCTGTGTTTCATCGGTTTGGTTGGTAATAAGAACAGCGTTTGCAGCATTACCGTCCCTGCCGGCCCTGCCCGCCTCTTGAAAATAGTTTTCTATACTATCGGGGATTTGGTAATGTACCACTAGGCCCACATCTGGCTTATCTATTCCCATTCCAAAGGCATTGGTAGCCACCATGATCTTAGCTTTGTTTTCCAGCCACTGATTTAATCTGCTATCCTTATCCTTTTTGGAAATACCACCATGAAAAAAGGTGGATGTATGTCCCTGTTGAGAGAGGAAATAGGCCAATTCCATTGTCATTTTTCTACTCTGAACATACACTATAGCGCTACCATTATTCTGAGCGAATAATTCTTTGAGGCGGTATTTTTTGTCTTCTTCCCAAAGGACGCTAAAAGTAATATTGTTCCGAGAAAAGGAATCTTTGACGACCAAAGGTTGTTCCAAGTTTAAATTTTGGCAAATGTCCTTGACAACTGTTCCAGTTGCCGTGGCCGTTAAGGCAATCATAGGTGCGTTGGGTGCCAATTCCTTTAGAATATGGCATTCTAAATAGGCAGGTCTAAAATCGTTGCCCCATTGTGAAATGCAATGGGCCTCATCTATGGCAATTAGATTTACGTTCATTTGCCTAATGCGCTCTTGGATCAATTCTTGTTGTAGCCTTTCTGGAGATAGGTAAAGGAATTTGTAATTTCCATAGAGGCAATTGTCCAACAGGTTGTTCACTTCGTCAAAGGAAATACCTCCAGTAAGGGCAATCGCCTTTATTCCCAATTTCTTTAGGGTCTCTACTTGGTTCCTGATCAAAGCTATTAAAGGGGATACCACAATACAAAGACCATCACGGGCCAATGCCGGTATTTGATAGCATAAAGATTTACCACCTCCTGTGGGAAGCAAGGCCATAACGTCCTGCCCATCCAAAACGGCGTTTATAATCTTTTCCTGTGAATTTTTAAAATCCGGAAAGCCCCAAAATTGCTGTAATATATCCTTAGGGTGCTGCTGCACTATAGATTTTTTATTTTATTAAGTATAAAGGTAACCCTTCCTTCTACGGTTTCTTTGGGAACATTTATAATTTTGTAGCCATATGTGGTGTATGCTTTTTCCAAATAAGTATGGATACGAACGGCTTCATCATAATTTTCATAACGTTCATTATCGGACTGGTGTATTTCCTTCCAAGGGGGAAGTAAAAATACATGGTCGTACCTATAGTTTTTACAGCTATCTACAAAATGGTTGCCGTAAGCTTGTCCAAAACAATCCATATAGGCTACAACGTCAGGAATGCCACGATCAAAGAATACCATTGGATGATTAACATCTTCGGCGGCTTTGAACTGATTTATTCTACCGGCAATTATTCGTTCACTAAACAACAATGGGTCCGAAATAAATAACTGGGGAATTCCTTCTTTCCTTGCTTGCAGTGTAATTTCCCGCGATATCTCATTGAAACAAAAAAAGCCTTCCTTTTCAATCATTTCTATGATGGAAGTCTTTCCAGTACTGGGCCCACCCGTGATAACTATTTTTTCGATATTCAAATAATGTCCTTTTAGGTTGTGCAAAAACTTGCATAAAATGGTTTTGCAAAGTAATGAAATACCCCTAAGATTAAAAAATTGCCAATGATACTTTATATATTTGCAAAAACATTGGCATGAATCAAGATAAATCAGATGATTTTTATAACAGATTGAAGGAACAATTGGCGGAAACCAGTAAATGGCCGTCCAATTATTTGTACAAGTTTATTGTGCCTACCGATACGGAAAAAATAAAACAGATTCAAGATATTTTTGATAATACCGGAGCGGTTATCGAATCGAAACAATCTAAAAACGCTAAATACACTAGCTTATCCATTACTGTGAACCTTAAAAATCCAGATGCAGTAATTGGCAAATACAAGGAAGTAGGGGAGATAAAAGGGGTTATATCACTCTAAAATAGTATTTCTTGCATAATTTTGTTAATTTGCAGACGTTATAAGAATACTTCCTTATCATAAATCAATAGCAATAAATATTTCAAATTGAATTTAGTAGAAAACTTAGAATACAATACTGAGCGATCAAAGCTCATTATACCCGAGTATGGCCGTCATTTCCAGAAAATGGTGGATCATGCCATTTCCATAGAGGACGATGCGGAACGAAACCGTGTGGCACAAGCCATAATAAGTGTTATGGGTAATATTCAGCCACATTTAAGGGACGTTCCCGACTTTCAACATAAATTATGGGACCAATTGTTTATCATGTCCGATTTTAAATTGAACGTGGAATCTCCATTTCCAATTACCTCTCAGGAAACTTTGCAAAAGCGTCCTGAACCTTTGGAATATCCCCAAAATTTTCCAAAATATAGGTTTTACGGTAACAACATTAAACGTATGATCGATGTGGCCGTAAAATGGGAAAAGGGCGATATGCGCGATGGATTGGAATATGCCATTGCCAATCATATGAAAAAGTGTTACCTAAATTGGAACAAGGATACGGTGGATGACAAGGCTATATTTAAACACCTTTTCGAGTTGAGCGATGGTCAAATAGACCTAGCCAAGGAGGGTGAAAACTTGACTGAAAGTGGACAATTCCTTAAGAACCGTGTTGCTAAAACACCAAGGACCAATACTGGTAAAAAAACGCAAAGAAATCAAAACCGCGGTAAAAAACGGTACTAATCTTCTCACACTTTAATGGGAACATTTAAAATAGAAGGTGGTCATCAATTACATGGTGAAATTACACCGCAAGGGGCAAAGAATGAAGCATTACAAATACTCTGTGCCGTACTACTTACTTCAGAAAAAGTGTCTATTAGCAATATCCCTGATATTGTAGACGTAAACAAACTAATATCCTTGTTGGAGGATTTGGGTGTAAAAATTCAAAAGAAAGGTCAGGGGTCATATACTTTTATGGCCGATGATATTAATTTGGATTACCTACAATCGGCCCAATTTAAGGAGGATGGTAGAGGCTTGCGAGGTTCTATTATGCTTGTGGGGCCTTTATTGGCACGTTTTGGCAAAGGGTATATACCCAAGCCGGGTGGCGATAAAATTGGGCGTAGACGTTTGGATACCCACTTTGAAGGTTTTATAAAATTGGGGGCCAAGTTTAGATACAATAAAGAAGAACACTTTTATGGTGTGGAAGCCAAAAAGCTCAAGGGCACCTATATGCTTTTGGATGAAGCTTCTGTTACCGGAACGGCCAACATTGTTATGGCGGCGGTCTTGGCGGAAGGTAAGACTACCATTTACAATGCTGCTTGTGAACCCTATTTACAGCAATTATGTAAGATGCTGAATAGAATGGGGGCCAAAATCACAGGTATAGGTTCCAATTTATTGGAGATTAATGGTGTTGATAGTCTTGGTGGCACGGATCACAGAATGTTACCGGACATGATAGAGATTGGCAGCTGGATCGGATTGGCCGCTATGACCAGAAGTCATTTAACAATTAAAGATGTTAGTTGGGACGATTTGGGTCAGATTCCTACAGTGTTCCGAAAGCTGGGAATTCAATTGGAGCGCAAGGGAGACGATATCGTTATTCCAGAACATAAGGATGGATATGAGATCCAAAATTATATAGATGGTTCCATTTTAACGGTGGCAGATGCACCGTGGCCTGGTCTTACGCCAGATTTATTAAGTATTATCCTAGTGATGGCTACTCAAGCTAAAGGTGAAGTTCTAATTCATCAAAAGATGTTTGAGAGCCGATTGTTCTTTGTAGATAAATTGATCGATATGGGCGCTAAGATAATCCTTTGTGACCCACATAGAGCAACCGTTATTGGACACAACTTTCAATCCAGTTTAAAGGCCACCACAATGGTGTCCCCAGACATTAGAGCGGGTGTTTCTTTGTTGATAGCAGCTTTGTCTGCCAAAGGCACTTCTACCATCCACAATATAGAACAGATCGATCGGGGTTACGAAAATATTGATACGCGCTTGCGTGCCATCGGAGCCAAGATTACAAGAATTTAACCAAGGTTAAAACCTAATGTCCCGTCCTGAAATAGTGATACACTAAAAACTTAGTGTAATGAAAACATCAGAAAATGTGGGGTATACCAGGCGTACCCAAAAAGATTACTCCATTTCTTTTAAGCTTCAATTAGTTGAAGAA
>NZ_PHQQ01000023.1 GCF_002909235.1 Arenibacter catalasegens
TCCGTCTCCTCCGCAGCTAGCGGAGGATCCACCTTCCCTTATCCAAGGGAAGGAGCCCTTGCTGTGGTTATTACTTGCCATTTTTGACTACTGGCTTATCTCTTTTGCCTTATGTCTTTCGGCTATTAAGTCATTGGTTGACTTAACATTTTTGCAAAATTTGCTAATTGGGATGACCTTGAAATGATTATGTCGCCTAGAGAAAACTCCTTTTGGGCACAACAGCTAACGGCTCCCCACCCTAGACCTCCCCCAAGGGGAGGGAATTTCACTTGATAATCGACTTGAACTTGCTGCTCAGAATAATATCCCCCCTCCTTGGGAGAGCCTGTCCCGCAGTTGTAGCGGGAGGGTTAGGGGGAGGTCAATTGCGTTTAATAAAACAACAATAATAATGAGATGTTTTTTACCATGCCCTTGATCCGAATGAAAGTAACAAAAACCAGACTATATAACCCTACTTAGTGTAAGTCCGTCCCTAATGGGCAAAAGAACGGTTTCTACTCTGGGATCTTCTTTTAACTTCCCGTTGTAATCCATTAAAATTTTTGTAGCCTTGTCCTTTGGATTTAAAGGCTCCACCACCTTACCGGACCAAAGCACATTATCTGATAATATAACACTTCCTGAACGGCATTTTTTTAAGGCAGCTTCAAAATATTGGTCATAGCTCACTTTCTCGGCATCAATAAAAACCAGATCAAAAACAGCCTCCAGGTCGGGTATAATTTTCAGTGCATCACCGGTGTGTTGTACAATTTGAGATCCATAACCACCTTCGTCAAAATACCGCCTTTGCATGGCATGCAACTCTTCATTAATGTCAATAGTGTGCAGTGTTCCCTCTTTATGCAGACCTTCAGCCAAACACAAGGCGGAGTAGCCAGTATAGGTGCCGATTTCCAAAATATTCTTGGGATTTATTATTTTGGATAAAAGGCTCAGTACACGACCCTGAAAATGTCCGGTGATCATTCTGGGCTGAATTACCTTTAAATGGGTTTCGCGTGTAAGTTTCTGAAGTAATTCAGGTTCCGATTGAGAATGGTCGGCAATATATTGTTCCAATATAGAAGATAAGAAATGCATCAGCTTTACTTTGTATATTTAGGTCTCCAAATATAGTAATCATGCAACAATTTGCAGTAAGAATGGCCACTTTGGCCGATTTAAATATCCTATTGGCCTTTGAGCAGGAAATTATACGTGCCGAAAGGCCTTTTGACGAGACTCTGGACAAGGACCCGATCAGTTATTATGACCTTCGCCAATTGATATTATCCAATGAGGCCGAGGTAATGGTGGCAGAGGAAGACTCCAAAATTATAGGTTCGGGCTATGCACTTATACGGGATGCAAAGCCTTATTTAGATCATAAGAAATACACCTATCTTGGGTTTATGTATACCCATAATGATTACCGCGGTAAAGGCATTAACAAGACTATTGTAGATGCCTTGGTCCAATGGTCAAAAGCTCAGGGTATTCATGAAATAAGGCTTACAGTGTACAATGATAATCTACCCGCCATTAGGGCCTATGAGAAAGTGGGGTTTAAAAAGCATATTTTGGAAATGAGGGTAAATGTGGATTGATCAAATTATAGATTTGGGGTATATGCCTTATATACGTAAGTTGTATTTTAGCACAAAATTAAGGATATGGAATTTCAAAATTCGTTAGTGTTTGCCCAACAATTGGATGCGGTTGATCCCCTTAAGAAATACCGTGGCGAATTCCATTTTCCTAAGACGAAAGGCAAGGATGTTATTTATTTTACCGGTAATTCTCTAGGACTACAACCTAAGCGCACCCAAAAGTTCGTGGATGATATCATGAACGATTGGAAAGAATTGGCGGTAGAGGGCCATTTTCATGCGGAAAAATCGTGGTGGGATTATCATGAGCGTTTGGCGGTACCATTGGCAAAAGTGGTAGGGGCAAAGCCTGAAGAAGTGTCGGTGATGAATACCTTAACGGTAAACCTACATATGCTCATGGTCTCTTTTTACAGGCCCAACAAGAAAAGATTTAAGATCATTTGTGAGGAAAAGGCATTTCCCTCAGATCAATATATGTTGACGAGTCAGGTTAAATTTCATGGTTTGGATCCAGAAAATACAATTGTAGCGGTAAAGAAAAGATCGGGCGAGAATTTTTGGTATACCCAGGATATCATAGATAAGATTAATGAGGTTGGGGATGAACTGGCGCTCGTACTCATAGGTGGTGTAAATTACTATAACGGTCAGGTCTTTGATATGGAGGCCATTACAAAATCGGCCAAAAGTCAAGGAGCCTTTGTGGGCTGGGATCTGGCCCATGGTGTTGGTAATGTTGCTCTAAAACTTCATGAATGGGGAGTTGACTTTGCGGCCTGGTGCAGTTATAAATATATGAACAGTGGACCTGGAAATGCGGCGGGTATTTTTGTACATCAGCAATATCTTGACAGGAGCGATATTCCCCGATTTGAAGGCTGGTGGGGAACAAAGAAAGACACTCGATTTTTAATGAAGCCCGAGTTTGAACCCATGGAAAATGCCGATGCTTGGCAGGTTAGTAATCCCCCAGTGCTTTCACTAGCTCCTTATTTGGCCTCTCTGGAAATGTTCGCTGAGGTTGGCATGGAGGTACTTATAGCCAAAAGGAAGCTCATTGTTTCTTATTTGGAGTTTATTCTCCAAGAAATAGATAAGGAGACCCAAGGGTCGTTTGAAATCATCACTCCCGAGGATCGCGGTTGTCAGCTTTCTGTTTTATTACATGGACAAGGTAAAGAGCTGTTTAATTTTTTAATGGAAAACGGAGTTGTAACGGATTGGAGGGAGCCCAATGTAATTCGCTTGGCACCGGCACCTTTTTATTGTTCCTTTGCAGATATGTATAATTTTGGTCAAGTTTTAAAATCTGGAATTCAGTCTAAGGGGCAAAATTAAAACCCAATATCTGCTAAAACATTTATGAAGTCACTTCGTCTTATTCTTTCAAATCCCAGATATTTTGCGCCTTCTTGGGTCTTTGCCAGTATAAATATATTGTTTGGTACCTGGGCCATATATATACCTACGGTCAAGGAGAAATTGGATATCAATAAGGCCGATTTGGGTATAGCACTCTTTTTTTTGGCCTTGGGCGTATTTGTCGTATTCCCAGTAGCTGCAAAAATCATTAATAGGTTAGGGGTGGGGAAGGCCACATGGTATGGTATAATGTTCAGTTGTTTGGCGGCCCTATTCCCATTGTTGGCGCCTAATTATTATTCTTTAATGGGGGCACTTTTTTTATTGGGAGCCGGAAATGGCTTTACCGATATTGCTATGAATACCCTGGTTACCGAAATTGAAAAGGAAGATCAACAGAACTTTATGTCCGCATCCCATGGTTTTTTTAGCCTTGGTGGTGTATTGGCGGGCTTGGGCAGTTTTCTAATATTTACTATAAATAGTCCGGCCTTGCATATGCTATACGCCGTTATATTGGTTTTTATTGTTAATTATATTTTCCGTAAACATTATAAGGATATCGTAGCTGCACCTGTAGAGAAGGAACCCTTTAGTCTAAAACTGTTTAAACCGCTTCTGATACTTGGTATCATCTCATTTATTGCGATGGGCGGGGAAGGAGCCATTGTAGATTGGAGTGGACTGTTTTTACAGGAGATAAGTATGGCACCCGAAACATTGATCGGTACGGGATTTTTGGCGTTTTCCGCCATGATGACCTTGGGCAGGTTCTTGGGAGATAGTATCAGCGCATCTATAGGTTCTGTAAAAGTGGTGGCTCTAGGAGCTTTCATAGCTGTTATCGGCTTTCTTTTTGTACTTGCTACACATACCTATATGGCCATTGCAGGATTTGCTTTCATAGGATTAGGCTATTCGGTGATTATTCCCGAACTTTTTAGGATAGGGGGTACGGTCAAAGGGGTAGATTCCTCACAGGGAGTTTCCTTTATAGCCGGTACGGGATATGCAGGGTTCTTGCTAGGTCCCGTAGTTCTTGGTTTTGTGGCCGAAAGTTATTCCTTAAAGTATACTTTTGTAATATTAATGGTAAGCGCCATTTTAGTACTAGGCGCTACCTATGGCTTGTATAGGAGAAGAAGGTAATTGCGGAAGGCTTTATGGGGTTTTTGAGGTTACTTTGATGTTGGTAAAGTACAACTTAAAACTTCCATCTTCATTTTTGTGCATTTCTGCGATTTTGAGGCCGTTTATGTCTACGTAATTTTCCCAAGTGGTTGTCATGGATGGTTCTGGTTGATTGGCTCTTCTAAAAACCCATTCCTTGATCATATAATCACTTCCAAAATAAAAATCATAGGCATCACCAGGAGTATATCCACCCTCATTGCCATAGACAATGGTTAATTTTTGCATTGGATTTTTACTTATCGGGGCGGGCACGTCGCTTTGATGGTCATAGGTGATATTGCTCTTGTCCCAAGAAAGATTAAAGGGGGCCATGAGCCAATATTTGTCATTTATAAAACCACTATTTACTTTCGTGGCCGTGCTGTCCATGTTGCTGCGGTTGTAAGAAATGGTATCTCCCTTGTTAATGGATTGTACGTCGTTAGTGATAGTATTCCATACCCAGCGGCGTTCAGAATGGCTGTCAGCGCGATCTACATTAAAAGTAAAGGCAATCTCTTTTACATTTTTAAATTGATTAAACCCGTGTGCATTTGCCACTTTATCCAAAATAGATAGTTCCATTTTTAAATCGGCAACCTTTGGTTTTTTATCCGTTTTGCAAGCTGATATGAACAGTGTTAGGCATAAAACTGTTAGTAGTGAGTTTTTCATTTGTGGTTTTTTTCAAAGATAAAGATAGTAGGTTTTTGGCAGAATCTTTAAGATTGCTTAGATACATTATTCGTTTTTTCTATTTTTAAATTGGGGTTAATGGGGGGTAAGATGGCATATTTGGTGTCAGCCATCCTTCATTTGGAATCCCACTATTCCACATTATTCTTTTGTATAATTGGCGTCTATGTCTTTGCATGGATTAATTGAATGCGCTGCACATTAATTTACCTGCCGTAATTCCCAATAAATTCATTATTTTTGAAACTTAATAAGAAATCAAAAAATGAGTTCAAAAAAAGGAAAGATACAAGAAGCAATAGACGAAAAACTGCTTGACGAAAGAAAAGTATTTTTATGGGGAATGGTAGATGATGATACCGCTAAACATGTGATCGATCGTTTATTGTATTTGGATATGCAAAACAACAAAGAAATTCAATTGTACATAAATAGCCCCGGGGGTTATGTTACTTCTGGTTTTGCCATGTACGACACCATTAAATCATTAAAGAGTCCGGTTTCTACCATCTGCTCCGGTTTGGCGGCATCTATGGGGTCTATTTTGTTATCCGTAGGGGAGAAGGGAAGACGTTTTATACAGCCACATGCCCAGGTAATGATCCATCAGCCTAGTGGTGGTGCCAGGGGACAGGCATCCAATATTGAGATCCAGGCCAAAGAGATTATCAAAACACGTGAGTTGAGTGCTAAAATATTGGCAGATAATTGTGGACAGGATTTTGAAAAGGTAATGAAGGATTTCGATAGAGATTTTTGGATGAACGCTGAAGAGTCCATAGCCTATGGTATAGTGGACGGAATTTTGGAATAGCCGCTCTTAGTTGGATTATAATGTATTTTATTACATATTATATATAAAGGGAAAAGTCCTTCACAAACCTAATGTGAAGGACTTTTTTATATATGGACGCCGAAGCGGTATGTAGTATATACGAAGTAAATATGAGGTTTGGATGTCAGTATCGGAAAAAAATTATTTTTTCTCTTGCTGGTACGGTTAGGTTTGGAAATATAAGAATCGCCAGTGTTTTGTTATGATATTAAAACTGTTATATTCAAGTAACTTTATTTTACTACATTTATTACCTTAACATATCCTTTTTCCTATTTGTATTAGTATGACACAAACTCCTAAAAACATTGCTATTATCGGTTCGGGATTAGTAGGATCATTATTAGCGATTTACCTTCGGAAGTTAGGCCACCACATCACCGTTTATGATCGTAGACCGGATATCCGAAATGTAGAATTTTCTGGTAGATCTATAAACTTGGCCATGAGTAATAGGGGCTGGAAGGCCCTAAGGGAGGTGGGAATTGAGGATGAAGTGAAGAAAATTGCAATACCATTGGACAAGCGCGCTATCCATCTTGCAGGGGAACCGGAGTATTATCAAAAATATGGAAAGGAAGGGGAGGCCATTTGGTCTATTTCACGAGGCATATTAAATCGTAAAATGATCGATTTGGCCGAGGAGGCCGGGGTGGATTTTCATTTTGAGGAAAAGGTGTGGGATATAGACCTTCCCGAAGGAAAAATATATACGGGAGCTACGGAGAAAGGGGAGTGGAAGGAGTATTTGTACGATATTGTTTTTGGATGCGACGGTGCTTTTTCGCGAGTTAGGCACAAGATGCAACGTAGGAGTAGGTTTAATTACGTTCAAGAATTTATAGATGTAGGCTACAAGGAGCTTACCATACCTGCAAATGAAGATGGTACCCATAAATTGGATAAACATTCATTCCATATCTGGCCAAGGGGCAAGTTTATGTTCATTGCCATGCCCAATATGGATGGAAGTTTTACCTGTACTTTGTTCCTACCATTTGAAGGCGAGGTTTCCTTTGAGAAAATAAACACTAAGGATGAGGCCAAACATTTCTTTAACACTTATTTTCCAAATGTTGCCCCGGTCATTGAAGACCTTACTACAGATTTCTTTAAAAATCCCACAAGTGCACTGGTTACCATTAAGTGCTATCCTTGGACTTACTGGGACAAGGTAGCATTGGTGGGCGATTCTGCACATGCCATTGTGCCGTTTTATGGGCAGGGCATGAATGCCGGCTTTGAAGATATATACGCTTTAGATAAGATCATTGCCGAATTTGGGGATGATTGGGAGAAAATATTTAGTACTTATCAAACCGAACGGAAGCCCAATGCAGATGCCATAGCGGAATTAAGTTACCGGAATTTTATGGAAATGAGCAGTATGACGGCCGACCCTAATTTTATATTGCAGAAAAAGATTGAAAAGCGGTTTGCCAAGAAATATCCCGAGAAATGGGTTCCGGCCTATTCTAGGGTTACGTTTTCAGATAAACCTTATGTAGATGCTTTGGCTAATGGTGATGCTCAAGAAAAAATAATGAAGCAAATAATGCAAATTCCCAATATAGAGGAAATTTGGGACAGTGAAGAAGTAGATCAAAAAATCCTGAGTCTTTTGTAGGCGTTGGACTGAAGTGTATATAAAAAAATAGAGCCATCTTCATAAGATGGCTCTATTTTTTTATAACTACTTGTTCTATAATTTAGAGAACAACTTTTTCATTTTTTCTTGTTCTTCTTCGGCCAAAACAGGGTCTACTAAAATTCTTCCACTGTGTTCATCGCTAATAATTTTTTTGCGGGAAGCTATCTCCACTTGAACTTGTGGTGGAATGGTAAAGAAAGAACCACCGGAAGCACCTCTTTCGATTGGAACTACTGCCAAACCATTTTTAACGTTATTTCTGATTCTAGTGTAGGCCTTTACCAGACGGTCTTCAATTTGTGATTGGTATTCTTCCGATTTTTTCAAAAGTGCCTTTTCTTCTTTCTCCGTTTCGGCCAAAATAGCGTTCAACTCACTTTTTTTGTGCTTAAGGTGAGATTCCCTTTCGCCTAAACGCTCCTTGGTAGAGGATATAACCTCTTTCTTCTGGTCTATTTGGGCCTTGAACTCTTTAATATTTTTTTCGGCCAATTGAATTTCAAGTTCCTGGAACTCTACTTCTTTGGTCAAGGAATTAAATTCTCTACTGTTACGGACATTCTTTTGTTGTTCCGCGTATTTTTTGATCAAGGTTTTGGCTTCATCAATAAGATTTTTCTTGGCGCCTATTTCGTAGTTGATAGTTTCAAGATCGGTTTTAAGCTTATCCATTCTTGTTTTAAGGCCAAGTACCTCGTCTTCCAAATCTTCTACTTCTAGAGGAAGTTCTCCTCTAACATTTCTTATCTCATCAACTCTAGAATCAATTAATTGCAAATCATATAGTGCTCTTAACTTTTCTTCTACTGTTGTTTCTGTCTTTGTTGCCATATTTAAAAATACTTGATGGGATTTGTTTTGCTCTCCGATAAAGAGATTGCAAAATTAGGAATTTTTTTCGTAAGATAATCAACTAAGAGATTTTTTGTAAACTGCTCTGTTTCATAGTGCCCAATATCGGCCAAAAGTATTTTCCCTTCCGCCTCATAGAATTGATGATATTTTAGATCTGATGTGACAAATACGTCAGCGTTGGCGGACATTGCAGCAGATATTGCAAAGGAACCGCTTCCGCCCAAAACCGCAACTTTAGTTATTTTTTTATCCAAAAAATTAGAGTGTCTAATACAGGAAACGTTCATTTTTTCCTTCAGAAAATCAAAAAATTCCTCTTCGCCCATCGATTTTTCGAGATTTCCGACCATACCCATGCCAATATTTTGGTTTTTATTTTCTAAAGTTTGCACTTCATAAGCCACTTCTTCATAAGGATGGTTGCTAAAAAGTGCCGCTAGCACTTTTTGTTCATTCGCCTTGGCATAGGTAATGCTTATTTGTGATTCGCGCTCATAGTGGGTTTCGCCAATTTTGCCCATATAGGGATTGGCTCCTGTATTGGCTTGATAGCTTCCTGTGCCATCCATTGTAAAACTACAGTTGCTGTAATTGCCGATATTTCCTGCCCCAACATTAAATAGAGCTGTTTTAAGGGCTTCGGCATGCGCTTGGGGCACATAGGTGGTCAGCTTTTTAATGGTGCCTGTTTGCGGGATTAAAATGCTTGTATTGTGTAAGCCCAATATTTCACAGATTTTGGCATTTACGCCTTTGTTGTTATTGTCTAGGGCCGTATGCATGCTATATATGGCAATATCATGCTGGATAGCTTTAATTACTACTCTTTGTACGTAATTGGCACCCGTAATTTTCTTTAGGCCTCCAAAAATAATAGGGTGAAAACTAACAATCAGATTGCACTTTTTGGCAATGG
This sequence comes from Arenibacter catalasegens, assembly GCF_002909235.1. GTDB lineage: Bacteria > Bacteroidota > Bacteroidia > Flavobacteriales > Flavobacteriaceae > Arenibacter > Arenibacter catalasegens. Next base: position 9,090 of record NZ_PHQQ01000023.1, read on the forward strand.
CCTCGTCCACTACATTTTCCAAGGTGTCCAATGTAACAAGGATACCCTTTACCTCATTATTTGCATTTCCCACCAATAGTCCAACATTGTCAAAATCTTCAGCATAATTCAGTGGTGCCAATTCTTCCAGTGTATCGATAACTTGTTTTATGATCATTTTTAAAATTTATGGTCTTCCAAAGATAAAATATTATATTTTCGTTCTAATGCAGCTACTAAGAAAATTAGGCTTTCCTATATCACTCATATACGCAATGGTCGTATACCTGCGTAATTATTGTTATGACACTGGCCTGTTCCGGTCAAGATCTTATGCTACCAAAACCATATGTGTGGGTAATCTTAGTGTTGGTGGTACCGGTAAAACCCCAATGATAGAGTTTTTGTTGTCCCATGTGCCGCAGCAATTTAAAATAGCGATTTTAAGTAGGGGATATGGAAGAAAGTCAAAAGGTTATTTATTGGCGGAGCCTGGGGTAAGTGTAGCTGATTTAGGGGATGAGCCCTATCAGATATATAAAAAATTTTCCAACGCCTTTGTGGCGGTTGATGCGGACCGGCAGCATGGAATTTCTACTTTGGAGAAAACGGTTGGCCCCGATGTTATTTTTTTGGATGATGCCTTTCAGCATAGAAAAGTAAAATGTGATCAATATGTGTTATTGACTTCTTATGCTAATTTGTATGTTGATGATTGGTATTTGCCAACCGGGAATTTAAGGGATAGCAAACGTGAAGCCAGACGAGCGAATATTATAGTTGTTACCAAATGCCCCCAAGATTTGAGTGCTATGGAGCAACACAGAATTCTAAAAAAATTAGGACCTGCTCCAAGCCAGAAGGTTATTTTTAGTTTTCTGGATTATGACACTTCCTTAAAGGGAGGGTCTGGGGAGATAAGTTTGGCCCAGCTGAAAAGTACAAAGGTTACCTTGGTTACCGGGATAGCCGACCCAAAGCCCTTGGTAAGTTTTCTAAAACATAGGGGAATTGAGTTCGAACATTTGGCCTACCAGGACCATCATTTTTTTTCGGAAAAGGAAATGGCCATGTTTAATACAAAGGGAATGGTACTTACGACCGAAAAGGATTATGTGCGTTTAGAAGGGAAAGTAAAAAATCTGCATTATATAGGGATAAGGCACAAATTTTTGAATGAGGGCGAAAAGGTTCTGTTGAATTTGCTAAATGATAGCTTAACTAATCTTTAAGCTTCAATTTTTTTTTTAATATCAAAGATGTTCTCTCCTATTTTAGAATAGAATACCTCTGGTTTAAAAGGTTTGGTAACCACATCATTACAACCAGCCGCGTAAAAACTTTCCAAACTGTCATCCAAGGAAATTGCGGTAAGTGCAATAATTGGAACCAGTCTATTAAATTTTCTTATTTCTATAGTGGCTTCTTCTCCACTAATTCCTGGCATATGGATATCCATTAGGATACAGTCGTAATCCGTTTTTCTTACCATGGCTACAGCCTCAAGACCATTATTGGCGATGTCAGAGGTAATTTCCTTTTTGCTCAACATTTTTTTGGTTATCACCTGGTTGATTTTGTTGTCCTCCACAATCAATATATGGAGCCCCTCAAAATCGTATTCTACTTCGGTGATTTCGAATGGAATATCATCAATAAGGTCATCCTTACTTTTTAAGTCCACTTCAAAGAAAAAGGAACTTCCTTCACCCAATACACTCTTAAGTTCAATTTTGCTGCCAAATAGGCCCAGCAGACTTTTAACAATGGTAAGTCCTAGACCGGTACCGCCATATTCCCTGTTTATTTGAATTGAGCCTTGTTCAAAGCTGTCAAAAATAGTGAGCTGTCTTTCAGGGTCTATTCCGATTCCACTATCCTTTACTTCAAAATAAACGGTTAAATTCTCTTCCTCTTTTCTCGCAAGTTTTGTAATTACGGTTACTACACCGCCTTTGGTGAATTTTATTCCGTTGCCTATAAGGTTTATGAAAATCTGGGAAAGCTTTAAGGGATCTCCCAAAAGATGTGATGGAATATCGTCATCAAAGTCCAATTCAATTTTTGTATTATTGGCCTTTGCGCTCTGATTTAGCGAATTGATGACTTCAGAAAGTATTTTTTTAAGATTAAAATCAATTTGAAGTGCTTCCAGTTTGTCGGCGTCTATTTTATTGATTTGTAGAATGTCATTAATGAAATTCAATAGGTAATCACCGGAGAATTTTAATGATTTCAAATGTTCTTTTTGGTTCTCACTCGGATTCTCTTCCAGTAATAAATGTGTTAAACCTGTAACTGCATACAGAGGCGTTCGCAATTCGTGGCTAACGGTGGACAAAAAGTTGGTTTTTGCCTCCATGGCCATAACCGCGGCATCCCTTGCCGTCTGCAATTCATTATTTTTGGTATGTAATAAATCGTTGGTTTTTAACTTGATCTGATTATTGCGATAAAGGGAAATGGCCAGTATGGAAATTACGATCAAAAAGGCTGCAGTTAAAATAGCTGTAATTTCAGTTCTGTTTTTGGACTGACTTAGCTCCTCGATCTTTACTTCCTGCCTACCAATCTCATCCCGCATAAAATCGGTTTGAATTTTGTCTGCGGTCTTGGTTTCACCTAGCGTTTTTTCAATAGTAAATATGGAATCTTTAATATTTAATAAGTTCTTATTGTAAAACAGGGCCGATTCAAAAAGGCCAAGTTTTGTATTAGCTCTGGAGAGTAGTTCATTGGCTTCCAATATTTCAAGAGAAAAGTTATTCGCCTTGGCTAATTTTAAGGCACTCTGTGCATTTTTAACAGTCTCTTCGTAATTTTCTGTTCTGAAATAAACTTCGGCCAATTTAATGTGAGACTTGGTCGCTAGGTAATCCTTTTCGTAAATGTCTGTATTTACGGCCAAAGCATTGAAATTCTTTGTGGCACTCTCATATTTTTCCAGGTTTAGAAAAATATTCCCCTCAACAAAGAGAATGTTGTTCAGTAAATTACGGTCATTGTTTATTTGTTTTGCTTCATTCAGCATGGAGATAGCCAAGAAGTTTTTGCCGTCCCTATAGGAGATAATGGCATCTATGTACTTATGGGTAGCCTCTCCGTAAGGATAGGAAATGTCTTTTAAAAGGGATTTAGACCGGTCTGCATAATATTGTGCACTATCGTCCTTTCCCAATCTTAAATATAGAATGGCAAATTTGTGATAGGTATCTATGAGGGCCTTTTGGTCATTGTTCTTGAAGGCAATTTCCATGGCCGTATTCAAGTCCTCTAGGGCAGGTTCAATTTTATTTTTGTTCCCTAACTCCCGAGCTTTGTCAAAATAATATTCAATATCGGTTTCAGCAGCCTTGTTTTCTTGCGTATAGGCATGGCTATAGTGAAAAAACAATACTACGGCTAGGAGCCAGAATTTTCTGTTCAGATTTATATGTAAGAATAAATGTCTCAAACGTATTGTTTGCGTATAATAAAGTTAATTAAATCTACAATTCTACTACTGTATCCGGTCTCGTTGTCATACCATCCAATGATTTTGACCATTTTGCCGATTACAGATGTCATCAGTGAATCAAACGTACAAGAGTAGTAAGTATTGTTTATATCAATCGAAACTATAGGATCTTTTGTATAATATAGAATGTTTTTAAGTTCTTTTTGCGATATTCTAAAAAAAGCTTCATTTATTTCCTCAATGGAGGTTTCCCTTTTTACATTAAAAGTAATATCGGTCAAGGATCCATTGGGCACCGGTACCCGTATGCCACAGCCGCCTATAACATCCGATAATTCGGGAAATATTCTTGTCAAGGCCTTTGCTGCTCCAGTGGTGGTAGGGACTATGGATTGCGACGCCGCCCTGGCCCTTCTTAGGTCCTTATGGGGCTGGTCATGTAAACTTTGATCGGTAGTATAAGAATGAATGGTAGTGATGTAGGCCTGCTCTATGCCGCAAAGGTCTTGGATTACCTTGATCATAGGTGCTGCATTGTTGGTGGTACAGGAAGCATTGGAAATAATATCATCCGTTTTGTCCAAGGTTTCATGGTTTATGCCATATACCACCATCTTTATATCATCCTCCGTTGGAGGAACACAAAGAATAACCTTTTTTGCGCCGTTGTTTAGGTGTTGTGTTAAAATAGATCTGTCCTTGAATCTGCCAGTAGCTTCAACAACGATATCAACTTTATAGTTGGCCCAAGGGATATCCTTCGGGGAGTTATGATTTAATAAGGTTACCTTTTGATCTCCTACAATGATTTGGTTTTCATTGTGGGAGACTTCTTTTTGAAACACACCGTGGATACTATCGTATTTTAATAAATGTGACAATGTACGTGCATCTGCCAAATCATTTATTGCCACCACATTTAAATGAGGGTGCTCGCTTAGAAGTCTAAATAGGGTACGCCCAATTCTGCCGAAACCGTTTATACCAATATTAATCCGTTTCATAAATAGTAGTAAGCCATTTTATCCGTATAAATACGGAATGATAATTTAGATTTTGGGGTATAATATTAACCTACTTTATGTGTTTGTGTGCTTTGTATGATGAGCGTACCAATGCCCCACTTTCAACATGTCTAAAACCAAGTTGAAGTCCTATTTCCTCATATTTTTTAAATTGTTCTGGCAAAATATACTCTTTAACCGGGAGATGTTTTTTTGAGGGCTGCAAATATTGTCCAATAGTAACAACATCAACATTAGCTGACCTTAGGTCTTCCATGGTTTGAATTACTTCTTCCTCCCTTTCTCCTAGCCCCAACATTATTCCGGACTTGGTACGATTGGCGCCGTTTTCTTTAAGGTAAGAAAGGACGCTAAGACTTCTTTCATATTTCGCTTGAATGCGAACCTCTCTGGTTAATCTTTTTACCGTCTCCATATTGTGGGAAATCACTTCTGGCCCTACGGCAAGTATCCGATCCAAGTGGGTAGTAATGCCTTGAAAATCGGGAATCAGAGTTTCCAATGTTGTGGTTGGGTTCATTCTTCGGATGGCCTTCACGGTTTCTGCCCATATTATGGATCCCATATCCTTGAGGTCATCACGATCAACAGAAGTAATTACAGCGTGTTTAATTTCCATAATTTTAATGGATCTCGCCACTTTTTCCGGTTCTTCCCAATCCACATCTTCTGGTCGTCCTGTTTTTACACCACAAAATCCACATGATCTCGTGCAAACGTTACCAAGTATCATAAATGTAGCCGTGCCTTCTCCCCAACATTCGCCCATGTTTGGGCAACTACCTGAGGTACAGATGGTATGAAGGTTGTATTTATCTACCAATCCCCTTAGTTGGGTGTATTTTTTACCCGTAGGAAGTTTTACCCGTAACCATTTGGGTTTGCCTTTTGGAGGAATTACACTTTCTATAGTTTCGATACTCATACTATGATTTTGTGCAAATATACGAAATGGGTTATAGTTAAAATGCCAATTAGAGGCAAAGTGTGGTAATGAAACAGTCTGTCCAGTTCCTCTGCGAATTTAATGGGCTAAATAAATAAATAAGGGACGTGAAATGAGACATTAGGCAGGAGCTTGGGAAAAGGAAAAAGTTTGGAAGAGGGCCAGAATACGAGCAGTTTTATTGGGTTGATCTCAAAAGTTGTATGTGAATTGGAAAAAGATATCTTAAACAATCCCAGAGTTCGTGTTATGTTCATTTTTTGCATTGCCCAAAAAACGGCCAGGGCCGAAAAACCAAGGTACAGTGTACATTGGTTAAGAGGAGCCAGCTATAGCCAGGCCATTTCGTTAATTAGCTGCCTTTGCCCAATGTGAAAACCACTTGATTTAAAACGAATTTGAAAATAGTCCGTTACTTTATGCCTTCAACCCCAGGTATCTAAAAACCATTTCCAGTTAGTGAGTACTATTAAATATTGTCTCCAAAGTCTATTGTTAGGTAGATCTTCTTCCGTTGTGGAGATGGCATGGCCGTAAAGAATTATTGAAGCCTTGGAGATAATTTAGGCCATGGCATCGGTCCATAAAATCCCAAGATTTTGGGGCCCACCTAGTGAAGAAGGGTCTTTTCTTTTGTTTCGTTTTCTTTGGACAAGCAAAGAAAATGAAAGAATAATTTCAACATAAGTTTTATTCTGTAGGACGTTATTGGATACTAATTATCTTATTTTTTTCTGTGTAACATCTAAAACCGAAGGTCTCGGTTCTTTTGTCCAATAGTATCATGTAGCCATTGAAATGTGTATAGAATAATCTGTATTAATTATTATTTTTAATTATTTCGGCAAGAAGTCTTTTTGCCCGTAATAATTTTACTTTTACATTATTGATGGGTTCTCCCAATTTTTCGGCTATTTCGGCATATGGGAGTTCCTGGAAATAGCGAAGGTTTATAACTTCTTGGTAATGCGGTTTTAGTCTTTTGATGTATCCCAGTAAGGCGGCCAAGTTTTGTTCCGTTATCAAACTATCTTCTGGAGACGGGCCATCATCCAAAACCTTTTTTATGGCTTCGTTACTGCTTTCCTGGTTACCTTGTAAGACGTTCCTTTTGCTTTTTCGAATAAGATCTATATGCAGATTTTTGGAAATGGCAATAAGCCAGGTCTTAAATTCATAGGCATCATCAAAGGTATGTATCTTGTCAAAAGCTTTAGAGAATGTCTGGATGGTAATATCCTCGGCATCGTTCTCGTTTTTGGTGCGGATCAATTGGAATCCGTAAACGTCGTTCCAAAAACTATTTAATAATGCGCTAAAGGCAATCTGATTGCCTAGTTTGGCCTTTTCAATAAGTTGGGGAAGTGGTTCTTCGGTTTTGTCCAAGATGAGGTTTTATATAAAGTGCAATCAGGGGGGCTATTGCGTTATGGAATCTTTTTTGCAGTCCTGTTCTGTAGGAAGTTTGCCGCAATAGCCACATGCTTCACCATCTTTATTTAAAAATGGGCTTTGACTGGCGCATGTCCCTGCAAATTTCCCGTCTTTTTTAGACCATATTTTTATTGCGATACCGGCAAAAGCCAGTGCGAGTAGCCCTATAGTTAAAAGTAAAAATTTCATATCCCTACATTATTTTATGCAAAGATATGAAATTTATAACCTTCCTAGGAAGGATTAGGATTACTTTAAGTCTTGATTCCTAATAGGAGATATTGGCCACAATATTTTCTATTGTAGGACTGGAATTGCCTCCTGTTGGTTCTATGGTGATATACCCAACGGCATTCTCCCCATAGGGAAGTGCCATTAACTTCTCGCTATTGTTTGCTTCCTGTATTACTCCTAAGTTAAGCATTTGCCCATTAACCTCGGCCCACATTTGGTAGCACTGGTTTTCTGGCAAGTTTGGTAATTTGCTCACATTAATATAGGACAATTTTTTCACCGGGTTAACATAGGCTACGGCCTTAAGTTCTTTAGCTTTGTTATTGCCTTTAACCGAAACTCGCTTCGTTTTGGGATTATTAAGGACTATAAATTGATTTCTAACATCCTCCAACTGCAAGCGCATATTCTCTTCCAAGTTTTGAATCTTATTGTTAACAATAACATTTTCCTCTTGTAAACTTTGATTCTGGTTCCAAAAGAAATAAGACGCTCCTGCAAATACCAAGGCTGCAAAACTGGCTGCAACGGCGTATCTATAGAATTTTTTTCTACCGGAATTTTCCGCTTTGATCCTATTTTGAACTCTTTCTTTTAAACCGGCAGGAGTTTTAATGGCATGTAACTTGGCAAATATTTCAAGGTTCTCCTGTAATTCTATGTACGTATTTCTAACTTCAGGATACATAGCAATGTATCTTTCTGCCTGCAACGCTTCCTCAGGTGAAGTTTTTCCCAAAAGGTATTTCTCTAGGAGGTCTGTTTCTAAAAATATTCTAATTTTTTCTTTCATGGCTTTAGTTTTTGTAGCACCATTGGGTTGGATATGCTTTTAAGTCGGCCTAATTGTTGCGCTTTTATCTTAACACGTTGTGCTTTAATTCATAAATAAACTTAGTAGGAAGGCGAACACCATTGTTGAACCATATATTTTCTTCAATTCCCTGAGCCCTATTTTTAATCTAGATTTAATAGTGCCTAGTGGTATGTCCAATTCTTCGCTTGCCTCCTGTTGGGTCATTCCTTGAAAAAACAGGGCGTCCAATACAATTTGATATTTTGAATCTATTTTATCCAAATTATCCTGAACGTCTATTAATTCGGGATTTATTCCTTCAGTTCCTAGTTTATATACGTCGGAAACATCCATTTGGATTTCCTTATCAGATTTGTTGTTTGCACTTCTTAATTTATCTATTGCCGTATTACGGGTAATCCTAAAGAGCCAAGTAAATAATTTGGCTTTTGTAGGGTCGTAGGAATCTGATTTTTTCCATATTTTAACAAAGCTTTCCTGTACCACGTCTTGAGCCAAATCTTCATCGCGCACAACTTTGTAGGCCACACCAAAGAGTGTGTCCCCATAGTGTTCGTATAGGAGTGAAATGGCCTTGTCATTTCGCTCCTGAAGGAGCTCAACAATATGATTTTCCAATAGTATGCTCATATAATAGGTGTGTTCTCAAAAAAAAGTTTCCTGGCAATCATCCAATACCCTAATTCTACTCGTATATACACAAACGCTAAATTATAAAATTGATTGTTATACTTAGCGTTTTAAATAGATAAATGGACAGCTGGTAACTGTGCATTTAATTTTTGGTTAGTTTGGTTTGGTATAGCCCCTGTCATTGATTTGTCAGGGGCTATTTTATGATATTGACTTCAGGGGTAATTCTTATTCCAAACCTTTTTAGGACCCCGTCCATAATATTTTCTGCCAGCTCAATGATCTCCTTGCCTGTTGCATTCCCGTAATTAACTAATACCAAAGCTTGATTGCGATGTACCCCGGCATCTCCAAATCGCTTTCCCTTATATCCACATTGCTCTATTAGCCAGCCCGCAGGAATCTTGAATTCATTTTCGGATACCTTATAAAAGGGGGCGTCCGGATATACCTTCGTAAATTTATCGAATTCCGCCCTGCCTATTACGGGATTTTTGAAGAAACTTCCGCTGTTGCCCAATTCTTTAGGGTCTGGCAACTTACTTTTTCGGATGGTAATAACAGCATTGGAGACATCCTTGATACTAGGGTCTGTAATTCCACAATTTTGTAATTCTGAAACAATGGCCCCGTAGCCAATATTTAGATGGTGATTTCTTTTGGATAATTTAAAATTGACCGAAGTAATTATATATTTTCCAAGTCCTTCATTTTTAAAATAAGAATCCCGATATCCAAACTGGCACTCCTCTTTAGTGAAGGTTTTTAGATTCTGGGTGCCTATTTCCATGGCCTCGCAACTTACAAAGGTGTCCCGTAATTCTACGCCATAAGCACCTATATTTTGAATTGGTGCGGTGCCGGTGTTTCCAGGGATGAGGGATAAATTTTCCAAACCGCCATAGTTCTGATCCAAGGTCCACAACACCATTTGATGCCAATTTTCACCAGCATTAACTTTAATACATACCTCATTGGTGTTTTCCCATATTACCTCAATTCCCTGTAGGTTGATATACAGTACTAGATTTTCTAAATTCTTTGTTATTAGCATGTTGCTGCCGCCTCCAAGAACAAAAAATGGGGGGTAATCTTGGACTTTAAGTATTTCTTGTAGTCCCTCGATAGAGTTTATATCGCAAAAGAATTTGGCCTTTGCATCTATTCCAAAGGTATTGTAATTTTTAAGGGATATGTCTTGTTGGATATCCATTAGTCAACGTATACCTTTAAGGCTTCCTTTAAAATGTGGACCGCTCTTTTCAAATCTTCTTTTTCCAACACATAGGCAATTCTGATCTGGTTTGTGCCCAGGCCTTCCGTAGAATAGAAACCAGCTGCAGGGGCTACCATTACTGTCTCCCCATCCAAATTAAAATCCTCCAATAACCATTTGGCAAAAGTGTCTGCATTTTCAATAGGAAGTTGGACAATACAATAGAACGCTCCTTGAGGTTTGGCTACTACCGCTCCCTCAATTTTACTCAGTTCGGAGACAAGGACGTCCCTGCGTTGCACATATTCCTTTTTTACATCATCAAAATAACTCTGTGGGGTGTCCAAGGCGGCTTCGCAGGCTATCTGCGCATAGGTCGGTGGAGAAAGTCGAGCTTGGCCAAACTTTAAGGCGGTCTGCATCACTTCCTTGTTTTTAGAGACCAAGTACCCAATTCTGGCGCCACACATACTGTATCTTTTGGAAACCGAGTCTACTATAATGGCGTTTTCCTCCAATCCATCTTCCTGTAGAATGGAATAATGTTCCCTATTGTCATACGTAAATTCACGGTACACCTCATCGGCAACCAAGAACAGGTTGTGCTTTTTAACAATAGCTGCAAGTTTTCTTATTTCTTCCTTACTGTATAAATATCCCGTCGGATTGCCGGGATTGCAAATTAATATAGCTTTAGTTTTAGGAGTGATTAATTTTTCAAACTCCTCGATAGCAGGTAATGCAAAATTATCTTCGATATGGGAAACGATAGGGACGACTTTAACTCCTGTTTCGTTCGCAAATCCGTTGTAATTGGCGTAGAAGGGTTCAGGGATAATTATTTCATCATCACTGTCAGCTATAGTGCCCATGGCAAAGAAGAGGGCTTCCGAACCTCCCGTTGTCACCATTATATCATCGGCTTCTACATGTATGTGGTTCTTGGCGTAATAGCCGGCAATTTTTTCCCTGTAGGTTTCGGAACCTTCTGTTCGGCTATAGGCCAATACCTCAAGCGTATTGTTCTTTACGGCATCTAAGGCAATTTTAGGGGTCTTGATGTCGGGTTGGCCAATATTTAGGTGAATAATTTTAATTCCTCGCTTTAGTGCAGCTTCAGCAAAAGGCACTAATTTTCTAATAGGTGATTCGGGCATTGTTTCGCCTCTTCGTGATATTGATGGCATAAGAGTTTTAATTTTTAGCAAAAATGGGAAATCAATATGGACAAAACAATTAAACAGCCTTATTTGATTCAATAGTAATATGTTAAATCATTCTGTGGCATAATAAATTGTTTGTAAATTTAAAGGAATAGGTTACTTAAAATAGAGAAAAGATGATGTTTTTAAAACATATGGTTTTCCTTATTTGGTGTTTTCCGGTTGTATTATTTTCTCAAAATTACGAATTGCCGATTGGTGAAAAATACCAAAAAATAAAATTTAAGCTGGTCAATAATCTCATTATTGTTCCAATAGAAGTCAATGGCACAAATCTTTCATTTATATTGGATTCAGGGGTAAATAAGCCCATACTTTTTAATTTATCGGATAAGGATTCCATTCAAATAAACAATGTTTCGGAAATTGCCATTAAAGGCCTCGGAGAGGGTGATGCCATTGATGCGTTGAGCTCTAGTGGCAATGTTTTTAAAATTGGTAAAGCGATCAATAATGATCAATTGTTGTATGTGGTCATGGATAAGGAGCTTAATCTGTCGCCTAGGCTTGGTTTACCGGTTCATGGTATTATAGGGTATGATCTCTTTAGGGATTTTGTGGTTGAGATAAATTATAGTTCCAAATTTATTAAACTACATTTCCCTGAATTGTACAAGCGCCCAAAGAAGGCTAGGACACAAACCCTGCCATTGCACATAGTTCAAAACAAAGCCTATGTTCAGGGGCATGTGTTAATGAAAAATAAACACAGCATTCCCGTTAAACTTTTAGTAGACTCCGGCAGCTCTGATGCCATATGGCTTTTTGAGGATATTGGTAAGGGGTTGGGCGTGCCGAAAAACAATTATGAAGATTTTTTGGGACAGGGACTTAGTGGCAGCGTTTTTGGGAAGAGGACAAAAATAGAAGGAATTAGCTTGGGCAGTTTTCAATTAAAGGATGCCAAAGTTGCATTTCCGGATTTGCAGTATTTTAATTCCATCACTTCCTTAGGAGATCGAAATGGTAGTTTGGGAGGGGAGGTGCTAAAAAGATTTACACTGGTGTTCAATTATAGGGAACGCACACTTAGTTTACGTAAAAATGCACTCTTTAATCGCCCATTTGACTTTAATTTGAGCGGAATTGATATTCAGCATAATGGCGTTCGTTATATTTCCGAAAGCCTTGCTGATCCCAGAGGGTTGGTGGTAAAGGATAGTGGTAAATCTTTTGGGGATGTGCAATTGCTTTTCGAGAATAGGACCAGACTTAGTGTGGTTCCAGAGATTATAGTTTCGGGAATACGTGCCGGTAGTCCAGGCCATGAGGCGGGTTTGCAGGAAGGCGATGTTATTCTTGCTGTGAATGGAAAGAAGATACATAAATACAAGCTTCAACAGATCTTGCATATGCTCAATGAAAAGGAAGGCAAAAGGGTGAAGGTCCTAATAGAACGTTATCAAAGGGATATGCTGATTACTTACGTTCTTAAAGATGTCTTTAAATAAAAAAAGCTCGTTAAATACTTAATTAAGTACTCAACAAGCTTAATGTTTTTAGAGAAGAATTTATTTGCCTTCTACAGGTAATATCTTTCCCTTTATTTTTAACACTACGGTTGGGGTGTCGGCATTGGAAATTACAGTAATTGCCTTTGCAATGGGTCCCACTCTGTTAGTATCATATTTTACTTGTATTTCACCTGTTTTACCTGGTAAAATTGGATCTTCTGGTTTTTTTGGGATGGTACACCCACAACTAGAGCTAACTTTACTGATAACAAGTGGTGCATTTCCGGTATTAGTAAATTCAAATACCCTTACGCCATCGCTACCTTTTGCGATTTCACCATAATCAACGGTTTCCGTTTTGAATTTAATTTTCGCTGCATTTTCTTGAGCGGTAAGGCCAAATCCTAAGAGACCAATAAATAGAACTAGTACTATTTTTTTCATTTTTTTTAGTTTTTGGTGAATTTCAAAAGTAAATGTTTTTAATGAACCTCCAAAATTCTTTTGTTATGTAATAACGTTACTTATTTTTGTTTCGTATTTCTAATTGGTCAAAAACCTTAGAATTACAGCAAGTTTAATACTAAATTTGCATTCAATTAGTAATCGCCCGCTTAGGGTAAGCAAAAACTGTTCCAAACAATGGAAATTCCTTCAAAATATGAGCCTCAAAAGATAGAGGGCCAATGGTACGACTATTGGACAAAGCATAATTATTTTCATTCCATACCGGATAATAGGGAGCCTTATACCATTGTTATACCTCCACCAAATGTTACCGGTGTTCTGCATATGGGGCATATGATGAACAATACCCTACAGGATGTGTTGATTCGTAGGGCTCGTTTAATGGGGAAAAATGCCTGTTGGGTACCTGGAACCGATCACGCTTCCATAGCCACGGAGGCCAAAGTGGTGGCTAAACTAAAGGAGCAGGGAATAGATAAAAAAGATATTACTCGGGAGGAGTTTTTGAAGCACGCTTGGGATTGGACCCATGAGTATGGCGGGGTTATCCTGGAACAATTAAAGAAATTGGGCTGTTCTTGCGATTGGGACCGCACCAAGTTCACCATGGATGACAATATGTCCGCTTCTGTTATTAAAGTCTTTGTGGACCTATATAACAAAGGGTTGATATATAGAGGCTATCGCATGGTGAATTGGGATCCAGAGGCCAAAACAACTTTGTCCGATGAGGAGGTAATTTATGAGGAAAGACAAGGGTTGTTGTATTATTTGACATATAAAATAGATGGTTCTGACGAAACAGTGACCATTGCTACAACTAGACCCGAGACCATTTTAGGGGATACCGCAATCTGTATTAACCCGAATGATGATCGATATTCCCATTTAAAGGGTAAAAATGCTATAGTACCCATATGTAATAGGGTAATCCCTATTATTGAAGACGAATATGTCGACATCGAATTTGGAACGGGTTGTCTTAAAGTAACCCCTGCACATGATGTTAATGATAAGGCTTTGGGAGAAAAGCACAATCTGGAGACCATTGATATCTTTAATGAGGATGCCAGTTTAAATAGCTTTGGACTCCATTATGAAGGTCAGGATCGTTTTGTGGTCAGAAAAGCCATTTCAAAGGAATTGGAGGAAAAGGGCTTTTTGGTGAAAACGGAGCAACATCTTAATAAAATTGGTACTTCTGAAAGAACTAAAGCGGTCATAGAGCCAAGATTGTCCGATCAATGGTTTTTGAGCATGGAACAATTGGCCAAACCAGCAATAAAGGCAGTTTTAGAGGATGGAGATGTTAAGTTGTTCCCGAAAAAATTTGAAAATACCTATCGCCATTGGATGGAAAACATCCGGGACTGGAATATTTCTCGACAATTATGGTGGGGACAACAAATTCCGGCTTTTTATTTTGGAGACGGACAGGAAGATTTTGTGGTAGCAGAAACTAAGGAGGCGGCTTTGGAATTGGCCAGGGTAAAGTCTGGAAATTCGGAGTTGACCTTGGAAGGCCTAAAACAGGATGTAGATGCTTTGGATACCTGGTTTTCTTCTTGGATCTGGCCGATAAGTGTTTTTAACGGTATTTTGGAGCCCAATAATAAGGAAATAGAGTACTATTACCCTACCAATGATTTGGTTACCGGACCGGATATCTTGTTCTTTTGGGTGGCTAGAATGATTGTTTCAGGTTACGAATACCGTCAGGAAAAACCCTTTGAAAACGTATATCTTACTGGATTGGTTCGCGATAAACAAAGACGTAAAATGTCAAAATCGCTCGGAAATTCACCTGATGCCCTTAAATTGATCGAGGATTATGGGGCCGACGGCGTTCGTGTAGGACTCTTGTTAAGTTCTGCTGCTGGGAATGATTTAATGTTCGATGAGGCTTTGTGTCAACAAGGAAAAAACTTTGCCAATAAAATATGGAACGGATTCCGATTGGTTAAAGGATGGGAGGTAGCCGACCTACAGCAGCCAGAAGCTTCCAAATTAGGTATTGAGTGGTATACCGCTAAATTCAACAAAACCTTTGCGGAAATTGAGGATCATTTTAGCAAGTATCGTATCTCGGATGCCTTAATGGCTATCTATAAACTGGTTTGGGATGATTATAGTTCCTGGTTATTGGAAATTATCAAACCTGCCTACCAACAGCCTATAGATAGAATTACGTTTGATGCAGTGATCCATATTTTTGAAGAAAACTTAAAATTATTGCACCCTTTTATGCCCTTCTTGACCGAGGAAGTTTGGCAGCACATTGCAGATAGAACACCGGAACAGGCCTTGGTAATTGCTAAATGGCCAAGCGTACAAGTTGTGGATGAGGAATTGATCGAAGGTTTTAATTTTGCTGCGGAGGTAATTGCCGGAGTACGAACCATTCGAAAGGAAAAGAACATTCCTATGAAAGAAGCTCTTCAATTGGCAGTATTGAATGATGGGGACATTTCTCGGGATTGGGATGTGGTTATCACCAAGTTAACCAATTTATCGGCTCTTGATTATGTAAGCGGTGCCGTGGACGGGGCTCTGACCTTTAGGGTGAAATCCAATGAGTATTTTGTGCCCATGATCGGTGCCATTGATATTGAGGTGGAAATTAAAAAGTTGGAAGAAGAATTGGAATATACCAAGGGCTTCCTGATTTCGGTCCGTAAGAAATTGTCCAATGAGCGATTTGTGAACAATGCACCTGAGCAGGTCATTGCCTTGGAACGACAAAAGGAAGCCGATGCCCTTGCCAAGATCGATACCCTGGAAAAAAGTTTGGCCAGTTTGGAGTAGTAAATTAAAGGTCCTGAAATTAAGATGTTCTCGGTTAAAGGAAAATGACACATGGTAAAATGAAATCATCTTGATTATGGCGCAAAAAATAATAAAAACAGGGATGCTATCCTTTGGGATGTCGGGTACATTATTCCATGCCCCATTTTTAAATGAGCATCCTGGGTTTCACTTAATAGGAGTTGTTGAGAGAAGTAAGAAATTAGCTCACAAGAGTTATCCCGATATCAAAAGTTACGATAGCGTTGATCAGCTTATAGCGGATAAGGACATTGAGCTGGTAATAGTAAATACGCCCAATTTTACGCATTTCGAATTCGCCCTAAAGGCGCTTAAGGCCAAAAAGCACGTTTTGGTAGAAAAGCCATTTTGTGTTACCAGCTCAGAGGCTAAAGAACTTTTTGCGGAGGCAAAAAAAGCGGGGCTTTACATTCTTCCTTATCAGAATAGAAGGTATGATAGCGACTTTCTATCCGTTAAAAGTGTATTGGACTCTGGTAAGCTTGGGTCTCTGGTAGAGGTCCATATGCGGTACGATCGATACCGCCATCATATTGGTCCTAAACTGGCCAAGGAAACCCCAGTGCCTGGAAGTGGCCTCATGTATGATCTTGGTCCTCATTTACTGGACGCGACAATAGCACTTTTTGGATATCCATTGGAATGGAGAAAGCACACTGGGCAATTTAGGCCCAAGACCCAAGTGGATGATTATGGGCATATACATTTGATGTATCCCAAGGGTGTGCAAGTGTTTATAACCATGAGCATGTTGGTGGTGCAGCCACAAGCTTCATTTGTTCTTAATGGTACTAAGGGTACCTTTGTTAAGCCGCGAACGGATATTCAAGAGCAGCAATTGTTGGCAGGAATGAATCCAATGGACCCGTTGTTCGGAATCGAGGAAACGGATAAATTTGGGGTACTTACCACGATTGCAACGAATGGCGAAAAGCAAATAGAAAAAATTGAATCAACAAAATCGTCCTATATTAATTTGTTTACGGATGTTTATAAGTCCATTATAGACGGTGTTCCATACCCTATTTCCGAAAGGGATATTGTTATACAATTGGAAATTTTGGAAAAGTAAATAAGAGTTGTCTGTGATTGGTCTTTTTTTCATTCTTTTTAAACGTCCCAATTTCCAGTAAAAAGCTAAATAACGATACCTTTGTTTTTTAACGATGTAAATAATTTCAATTTTATTTAATCGTATATTTAGGTAACTACAAAATAGTGTGCTGTTTTAAAATTTAGGTAACTAAGTCATTAAAAATGCTCCATAAAAAAAGCTAAAAATGTCTAAATTACCCAAGGACCACAAATTTTTAGACCTTTCGGATTATGGGAGGCCAATAGCTAGGCTTATTGCGAACGCGCTAAAGGCAACCGCTGTAACCCCTATTCATATAACTTTTGGATTCTTTATCTCGGGTGTTATTGCTGTTGGTTGTATGTATTATGGATATAATTGGCTCGCAGCCCTGTTTTATATTTTAAAATCTATTTTGGATGCGGCGGATGGTGAGTTGGCACGGTTAAAGGATACACCTTCCTATACTGGTCGATATTTTGACTCTGTATCCGATATTGTTTTGAATATCCTCATATTTTTGGTACTCTGGCGTATAACTACGGCCGATTTTGTTTTAACTGTGCTTGCCTTTTTAGGTTTGCAGCTGCAGGGAACCTTATATAACTATTACTACGTAATCTTAAGAAATAAATTTCAGGGCGATGTTACAAGTCGAATTTTTGAATCTGGGACACCAGTGGCAATGGTAGGGGAGCATCAGCGAAATGTGAATATCCTTTTTTGGTGGTATAAGGTCCTTTATGGGAGCTTCGATCATATTATTTATAAGTTGGATGCCGAAGCTGCCAATGGCAAGCGTTTTCCAAATTGGCTAATGACTGCCGTTTCTACCTTCGGCCTAGGGTTTCAACTTTTGATCATAAGTGTTATGCTTGTTTTAGGTTGGGCGGACTACATAATTCCCTTTTTTATTATTTATTCCATATTTATTTTCTTGTTTATCGCTATAAGGAGGTCGTTGTAAGCCATCCGAAAAACATGATTATTTCACCACTGTAGTAACAAAGGGCAAATGGTGATAAAGTTTCTATTTCGAAGAATTTCTAGCTTGTTCCTAAAAGTGTGTGCTTACACATTTTTAATAATCCAATCGATTTAATCGGGATATATTTTGGATAAAAACCAAATATGTTGATAATATTTTTATATTTGTGTACCTACACACTTTTGTAAATATTTAATTTTTATGCATTTGTGAATGTTTTATTACGATGGTAAAAAATAAGAAAACCACTATTCAGGATTTGGCAAACTATGCCAATGTTTCCATTGGAACCATTGATAGGGTTTTGCACAATAGGGGTAAAGTGTCCATCGACAAAAGAAAAAAAGTAGAAGAGGCCATTGAGAAGCTGAGTTTTAATCCCAACCTGTTGGCAAGGACTTTAGCGCTAGGAAAGCAGTTTACGGTATGTACGCTGTTTCCGGAAGCTACCACTTTGCAAAGTTATTGGACGCTGCCAAGAATAGGTGTTGATCAGGCTATTGAAGTTAATAGGGACTTTGGGATGGAGCTGGATTCCTACGAGTACAGTTTGTTTGACGAATCGAGTTTTATAAACAATGCCAATGTCATACTAGACCGGAATCCTAGTGGCGTTATTTTGGCTCCCCTATTTGAAAAGGAAAGTCTATGGTTTATGAAGAAGTTGGAGGAACGGAATATTCCCTATGTCTTTATTGATGCCAATATTTTAAATAAGAAAAACCTTAGTTATATCGGTCCTGATTTAAAGGGTAGTGGATATATAGCAGGAAAATTATTGAATTCTATTTTGGGCCCTGCCGATGATATCCTTGTTGTAAATCTGGTAAAGGGCCTTGAAAATAGTTCCCATACTGGAATTGTGGAAAATGGATTTAGGGAATTTTTTAAAACCAATACTGCATTGGCAAATAGGAAAATAAATTCCATTACCATACCTTCTACCCTGGAGACAGAGGTGAGTAGGGAGCTGACTAAGTACTATATCAAAAATCCAGGTACTAAGGGAGTGTTTGTTAGTAATTCCAGGGCACATCTAATTTCTAGGTATCACGCCTTGCATGAACTGGATATAAAGGTGGTGGGATTTGATATTGTTCCCGGAAATGTGACCGAACTGAAAAATGGAAATATAGATTATATTATTTCTCAGAGACCCGTATTTCAAGGGGTTACAGCGGTAAAGACCTTGTTCGATTTTTTTGTTTATAAAAAAATGCCATCCAAAGTACAGTATGTGCCTTTGGATATAATTATTAAGGAAAACGTAGACTACTATATTAATTTTCAATAAGTGTTATAAATGAAAAAAGGAATTAAATTAAGATTACCTGTTTGCACTCTCATGCTCCTAATTCTGAGTTCTTGTGGCAATGGAAAGTCCAATAAGAATAAGGCAGATACTGCAAAAGAAGTAGAAAAATCGGCCATTAGGGTAGAAAATAAAGTGTCTGAACAAAAAGTGGATGTATACTTCGGGGATGAATTGTTTACTTCGTATATCTACCCGGATAATATTATGAAGCCATGTTTGTGGCCCATAGTAACTTCGGAAGGCACGGAAATTACGCGTAAATATCCATTGAAGACTGTAGCGGGTGAGCGTGCAGATCATCCACACCATATAGGCATATGGATGAATTATGGTGATGTAAATGGTATTGACTATTGGGGGCACTCAGAGGCAACGCCAGAAGACAGAAAAGCCTATAGTGGGGTAATAAGACATCAGGAGGTAGTTGAGGCTAAAGCCGATGATGCACAAGGGACTATCCGTGTTAAAACCAAATGGGAAGCCGGAGGGAATACCCAAATTACAGAAGACATTGAGTTTCATTTTATGGATAAGGGCAAGGTCAGGATCATTGACTGGATAAGTACTTTAACGGCCCAAGAGGATATTTTATTCAAGGATACCAAAGAAGGAATGTTCGCCATAAGGGTTAGTCGTGAACTGGAACTACCTTCAGATGATCCGCTTACGCTGACAGATGCACATGGAAATCCAGAAACCATCAAAGTAATTAATAATGATGTGGTATCTGGAGATTATCTAAGCAGTGAAGGAATTGTAGGTGAGGATGTTTGGGGTACCCGGGCCAAATGGATGAAACTTTTTGGAAAATACAAGGATGAGAAAGTTGCGGTAGTGATTCTTGACCATAAGAAGAACCCAGGCTACCCCGCCTATTGGCACGCTCGTGGCTATGGTCTTTTTGCGGTAAATCCATTAGGGCAGAATGTATTTTCCGACGGTAAGGAATCAATGAACTTGAGTTTAAAAAAGGGAGACTCGGTTCGTTTTGCTTTTCGTACCCTAGTATGTTCTGGGGAAATCTCTGAAGAGGAGATCAATGACCTTGGGATGGAATTCTCGGGTCTATACTAGCTATTTTTGGGAGTCATAGTAGATAAGGATTACAATTAACGTTCAAACCTTGATAAAATGGAATCAAATACAAACTCAAGAAGAAGTTTTATAAAAAAAACAGCTGCCAGTTCGGCTCTAATTGCTACTGCTGGATTACTACCTCAATTTAGTGCTAAAAGTTATGCTCGTATACTAGGTGCCAACGATCGTATAAATGTTTCTATGATGGGCGTTAACAGTAGGGGGAACGCCTTGGCCCAAAATTTTGCAAGTCAAAAGAACAGTGAGGTAATCCATGTATGTGATGTGGATAGTAGGGCCGTCCTAAAGTGTTTGGCCAATGTACTGGACCGGCAAAGTAGGAAGCCAAAGTCTTTTACCGATTTCCGAAAATCATTAGAGAGCAAAGATGTGGACGTCATGGTTATTGCCGCTCCAGATCATTGGCATGCTCCAGCTTCGCTCCTGGCCATGGAGGCAGGAAAACACGTATATGTGGAAAAGCCCTGTAGCCATAACCCTAATGAGGGTGAAATTTTGGTGCAGGCAGCTAAAAAATATGGAAAGGTAATACAGATGGGAAACCAGCGCCGCTCATGGCCCAATGTAGTTGAAGGTATAAAAGCCTTGCAGTCTGGTGCCATTGGACGGGTATATTTTGGTAAGGGGTGGTATACCAATAACCGCCAATCCATTGGAATAGGGAAGGAAGTAGAGGTTCCTAAGTGGTTGGACTGGGACCTTTGGCAAGGTCCGGCACCTAGAAGAAATTATAAAGATAATATTGTACACTATAATTGGCACTGGTTATGGCATTGGGGTACAGGAGAAGCCTTAAATAATGGCACCCATATGATAGATTTATTGCGCTGGGGCATGCAGGTAGACTATCCTGTTAAGGTTAGCTCAAATGGTGGTAGGTATAGATATCAGGACGATTGGGAGGCGCCGGATACCCAAGTGATCAATTTGGATTTTTCCGACGGAAAATCCATGTCCTGGGAAGGAAGGAGCTGTAACGGAAAGCCCATAGAAGGAAGTGCCGTGGGTGTTATGTTCTATGGAGAAAATGGTAGCATGTTAATACCAAGTGGTAATAGCTATACTATTTTCGATTTGGAGGGTAAACTGGTAAAAGAGGTGGAAAACACCCAAGTTATAGACCCTAGGAATAAATCGAATCCAGCAGAGCTATTGGATGCTTTACACATACAAAATATGTTCGATGCCATTTTAAACGGGGCAGCTCTAAATGCAGACATAGACTCGGGACATAAAAGTACCTTGTTGGTACAACTGGGAAATATTGCGCAACGTAACGGTAGATCATTGAATATTGATCCTCAAAATGGACATATTTTAGGGGATAATGACGCTCAAAAATTATGGAGCCGTTCTTATGAAAAAGGATGGGAAATGAAATTATAATATAAAAATATGGCAAATAGAAGATCGTTTTTGGAAAAACTGGGTAAAGGGGCTGCCTTTTCAACATTGGCACTGTCCTTACCATCACCCTTATTTTCTCAACTGAAATCAAGGAAAAAGTCGGTAATGAAAACCAAGATTATTGGTATCATAGGTGCTGAAAACTCCCACAGCAGAGGTTTTGGGAAAATGTTCAATCTGGATAAGAAGTTTCCAGGTTGGGAGGTTAAATACATTTGGGGCGAAAAGGAAGAATTTGCCCAATTGGCCAAGGACGAAGCCGGCATTCCCGTTATTGTAAAAGATCCATCGGAAATGATGGGCAAGATCGATGCATTGATTGTAGATCATCGGTATGGCGATCTTCACTTAGATGCGGCACTACCGTTCGTACAGGCCGGGATACCCACCTTTATCGATAAGCCATTTTGCTATAGCAGCCAGGCGGCAAAAATATTCCTAGAGATGGCAAGAACAGTTGGGACTCCGGTTACTTCCTATAGCTCCATAGCCCATAGCTATGCCACAGAGGATATGAGAGAGCAACTGGCGAATATGAAAGATATAAATCAGGTAACCTGTTATGGCAAGGCCGATATAAATTCCATTTATGGTGGCTTTTTCTTTTATGGTGTGCATATGGTAGAACCCCTTATCTATCTTTTTGATGAAAAAATTGTTTCCGCTAGGTTCAATAAAAATGATAAAGAAAATTTAAACAGTAGTGCTAGCCTGGTATTTGAAAATGGTAGGATGGCGACCTTGATAATTACCTCCAAAAAGTACGGCTGGCAGACCTTTATTGAGACAGATGAAGGGGTGGTGGAATTGAAATCCAAAAAGGAAAAGGTGGATCCGGATAGAAACTATGTGGATATGGTAACTATGTTCAGTACAGGAAAGGAACCCCGGAGCCACGAAAGCATCATCCATGGCATTGCTGTGCTGGAAGCGATTCAAAAATCAATTATTACAGACAATTGGGAAACTGTTAATCTATGAATATGAAGAAGAGTAAGAATGGCATACACCGGTTTTGGACTATTGCCCTAATAGCTGCATTGGTATTTATGGGTTGTAAAGACGAAAAGAAAACGGAAGAGGTCAAAGCTGTTGTACCAGTGAATAATAGTCTAACCGATTTAGAGAAGGAGCAAGGCTGGGCGTTGCTTTTTGATGGCGTGTCGTTCAGGGGTTGGCGAGGTTTGGGGAGAGAAGATGTTCAGAGCGAACTGTGGAAAATTGAGGATGGCAGCATACGAAAATTGAATAGCGGTGAGGTTCCTTCCATGCCGGATGGTCAGCCTATGGATGGGGGTGATTTAATAACCATAGCCACTTTTGATAATTATGAATTGTCTTTTGATTGGAAAATATTAAAAGCGGGCAACACTGGGTTAAAATACAATGTATCCGAAGAAATCTCGCAAAAATACGGCTCAGAACATTCCGCTCTAGGGTTTGAATACCAATTACTTGACGATTCCGATACCCTTTATGCGGGCAAACTAAAACCTTCTCAATACACTGGGAGTCTCTATGATATGATTGCCGCTGAAAATGCAATTGTAAGACCTATCGGGATGTTTAATACGAGTCGGATATTGATCAATGGAACACATGTTGAGCACTGGCTTAACGGTAAAAAAGTGGTTTCCTATGAATTTGGTTCCAAGCATTTGGATTCCTTATATAAAATGAGCAAATATGTAGATATTCCAGGGTTTTTAGAAAAGCAAAACGGTCATATCGTCCTTCAAAACCATAAGGATGATGCTTGGTTTAGGAATATTAAGATTCGTAAAATTAAATAGGGTGGTTAGTTTTTGTTTTAATTGATTTTGGTAAGCCTTGTGTAAATTCAACAAATTGTTATGAAATTTAAATGTACATTAATTATAGCACTATTCTTTTTTTGTAATATGGCAAAGTCACAGTCTAATGATGCGGACGGGATAGAGGGAGTTTTGTATTCCGACGAAGGGTTGGTCTCCCTTTCCACAACAAACGGAAAAATTACAGGAATTAACCGCCTTAACAAGGAGGGTGACGTTCCCAAAATGTATTTGGCCCCAGGTTTGATAGATGTCCAGATCAATGGATTTATGGGCGTTGATTTTTCAGGACCCGACCTTACGGTTGAAGGAATACGGAAGGCTACTAAGGCACTATGGAAGGCTGGGGTTACCACCTATTTTCCGACTATCATTACGAGCGATTTTAATAGAATGAAAAAGAACTTTGCTGTTCTGGCCCAAGCACAAAAAGATCCGGAAATAGGTAGTTCAATACCTGGATTTCATTTGGAAGGTCCATACATATCGCCGCTACCTGGTTTTAGGGGCGCCCATTTGGAGAAGTATATAAAAAATCCCGACTGGGAAGAATTTCAGGAGCTGCAGAGGGCAGCCAACAACGGTATAAAATTAATTACCCTAGCTCCAGAATTGGAAGGGGCCATCCCTTTTATCAGGAAATGTGTTACCAACGGTATTATAGTGGCTTTAGGACATCACAATGGTAGCGCTACCGATATTGGGCAGGCTATAGATGCCGGTGCAAAAATGGCTACCCACCTTGGAAATGGATGTGCCAACGAGATCAACAGGCATCATAATCCGCTCTGGCCACAGTTGGCCGATGATAGGATTACGCCAAGTTTAATAGCAGACGGATTTCATTTGACCAAGGAGGAAGTTCGCAGTTTTTATAAGGTAAAAGGGCCGGATAGAACTATTTTGGTTTCCGATGCCTTAGATTTAGCTGGGCTGCCACCGGGAGAATATACCCGCGGAGAGCGTACGCTATTGCTAACCCCCAATGTGGTTAAATTACCCAAGGAAAATGTCCTTGCCGGCGCGGCTTCCCCTATTAGTGCTTGTGTAGGGGTGATAATGGATTATACCCAATGCACCATTAAGGATGCCATACAAATGGCAAGTACCAATCCCGCAAGAATGTTCTCATTAAAGGAACTGGGTGAAATAGAGCAAGGGAAAAAGGCAGATCTAATTCTTTTTCAGTTGGTTGATAATAAGGTGATTATTCAAAAAACATTTGTGTCCGGCCAATTGGTGTACTCTAAAGATTAATTATAGCTTCTTCAGAATTTAAATAAGGAAAAAACAAATTAAGTATAGATAATTAAATAGAGTTAAGTACGGTATGGGCAATAATTCAATAATCAAAAAAATACTATTGGGACTAAGTGCTGTTGGGCCAGGACTTTTTCTTATTGGTTACAATATAGGAACGGGTAGTGTTACCACCATGGCCAAGACCGGAGCAGAATACGGAATGAGCCTTTTTTGGGCATTGGTACTATCCTGCATTTTCACCTACATTTTAATGATTGCCTATGGCAAGGTAACTTTAGTGACCGGTAGGACTGCCCTATTTAATTTTAAACAAGAATTTAAATGGGGTTGGATACTCTCGCTCTATATCATACTAGTGCTCATTATTGGGGAACTATTGGCCCTTATGGGGGTAATGGGGATCGTGGCAGATTTAGTACAGGAAGGAATACGACTCGCGTATAATGGACTAGTGGTCCAAAGGGTGTGGCTTATTCTATTTTTTGTAGTGATACTTACGTTCTTTTTATGGTTTGGCCGTTATAAGGTCTTTGAAAAAGTATTGACAGTCTTGGTTATCCTTATGGGAATGTCTTTTATGGTGGTTTTTATTATGGTTCGTCCAGATATGGCAGATATTCTATCCGGTATGGTTCCAAGTATTCCGGACACACCCGGAGCTTTGGGCCTTATTGCCGCCATTACCGGAACAACGTGTTCGGCAGCAGTGTTTGTTATGAGAAGTACGGTAGTGGCAGAAAAGGGATGGGGTATAAATGATCTAAAAAAGGAAAAGACAGATGCCTTTGTGTCTGCCTTTATGATGTTATTGTTGAGTGGTGTTATTATGGCTGTTGCTGCAGGAACCTTGCATATTTCTGGGATGAAATTAGACAATACTGTAGAAATGATATCCTTATTTGAACCTTTGGGTGGTAAATTGGCCGCTTTTGTACTGATAATTGGGATTACTGGGGCTGGACTCTCCACTATTTTTCCGATTGTATTGATCGCTCCGTGGTTGATTGCCGATTATAGGGGAACACCAAGAAACATTCATTCGACCTCTTCCAGAGTGCTTATCATTGGTGCCTTGGTATTTGCTTTCGGGACCGTTTTTTTGGAGGAAAGACCTCCTGCGCTTATGGTGTTTTCACAAGCCTTCCAGGCCTGTATTCTGCCAGCAGTAGCAGTGCCAATGTATATATTAATCAACAAAAAACAATTGATGGGAGAAAATAAAGCCAGTGTTAAGCTTAATCTTGGCCTAGTGGCGGTAATCCTATTTTCACTGCTAACCACTTGGTTTGCAATTGCAGAATTTATTTAAAAAACAAACAATGGAAAAATCATTATATATCGAAAATTTATCGGTCAAAACTTATGGAGAGACTAAAGACATGGGAGAAGCCGCTGCTGATTACGTTGCAGGGAAATTACATGCGGCCATAGCTAAAAAAGGTGCAGCCAATCTTATATTGGCTACAGGAGCATCACAGTTTTCATTTTTAGAGGCTTTGCAGAAAAAGGAAATCGATTGGAAAAAAATAACCGTTTTTCATTTGGATGAATACAAGGGGCTTTCAGAATCCCATCCGGCTAGTTTTAGAAAATATCTTAAGGAACGTATTTTGAATAATGTGTTACCGAAAAAGGTATATTTTTTAAATGGGGATGTGGAAGATTTGGAGAACGAACTAAAGAGTTATGAAGAAGCACTGAAAGTACATCCTATAGATATTGCCTGTATCGGAATTGGAGAAAATGGGCATATAGCTTTTAATGATCCGGCAGTGGCCGATTTTAAAGATCCCCGATTGGTAAAATTGGTGGAGTTGGATGAGGCCTGTCGAAATCAACAACTTGGTGAGGGGTGGTTTCCAACTTTTGACGATGTGCCTAAAGAGGCTCTTACGCTGACCATTACCGCTATATTGAATTGCGAAGCCATTAGTTGTGTGGTACCGGATAAAAGAAAGGCTCAGGCCGTATATAACACCCTGTACGGAGAAATAAGTACTACTTGTCCCGCCTCTATACTTAGGACACACAAGGAAACCGTGCTTTTTTTGGACAAAGCTTCGGCATCTATGGTCAAGTAAATTTTAATTGATATAACTTAAATTAGTAATACCTAAAGGTCAGCCTGGGCATTGAAACATCTTACTTGATGCCCAAGGCCTCATGATCGAAGGAAATACCTTCCCAACCGGTAACCATAAAATTTCGAATGTTTTGATGGTCTGTGCCATCCGGGTTTTCCAAAACATCTTTTCTGTAATAGGAGCCAAAGCAAGCCAAGGTTTCTACTTTGCTTAATTTATGATGTTGGGCAAATGAGAATACCTTACAAGAACCTGAATTTTCACCAGCCTCGTTTATTACATCCCCGTTGGTAAACCTTGAAGGTGAAAAATTGTAATAGGTATCTATTATGTTTATGGTATCTCCAAAAGACACTTCTTCTGCGGTGTTTTTAAGTTTGTTGAGAAATTCGTAAACCGTCATATTAGGGAGAGATTTAATTTTAAGACGTAAATTTAGATTATCCCTTTAAAAACTTTGGCAATTTGCCGAAGTTAATTATTCATTATTTCTATTATGTGTTAGGTCCTTATTTTTTATCTTTAATGAAATTGAATAAAATTCGATTAGGCTATTTCCTAATATGATAATAATTAATAACGACGCTAAATATAAACAGATGAAACAACTAATTCTAGTCATGTTATTGCTTTCAGCTTTTCCTCTAATGTCTCAAGAGCTTAAAATGGAAGTTCTTCCCAGCGACATTCAAATTAAAACGGCAGTGTTGCCTGCTCCTGAAGATAAGAAGGAAGGTGCTATGGTATATGGGTATGATAATTCAGGGAAATTGGTGGTATTGCGTAAGGGGAAAAATAATTTGGTCTGTATTGGTGATAATCCAAATAAGGATGGCGTCAATGTGGCCTGTTATTCCGAAAAATTGGAACCGTTTATGGCTCGTGGCAGGGCACTATCAGCAAAGGATTTGGCCGGAGAGGAGAGGGAGAAAATTCGTGCAAAGGAAGTGGCTTCCGGGAAATTGAAAATGCCCAAGGAGCCTAGTATGATGTATATATATTATGGAAAATCCGAAGATTACAATACCGCTACGGGGGAATTGCAAAATGGAAAATTCAGATATGTAATTTACACGCCTTTTGCAACTGTGGAATCTACAGGGTTACCGGACAAACCACATGCTCCTGGAATGCCATGGCTAATGGATCCCGGAACTCATAGGGCGCATATTATGGTGGGTCCGTTTGATTAGGGATATTTATTGTTCTATTGTCTAGAAAATTTTAAAGATGCCACCTAATCTAATTATTCTTTGTAAATAAAAGAATTTTTGAGATGCACGGTCAGTTGGTTCATGTGTAGTTTTAATGTCATTCATATTTATAAATCCTCCGGCCAAATCACCCTGTACAAAGAAATGTTTAAATATGGTAATGTTTAGTCCAGCCGATAATGTTATTCCATATCCGGAGAGATGAAACTCGTCCGTGCGCGGTTTCTGTAATAAAGTCGTATTGGTTTTGGGATACAAAATTCCGGCACCTAGCCCCTCGAGAATATTTACTTGTAATTTATCCGTTTTTTGGATATTGAACAATGATGAAATATCATCATATCGTGCAATTTTGGTTTGTATGTAATTGAGGCCGTTAGTATGTTCAAATTCTAGAAAATCCTTGGACAATTGGATTGGAACGTTCCTGTAATCCCCGTTATACAATGATCCCGACTCGGAATCTTCCAAATTTATACTCCCACTAATGTTGGCGAATTGATCAGTTGTCATTATATATTTCATGTGATCTAGTGCCAACGAAATTTTATAATGATCGGAAATAAAATACCCAATTTTAAAATTGGTCTGGGGAATAGTCAACCTAGTTGGGTTTATGTAATCTATATGCCAACCTTTGGGACGATCATGTGCCGAAACGTCGTACAAGGTGAAATTATAATCTTTACCTGTAAAGGTTATATCCGATTTTGAATAGGAGGCGCGGTTTGCTCCCCAGCTAAAAGTGAATTTGCCTTTATTATGGGCTGTAAACAAGCTAGGGTTTTGTTCCTGTGCGACTAAGTTAAAGACGAAGAATAATTGAAGTAATAATACTACTTTAAAACCAATAATTTTCATTATGAGAAATGCTTTTAATAAGGGGGAATTTGAAGGAGATTGAAAAATAGGATGCTTTTTCAATTGAGTATGTTGTTCCAAATATGTAAGGAATCAATCAATCAATCAATGGTATTGGAAGTTAGGCAGAATTGAAAAGTGATTTTTGAAAATGTATTTTGAAGAGGGGAAAAGTCCTCTTTTTCAAGCTGAATAGGTAATTGATAAATATCATTTTCAAGCTTAAGTAAGATGTCATGCCATTTCAATAGGGGATTTCCCAAGTTAAATGCAAAACGAATTAAAATAGTGCTTATCCGAGATTATTTTTAGTCAATCTATGCCTAGATAAGCTTTAATTGCCAGTAATTAGCGACGGCGATTAATCGTAAGACGAGGTTTTGAATTAAACCTTACATTTGCACGGTTTTAATTTTTAGAAAATTTCAGGGAAATGGGTAGTAACAATCTGGTAGATGGGCAAGGAAATGTCTTGGGTAAGGTCAGTTCGGAAGAGATCGATCAGTGTATATATCTTCTAGAGAAGCTGGTTGAAAACGGACACACTGTATTCGAACTTCCAGAGGAAAAAAGAGTGGCCTTGCTAAAGGCAGCTGGGCAATTATCTAGGCCAGCTAAAAGTGAGTTTAAACAGCGCAAAAAAAACGCAGCCAAGGCGGCCAAACGCAAAATGATAGAGCGCGATAAGCACGCACGTAAGGAAACAGGGATAAGAAGTGCTCGAGAAGCAGTTATTTTTGTAGCCCCAAAATTGTTGTCTGCACCCACTAAGGAGACTTTGGACGCGCTGGAACTGGAATCCCCTCGAAATTGTTATGTCTGTAAAACGGTATATACCAAGTTACATCACTTCTATGATGCCATGTGTCCAGAATGTGGCGATTTTAATTATGCTAAACGCTTTCAATCCGCCGACCTTAGCGGGCAGGTGGCTATAGTTACCGGTTCTAGGTTAAAAATTGGTTATCACATCACTTTAATATTGTTAAGGGCGGGTGCAATAGTAGTAGCCACAACAAGGTTTCCGGTAGACTCAGCATTGCGTTTCTCCAAGGAAGAGGATTTTCACGAATGGGGACACAGATTAAAAATTCATGGCCTGGATCTAAGGCACATCCCAAGTGTCGAAATCTTTTGCAATTTTATAGAACAACAATACGACCGATTGGATATTTTGATCAACAATGCTGCCCAAACGGTGAGAAGGCCTGCAGGATTTTACCAGCATCTAATGAAAAACGAGGAAGTGCCTTTTCAGGAGTTACCTCCACGGGCACGGGAAGTATTGTCCGATCACGATTTTTGCTTACAGGAACTTAATAGCCTAACCAAAGGAACCGCAAGTACCCAAAATAATGCATTACCCGTTAATTGGCACGCACCAGAACCTGGAATTGGAATAAGGGCTTCTGCCAGGCTTTCCCAGATTCCTTATAGTTTTGATAGTTCCCTTTCTACCAAAGAAGTTTTCCCCGAAGGAGAATTGGACGCCGACCTACAGCAGGTAGACCTCCGCAAGACAAATAGTTGGAGATTGAAATTAGGCGAAATTGAAACCCCGGAGATGATAGAGGTACAATTAGTAAATGCCATTGCACCATTTGTACTCTGCAACCGCTTATCTAAACTTATGCGTCGGGAAAATACAGGTAAAAAACATATTATAAACGTATCCGCTATGGAAGGAAAATTCCATAGGTTTTATAAGGAGGATAGGCACCCACATACCAATATGGCCAAGGCAGCATTGAACATGATGACACATACTTCCGCATTGGATTTTGCCAAGGATGGGGTATATATGAATGCTGTGGATACGGGTTGGGTAACGGACGAGGATCCTATAGAATTGTCTAAAAGTAAGGAGGAAATCCATGATTTTCAACCGCCGTTGGATATTGTTGATGGTGCCGCTAGGGTATTGGATCCGTTGATAGACGGCATTAACACTGGTAAGCACTGGTGCGGTAAGTTCCTTAAAGATTACCGTCCCATAGACTGGTAATAAGCAATATTACTTAAAGGTTTCTTTCAGAGTTGGGTCTATTGCCGGTATTTTGTTTTTTGGGAAGCAGTGGGGATAACATATTTAATTACCGGAAATCTTATTATAAGGTCTTTGGTATATCAAAAGCAGGGCGCTAATAATTATGATGTTCTTAATAATATACTGCCCTACCAAGGTGAGGGAAAATGGAGCCTTAGAAAAGGAAACTTCCGGAAAAAACACTACAGGGATAAATGTTAGGACTAAATGGACAATCGCTACAACAATTATTGTTTTGATTTGAATATTAAAAATTAGGCACAGACCAACTGCAACTTCCATAACCGCAAGCAATAATATTCCCACATTTTCAGGAATAAAATTAAAGGTCAATAATGAAATGGTTTGTTTGGCCAGTATATCCGCTGGACTCAATCCGGGGAAAAATTTTAGTACGCCAAACCATAGGTAGACAATACCAATACTTATACATAGCATTCTGCCATTTTGGGTTAATCTCAACATTTATTACAGTTTGTTGGTATTGATTGTCTAGTCAGATAGTAAATGTTCCGGGTAATGAAAAATTGACTCTAAAGGAACATTTTATTGATTGTCCGTTGTTACTTCCTTGTCATCTTCACCTATAAGTTGAAGATATTTTTTATAATGATGCCTCGCTACTTGTCTACCCAACTCCAAACCGGCAACGTTATCGGCCTGAATATGATATCCTCCCATAACCCTTGAAATACCTGCCATTTCGGCTGTTTCGGTAAAAGTCGGAAATTTTATGATAACTGGGTCATCCATGTTATTAATTTCGGTAAGGGCTCCTGGGACCAATTCAACTTCTGCACCAAAATACTCATCCCCGGTAAATAATCGTAGAGCTTCTGCACAACCACCACTTATGGTACTATGACCGGATACGTAGCTTGGGAATGGAGGACAAAGAAAAGCATCAGGGGAATAAGGTCGCCAATCCTTCCCCTTCATTTCAATCATGCCTTTATCGGGGCCACCCCAGGCCTTGATGACCTTTTCCTGATAATAATCGTGTACTAAGGCATAAGGACGGGTATAATCATAGTACATTTTAGAATCCCAACAAGAGATAAAAGCATCCATGGCTACCGATTCTACTAGGAAATACATTTTCACATCCTGGTCCAATGTATTGTTGTCCCTTAAGGAGACGTCTTGGGCAAATTTTAACCAATGCCCCGCTTGTTGTACGGATTTGGGTCCGTCTCTCATGAATTCTACCAACGCCTTGTTTTCTGGAGTTAAATTTGCCTGAAGGTCAATTACCTCCTGAACTTCTTCTTCCAATTGTTTGGAGCCTACCATAGGGGGAGGTCCTGGTCTAAACTGATCAGCTGTCTCCAATAACAAAGGTTTAACCTTTTGCCAATAAGGGGTTAAGCAACCAGGATTGTATTTGTTGCCTTCTTCATCGATAAAATATTTTGGTTGCCATCTGTTGAGGTCAATGTTTTTATCAATATCATTTACAGGCTTATAATTGGTATAATCAAAGTAAGCCGTGCCATTGGAACCTTCTACTTCTCCATATTGGTTGGAACCGTCAACTCTACGAGCCTGTATCACCATATATGCAGCTAAGTTACCAACTCCCTCTGGTGTGGATGGGTCCATGGATTTGTTATCAGGGTCTAGTCCCAATTGCATCATTTTTTCCTTAAACAGAGTGCTGTCGGAATAATAGTATTCTTTTAAGGCTCTGTATGCAGCATAACTCACTGCTATTTCTTTATTCTTGAGTATCCTGTCCTTTAATGGGAAACGCTCCACATTTTTGAGGTACAGTGGTTGCGCCTTTTCATCGAAACGTGTCCAGGCATCAAACATAGCCGTAAAAATTAATCCCAGATATCTTGAGGTAACTGTTGGCCTTGGCTTAAAGCGATCAGTGTCGTTTGCAGTCCCTTCCAAGGCCATATAGGCCCATTGGAAGGCAACATTATCCTTTCCCCGTGGTTCGTCGGTCATGGCCATCTGATTGTCAGCCATGGCTTTAGACTGTTTGGACTGGTCTTTACAGCCCATCAATCCGAGAAATAAAATAAAAAGTATGGGTGTAAAACGTGACTTGAAGTTCATGGTGGTTGGTTTTATGCACAACAATAGTAGAATTTTAGATGGCGTAAAAATTATTTTTTATACGAAATGATTATATTGCTTTATGAAATGGGTAATTTATTGGATAAGACCATGAGGTGTTTAATTATTGATGATGATCCGTTGATTTGTGATTTACTTGAGCACTTTTGCAGTAAGATCAATGAAATTAAAAGTGTAACCACAACAGTATCGGGTTTCGAATCTATAAATCTTATTAACAGTTCATCATTTGATCTAATTTTTTTGGACTTTAATTTACCGGATATTACTGGGAAGGATATTTTGGACCTGAATCCCAACTCTGCGGTGATTATGGTTACCTCCAACAAGGAATTTGCACTGGATTCCTATAATTACCCAAAAATTGTGGATTATTTGGTAAAACCTATCGATTTCCCTAGGTTCTATAAGGGATTTCTAAGGGCTAAGGATTACATTTCCGCCCATAGGAAGCAGCCTGAAAAAGA
Organism: Arenibacter catalasegens; assembly: GCF_002909235.1. Classification (GTDB taxonomy): domain Bacteria; phylum Bacteroidota; class Bacteroidia; order Flavobacteriales; family Flavobacteriaceae; genus Arenibacter; species Arenibacter catalasegens. The sequence goes on from NZ_PHQQ01000023.1 coordinate 42,523, forward strand.
CGCCCGTCTATTTATAAAGGAGGGTGGAAAATTGGTGAAAATAAAATTAAAGGAAGTCCTCTATTTTAAGTCAGAGGCCAATTACATATCCATTGTCTTTAAAAACAAGAAAATATTGACCTTAATGGCCCTGAAAGATCTAGAGTCAAAGCTTCCCGATTATTTTCAACGTGTGCATCGCTCTTATATCCTAAATCTCAATATGATAGACGTGATACACACAGGTGCCGTGGAAATAAATATGGACAACATACCTGTAAGTCTAAGCTATGCTCAGGAGTTGCTTAGGAAGATCGATCTTTTAAATTGAGATATATCTCTACTCTAAAGCAGCATAAATAATGGGAAAAGGCATTATTTATGACACCCAGGTCATCGCTATTTAAGGAAATAATTTTTTCAGGAAGTACCTTGGAAAGAGTAGTTAATCCAAGAATATTGATATGGGCGATTAGTTTGTGCATTATGGATTCCCATATAATCTGGTCTTTGGCCTCCGTATTTTTGTTTATTTGGTTGATATAGTTTTTGAATTCTGTCTCCAGTAATTTAAGGACCTTATCAATTTTGAGGGTATCATTGTCATAATTCTTATAGATACTTGAAAAATTTGGGGATTCAAACTCATTGCTACCCAAAATTTTATATACGGTATCCTTAAAGCGCTCTATTTGGAAGGGTTTTTGAAAATATTCACACTTTAAAGTCCCTTCTTCAATGGGGTCTAAGGCTGAAACAATAATAATGGGACAGTTTATTTTTTTAGTTTTGATCCAGTCGTTTAAGTCATCCTGTATTTTTTCATTCTCTAGCATTAGATCACTTATTATTAAATCTGGAGAATCTGCCATGAGTATGTTCAATGCCCCTTCCAAAGAATTGGTCTGCAATAAAGTAATGTTCCCGGATTTCAAAACATAATTTATTAATTCGGAAGTGGATGCATCGTCCTCTATGTGCAGAATGCTGTATTGGCCACTTAGTTGCGGCAGGGGAAAGGCTGACAAAGGTTCAGGTTTAGGCAATTTAAGCGATGAGGTGGAAAGGGTTGGTAGGCTAATCCAAAATTCAGACCCTATTTCTTTTTGTGAAGAGGCTTTTAGGGTACCTCCGAACAGTGTTGTTAATTGTTTTACAATGGAGAGGCCAAGTCCATAACTACCATATCTTCCGGACAGATTATTTTTTTCCATAAAAAAACGGTCATTGATCCTATTAAGGTTTTTTGGAAGTACACCTACACCAGTATCGTTCACTTTAATATTTAACACTTGACTTTCAGTACCATTAATATAGGCAGACAGGTCTATGGTACCCTTCTTGGTATATTTTATGGCATTCACCACTAGGTTTGTGATAATTTGTGTTAATCTCAAAGCATCAGTCTGAAATAGCCCAGTTTTAAGTTTATCCTCAATTTGCAGGTTGAATGTTAATCCTTTTTGAACTGCTTCGTATAAATAAGTAGAATGAATATCGCTCAAGAGTTCTGCAATATTGGTGGGTTCCAATTCAATTTGAAGTTTACCTTCAACCAATTTTTGGTGGTCTAAAACGTCGTAAACCAAACCGGCCAAACTATTGGAGCTTCTTTCCAAAGCATGGATTATAGGTAATTGAGAATCGGATGCATTTTTATGTAACAGTTTTGTAAGGCCTAAAATGGCGTTAAGGGGTGTACGCAATTCATGGCTCATATTTTGCAAAAATTCATCACGCTGTTTTCTGGCAGTATGTTCCTTTTCTAATGCAGTGTTCAAGTCAAGTACATTTTGATCAATTTTGACCCTCATTTTGGAGAAAGTATTGGCAAGAATTCCTATTTCGTCCTTTCTATTGGTAGGCAGCGAATGTTCCTCTGGAATACCAAGGTCATAATTGCTGATCGCTTTGGTAATCTTGATAATTTTTTTAGAAAATAGATTAGTGAAAAACCAGGAAAGCAGAATGGAAAACAAGCATACCCATAGTAAGGTTTGTATACTTTGCGTGCGTACTGTAAGCACATTTTTTAGTAAAATATTCTGTTCCATATTGGAAATCAGATATATTTTTCGCTTTCCATCGAAATACGGTAACTCCTTGAGGTAACTTAAATAATTGGCCTGGGGAGAATTTGTTAGTTGATGAAAACCCTCTTTTAATGGTTCAATGGAATTTTCTCCAGTATTATAATCGGAGAAAAAGTTTTGGAATTCTTTGGTCTGTAGGCCAAACTGCTGAGACCTGTCATGGGAATATAAGTACTGGCCCTTGGAATCTATTAGATAAAATTGACTGTCACTACCGGCTATATTATCCAAGTTACGATATAACGGATTTAGGTTAATATTGATTATAAGGATACCAACTTTTTTGTTTTCACTGTTAAAAATGGGACTTGCGACTCGCAGGGTAGGGGTGTATGGAGAACTGATTACACCGTATTCTTCGTTTAAATTAATATTGGAAAAGTAGTGCTCGCCTTTATTTATTTGGATGGCCTCTTTAAAATATTCACGATCTCCTTTTTGTTGTAGGTTGTTGGACTTCTGAACTTTGCCCTTTTCCTTGTCAAAACGAATAATTTCTTTTCCATTTTCATCGGCGTCCAGCAATCTAATTTGAAAATAGGTTTCTTTGTTTTCAAGAATAACACTAAACAGTTGATCTATATCGCTTGTAGTTTTTACAGAAGGACGGTGTATATGCTCTTGTATAGTAGGACTCAAAGCTATGACTGCAATGTCATTGGTTACTTCATTAAGTAAAGCATAGAACGATTGTTCCGCCAATTCAGAGGCCTGCATCATACGTTCTTTTGAATGTGCCGTAATAACTTGGGATGCCTTTCTGAAAACCAAATACCCAGATAGCAGAATGGAGAAAATGATTAGACCAGTAAAAAAAAGGGCAAAACGGGTTACTATGGAATGTCTTAATTTCATTTAATGGCCAATATAAAGTATATAAAAGTAATTTATTCTTTATTGGATTGAAAACAAAAGCTTTTGTGAACCTTCCTTTGGTTATAACATTGGGGAATTCTGTTTTATCCATACTTAGATTAACCTTATGGGTTTAAAAGTTACATTATGAGTGGTTTGTGAAGGTGAGTAATACTATATGGAAAAAAGAAATAACCATTTTAGCTATATTTGTTAGCGCCTATAAAATTAACTTTGATTAATGGAAACCTACGCCACGGCACTTTTATATGCCATCCCATTTTTTGTAATCCTTTTGACGATAGAGATAACCTATGGCTATTTTGTTAAGAAACAAATGCATAAGGTTATGGACACGGTTTCCAGTATTAGTTCTGGACTTACCAATATAATCAAGGATACTTTAGGCCTTGCATTGATTGTGGTTTCTTATCCATTCTTGTTGGAACATTTGGCAATTACAGAAATTAAGGCTACCTGGTTGGTTTGGACCATTGCTTTTATAGTGCTCGATTTTGCGGGTTACTGGAACCATAGGTTAAGTCATAAGGTCAATATTTTTTGGAATCAGCATGTAATCCATCACAGCAGTGAAGAGTTTAATTTGGCATGCGCCCTTAGACAACCAATTAGTAACCTAATAGGCTATTTTTCGTTGTTTCTGGTTCCTGCGGCCGTTTTCGGGGTTCCCCATTTAGTCATAGCTATTTTGGCTCCCATACATTTGTTTGCCCAGTTTTGGTACCATACCAGACATATTGGAAAAATGGGTTGGTTAGAATATGTCTTGGTAACCCCGTCCCAGCACAGGGTGCACCATGCCATAAATCCGGAATACATAGATAAGAATTTAGGGCAGATACTTTGTGTTTGGGATCGTATGTTCAGCACATTTCAGGAGGAGTTGGACGAGGTAACTCCCCAATATGGAGTTTTGAAGCCCGCCGGAACTTGGAATCCTGTAATTATCAATTTTCAACATTTGTGGAGGATAGGCCTGGATGCATGGCGTACAAAAAGTTTTCGGGACAAATTGCGTATTTGGTTCATGCCCACTGGCTGGAGGCCGAATGATGTAAAGGACAAGTATCCCATTACCATAATCGAAGATGTGTACCACTTTAAAAGATATGAATCCCGTGCTACCAATAGGATCAAGTTATATGCTATTTTTCAGATGTTCATTAATTTGGTATTAATGATGTTTATGTTCTTTAATTATTCCGAAATAGGTTTTGAGGGTCTACTGGTATTCAGTGGCTTTATTTTTGTTGGAATCTATGGATATACGACTCTCATGGATAGGAAAAAGTATGCTGTTGCTATAGAGCTGATCAGGGGGTTGGCCGGAATATCGTGGATAGCTTATTTTGGGGATTGGTTTGGGCTAAACTCGTACCTTACCGTGGGCCATGTATGGGTAGGAGCTTACTTCCTAATTACCATTCTTGGTGGAGTATACTTTACCTATTTTGAAAGGGAGGAAAGGGAATTGAAAGTGGTTTCTTAAAAATTTGAAACAACGTTCTTGAAGTGAGTATACTTTTACTTTTGTAGTTTTGAAAATAAAATAATATGATACTTTCCTTATTTCTGAGCCTTTCGAACTTCTATGTCCACTAATTCAATATAACGTTCCATAGCTTCTTCAATGCTTACATTTTTGGCTTGGATAAGTGCATTGGCTTTAAAAGCATTTATTAAGGGGGTCCTGCTTCCTGGATGGCTAAAATTGCGGTTGGCAATTTTAAAATAAGCATATAGTTTTAATAAAAGATCTGCAGGGAGAGGCTCGGTGTAATCATTAATGAAATCGACCGCCGCTATAAATTCTTTATTTAGTTTATCAGTCTTCATTTTCTTTTTGTACCCTTGTAGTTGCAATACATGTCTTCGCCCCTGTTACTTTTTGGTGCAATTTTACGGTTATCGCACTATTCAAAGGTAAGAACAAATCTACTCTAGAGCCAAATTTAATGAATCCTGCATCTTCGCCCTGATGAACACTTTCCCCAACTTCCGCATAATTAACAATACGACGGGCCATAGCTCCTGCGATTTGGCGGTATAGTATGTCCCCAAACTTCGGGGTATTTATGACAACCGTAGTTCTTTCGTTCTCTTCACTGGATTTAGGATGCCAGGCCACAAGATATTTTCCAGCATGGTATTTAGAAAACTTAATAAGTCCACTTACCGGATATCTTGTTACATGTACATTTATCGGGGACATAAAAATAGAAACTTGAATACGTTTTGCCTTGAAATATTCCGTTTCCTCTACTTCTTCAATTACAACCACCTTACCATCTACGGGTGCCAATATTTCATCAAAACTTTTAGTTGCATTCCTTTTAGGGTTTCTAAAGAATTGCAATATTAAAACGAGGATAAGCAGTGAAATTATTTGAAGTCCAAATTTAAGCCAAGTTATATCTACAAAATAATTGGCCAATAGAATAATGGAACACACTATAATAAAGGTTGTAATAATAATTTTTTGCCCTTCTTTATGAAACATGTGAAAAAATAATTAAAGTTAAATATGCAAAAGGTGCTGCAAACACCAAACTGTCCAACCTGTCCAACATTCCACCATGTCCAGGTAATATAGCACCACTATCTTTGACCCCGGCGGACCTTTTAAATTTAGATTCTATTAGGTCGCCCAAACCACCTGTCAATACAATGACCGATGCTAGTATTAACCATTGTGTCAATGAAATATTGGTTTCATATTTCGACAAAAAATAGGCTGCGGCCAATGCAAAAACAAATCCTCCTATTGCTCCCTCAATTGTTTTTTTCGGGGAAATGGACGGAAACAATTTATTGCGACCTATACTTTTGCCCACCAAGTAAGCAAATGTGTCGCTCACCCAGATAAGGATAAATACGCCCATAATCAGAAACTGGGCAAATTCATTGTCTTTATAGGGAATCATCGTTAGGAAAATACAACCTCCCCCTATATAAAATAAACCTATTATAAATTTTTGAAATGTGTTGAACAATTTTTCCTTTCCTGAAAAGAGGTAGTACAACAATATAAAGTTAATGGTTATTGTAATAAACATCAAAATATTGATGAGGATCTTATCATCGATCAGATATATAAATGCCCACCAAAGTGCCAAATAGGCAATAAAAATGTGATATCCGGGAAGTTTTACCATACGTTTGTATTCGTATAGGCAGGCCAATCCAAAGGTCATAAACAAAAAGTCAAAAGCATCAGAGCTCAGAAATACGGCGGAAAGTAGTAAAATTACATATACCGCACCTGTAAGTAAGCGCCTTAAAATTTCTCTCATGTTATAAGTCTTCCAGAAGTAAAAGATAAAGATTTTTAGAACTACTTCCGTAAGTTAAGAAATCGTCTGAATTTTCGGCTGTGGGTTGAAAATGTTTAATGGTGGTGATGTTCGCGGGAATTACATTCTTGTACTTCTTTTTAATTGTTTTTAATCCCTCACCAATGGATTCTACCATTTGACTGGTAGTGGCAAAAACAATAACATTTGATGGTAATTCGTGAAGTTTTCTTTCCTTTAGTTGGTTGGAGCAAACTAAAATGGAGCCATTTTGCGCTATTAAATGTTCACAGGTGGTAAAAAATATTTCACTCTTATTGGGGTGGTCGGTGAAATTTATTTCCTGTTTGGCAAATTTATCTTCCAATCTCTTGTCCATTGAAAAGAAGGTCTGATCTTGCCATTCGTTCTCAATGATAATATTGTCCAAATTGGTAAATACCTCGCTAATGGAGTCGCAATACAAGAACTTTCCACCGTTATGTTTAAAATTAATGGTAAACTTTTCGTCAACGGGAATATTTAAGTCGGGCATATGCTGCCCTCTTGTTTCCACAGTTTCTTTGGAAACTCCTTTTTTCCCTCCCCCAAAAAGTTTATCAAATAACCCCATTAATATCTAAAACGCTCCTTTGGTTCCTACGTCTATAAGAACAACGAATTATTTATTTTTTTATTTTTTTATTTCTGTCTCCGATTCCGAAATATCCTTGTTGGCTTTTTCTTCTTTTTCGGCCGCAATAGCTTTTTCTTCTTTTTCTGCGGCTTCCTCAGCTTCCATCCTCTTATCTCTTTCAAAAAGGCGTTTGCCGAATATCTTTTCCAAATCGTCCTTAAATATAACTTCTTTTTCCAATAATCGCTCTGCCAATTCGGTAAGTTTATCTTTGTTTTCTGATAATAACTCAACCGCTCTCACATACTGCTCCTCAATAAGCTTGGAAATCTCTTTGTCTATGGTCAATGCAGTCTGTTCGCTATACGGTTTTGAGAAACCATATTCATTTTGACCAGATGAATCGTAATAGGTGAGATTTCCTATCTCATCATTTAAACCGTAAATGGTTACCATGGCCCTAGCTTGTTTGGTTACTTTTTCCAAATCGCTAAGTGCACCTGTAGATATTTGGTTAAAGATGACTTTTTCAGCAGCCCTTCCTCCTAAGGTAGCGCACATTTCATCTTTCATTTGATCTGGGCGAACAATTAAGCGTTCTTCAGGTAAATACCAAGCTGCACCTAAAGATTGCCCTCTAGGTACTATAGTTACTTTTACAAGTGGTGCTGCATGTTCCAACATCCAGCTTACCGTTGCGTGTCCCGCTTCGTGATAGGCAATGGTTTTCTTTTCACCAGGTGTGATTATTTTATTTTTTTTCTCTAAACCGCCAACGATTCTATCCACGGCATCCAAAAAGTCTTGTTTGGTTACTGCTTTCTTTTCCTTACGTGCTGCGATCAATGCCGCTTCGTTACAAACATTGGCAATATCGGCACCTGAAAAACCAGGCGTTTGTTTGGCTAGAAAATCCATATCCAGCGTCTCCGCTGTTTTTATTGGTCTAAGGTGAACTTCGAAAATTTCTTTACGTTCCCTTATATCTGGAAGATCAACATATATCTGTCTGTCAAATCGTCCTGCTCTCATTAATGCCTTGTCCAATACATCGGCACGGTTGGTGGCAGCCAATACAATAACGTTTGTGTTGGTACCAAAACCATCCATTTCTGTCAATAATTGGTTCAAGGTGTTCTCCCTTTCATCATTGGAGCCTGTGAAGTTATTTTTTCCTCTGGCCCTTCCAATAGCATCGATCTCATCAATAAAAATAATGGCAGGTGATTTGTCCTTGGCTTGTTTAAATAGGTCTCTTACCCTAGAGGCTCCTACTCCTACGAACATCTCTACAAAATCTGATCCAGAAAGAGAAAAGAAAGGAACTTTGGCCTCTCCTGCAACTGCTTTGGCCAATAAGGTTTTACCAGTTCCCGGAGGTCCTACTAACAGGGCTCCTTTAGGGATTTTCCCTCCTAATGAGGTATATTTATCCGGATTTCTTAAGAATTCTACTATTTCCTCTACTTCCTCCTTGGCACCTTCTAGTCCGGCAACATCCTTAAATGAGGTTCTTGTATCTGTTTTTTCGTCAAATAGTTTGGCTTTTGATTTGCCAATATTGAATATTTGACCTCCGGCACCACCTCCGGCACCTCCGGACATACGACGCATTAAGTAAATCCAGATACCTATGATCAACACAAAGGGCAATAGGGTTAACAGAAGTTCGGTGAGCACATTGGATTCCTGATCGTATGTTAGCTCGGTGTCTAGACTGTTTTCCTTTTTGATATCATTGATCTCGTTTTCAAAATTCTGCTGATCCCCATAGTTAACTATGTACTGTGGTGCAGCAGTAGCCGTTAATGAAAAAGGTTGGTCGGAAACATCCTTGTGAACCTCTTTATTTAAAGCCTCTTCTGTAAGGAAGATTTTTGCTTGTCTAGTATTGGTGATAACCAATATTTTTCTAATATCCCCATTTCTAAGGTATTCTTGTAACTCGGATGTACTTGCTTTTTTGGTGTTTGCAAAGTTTCCGCTGCCGAAAAATTGAAAACCAATTAACAATATTGCTATTAAGCCATATATCCACCAAGTATTGAATTTGGGTTTTTTTGGACCTGTATTATTTTCTTTTGCCATTATTTTTTTTTACTGATTGAAGCTACTTTCAACTGCTGTTACTTTGGCATCTCCCCAAAGTCCTTCTATATCATAATATTCTCTCACTTGTTTTTGAAATACATGTACCACTACGTTTACATAGTCCATTAAAACCCATTCAGCATTATCCGAACCTTCTACATGCCAAGGTTTGTCTTGAATTGCTTTACTAACGGTTTTTTGGATGGAGCCTACTATGGCGTTTACATGTGTGTTGGAAGTACCATTACAAATAATAAAGTAGTCACAAACAGTATTCTCTATATCTCTTAGATCAAGTAAATTTATATCATGTCCTTTAACCTCTTCTATTCCTCCTAAAATTAAGGCAATTAACTCATCTGCGCTACTTTTCCTTTTCTGCATTCAAAAATTTTAATTTTTACAAAGTTATTATTTTTTTGTTTTTTTAACTATTGTTTTTAACAATACATTATATAATAATCATAAGATTGTATATGCAATTAATCAAACTTAGTGCCACGGACTCCACAAATGCCTATTTAAAGGATTTGATGTTCAACAAGAATCCCGGGGATTTTACGGTTGTAATGGCCCATTCCCAAATGAAGGGTCGTGGGCAAATGGGGACAACTTGGCTTTCCGAGCCCGGTAAAAACCTGACATGTAGCGTATTGGTTAAGTCTCGTGACATTAAAGTTACGGATCAATTTCTTCTTAATATTTTTGTTTCTCTGGCAATTTACGAAACACTTTCCCAACTACAAGTACCTGATTTGAAGATTAAATGGCCTAACGACATTATGTCAGGACATTCTAAAATTTGTGGAATTCTTATCGAAAATATGTTGTCCGGACAACATATTCAGGCCTCAATTATTGGAATTGGTTTAAATGTTAATCAATTAACGTTTAATAACCTGCCGAATGTATCCTCATTAAAGCTATTATTGGGAAGAACATTAAATTTGGAAGAGCTACTCCTTAAAATTGTGGATAATTTAAAAGGCTTTCTTGAAACAGGTGGGGAAGAGGATCGTGAGGGCCTATTTGATAGGTATGAGACCAGGCTTTTTAGAAAAGACAAGCCTTCCACTTTCAGCAATCAAGATAATGAAATGTTTATGGGCTTTATAAAAGGGGTTTCTAGTGGAGGAAAGCTGCAAATCTTAATGGAGGATAATATCCTAAAAGAATTCAATTTAAAGGAGGTGAAACTTTTGTATTAAATCCAAAATAGGGGATAAACTTATAAATTGGAAAGATTATCGGACAGTGTTCCAATGAAATTGTTGATAGGCGATTTTATCATCATGGCCATCATGGCATTGAATTCTCCTTCAAAACTTAACGTCACTTCACTTTCAGTATCATTTATTTCAGTAATATCTGCTGTTAAGGTAAAGGGCAATTTTTCACTGGCAGCTCCAAAACTTAATTGGGAATGCGGAGTTTGCTGTTTTTTTTGCAGTACAATTTCCGGCATTCCGGTAAGTGCAAATAAAAAGCGGTTTTCATTGATTACCTCAAACTTACTAATATTTTTAGGCATTAAGGTCTCAAAATTTTTCACGTCGTTAAGAAAATCAAAAACTTCCTTACTACTTTTATTTACTTTTTTCTTGGGTGTTTCTAAATACATAATTTATGATTGCCAGTTAGAGGGGTTGCTTTTCCACTCTAGTAAGGTTTTTAATTGATTCTCTTTTATATAGTTTGTTTCTGAGGCCTGTTGGATTAAAAAATCGTAATCGCTCAATGTATGAAGGTCTAGACCATGTTTTTTAAAATTTTCATTGGCTACGTCAAATCCATAAGTAAAAATGGCCAGCATTCCTTTTACATGTGCGCCATTATTTTTTAAGGCTTCAACGGCATTCAAGCTACTTTTTCCAGTGCTGATCAAATCTTCAATGACAACCACGCTTTGATTTGCCTCCAGTTTACCTTCTATTTGGTTTTGCCGCCCGTGCGATTTGGCTTCCGGCCGAACATAAATAAAGGGAAGCCCTAAATATTCGGCAACCAACATTCCTATGCCGATAGCTCCCGTAGCTACACCCGCTATCACATCTGGCTTGCCGTACAGGCTTTCTACTTGCTTTCCCATTTGTTCCCGAACATAATTTCTAATGCTTGGGTATGAGAGGATTATCCTATTATCGCAATAAATTGGAGATTTCCAACCTGAAGCCCATGTAAATGGATTTTCAGGTTTCAACTTAATTGCATTAATTTGTAGCAGAAGCTCTGCAGTTTTTTTGGCAGTGTCTTTGTCTAAAACCATGACGCAAATGTATAAAGTTTTTGTTAATGAGTCACCTCTGATATTGACAAATAAATTATCGGATACGGCAAATAATAAATATTTTCTGTTGAACGGGTCTGCTATTAACGAAGCAATCGACTCTTTGGCCAATAAAAAACTTAGTGAAGCTTTTATTTATCATCCTAACCATGAAGAGATCTTAAAGAAATTTTCGAAGAAAATACCATTGGTGGTAGCAGCAGGCGGAGTGGTAACCAATAAAGCAGGGAAGGTTCTTTTTATTTACCGTAACGATAAATGGGATCTGCCTAAAGGGAAATTGGATAAGGGTGAGACGATAGAAGAATGTGCATTGCGCGAAGTTGAGGAAGAAACCGGGGTAAAGGGCTTGAAAATAGAAAATTTTCTAAGGACAACCTATCATCTCTTTAAGAGGAACGGAGGTTATAAATTAAAAGAAGTGCATTGGTTTGCCATGAAAACAAATTTTAAAGGGGATTTGGTAGGCGAGGCCAGTGAGGGAATAGAAAAAGTAAAATGGAAAGGCCCGGAAAAAATTAAAAAAGCCTTGGAAAATTCCTATGCGAACATCAAAATCCTGTTTGAAGATTAATTGATTAATCCTTCAAGATTCGATAAATAGGATATTGCATATGTTCCGTTTCGTAGTATTTAGACTGTTTGTATATCCAGTCCAATTGGGCGTACCAGTCACCTGAAAAGATACTGTCCAATTCCTTTTTCAATTCAAATTGGTTTTTGATTTCTTTATTCTCATGTAGGATTTCCAAGGCAAGATCTTCGAAGACATATGGCGAGAAGCTTTCCTTTTGCTGTAATATGGCATCGAAAAAATTCCAATTAAAGAACGAATCCGTTGCTTCAGGTTCCATGGTCTCCAACAAATAGCGCAAACCCTTTTGATTGGTAGGGACTAGAATATCGCCAGAAGTGAAATTGACTTTTTTGTTACTACGGAGAACTTTGGTGTTGTAATGCGGGTAATGCCCCTCATAGGATTTTTGAAAAGTGCTAAAACTATCTATTTTATAAGACTCTACAACTAGAGAGGTATCTTCCTTAAAGGTCTTATAACTTATTTGGTTTGCGGTCAACAAATCTATTATTTTATCAAAACCCTTTCTTATTACATATGCTTTAGGGATTTCTACCTCATGGACGGGTTTATAATAATTTTGATATTCAACTTCTTTTTCAAAAGGTCTGTTTCTATCATATTTTAGCCGTGGAAAACCCGTTATTTCACTTATATACTCGTCGGCTTCGTAACCCTTGAATTGTAAAATGGTACTTTTTGTGGTGTCAATAGCCCATTGCAGCGGGTAATTTTGTCTTTCTAGATATCCCTCAAAAGCATTCTCCCTTAAATCCTTAATTTTTTTATAATCCTTTTCGGATATGTCCAAAATTTTCGTCATTAACGTGTATACACCTTCCACTCTTTGTTTATAGGGTTTTAGCATATGTGTTTCAACCATTAAGCCCAAGGTATTCCACAGTGAGGTATAGCCAGTAGAATACCTAGGATAGTCTATAAACTGGGTAAATCCTTTTTCGGGGACCTGGTTAAATACATTTACATAGGGCGATATGTCCCAGTCCGCTTGGGTCAATGAACTTTCTAGGGCGGGCATCATTTCTTTATGAAGGTAGTTTCCTAATTCTCCGCCCAGTTTATTGTGTTGTGTAAATAAGTGGGTAAGCGTGTATTGGTAGTCCGCACCATTGCTAACGTGGTTATCTATAAAGATATCCGGTTTTATTAAATGAAAAATTTTGGCAAACGTTTGGGCATTTTTGGAGTCCGATTTTATAAAATCCCGATTAAGATCATAATTTTTTGCGTTGCCCCTAAAACCATAAGCTTCAGGTCCATTTTGGTTTACCCTAGAAGTAGAGTTCCTGTTTAAGGCCCCACCAACATTGTAAATAGGTATGGTAACTACTACTGTGTTTTTCGGAGGATCAATATTGTTCATTGCCAAGTCCCTAAATAAAAGCATGGTGGCATCTATACCATCGCTTTCTCCGGGATGGATACCATTATTTATGAATAGGATACTCTTATTTCTACTTATTTTTTGAAAATTAAAGTCGGCATCGGGATTGTAGGTGACCATATGCAATGGATAGCCGCTATCGGTATTACCTATAATCTGAATATTTATTTCGGGAAATTCTTTGGCAAGTTGAAGGTAGAAGTCAATGATTTGTAGATAAGTGGCTGTTTCTTCTCCATTACTACGCTCAAAAACAGTTTTAATGTTTTCTATTTTCTTTTCTTTTTTGGTCTCGCAAGAAATAAGACAAAGCAATACAAATAGTCTTACCAGAAGTTTCATGCTACATTGAAATTTTGTTTAAAACTCAAAAAAAGGGACTTTAGAGATAATTCGAAAACGATATTGGGTTTGGATTTATAGCTGTTGAAATAAGTCCAAAATGATTTTCAAAAACTCAAAGTTAGCTAAAAACTTGGGTATTAAACGGAAATGGCAGTGGTAATTTCTTCGATTTCGGATCTTCGAATAGGTTTGCTATTAAATATGATACTGTGGTGTGTCAATGACTTGAAATTTTCAGCCTTGTCCTTGTCATATTGATCAATAGAGGAGGTTACAATATTAATGTTGATGCTTTTGGTTAGAGGCAATTTTATAAATTCTTCCAAAAACTCCCATCCATCCATAATGGGCATGTTAATGTCTAGAAAAATTAAATCGGGAAGCTCCGATTTTTTAATCATCATTTTCTTTATTCGTTCAAGAGCCATTTGTCCATTTTTAAACTCAAAAATGGTATCACAAGTGGCAACGGAATTCAATATTTTTTTAATACCGTAAACTGTTATCGGGTCGTCATCGACAATGAATATGGAATTAATTTTTTTCATTAAAGTATATGTTAAATGTGCTTCCAATTCCAACCTGACTTGTAGCACTTATTTTACCTTGCATGGCTTCTATTTGATTTTTAGCAATGTATAGTCCCAGTCCTTTGGCATCGGCATTGCCGTGGAAGGTTTTGTACATTCCGAATAACTTGGATCCATATTTTTTTAAGTCCAACCCCATTCCGTTATCTTCAATACTTAGTACCGTATAATTCTGCACATAATTCAGGCTTAGTTTTATAATAGGAGGAGTGTCCTGCTTCTTATATTTTACAGCATTGGAAATTATATTTGTCAAAATGTTTTGCAAGTAAACCGGAACAACATTTAGCTTAACCTCATCGGATATTTCGCTGATGACCGTTGCTCTGTTTTTATCTAGCTCCGGTTTAAGGTTCATTAGAACAGCGTTGACTTTTTTATTAACGTTTACCTCTTTCTTGATTATGTTAGACTCCGTATTAATGGCCACAATATCGTTTAAGTTATGAAGTGTGTCCATTAGATTTTTAGAGGAATCCGTTAGCATGTCCATAATTCTTGATTTTTCCTCTTCATCTTTCTCGTTGGCCAGGAAGTCCAATAGCATTGCAAAATTTGCAGAATGAGACCTTAAATTATGGGAAACAATATGGGCAAAATTAATTAGTTTTTTATTTTGGGATGAAGTGACCGAAATTAAGTTTTTAAGTTCTTCTTCCTTTTCTTTTTGTTCTGAAATATCCATACTTATTCCTACCAGCCCTGTAACTTCTCCATTATCTCCTTTCAAAGGAATCTTGGAAGAAAGAAAGGTAACAGCTGTTCCGTCTGGGGCTGTACGAGTAAGTTCTTTGTTCAACATTGCATTCTGGGAAATCATCACTTCTATATCTTCATCCCTGAATTTTTGTGCTGTAGCTTTGTCGTATAGGTCAAAATCATCCTTGCCTATAATATCGTTCTCCTTTTCTAGTCCTAAAAATTGTAATTCATATTTGTTGGCCAATAATTTTCTGGATTGGGTATCCTTAATGTAAATCTGTAATGGCAGGTTATTGATAAGAGTTTTGAGCAGGTGCTCATTGTCTTTGGTTTTTTGTTCCTTTTGAACATAATCCGTTATATCCTGAACTATTCCTATAAGACCCACGTATTCGCCGCTCTTGTATAATGGCTTACCGGAAACAACTACCCATTTTTCATTTCCTTTAGCGGTAACTATCTGCAATTTTTCGTTCCAAGAGGTTTTTTTCTCCATAGCCGAAAAAATGGCCATGGAAATAGTATTTCTACTATAGCCCATTTTATAAAAATTAACGGAGCTATCTATGTCTATTTCATAATCTTCATCGACCTCGAAAATACGCCTGATCATCCCACAGAAAATAAACTTATCTTGTTGTTTATGATATTCCCAGCTGCCTATTTTTCCATGATTACCTGTTTCTTTTTGCAGAAATTCGAGTTTCTCAATTTTTAATTCGCTTTTAACCCGCTCTGTTACATCTTCGGTTTGAATAATGGCGCCAATTATGTTTTCCTGTTCATCGTACCAGGGAATATTGTTCCACTGAAACCATTTGTCTTTAGAGTCGTCATCTAAATAAACATCTGTTGCGGTTTCGGGAAATTTCCCTTCGAAGCAAGCCAACAAAGTCTCTGTCCATTTATTGCTGACATTATTAAACAAATCATATATGGATTTACCAATATAATCCGTTCCCTTAAAATGAAAATCTTCGGCCCACTGGTCAGATGCGTAAACAACCTTGAACTCCCTATTGATAAAAGCAGTTGGCTTAGGCAACTGTTTTATCAGGAATTGGTTTGTTACAGTGGGGGTCTTCATAATCATCTGTCGCATTTTCCTACAATAGTAATCTGATTCAGCGAACCTGCGAATAGATTGTTGTGAATTGGACAAAATTAGTGGTGTAACGCTAGTATGAAGTAATTTTATATCAAATTAAGTTCTATTTACGACCCTTCACGCCGTGAAAACTGTAGTCCATAGGTCAGTGGAATTGTTGATAATGCAATAAGTGCAAATGTTTACATTGAGATTTAAAATAAGGGAACTGTCCTATTTTGTTCTAACTGAATCTGGTACTAAACCTGTGTAGTCGCCACCATTTCTTATAACATCCCTTACTATCGAGGAACTAATGTAAGATTTGCCGGAGGAGGTAAGCAAGAAAACTGTTTCTATTTCAGAAAGTTTGCGATTGGTGTGTGCTATAGCCTTTTCAAATTCAAAATCCCCTGGATTTCTAAGACCTCTTAGGATATATCCGGCATTAACTTTTTTACAAAAGTCCACGGTAAGACCCTGGTAGGTAAGAACACTTATTTGTGGTTCATCCTTAAAGGCTTCGGAAATAAATTTTTTACGTTCCTCTAGGGGAAACATGTATTGTTTATCTGTATTTACGCCTATGGCAATGATGAGCTCATCAAAAAGTGTGATTCCTCTTTTTATTATATCGTAATGTCCAAGGGTCAGCGGGTCAAATGAACCCGGAAAGATGGCGCGTCTTTTCATTTTTAAACTATTATGGTTAACTTTTCCCAATGTTGTAAATGGCATAGGGAGTAGTTAGTTATTATAAATACCCGTTATTCTTTGGTAGGGTACGGATTTTAAAATTACTTAATTTATCCCAATGCTTCCCAAATGGCACTTTCAAAGAGTTCTGAAAGGGAAATACCTGCTATTTTTGCTTGCTGGGGTAAAATACTTTCTGTGGTAAGTCCCGGCGTTGTATTCATTTCCAACATAAAAGGTTCATCATCCACAAATATGAATTCACTTCTTGAAAAACCTTTCATTTTAAGTACTTCATAGGCCTTTTTTGCCATTTTGGTAACTTTTTCCTCCTGAGAGTTACTTATCCTTGCAGGTGTAATTTCTTGTGACTTTCCTTCATATTTAGCTTCGTAATCAAAAAAATCATTCTCCGAAACTATTTCAGTTATGGGTAGTACTTTGGTCTGTCCTTGGAATTTGATCACTCCTACGGAGACTTCGGTTCCATTTAAAAAAGATTCTATAAGTATTTCATTGTCTTCAAGAAATGCATTATCAATGGCCTTTAGCAATTCTTCTTTCTTATAGACTTTGGAAATACCAAAACTACTACCAGCCTTATTGGCCTTTACAAAACAAGGCAAGCCAACTTTTTCTATAATTGCATCCTCGTTAACAGGGTCGCCTAAATTCATATAATAGGAAGGTGCGGATTTAATACCGTAGGGCTTTAAAACGCTTAGAAGGTCTCGCTTGTTGAAGGTCAAAGCTGCTTGGTAATAATCGCAGGCAGTTTGTGGAATTCCGATTATTTGGAAATAGGCCTGCATTAAACCATCTTCTCCAGGTGATCCATGTATAGCGTTAAATATACAGTCAAATTTTAAGGTTTCGTTGTCGAGGGTTACCGTAAAATCATGCCTGTTAACATTGTATTCTTTATGGTCGTGGGCTTTATAGATCCATTTGTCTTTAAAAATGTGGATTTTGAAGGCATTAAATTTTTCCTTGTCCAAATAATCATAAACTACCCCTCCGCTTATTAAAGAGATTTTATACTCGCTGGAGTAGCCACCCATTATAATTGCAATATTTTTTTTCATGCCTTAAATCTAATTTTTAATACTCAAATTTTCGATGGTCAAAGTAGATTATTGGTAATTAGGCAAGTTGAAAGAATAGCCTCAAGTATAAGGCTTGGTTCTTAAGGTAATCTGCCATTAAAAATCAATAATCAAATATCATTCATTCAAAGTAAAGAAAAAGCGTCCGGTTTTCTATCTTTGCGACACAAGAAAATATACTATGCGAAATTTTTTTAATTTTTTAAGGAGTAAATCTTTTCTGATTCAGCTAGTGTTAGCATTGGTGGTCTCCATATTATTGGTATTTGGTGCAATGAAGTGGCTTAAAAGCACTACCAATCACGGTAAGTTTGTTGAGGTCCCTGATTTATCCAAATTATCGGTTTCGGAGATGAGATCGAAGATCGATCAATCCCAATTGCGATATGAGGTCCTGGATTCGGCCAATTACAATCCGTCCTATCCAAGGTTTTCTATCATAGATCAGACGCCACGTGCAGGCAGTAAGGTTAAGGAGAACAGAAAAATATATATTACTGTAAATCCATCTGGATATAAAAAAGTTACCATCCCCAATATTATCCAGGTCACCCAGAGGAACGCCAGTTCTATGCTCAAAGCTGTTGGATTGGAAGTGGAACGTGTTACCTATGTGGATGAATTGGGAAAGGATATGGTATACAATATTAAATATAAAGGAAAATATATTGTCCCTGGAGACAAACTGCCTAAAACTTCGAAAATCGAGTTGGTTTGTGGCAATGGTAATATTACCGCAAGAGCAGAAGTTAAGGCCGAGTCCGAATAAGTATGGAAGCACAGGAGGAGTTTGAATTAAATGAGGAGGAACTTTTTGAGCATCATAGCTTTATAGCTTCCAAAGGGCAAGACCCTTTAAGAATAGATAAGTTTTTAATGAACTTCATTGAAAACGCCACACGTAATAAAATTCAACAGTCGGCAAGAGATGGCAATGTCTGGGTAAATGGATTGGTAGTTAAGCAAAATTACAAGGTTAAGGCTGGGGATCACATACGGGTCATGTTTGCGCATCCTCCACATGAAAATTTATTGATACCCGAAAACATACCCTTAGATATTGTTTATGAGGATGATGTTCTTTTGGTGGTGAATAAACAGGCGGGAATGGTCGTGCATCCTGGACATGGAAACTATTCAGGAACCTTGATCAATGCTTTGATCTATCACTTTGAGAATTTACCAAAGAACAGTGATGAACGCCCTGGCCTAGTGCATAGAATAGATAAAGACACTTCAGGTCTATTGGTAGTGGCCAAAACGGAAGCTGCTATGACCCATCTGGCGAAGCAGTTTTTTGATAAATCCAGTGAACGTGAGTATCTAGCCCTAGTCTGGGGGAATGTGGAGGAGGATAATGGTACCATAGAGGGCCATATAGGTAGGAATCCTAAAAACAGATTGCAAATGCATGTTTTTCCTGAAGGTGATCAAGGTAAGGAGGCGATTACCCACTTCAAGGTCTTGGAGCGATATGGATATGTAACCTTGCTTGCCTGTACTTTGGAAACGGGTAGAACACATCAAATTAGGGTGCATTTAAGACATATTGGTCATACACTTTTTAATGATGAGCGCTATGGCGGTGAAAGAATATTAAAGGGAACCACTTTTACAAAATACAAGCAATTTGTAGATAACGCCTTTAAAATTTTACCTAGACAGGCCCTTCATGCAAAAACCTTGGGATTTGTTCACCCTGTTACCGGCAAGTTTATGAGATTCGATTCTGAAATTC
Source organism: Arenibacter catalasegens (assembly GCF_002909235.1). Classification (GTDB taxonomy): domain Bacteria; phylum Bacteroidota; class Bacteroidia; order Flavobacteriales; family Flavobacteriaceae; genus Arenibacter; species Arenibacter catalasegens. Next base: position 62,004 of record NZ_PHQQ01000023.1, read on the forward strand.
CAGAGGACATGGCCAACTGCATTGAAAAATGGAGACATTATGCCAAACATAGTCAGGCAGAATAGGTTTCATTTATACCAATATTGAAAACAAGATATTAAAGGGTTAGGTAATTCAATATTCAGCTATTATTTTTGACCTGATCGTTAATGTTATCCAAGCATGAAAATAGTAATATCACCCGCAAAATCTCTGGATTTTGAAAGTAAATTGCCCACTAGTGAGTTTTCGCAGCCCAATTTTCTCAGGGAGGCAGAACAATTGAATAAGGTTTTGGCCAAAAAAAACCCAAAGGCTTTGTCAAAATTAATGGGGATTTCGGCCAATCTGGCAGAATTAAATTGGGAAAGGAACCAGCAGTTTTCAGTGCCTTTTACTGAGGAAAATGCCAGACCTGCAATATATGCGTTTAACGGTGATGTTTATCAAGGACTTGATGCTTATACCATTGCGACTAAAAAATTACAGAGCCTTCAAAATAATCTTAGAATACTATCAGGTTTGTATGGTGTTTTAAAACCTTTAGATCTTATGCAGCCCTATCGCTTGGAAATGGGAACCCAATTAAAAATAGGCCGCAAAAAGAATTTATACGAATATTGGAAAAAACCGATTACAGATTATTTAAATTTAGAATTAGAGGATAATGAGTTGTTTCTGAATCTGGCGAGTAATGAATACTTTAGTTCCGTGGATGAGAAACATCTAAAAGTGCCTGTAATTACACCAATATTTAAGGATTGGAAGAATGATCATTTAAAGATTATCAGTTTTTTCGCAAAAAAAGCCAGGGGAGCTATGGTAAGGTATATTTTGGATACAGATGCTAAAACTTTAGAGGATGTTAAAGGGTTTGATCTAGACGGATATATGTTTAGTAAGGAACATACTTTAAAGGAAAATCAGCCTGTTTTTATACGATAGAATATTTTTCAAAAAAAAGCGTTATTTTCTAATAAGTCCTACTACTTAATTGAGATTAAAATGAAACGATTCGCTTTTTTGTTTTTGGTTGTTATTTTTATTACTGCTTGTTCCGATCGGGATGATAACCTCGATGGGGTGAATATCAGAATAAAAAATGAAAGCAGTGTTACGTATGATCTGGTGCAAGTGGGCAGTGCGGAAATGCTACACGAGCTTATTGGTCCTGACGAATATTCTGGGTATTTGAAATATGAAACGGCCTATGAATATGCTTACATAAATATAACTGTAGGCGAAGAGAATTACGTCTCGCAGCCTATTGATTTTGTTGGTGAGACACCTTTGGAAAATGGGTTCTACACCTATGGACTAAGTATCTCCGAGGAGGGGGATATTATTTTAAATTTTATAGTTGATTAGCTAGAATTTTAGGGTGTCCCTTATTTTTTTTTGTTAGGATTTATCTTTTCTTCTATAGTGGGTCTTTTTTTAATTTTTCTTTTACGTCTAGTACCCCAAGTACCATTAACAATTTTGCCTCTTTTCGATTTTTTATCTCCTTTTCCCATTTGTTTTTATATTTTATCTTTTTAAAGTTAGCACATAAATAATTCATTATCAAGTTTCGAATAAACTACTTTTCACCCCTAATTTTGATTTGTAACAAATTTCTTGAAAGATATACTTTTAACGTATTGGCGACCTAGCCCTAATAAGCTAAATTTGTATAATTATAAAATTATGTTAAATTGAGCAATTCTAAAACGTTAAAGATTGAAAATAAAAAAGGTATTAGTCGCAAATAGGGGAGAGATTGCCATACGTATTTTTAGGGCATGTGTAGAAATAGGACTTAAAACAGTAGGGGTGTATACCTACGAAGACCGTTATTCCCTGCATCGTTACAAAGCAGATGAAAGTTACCAGATAGGAGAGGATAATGAACCTTTAAAACCTTATCTGGACATGGACGCCTTGATTAGAATTGCTAAGGAGAATAATGTGGACGCCATTCACCCGGGATATGGATTCTTGTCCGAAAATGCCAAATTTGCTCAAAAATGTGAGGATAACGGAATTATTTTCGTAGGTCCCAAGGTGTCGGTTTTAAAAGCTTTGGGGGACAAGATTACCGCCAAGGACGTTGCTGTGGCTAATAAAATACCGATCATTAGAAGTAGTGATAAGGATTTGACAGATATTGATATTGCACTTTCAGAGGCTGCGGAGATCGGTTATCCTTTAATGCTCAAAGCCGCTTCGGGAGGTGGAGGAAGGGGTATGCGCGTTATCAGGACTGAGGATGAGCTTATAAAAGGTTTTCCGGAGGCACGAAGGGAATCCCTGAATGCTTTTGGCGATGATACGGTTTTCCTGGAGAAATTTGTAGAAAATCCCAAACATATAGAAATCCAGATCGTTGCTGATACACATGGTAATATTGTGCATTTATATGAACGGGATTGTTCCGTGCAAAGACGCTATCAAAAAGTAATTGAATTTGCTCCTTCCATTGGCCTGCCACAGGAAACAAAGGATAATCTTTACAAATATGCCATTGATATATGCCGTGCAGTTGACTATAATAATATTGGAACGGTCGAATTCTTGGTGGATGATGATGGCAGTATCTATTTTATAGAAGTAAACCCAAGGATTCAGGTAGAGCACACGGTAACCGAAATGATTACCAATATTGACTTGGTCAAGGCCCAGCTATTCATTGCTGGAGGATATAAGCTTTCTGATAAGCAGATTAAAATCCAAGATCAAGACGCTATAGTTATTACAGGATACGCACTACAATGTAGAATAACTACCGAGGATCCGGGGAATGATTTTAAACCAGATTATGGGGTTGTCACCACCTATAGAAGTGCCTCAGGTTTAGGTATTCGGTTAGATGCGGGTAGTATCTATCAAGGTGTAGCTATATCCCCCTTTTTCGATTCCATGTTGGTCAAGGTATCTGCAATTAGTAGAACATTGGACGGGTCTTGTAGAAAAATGCGTAGGGCATTGGCGGAATTCCGTATTCGTGGTGTAAAGACCAATATGGCTTTCTTGGACAACATCTTAAAACACCCAACTTTTAGGGAAGGTAAGGTGACCGTGAATTTTATTAAGAACGAACCCGAACTGTTTAAGTTTGTGGAACCTAGGAACCGGGCCAATAAATTGGTCGATTTTTTGGGGGAAACTATTGTAAACGGTAATCCAGATGTAAAAAAATTGGATAGGGACCATATTTTTTCCAAGCCAAAAGTCCCTTCTTTTGATAAGTCCGAGGTTTATCCCAAAGGAACCAAGGACCTTCTTACCGAATTAGGACCGGAGAAATTTGCCCAGTGGTTGAAGGCGGAAAAAAAGGTCCACTTTACTGATACTACCATGCGAGATGCCCATCAGAGTTTGTTGGCGACACGTATGAGGACAATAGATATGTTGAAAGTAGCCGAAGGTTATGCCAAGAACCATCCTGAAATTTTTAGTATGGAAGTTTGGGGAGGGGCTACCTTTGATGTTTGCCTTAGATTTTTACAAGAAAACCCATGGGAACGGTTGGAGTTGTTGCGGAAAGCGATGCCCAATATATTGCTACAAATGTTGATCAGAGGTTCCAATGGGGTGGGTTACACAGCCTATCCGGATAATTTGATAGAGCGATTTGTTGAGGAATCCTATAAATCTGGAGTAGATGTATTTAGAGTTTTTGATTCTCTCAACTGGATGAAATCTATGGGGCCTTGTATAGAGTACGTTCGTACCAAAACAGGAGGATTGGCCGAAGGGTCCATTTGTTATACCGGTGATATTTTAGATCCTTCCAAAACTAAGTACGATTTAAAATATTATGTGCAATTGGCAAAGGACATAGAAAATGCAGGGGCACATATATTGGGTGTAAAGGATATGGCTGGATTATTAAAGCCTTACGCTGCCTACGAATTGATTTCCGCTTTGAAATCTGAAATAAATATCCCTATACATTTACATACTCACGATACTTCATCCACGCAAGCAGCCATGTATCTAAAGGCCATTGAAGCCGGGGTAGATGTGGTAGATGTTGCCTTGGGTGGATTGTCTGGGCTTACTTCCCAGCCTAATTTTAATTCGGTGGTAGAGATGTTGCGTTTTAATGAACGCGAGAATAACTTAAATACCGATAAATTGGCTGAATATTCCAATTATTGGGAAACGGTCAGAAATTATTATTACACTTTTGAGTCAGGATTAAAGTCAGGTACCGGTGAGGTATACCAACATGAAATTCCGGGCGGACAATATTCCAATCTAAAAGGACAGGCAATAGCGCTGGGATTGGAAGATAAATTTCCAGAGGTCACCAAAATGTACGGTGAGGTAAATAAACTATTCGGTGATATTGTAAAAGTAACCCCTAGCTCCAAAGTGGTTGGGGACATGGCGCAATATATGATCAGCAATGGGCTTACGGTAGAAGATGTTCTGCAAAGAGGGGAAACTATTTCTTTTCCTCAGTCTGTAATAGGTTTCTTTAAAGGAGATTTGGGACAGCCGGTCGGAGGTTTTCCGGCAATGTTGCAGAAAATCGTTTTAAAGGATGAAAAACCATTTACAGATAGGCCAAATGCCCATTTGGAACCTATAGATTTCGATAAGGAATTCAATGCATTCAAAAGAAAGTTCAGTTTAGGAATGGGGCGTGAATTGCTTATTACCGATTTCTTATCCTATAAATTATATCCAAAAGTTTTCACAGATGCCTATAATCATCATGTGAAGTATGGTAATGTTATGAATATCCCTACCAAGAATTTCTTTTATGGAATGGAAATAGGGGAGGAGATTATTGTGGAGTTGGACAGGGGAAAAAATATTCTTGTTTCACTAATGCTCAAAGGTGAGCCAGATGATGCTGGTAATGTTAGTATCTATTTTAAGTTAAACGGACAGTTGCGAAATGTAATCATTAAGGATAAATCTGTTAAGGTAGATAAGATTGAGAATACTAAAGTAGACAGCTCTGACGCCAAGCAGATTGGGGCGCCATTGCAAGGCTTGTTGTCCAGTGTCCTTGTAAAGAAAAATCAGGAAGTAAAAAAGAACCAGCCCTTGTTTGTAATTGAGGCCATGAAAATGGAAACCACAGTTACGGCCACTGAAGAAGGTATTGTGGACAGAGTACTATTACAGGGTGGGTCCTTGGTGAATTCCGAGGATTTGGTGTTGGTGTTGAAATAATAGGTAGGTTGACTTACCTTATGGGATAGTTGCAGGGTTAATCCGATTTTTTTTGGAAAACCCTGCAACTTTTATTTTAGCCTTTTACCTTTATGGGCTCAAAAGCCCATACATATTCTTAAGCCCATCGTAATGTTTTTTCACACCCATCCATATGAACCCTTTTTGTTTGAGGATGCCACAAAACTAATTGTAGGTACGCTTCCACCGCCAAGATTTACTATCGGCGAATTAAAGGAAGGGGATGTCAATTTCTGTTATGGTAGCCGCGATGGTCAATTATGGCCGATTTTAGATCGTATTTTTGAACTGAATTTGGATTTTGCAACTACGGAAAAAGCCATTCAGCAACGCATGGATTTTTTAAGAGAGCGAAAAATCGGTATTTGTGATATAGTGAAAAGTGCAGAACGTACCAAGATCGATGCCTCAGATCTAGGGATGGAGAATATTGTTTTAAGAGACCTGTTTGCCTATCTTCAACAGTCTTCCAAGGTGGAAACCCTTTTGTTTACTGGGGGCAATAGTAAAAATGGTCCGGAATACTTTTTTAGAAAATACTTAAAAGAACATGGTGCAACACTGGAATTGATTTCCAATGAGGTACCACGCATTCACCAATTTAGGCTACCTAGGATAAAGGAAGAAATTTCATTAAGCTCCTCCGAAAAGACCTCAATTTATAAAGAGAGAATTATAAAAACAGTGTCTTTGACTGCGCCTTCCGGTGCTGCCAATAGGGCTGTGGGAAGCTTGGAGGCTTATAAAGCAATGAAAAATAAAAACCCTGAATTCAATACGATCGATTTCAGGGTTTTGCAGTATCAAAAATTTTTCTAGAAGAAATCCACAAAACTTCATTAAGAGAAAAACTATATTTTAATTTTTAGACTTAACGCAGGGTAGGTCTTTGTAGCAGCCAAATTTTCCCCGGATAAATAAATTGGTTTATAGTCAAAGGTAATGGACATGGCTGTCCTCTTATTCTTTCCGGCACTGATAAAATAGGGAATACTGGCCCCATCGGCTATGACTCCTGCCAACATAAGAACACTGCCTATGCTCTCACCACTGTTGGATTGACTATCCCAGTAATCATAGTTGTTGTCAAATAAGGCTGCACCGCCAAAGACCATTGCCGTTCCACCTGCAAGTAATATCCAAGCGGTGGTTTTTTGTTTTTTGCTTTTCTGTAAAAAATAATCTTTGGAGAATTCTTTAGTCTGTCCTACTAAAATAGAACTGACAAGTAGTAATGCTAGAAGTAAGCGAATTGTTTTCATGACATTTTTATTAATGACAATTTAATTATTCATCTTATTCAGGGGGCAACTACTTTTTTAAGGTATTTAAAGGGCTAAGAATTAGTGGTTTATTGTATTAAAGGTAGATGTTAAATTTGGATAAACAATCTGCTTTATGGTTAAATAAAATGGACGATATATAAATAATTATAGACCGGCGGTATGCCTGTTTGTTTAGAATGTCATTCCTGCGCAGGCAGGAATCTGATACCGCCTGTAACGTGAAAAGTATTGCGGACAGTGTTTATGTCATTCCTGCGTAGGCAGGAATCTATTTTTAATGTTGCTGTTTTGAGTATTGTCCAAATAGCTTAAAATGTCAGCTATATTATTAAAGGTGCCTTTAATATGAAAGGATGGCGGATTGTTTTCAATGTCATTCCTGCGCAGGCAGGAATCTATTATTGAGGTTGCCAATCAGTTGCTAGGTCTTGCCATTGAGGATTGTCTTTTATAATTAGGTTAATTTTCCATTCACGTTTCCATTTTTTAAGATTTTTTTCCCTTTTAATAGCATCGTCAACAAATTGATGGGTTTCAAAATAGACTAACCTATCCAAACCATATTTATTGGTGAATCCGTCTGTAAATTTGTTTTTATGCTCATAAATTCTTCGCTGTAAATTATTGGTCATTCCAATATAAAGGGTTCCATTCTTTTTATTGGTCAGAATATAGACATAATATTGATGATTAGTTTTGTGCATTTCGTATCGCTAACACCAAGCTCCCCTGTGATAATTTTATTGGTGACTTTTCAAATTAAATATAAGATAATGTTTATTTGATTAATGATGATTTGTTTGTGTTCCAAAATCATAGCCTTGACCGGTTGATTTCTTACTAAGCAGGAATGAAAGGAAGGGTGCAAGTACATTGTTTGGACCAATTTTATAAATATTAGTATAAAGAGGAATCAGGGCAGAATACCTATTCTGGTTTACCGTAAACTATTAGAAAGGAATAAATGATTTTGGCCGAGGACGAATTCCGGACCTTTGGATTCCTGCCTGCGCAGGAATGACAAAGTGTACATTTACCGACCCTATTAATATCTTTGAAATAATGCGAAATTAATTGTGGTTAAATTGTGACAACGATATATTACTCCTTTGTAATGATTTTAAGTAGGATTTTCAAATAAAAAACATCAACCTTATTAGATTAAGATTGATTTGTTTGTGCTCCAAAAGTATATTCTAGTCTGGTAGATTCCTGCGTAATTAGAATTCCAATGCTGTATGTCACTTGAAATCATGGCAGACTACCTTCAATATAATTGCTGCGCAGACAGGAATCTGATAGCGCCTGTCATGTGAAAAGTATAGCGAACAGTGTTGAATGTCATTCCTGCGTAGGCAGGAATCTATTTTTAATGTTGCTGTTTTGAGTATTGTCCAAATAGCTTAAAATGTCAACTATATTATTAAAGGTGCCTTTAATATGAATGGATGGCGGATTGTTTTCAATATCATTCCTGCGCAGGCAGGAATCCAAAAATGACTTAGATAAGTATTCGGCAACTTACTTTTTCACGACTTTCATGACCAATATCCTAATTAACAACACAAATGGAGATCCATGTAAAAGTACATCGAACCAGTCCAAAGGTTTCATTCCTGTAGCACCTCCCAATATCCATTTTAATTTGCCTAGAATATGGGGTTCAGGTAAAAAAGGAGCCAGCCCAAGGGTAAGGCATAAAATCAAAATTAGTTTCCAATTATTTAAAATTTCCATAGATCTATTTTCGAATTCCCTTTATGAATCCCTCAATTTTATCAACACCATTTTCTGTCAAAAATTTAATAAAGGCAGAGCCAATAATTGCGCCCTTTGCCTGTTTAGTTGCCTGTTGAAAGGTTTCTGAATTGCTTATTCCAAAACCAACTACCTGCGGGTTTTTTAATTTCATATCCGCTATGCGCTTAAAGTAGGATTCCTGAGTGTTGCCGAAACCATTTTGGGAACCGGTAACACTAGCGGAGCTTACCATATAAATGAAACCGTCTGAGGCAGCATCAATCTGATGGATGCGATCGTTACTGGTTTGCGGAGTAATCAAGAAAACATTCACAAGGCCATATTTTTTAAATATTGCTTCATAGTTTTCCTGATACACGTCCAATGGAAGATCGGGTAAAATAAGTCCGTCTATTCCAATTTCCTGACATTTGCGGCAGAAATCTTCTACCCCGTATTGCAGTACAGGATTAAAATATCCCATGAGGATCAAGGGTATGGAAACGGATTTTCTAATATCTTTCAACTGCTGAAATAATAGTGCTGTGGTCATTCCATTCTTGAGAGCTTTGGTAGAACTAGCTTGTATGGTAGGGCCATCGGCCAATGGATCGCTAAAGGGCAGTCCAATTTCTATTAGATCCACTCCGTTTTTTTCTAGGTCTTGAATGATCTTTACGGTATCGTTCACAGATGGGTAGCCCGCAGTAAAGTATATGGACAATATTTTTTTATCTGCCTGTAGTTTTTGATGTATTCTATTCATTCTAACTTTATTTTTTTCATTCCCACAATAGCTGGAATGTTTAAGTGGCTTACAGTTTAAAATAATTGATGTAGGTGTCCAAGTCCTTATCACCACGACCAGATAGGTTGATAACCACCACATCTTCTGGTTTGAATTTTCTGGTTTCCAGAATGGCAAAGGCATGTGAGGACTCAATAGCGGGTATAATTCCTTCCAATTTGGATAGTTCCATACCGGCCTGCATGGCCTCATCGTCCGTTACGGCAATAAATTCTGCCCGCCCTGTTTTGTATAAATGTGCATGCATGGGTCCAACTCCTGGATAATCAAGTCCCGCTGAAATGGAATAGGGTTCTGTTATCTGCCCATCTACAGTTTGCATCAATAGGGTTTTGCATCCATGAATAATTCCCATTTTTCCAAGAACAGAAGTTGCGGCACTTTCACCACTATCCACTCCTTTTCCTGCTGCTTCAACAGCTATAATGCCTACTTCCTTTTCATGTAGGAAATGATAAAAGGTCCCAGCAGCATTACTGCCACCACCTATACATGCCACGACATAGTCAGGGTTTTCTTTGCCTTCCTTCTCTTTTAACTGCCATTTTATCTCTTCCGAAATAATGGATTGAAACCGTGTAACCATATCAGGGTATGGGTGTGGACCAATCGCCGATCCAATAATGTAATGCGTGTCTACAGGGTTGTTGATCCAATCCCGAATGGCTTCATTGGTGGCATCTTTGAGGGTTCTGCTGCCGGATAGTGCTGGCCTTACCTCTGCTCCGAGCATTTTCATACGGGCCACATTGGGAGCCTGTCTGGCAATATCTATTTCCCCCATATACACAATACACTCCATTCCCATAAGGGCGCAAACGGTGGCTGTAGCTACACCGTGTTGACCGGCACCTGTTTCGGCGATAATTCTTGTTTTGCCAAGGCGTTTTGCCATTAATATTTGCCCGATGGTATTATTAACTTTATGGGCACCGGTATGATTTAAGTCTTCGCGCTTTAAATAAACTTTGGTGTTGTACTTTTCGGACAAACGTTTAGCGAAATATAGAGGAGAGGGCCTGCCTACATAATCCTTCAATAATTGGTCAAATTCCTTTTTAAATGAAGGCTCTGCCATTATCTTCAGATACTGCTGCCTAAGGTTTTCAACATTAGGGTAGAGCATTTCAGGAATAAAAGCTCCTCCGAATTCCCCATAATATCCTTTTTCGTCTACGTTGTAATTCATCGTTTTATAATCTAGTATTCAGTACTGAGTATTAAGTGTTGAGTGGTGGATTCTTGCTATTCAATTCTCAATACTTCTTTAAATTCCTTCAATTTGTCAATATCTTTCAATCCCGGTTCCAATTCAAACTTACTATTGACATCTATGGCATGGCAATATTTTGATTCTGGTCTTTGTTGGAATTTCTTTATTTTTTCAATCTCATCCGGCCCTATTCCACCACTTAGAAAGTAGGGTTTGGTGGAAGGGTAGTTTTTCAGGACCTCCCAGCTAAAGGTGTAGCCATTGCCTCCCGGTAATTTTCCTTTGGTGTCGAAGAGATAATAATCACACAACTCTTCGTAGGGAGTCAAAATACCAAAATCAAAATCGTCCTTTATAGAAAACACTTTAATGATTTTAAGGCTTGCTACCCCCAAAGCTTGTGTACGGTAAAGGTTCCTCTTTTTAAGATTACCGCAGAATTCAGAACTTTCTTCTCCGTGCAATTGAACTGCATCCAACCCATAAGTATCAATCTTTTCCAAAACTTCCTCAATAGTGGCATCGACAAAAACACCCACTTTTTTAATGGATGGTGGTAATTCTGGAAGGTTACCTTCAAAAAACCTTTTGGAGGGTTCCCAAAATATAAAACCTAGATAATCTGGAATTAGCGTGGCTACCTCCAGAGTATTCAAATTCATTCCACACACCTTCAGTTTCATGGTTATATTATTATTTTATCGATTTAATAAAATTGAGGGCGCTCTCTCCCGGATTATCAGTTTTCATAAAATTTTCACCAATTAAAAATCCCTTATATCCGTAGGGTTTTAATTCTTGAATAGCTTCTATGGAACTTATACCACTTTCTGAAACCTTCACAAATTCGTCAGGAATTAAGTTTGAAAGATTTTTACTGGTATCGAGGCTTACCTCAAATGATTTTAGATTTCGATTATTTACACCCAACATATCCAAGCTGGGCATAATGGATTTATGTAGTTCCTCTTCGTTATGAACCTCCAACAATACATCCAGATGTAATTGTTTTGCAAATTCTGAAAATGCTTTTATCTCGGCACGGGTCAATATGGCTGCAATTAATAAAATTACATCTGCGCCATAAGCCTTGGCCTCCAGCAGTTGGTATTCGTCTATGATAAATTCTTTGCGAAGCAATGGCATTTGAACAGATGCCCTAGCCAATAATAGATCGTCCAAAGAACCTCCAAAATACTTACCATCGGTTAAGACGGACATGCCACAGGCACCTGCATTTTCATAACCGACCGCTACATCTGCAACACTGTTGTTTTGGTTGATGACCGATTTGGAAGGGGACCTACGTTTGTGCTCTGCTATTATGCCACTATTGCTATTTCTAAGTGCACTTGCCAAAGAAATTACAGGTCTGTTGAACAATACGGAAGCTTCCAATTGGGAAACCGGGATAATCGATTTTTTTAAATCAACTTCCTTCCTCTTATCCAAAACTATTTTGTCCAGTATATTCATGGGTACTGTAATGCCCGCTTATGCAAGGCAGTTTTATGATTGTTTTTTATTGACTCAAGGTCTGTAATTTTTTTAATGCAGCCAACCCTCTTCCACTGGCCAAGGATTCTTTGGCTTCCTCAAAACCCTCCCTAGGGCTTATTCCTTTTACGGTAGCAATGGCGATACCGGCATTGGCACAGACCACATTATTTTGTGGTATGCTCCCTTTTCCCTGTAATACATTAAGAAAAACTTGAGCGGATTCTTCAATACTATCCCCGCCAACAATGTCAGAGGCAGAGATGGCCTCAACTCCAAAATCGGAAGGTTTTAACATTCCTTCGGCTTTGTTGGTAATGGTTTTTGTATTTCCTGTCAATGAAATTTCGTCATAACCGTCCAAGGCATGTAATACTGTAAATTTCTTATCGGTCTTTTGGTATAGGTAACCGTACATTCTGGCCAGCTCCAAGTTGAACACACCCACCATCTGGTTCTTTGGAAATGCAGGATTTACCATAGGTCCCAACATATTAAAGAAAGTTTTAACACCCAACTCCCTGCGGATTGGAGCTACGTTTTTCATGGCAGGGTGAAATAATGGAGCGTGCAATACACAGATGCCCGCCTCGTCTATACATTTTTCAAGAAATCCAGCATCATTACTAAATTTTATGCCCAAAAATTCCATAACATTGCTACTGCCACATTTGGATGATACACCATAGTTGCCGTGTTTGGTTACTTTAACATTGGCCCCTGCTGTTACAAAACTGGCCAAGGTTGAAATGTTGAAGGTGTCCTTGCCGTCACCACCTGTACCACATAGGTCTATTGGGTTGTACTGTGATAGATCTACCGCCAAACACAGTTCCAATAAGGCGTCCCTGAAGCCCTCCAATTCTTCAATGGTGACACTACGCATCATATAAACCGTTAAAAAGGCTGCAATCTGACTTGTATTGTAGTCCCCTTTGGCAATATTGACCAATACCTGTTTGGCATCCTCTTTGGGAAGCACATCGTGATTGATCAGTTTGTTTAGAATATCTTTCATGGTTTCTTTTGTATTAATATACTAGTACCGTGTACTTGGCATTCCCTATTTCTTTGTTATTAATTGAGTTTACTTTAAAAAATGAACAAGGTATACCCATTTGACTTCCTTATTTTGTCACCCAGTTTTGCAATATTTTCTTTCCATCAGGGGTAAGAACCGATTCCGGATGAAATTGAACGGCGCTAACATCATATATCTTGTGGCGTAAAGACATTACCTGTCCATTTTCATCAAAAGATGTAGCTTCCAATACTTCTGGAAGATTGGGGTTTACTACCCAAGAATGGTAGCGGCCCACCTCAATTTCTTTAGGCAATCCATCAAACAAAACATCTTCCTTTACAATATTTATTTTGGTGGCTATACCATGGTAGACTTGATCTATGTTTACCAATGAACCTCCAAAAACCTCGGCAATGGCCTGTTGTCCCAAGCATACCCCAAATATACTTTTTGTGGGGGCGTACATCGCAATAATTTCTTTGAGCAAGCCAGCTTCATCTGGTATTCCTGGACCTGGGGACAGTACGATCTTGTCAAAGGCCTCTATTTCCTCTAGGCGTATTTGATCATTTCTTTTAACGGTTACCGTGCAATCCAAATCTTCCAAATAATGAACTAGGTTGTAGGTAAAACTATCGTAATTGTCTACTACCAATATGGACGTTCCTTGTCCTTTGCTCAAGGAGTTGGTACTTGTTTTATTATCTGTATTCTCTTTCATATTAGTGATGTCCTTTTTTGAACATTTAAAATTGTTCTTGCCAAATGCCCCGTAAATAGAGCCAAGGCAAATTAATGGGAGTTTTTATATAGTTTCCGCTATTTCAAGTGCTTTGGTCAGCGCTCCTAATTTGTTGTATGTTTCCTGAAGTTCATTTTCAGCAATGGATGCGGCTACCAGACCAGCTCCGGCCTGATAATGTAATTGATGATTTTTACTTAAAAATGTACGAATCATAATGGCGTGGTTAAAGTTGCCATTAAAATCCATAAAACCTATAGCCCCACCGTAATAACCCCTACTAGTTTTCTCATATTTTTCAATGAGCTGCATGGCCATATGTTTGGGGGCACCACTTAGTGTACCGGCAGGAAAGGTGTCGGCAACCACTTTCATGGTTGGAATATTTTTTTTCTTTTGTCCAGTTACTTTGGATACTAGATGGATGACATGGGAAAAAAATTGAACCTCTCTATAGTTTTCTACTTTTACCATGGTTCCATTACGACTTAGATCGTTTCTAGCAAGATCAACCAACATTACGTGCTCACTATTCTCCTTATCATCTATTTTTAATTTCTTGGCCAACTCGGCATCCTGCTCATCATTGCCGGTTCTTTTAAAAGTTCCTGCAATAGGGTGAATTTCAGCCTTGCCTTCCTTTACGATCAATTGGGCCTCTGGAGAACTACCAAATATTTTGAAGTCGCCATAATCAAAATAAAACAAATAAGGCGAAGGATTTATGGAACGTAAAGCTCGATATACGTTGAATTCGTCACCCTTAAATTCTTGTGAAAATCTTCTGGACAATACCAATTGAAAGACATCCCCTCTGTTGCAATGCTTTTTGGCCAGCTCTACTTGTTCCCTGTATTCCTCATCCTTTAAATTAGAAATTGGGTTTCCATCTTTGGAGAAATTGTAGGAGGCAAAGTTCTTGGCACTTAGAATTTGTTCTATTTCCCCAATGTTATTTTCAGATTCATAACAATGTGCAAAAATATAGGCCTCGTTTTTAAAATGGTTGATGGCCACTATATTTTGGTAGACAGCATAATAGATGTCAGGTATGGAAATGCTGTTATCTTTTTTAGAAATATCTATATCTTCAAAATATCGCACCGCATCATAGGCCATATATCCGAACAATCCATTGTTTATAAATTTGAAATTGTTATTCTGGGAGTCAAATTGCTGACTAAAATCGTGTAAAATGCCGGGAATGTCCGTGAGTTCCGTAATTCCAATTTCTTCTGTGGTTCTATCGGGGAATTGTTTGGTGATGGTCTCGTTCTCCACTTTAATGGAAGCAATGGGATTGCAACAGATATAGGAAAAGCTATTATCGTTGGCATGGTAGTCACTACTTTCCAACAAGATGCTATTTGGAAATCTGTCCCTTATTTTTAAATAAACGCTTACAGGGGTAATGGTGTCTGCAAGTATTTTTTTATGATGTGAAACTAATTGGTATTTCATGTTAATTCTGTTTATGGCTACTCTATGCCAATAGGTTTTTGATTTCTATGATAAACGAAAAAAAGGCTTGTCGTGATGACAAGCCTTTTATATAGTTATACTACAATGATGCTTTGCTCACGACGTTTTTCGTAAGTTGCTCCACCACCAAGTATTTGATACCATGTTCTTCATTGAAGGCCAAATATAAGAAGGAATTTCAAATTAACAAACCTGTGTTACGTAAAAAATAAAAAACCCCACAATTGTGAGGTTTTAAACATTGTTAAATGGATGCGTTTAGAATACCAAATCCACTACTAGATCAAACTCGTCGTAAATTGTTTTGTCGCCCAAATTGTCGAAGAAACTCCCTGACCCGTATTTAACGTCGTATAAGGAACGGTCAATCTTCATAGTAGCCGTTGCCTTGTTGCCATAAACGGAGATATCGAAAGCAACTGGATTAGATTTTCCTTTTACTGTAAGATTTCCAGTTACTTCATATGAATTTTTTCCACTGGCTTTTACGCTGGTGAAAACCAATTTAGAGGTAGGGTGCGCCTCAACTCCAAAAAAGTCATCGGATTTTAAATGACCTTCTAGCTTTCCTTTATATTCACCTTGTAAATCATTTGAAACCAAAGTTGGCATATCTACCACAAATTCTCCTCCTGAAAGTTTATCACCTTCAAAAATTAGTGAGCCCTCCTTTAGTGCGATAGTTCCGTGATGGGAACCGGTAACCTTATATCCTTTCCATGTTACGGTACTCTCCGATGTTTTTACTTGTTTTACTTCTTTGTCCACTGGAGTAGAAGCAACTGCGGTTAAACCTGTAAATACTGCCAATACTATACTTAATGCATTTTTCTTCATAATTCTGAATTTTAAATAATTTGTGTTAGTGTTTCTGTTTATATATGTGTAATTAAATTTTCTTTTGATTTACGCACTTTTTTATAATGCTGCGTGGTATCTTCTTCTGATCTATAACCTACAGCAACAAGAACAGCAGCGTTAAGTCCTTTTTTGGTCAACCCAAGAATTTCATTGAATTGGGCATTGTCAAAACCTTCCATAGGACAGCTATCTATCTTCAAATCCGCAGCAGCCGATAATAAATTACCTAGGGCTATATAAGTCTGTCTTGTCGTCCAAGTGGCTTTGGCCGACTCAGATAAGGGCATAAGTTTAGATTTCATAAAATCTGAATACCCCTGCAGATCGTTTGTAGGAATGCCTCTTGTTTCACTTACATTCTCTAAGTAGTCATCTACCAATTCTTCTCCAAAAGTTGACTGGTTTGCCAATATAATTAAATGCGAGGCCTCCGTAATTTGGGACTGTCCCCAGGCCGCCGGTTGCAATTTATTTCTTAGCTCTGGATCCTCAATCACTAGTATTTCATATGGTTGTAATCCGTAGGATGAGGCACTTAAGGAGGTAGCTTCCAATAAATCTTCTAAATCTTTTTTTGACAATTTTTTAGAAGCATCAAATTTTTTGGTGGCATATCGCCAGTTTAAATTTTCAATATATGTATTCATGCTTTGAATTTAATAATTATTTCTATTCGTTATTCATTTTAAAATTTATCCAATAAAACATTTAAGGCGGTTAAATCCTGCACAGTAAAGTTTTTTAATAATTTGTCTTCGGCCTCCTTTAAGGCTAGATCCATTTGGGACAATGCGCTTTCTCCTTGGCGTGTAATATTTATTTCCACTTTCCTGCGATTGCTCGGGCACACCATACGATCCACATATTCTTTTAAAATCAACTTGTCTACAAGTCTAGTGGTGTTGCTCATCTTGGTTACCATTCTTTCGTTCAGCGTGGAAAGATTTGCAGGTTTCCCTTTTTGACCCCTTAAAATTCTTAGCACATTAAATTGCTGCAAGGATACGCCGTGCGGTTTAAGTGCTGAGGTCATAATTTCATTGATCTTACTCTCTACTAAACTTAAATGTATAATAGTCCTACTAGAAACAGGAATTTGTTTGTCCGTTTTAATAATTTTCTCAACATTCATGTCGTTACAATAATTGTATATACAAATGTATGTATTTATTTAATTGCTGCAATGGTGTAGGTGATAAAAATTTGTTAAAAATTAAATGGGTTTAGAAATATAATGACTGGGACGGGGTATTCTTATTATGCGGCTGCTGTTATATTTATACCTCAATTATTGGATGATTTTTTGTAATGCATTATTTTTGAGGACTAAATAAAAAAATTAATGGCAAATTTATCACAAGAGGAGTGGAGTGAACAATTGGAAAGCGATGAGAATGCCTTCTTATTGGATGTTAGGACTCCGGAAGAAGTAGAAGAAGGCTATATCCCGAACGCTACTAATATAGATATATACTTAGGGCAGGATTTTGTAACCGAATTGGAAAAGTTGGACAAAACAAAGAACTATTACGTTTATTGTCGGTCTGGTCAGCGTAGTGGTCAGGCATGTGCCATTATGAACAAATTAGGTTTTGAAAACGCCTTTAACTTAGAAGGTGGTTTTATGAACTGGGAAGGTGAGGTAGTAGAGTAACCTAGTTGCAAGTCCATAATCCTTAAGTCAAGGTTAGCTAGGAATCTTGGTAGTGCATATCTTATTCCGGTTTTAACTTTGTGATGTAGTAGTTTTTTCTTTACATTGGTTTATGCGGGAAGATCTTTTGCATTTTATTTGGAAGTACAAAAAACTTCAGTTGAAGAATTTACTTGGCTCCAAGAACGAGTCCATTCAAATATTGGATGTGGGATCTCACAACCTTTTATCGGGCCCCGATTTTTTTAACGCCAAGATAGAGATAGATCAACAGTTATGGGCGGGTACTGTAGAAATGCATATAAAGTCTTCAGATTGGTATGCCCATAATCACGAAATTGATCCCAATTATCATAACGTAATACTCCATGTGGTTTGGGAGGACGATTGTGATGTTTTTAGGAGTGATAATACGGCAATTACCACCTTAATACTCAAAGATTATATTTCCTCAAATATTTTACTGGAATATCAAAAATTGTTTTATCACAAAGGCAAGGCAGCAATCAATTGTAGTAATGAGATTGGTAATATAGATGATTTCGTTTTACAGAATTGGTTGGAGGTACTCTATTTTGAGCGTTTGGAAAAGAAAACGAACCAGGTTGACGAACTTCTTATTGAATTCAACAACGATTGGGAGCAAGTTTTTTTTATCCTTTTGGCCAAAAATTTTGGTTTAAAAATAAATGGCGAGGTGTTTTTTGAAATTGCTAAACAGTTGCAATTTCCAATAGTACGCAAAATACAGGGCCATCCCTTACAATTGGAAAGTGTACTTTATGGTCTTGCCGGACTTTTGGAAGATGATACTATTAATGATGACTATTTTAAAAGTCTTAAAAGTGAATTTGTTTTTCTGAAAGCAAAGTATACTCTTTTGGATACCCTGTTGCGTAAACCTGAATTTTTTAAATTAAGACCTTCCAATTTTCCCACAATAAGACTGTCGCAATTGGCTAATTTGTATACATTGCAACAGAGCATTTTCAGCAAAGTTATTGGAGCTAAGAGTGCTAAGGAAATTTATTCGGTTTTTAAGGTTACGGCTAGCGAATATTGGGACAACCATTATACGTTTGGAAAAATTTCCAAGAATTATAGCAAGAAGCTTTCAAGAAAGTTCGTGGATCTATTAATTATTAACACCATACTCCCTATAAAATTAAGTTACGCAAAGCATTTGGGAAGGGATGTAAATGAGGAGATAATTAATATTATATCCGATATTGCATCTGAAAGCAATACGGTCATTTCAAAATTTGGGATGCTTAAACTTCAATTTCCTTCGGCCAAAGAGAGTCAGGCTGTTTTGCAGTTGTACAATGAATACTGTACAAAAAATAAATGTTTACAATGTGCTGTGGGTCATCAATTATTAAATAGAAAACCCTAATTTTAACGCATGAACATTTTCTACAAAGTACTTTATTATTTTCAGAAAAGAGGATTTGAGGTTTGTAGGCGAATAGCTGAGCGTTTGGGAATAAGAACCAGAGTGGTCCGTACTACTTTTATATATCTTACTTTCGTTACCTTGGGCTTTGGTTTTGCACTGTATCTTTTTATGGCTTTTTGGCTAAGGATAAAGGACTTGTTATACACTAAAAGAACCTCGGTATTTGATCTTTAAATATGATTAGACTTTTTCGCTCTCGAATGTACTTGGCGATGGCTTTGTTGGTCATGGTTTTGTTGTTCGGAGTATTAGGATACAGATTCTTGTCAGATTATACTTGGATAGACGCCTTTTATATGACTATAATAACGGTAACTACCGTTGGTTTTTCTGAGGTACGTCCTTTGGATGCTGAGGCTAAAATCTTTACAGTAATTTTAATAATCACCAGTGTATTTATATTTGCATTTGCAATTTCAGTAATAACAGAATATGTCCTAAGTCGAAATTCACTTCAACTTTTAAAGAAAAAAAAAGTGAAAAATAAAATAAGCAGTATAAGCAATCACGTCATTATTTGCGGCTTTGGTCGAAACGGTAATCAGGCCGCAGAAAGATTAAAGGCGTATAACAAACCTTTTGTGGTAATTGAAAGGAACAAGGAAGTTATCGAGAAATTTGAAGAGGAGATTCTTTTTATTGAAGGTGATGCCAATGAGGATGAAACCTTGGTCGAAGCTGGGATTGATAGAGCACAATATTTAATTACCGCAATGCCGGATGATGCAGCGAACCTATTTGTAGTGCTCTCTGCTAGACAACTAAATAAGAATCTTTTTATAATAAGTAGGGCATCACAATTAACTTCCCAAAAAAAATTAAGACTTGCGGGCGCGGACAAAGTAATAATGCCGGATAAGATAGGCGGAGATCATATGGCGTCCTTGGTGGTCATGCCAGACCTGATCACTTTTATGGACAAACTTTCTACTGAAGGTGAGCATACTACGAATTTGGAAGAGGTAACTATAGAAACTTTTATGGCAAAGGTGGAGAATCATTCCTTGCGCGATCTGGACTTGAGAAATAAGACTGGCTGTACGATCATTGGTTATATAGAACCAAACGGCAATTATATTATAAATCCTGAGGCCGATTTGAAATTGCAGCCACAGGGTAAAGTAATTGTATTGGGAAGGCCGGAACAGATTAAAAAATTAAATGACATGTTCCATATAGATTAAGTATATTACCAATTATATTTGATTCCACGAATTTTTTTTAAGATATTGCTAAGATATTTTAGGCCAAACCAACAAAAAATAACCCTTTTCAACTACTTATGAAGAAATATATATCTATCTTTTTTTTATTATTTTCATTTACTTTATTTTCTCAAATTCTTGTTGTTAAGGAGTCTATTTATAATCCTTCAAGTAATATCAATGACGGCGTAATAAAATTGGAGGTCGAAGGAGGTACTCCGCCATACCAGTATAAGTGGAGTAACCAAAACACTTCGTTAACTTCCAATCAGGCCACTAATTTGGTGGAAGGTCTAGCTTATACCGTCATTGTCACGGATGCCAAGGCGGAACAGGTCACCAAATCCTTCAAGGTTCCAGCGGAGGCCATTACTGAATTTTTTAATGGAATTATGACACCAGCTGTAAGTGCTTTGGGGTCTGTTCTTTTTTGGGATCCATTTGCTGCAATTGGAATCTATGACCCGGTGATGTACTCAGATGTTAAACGTATTGGGATTCCTGGATGGTCTACAGAGGTAAATGATAAATTTATTTTAAAACAGTGGTTGAAGACTGAAGGGCAAGAAGTTAAAAAGGGAGATGAAATTGCTATTATTTCTAGAAGTAATGGAACCACTGAAACGATTATTTCGCCAGTGAACGGGGAACTAAAACACTTAGCCAAGGAAGGTGGGGTAATCTACAACTCCGAAAACCAAGAACATGTTATAGAACAAGGGGCGCATATTTTGGCCCAGATAAAATATAACGAACCCGTTGTTATTACCCATCCCAATGGGGACCCACAACAAAAGGCAATTCCATTTATAGTAGTTTGGCTGGTAATTGGAGCAGCTTTCTTTACCTTGAGAATGGGCTTTATTAATATAAGGGGCTTCAGGCATTCCCTTGATTTGGCAAGAGGTAAATATGATGACCCCGATGCACCAGGGCAAGTAACACATTTTCAAGCTTTGGCCACAGCGGTGTCTGGTACTGTGGGGCTAGGGAACATTGCCGGTGTAGGAGTAGCGGTTTCTCTTGGTGGTGCGGGCGCAACATTTTGGATGATCGTTTGTGGATTGTTGGGTATGTCCTCCAAATTTGTGGAATGTACTTTGGGCGTTAAATACCGTAATATCCTTCCGGATGGTCGAGTTTTTGGCGGCCCCATGAATTATTTGCGTTACGGCTTGGAGAAAAGAAATTTAAAGGGCTTAGGTAAAGTTCTTGCTGGGCTATTCGCTGTGTTGGCGGTAGGTGCTTCCTTTGGAGGAGGAAATATGTTTCAGGCCAATCAATCTTTTGAACAGCTTTCAGGACAGTTCCCAGCGTTACAGGGCAATGGATTCTGGTTTGGAATTATAACTGCAATTCTAGTTGGTGTGGTAATCATTGGAGGAATAAATAGTATTGCAAAAGTAACCGGTAAAGTGGTTCCCATTATGGCGTCCATTTATATTCTAGCTGCCTTAACGGTAATCATTATTAATATACAGAATGTTGGACCTGCATTTGCAGCCATTGTGGACGGTGCTTTTAGCCCAAGTGCACTTAAGGGAGGTATTGTAGGAGTTTTGATCGTTGGTTTCCAGCGGGCTGCATTCTCTAATGAAGCAGGTGTAGGTTCTGCTGCAATTGCACATAGTACGGCGAAGACAAATCATCCGCCTTCTGAAGGGTTTGTAGCACTTTTGGAGCCCTTTATAGATACTGTGGTGGTTTGTACTTTAACTGCCTTGGTATTAATATTTACTGGAATGCATGAGGTAGAGGGGATGGCAGGCGCTCAATTAACTTCCGATGCTTTTGGAAGTGTTCTTTCATGGTTCCCATATGTTTTGGCCTTGGCGGTTTTCTTGTTTGCATTTTCTACTATGATTTCTTGGTCCTATTATGGGATGCGTGCTTGGACCTATCTTTTTGGGAAGAGTAAAAAAGTGGAATTTATATATAAAATGCTATTCCTTGTTTTTGTGGTCATCGGTGCATCGGTAAGTTTGGGAGCAGTATTGGATTTTTCCGATATGATGATTCTAGCCATGTCCTTTCCTAATATTATTGGACTGTATCTGATGTCTGGTGAGGTAAAAAGAGATCTTGATGAATATTTGATAAAGCTAAAAGCGAATTTGCTTTATAAGAAAAAAGGTGATGCATAAATAAATATTCGCTTCATAATTTTAAATCCCGCTTTGAATTCCAAAAACAGGAATGAGGTGGGATTTTTCTTTTAATACAATTAATTCAATACTGCAGTTGTTTAAGGAATCCTATTCGCTTGAATATTTGGAATGGCGACAGGTTTAAAAGGATCTGATTTATAGATTATTTAGTCTGTTAAATTGTTATTTGGGCATCAGTTGGAAAGGTTTCAGGGTAAGTCTCCCAAGTTTTATATAAAATATGAATAAGGGATAGTGGCAAATTCTTATTGCTATGCTTTTTATATTTATCCCAATTTTAGTATATTTAGATTTCAACAAGCGAAGACGCAAAGAAATGGCAACTTTATGAATTCAGCAGCTATGGTAATAATGCTTTTGGCACAAGGAATTGTAATCTCCTTTGCGGCCTATTTGTTTTATAGAGTTTTGACCACGTCAACTAAACCAGAACCGGACTCCTATTCAGATAACGATAGGTTGATGATTGGGCAAAAAGATTGAGTTGTGAACAGAAATTCATTTAAATCCCACTTTAAGTTCAATAAACAGGAGCGAAGTGGGATTTTCTTTTTACTGCTTTTTATAGTTATTTTTCAAATACTTTATTTTGTTGGCAAGTCCTATCCGATATCCGATAAGGATAATTCTTTTGTGGTGGATGAGGCATACCAAGCCAAATTGGATGAACTTAAAGGTAAAAGCCAAAACAAGGATTCCCTTTTGATATATCCATTTAATCCCAACTTTATATCAGATTATAAGGGCTATACCCTAGGGATGTCTACTGAAGAAATAGATCGTTTGCACGCCTTTAGGGCTAAGGACCAATACGTAAACTCCAGTATGGAATTTCAAAATGTTACCTTGGTTTCAGATTCACTATTGGAAAGTATATCGCCCTATTTTAAGTTTCCGGAATGGACAAATCCTGGTATGGGACAATCTACAGTTGGTGCTAGGTCGGGTCATTCAAATAACGCTGAAATAGGACCGATTCAAGCAACATTGCTTTCTGCCAATAAAGGTCCGATCAAAGATCTTAACAAAGTCAGTGCAGCGGAATTAAGGTCGATTTATGGGGTTGGGGATGTTTTGTCCCATCGCATTGTAAAATTTAGGGATCTATTAGGAGGCTTTGTGGTCGAAAAGCAACTAGATCATGTCTACGGCCTAGAGCCGCAGGTAATTGAAAGAATACTTGGTCGATTTAAAATTTTGGAAAGTCCATCCATATCTAAAATCAATATTAATCAAGCTTCACAATATGATCTTTCAAAATTGGTTTATATTCCATATGATGTAGCTTCCAGGATTGTCGCCTTTAGGGAGATGAACGGAGGTATTAGTTCGTTTGATGAATTAACAAAAATCGAAGATTTTCCCGCAGAAAAAATAGATATAATTGAGTTATATTTGCAATTATAAAAAAAATTGCTAAAAATGGTTATTGATACCCCTTCAACAATGAGTTTTGATTACTCTGAAACTCAACAAATGGTAGCTGCTTCTGCCAAAGAATTTGCTGAACAACATATTAGACCCAATGTAATGGAATGGGATGAGGCACAGACCTTTCCTGTTGAAGTATTCAAGAAGGCAGGGGAAATGGGTTTTATGGGAGTTTTGGTTCCTGTGGAGCTCGGTGGGTCAGGTTTGGGCTATCACGAATATGTAGCTATACTAGAAGAGATATCTAAAGTGGATCCTTCTATTGGTTTATCTGTTGCGGCACATAATTCTTTGTGTACCAATCATATTTTGACTTTTGGTAATGATGGTCAAAAGAAAAAATGGATCCCAAAATTGGCCTCTGCAGAATGGATAGGTGCTTGGGGTCTTACGGAACACAATACAGGTTCCGATGCAGGAGGAATGAGTACCACAGCGGTCAAGGAAGGTGACTCCTGGGTGTTGAATGGAGCAAAGAATTTTATTACCCACGGCAAGAGTGGGGATGTTGCAGTAGTGATTGTAAGGACTGGAGAGAAAGGGGATAGTCATGGTATGACCGCCTTTGTTGTAGAAAAGGGAACTCCTGGGTTTACAAGTGGAAAGAAAGAAAATAAATTGGGAATGAGAGCCAGTGAAACGGCCGAATTGGTCTTTGATAATTGCAAAATTCCAGATGCCAATAGGCTGGGAGGAGTAGGGGAAGGCTTTGTGCAGTCCATGAAAATCTTGGATGGAGGAAGAATATCTATTGGAGCGTTGTCCCTGGGTATTGCTAAAGGGGCTTATGAAGCGGCCTTAAAATATTCTAAGGAAAGAGTTCAGTTTGGAAAGCCTATTAGTCAATTTCAAGGCATTTCCTTTAAGCTAGCTGATATGGCTACTGAAATTGAGGCTTCGGAATTGCTGCTGCACAAGGCTGCTTTTCTTAAAAATGAAGGTCGTAATGTGACCAAGATGGGTGCTATGGCTAAAATGTTTGCCTCGGAAGTTTGTGTAAAAGTAGCTAATGAAGCGGTTCAAATTCACGGTGGATATGGCTATACGAAGGATTTTCCGGTGGAAAAATTTTATAGGGATTCCAAGCTTTGTACCATTGGAGAGGGAACTACTGAAATACAGAAAGTGGTCATTGCTAGAAAAATTTTAAAATAATAATTTGTATTTCGGTATTAAGGTTTATATTTGCAGCCTTAATCACAAAAGAGAGGAGGTTATTGCCCATGCTAATAATACCAATAAAAGAAGGAGAAAACATCGATAGAGCTTTAAAGCGTTTCAAGCGAAAGTTCGATAAGACAGGTACAATGCGACAGTTGAGAAAACGTCAACAGTTTACAAAACCATCTGTAGTGAACAGAGCTAAGATTCAGAAAGCTCAATATATTCAAGGTCTAAGGGATAACGAAGAAATCTAATTCCGCTTGAATGCATATCAGTATAAAAAGTCCCACTTAATGTGGGACTTTTTTTTTGTGCCATATCAAAATGGGTATTATCTTTTGTAACTTTGATTTATGGCCATCAAATCCTTTATTTCCTATTTGTCATTGGAGAAAAACTATTCTCCGCATACTACCAAAGCCTACCACAACGATTTAATGGCGTTTCAAAGCTTCTGTGAGGAACGGTTTAATGTCGATGACATTGATCAAGTGTCCTATAGCTTAATTAGGAGTTGGGTTGTGTATTTGGTGGAATCCGGTGTATCCCATAGGTCGGTAAATCGGAAAATAGCCTCCTTAAAAGCATATTACAAGTTTTTGTTAGGTCTTGGAATTTTAGCTATCAACCCCTTGGCTAAGCATAAAGCTCTAAAAACTGCAAAAAAAATTGAGATTCCTTTTTCAGAAGTAGAAATGGAAGGGGTACATTCCCAAATGCCATTCGAGGATAATTTTGAAGGCAGGCGCGATAAATTGATTATCGAATTGCTATACACTACAGGGATAAGACGGGCTGAACTGATTGGGCTTAAAGTGAAAGATGTTGATTATCAGACCATGACAATAAAGGTTTTGGGGAAGCGCAATAAAGAAAGGATAATCCCCCTTTTGGAAGCGACCAAAGAATTGTTTTTGAGTTATATTCTACTGCGCAATGAATTGGGAGCAATCGAGGATGAGGGGTATATTTTTCTTACGGAAAAAGGCAATAAAATGTATGAAACGCTTGTTTATAGAATAATAAATAAGTATTTTAGTTTAGTGTCGGCCAAGGTAAAAAAAAGTCCGCATATTTTAAGACATACCTTTGCTACACATATGCTAAATAAGGGTGCGGATTTAAATTCCGTGAAGGAATTGTTGGGGCACTCCAGTTTGGCGTCAACACAGGTGTATACCCATAACAGTATTGCGGAATTAAAAAAGGTACATTTCTTGGCCCATCCTAGAAACAAGAAATAGTGCTCCAGTTGTATTAGATTGTTTAACTCTATTAAAACTTCATTCTATGAAAGTAAATGCACAATCGGTGAATTTCACTGCAGACGGAAAGCTTATTGATTTTATTCAGACAAGGTTGAATAAAATGGAACTGTTTTATGATAAAGTAATTAGCTCTGATGTATATCTCAAGGTGGAAAATACAAGTGCTAAGGAGAATAAAATTGTGGAAATCAAGGTGCTAGTGCCAAAAGATAAGTTTGTAGTTAAAAAACAATGTAAGTCTTTTGAAGAGGCTATCGACACTGCTTGTAGTTCGCTAGAAAGAAAGCTGGTTAAGCGAAAAGAAAAAATAAGATTAAATGCGTAAAAAATTTATCAAAAAAAGTTTTGATTAAATAAATAAATATCTACATTTGCAGTCCGTTAGAAATAGCGGACTTTTTTTTAACTAAAAAAGGAATAAAAGCCGATGTAGCTCAGCTGGCTAGAGCAGCTGATTTGTAATCAGCAGGTCGTGGGTTCGAGTCCCTCTATCGGCTCAAAAAAAAAGTAAGAAAATTTAATTTTCTTAAGTTCTTTAAAATATGGTTTGGGGAGATACTCAAGCGGCCAACGAGGGCAGACTGTAAATCTGCTGACTACGTCTTCGCAGGTTCGAATCCTGCTCTCCCCACAAAAAGGCTTTTATTAGTCTTTGTATGAAAATACAGAAAGTTTTTTTTGAAATAATGAAATTAATTTTTAGGTTTGCCTAAAAATTACAATGCGGGAGTAGCTCAGTTGGTAGAGCGTCAGCCTTCCAAGCTGAATGTCGCCGGTTCGAACCCGGTCTCCCGCTCAAGATTTTAAAAGCAAAAGCTCCTTTGATGGGGCTTTGCGCAATTAAAATTAATTGGACATGATTGTAGTATCCTGTCCAGAGCGACGCCGAGGGTAAACTTCGTCAACGCTCTTAAACTTTGGGTATAGGGTATAGTTTTAGATTGGGCCTGGCTCAATAGTTAAAATTAAAGATGCCGGTGTAGCTCAGGGGTAGAGCGTTTCCTTGGTAAGGAAGAGGTCATGAGTTCAAATCTCATCATTGGCTCAATTAAGGCATTATTTGTACACTAATATAAACTAAGAATTAAAATTAACAAACATGGCAAAGGCAACATTTGATCGTTCCAAACCGCATCTAAATATAGGTACTATTGGACACGTGGATCACGGTAAAACTACATTGACTGCTGCGATTACTACGGTATTGGCAAACGCAGGACTTTCTGAAATGAGAAGTTTCGATTCTATCGACAACGCTCCAGAAGAAAAGGAAAGAGGTATTACTATTAATACTTCTCACGTAGAATATTCTACCGCGAACCGTCACTATGCTCACGTGGATTGTCCAGGTCACGCGGATTACGTAAAGAACATGGTTACTGGTGCTGCTCAAATGGACGGTGCTATATTGGTTGTTGCTGCTACTGATGGTCCTATGCCTCAGACTCGTGAGCACATCCTTTTAGGACGTCAGGTTGGTATTCCAAGAATCGTTGTTTTCTTGAATAAGGTTGATATGGTTGATGATGAGGAGCTTTTGGAATTAGTTGAAATGGAAGTAAGGGAATTGCTTTCTTTCTATGAGTATGATGGTGACAATGGTCCTGTTATCTCTGGTTCTGCTTTGGGAGCTCTTAATGGTGAACAAAAATGGGTTGATACAGTTATGTCTTTGATGGAAGCTGTTGATAGCTGGATCGAATTGCCTAAGAGAGATGTTGATAAGGATTTCTTAATGCCAGTTGAAGATGTGTTTACTATTACAGGTCGTGGTACTGTTGCTACTGGTCGTATTGAGACTGGAGTTGCAAATACTGGAGATCCTGTTGAGATCATTGGTATGGGAGCTGAGAAATTGAACTCTACAATTACTGGGGTTGAAATGTTCCGTAAAATATTGGATAGAGGTGAAGCTGGTGATAACGTTGGTATCCTTTTGAGAGGTATTGAAAAATCTCAAATCAAAAGAGGGATGGTAATCTGTAAGCCAGGTTCTGTTAAGCCACACGCTAAATTTGAAGCTGAGGTGTATATCCTTAAAAAAGAAGAAGGTGGACGTCACACTCCATTCCATAATAACTATCGTCCTCAGTTCTATGTAAGAACTACCGATGTTACTGGTACTATTAATCTTCCAAGTGGAGTTGAAATGGTTATGCCTGGTGATAACCTTACCATTATTGTTGATCTGTTGTCTCCAATTGCTCTTAGCGATGGTCTGCGTTTTGCGATCCGTGAAGGTGGTAGAACAGTTGGTGCTGGTCAGGTTACCAAGATTTTGGATTAATATTTAAGTACAGTATTTTTTACATTGAGGGTGTCTTGCTAAAGCGGGATACCTTTCAATGTAAATATAAACGGGTGTAGCTCAGTTGGTAGAGCACTGGTCTCCAAAACCAGGTGTCGGGAGTTCGAGCCTCTCCGCCCGTGCAAAATATAATGAGTTCTTTTCTGATTGTGATAAGGGTGGTCAGTATGTCTTTAAGGCCTTGTTTTAAAGTTAAGAAAATAAATATTTCGCAGCATGTTTACATATATAAAAGAATCTATAGACGAACTTAGGAATAATGTTACTTTACCTACAAGGGCGGAATCTTCCAACTTAATGGTAATTGTTGCGGTATTTTCTATAATTTTTGCGCTAATGACTTGGGGTGTTGATAGTTTGTTTGGCAAGTTGATAAAACTTTATTTCAATAACATAATCAATTAAGAAGCACTGTATGTCAGAGGTATTGGATAAGAAATGGTATGTTGTAAGAGCTGTAAGTGGTCAGGAAAACAAAATTAAAGGCTATATAGAGGCGGAAGTCGCTAGACTTGGTTTTGAAGATTATTTGGAAGAGGTTCTTGTTCCTACTGAAAAAGTGATTCAAATAAGAAATGGAAAGAAGATAAATAAGGAACGTGTTTATTTTCCTGGTTATATTATGGTCAAAGCTAACCTTGGAGGGGAGATGATTCATATTATCCGTTCGATTACCAATGTTATTGGATTTTTGGGCGAGACCAAAGGCGGGGATCCTGTTCCTTTGAGAAAGTCGGAAGTGAATAGAATGCTGGGGAAAGTAGATGAATTGGCTATAACGACCGATAGTGTTGCTATACCATTTGTATTTGGTGAAACTGTAAAGGTTATTGATGGTCCATTTAATGGTTTTAACGGAACTGTAGAAAAAATTAACGAAGAAAAACGCAAACTGGAAGTGATGGTGAAAATTTTTGGAAGAAAAACACCATTGGAACTCAGTTATATGCAAGTAGAAAAAGTTTAATAAGAACTGTTACATAGTTAAAAGAAGTGTTGCTTCCAAATTAACACTTTTTAAATTTAATTTAAAACAATGGCAAAAGAAGTAAGTAAAGTAGTTAAACTACAAGTTAGGGGAGGTGCAGCGAATCCGTCGCCACCGGTTGGACCCGCTTTAGGTGCTGCCGGGGTCAACATTATGGAATTCTGTAAGCAATTCAATGCGCGTACACAGGATAAGCCAGGCAAAGTATTGCCAGTTGCGATCACGGTTTATAAAGACAAGTCGTTCGACTTCGTTGTAAAGACACCGCCGGCGGCAGTTCAATTAATGGAAGCGGCTAAGATTAAAAAAGGATCTGGCGAGCCTAACAGAAACAAGGTTGCAAGTGTATCTTGGGATCAGATCAAGTTGATCGCTGAAGACAAAATGGTAGATCTAAATGCCTTTACGGTAGATTCCGCAATGAGTATGATTGCAGGTACAGCTAGATCTATGGGTTTAAAAGTTTCAGGTAATAGACCTTTTTAAAATCTTAAAAGCAATTTAGAATGGCAAAATTAACAAAGAAGCAAAAAGAAGCCCACAGCAAAATAGATAAGAATAAACTTTATTCTGTTGAAGAGGCATCTGCTTTAGTAAAAGAAATAACCAATACAAAATTCGATTCATCTATAGAGTTGGCAGTACGTTTGGGCGTTGATCCAAGAAAGGCCAACCAAATGGTTCGTGGAGTAGTTACACTTCCCCATGGTACCGGTAAAGATGTGAAAGTTTTGGCTTTGGTAACACCGGACAAGGAAGCAGAAGCTAAAGAAGCTGGCGCTGATTACGTTGGGTTGGATGAATATTTGGAGAAAATTAAAAACGGTTGGACCGATGTTGATGTTATCATCACTATGCCAAGTGTTATGGGTAAGTTAGGTCCTTTAGGTAGGGTCTTAGGGCCAAGAGGTCTTATGCCGAACCCAAAAACTGGTACGGTTACTATGGATGTTGCCAAAGCGGTTTCAGAAGTAAAGGCTGGTAAAATCGATTTTAAAGTTGATAAAACGGGAATTGTGCATGCTGCAATAGGGAAAGTTTCTTTCTCAGCTGATAAAATTGCAGATAATGCCAACGAACTGTTGGATACCTTGATGAAATTGAAACCATCAGCTTCTAAAGGAATTTATGTAAAAACTATTTACATGTCCAGTACAATGAGTCCAAGTGTTGCATTAGATCCAAAAGTAGTTTAACTGGTAGTTAAAAGTTTTTATTATGACAAGAGAAGAGAAATTAAATGTTATACAAGATTTAACTGCACAGTTAGGGGATAGCTCCACTATATATTTAGCTGACATTTCTGGATTAAATGCTGAAACAACTTCAGCTTTAAGAAGGGCTTGCTACAAAGCTGATATAAAACTTGCTGTAGTTAAAAATACCTTGCTTGCAAAAGCAATGGAAGCTTCGGATAAAGATTTCGGTGAACTTCCTACTGTATTGAAGGGGAATACCTCTTTAATGTTTTCGGAAACCGGAAATGCGCCTGCAAAACTAATTAAGACTTTTAGAAAAAAGTCTAATAAGCCTTTGTTGAAAGGAGCATATATTGCCGAGGCGATTTATGTTGGTGATGATCAATTGGATGCTTTAGAAAGCATTAAGTCTAAAGAAGAAATGGTTGGAGAAATTATTGGATTGTTACAATCCCCAGCCAAGAATGTTATTTCTGGACTTAAATCTGGTGGTGGTAAACTTGCCGGAATCCTTAAGACATTATCAGAAAGATAATTTGTACGCACTAAAAACAATTATATTTTAAAATTTTATTAAACGATAGAAAAATGGCAGATTTAAAAGATTTCGCAGAACAATTGGTTAACCTTACAGTAAAGGAAGTAAATGAGTTGGCTAATATATTAAAAGATGAATACGGTATAGAGCCTGCAGCTGCTGCAGTTGCTGTTGCTGCTGGTGGCGGTGCTGCTGATGGTGGTGAGGCTGCTGAAGAGCAAACAGAGTTTGATGTTATATTGAAAGCAGCTGGAGCTTCTAAATTGGCTGTAGTTAAATTGGTTAAGGAATTAACTGGTTTGGGATTGAAAGATGCTAAAGATATCGTTGATAGCGCACCGAAAGCCGTTAAGGAAGGTGTTTCTAAAGACGAAGCTGAAGGAATTAAAAAATCTTTGGAAGAAGCAGGAGCGGAAGTTGAGCTTAAATAATAGTAACAACAACCATTATTATTTTGGTTTAGGTCTTTCCGCTTTTTGTGGCTAGACCTAAGCCTTTTTATACATATCGTGTATAATATAGTACACTACCCAATTAAAATATTCACGTTCAAAATTTTGTCCATAGATGTTCACAAATCAGACTGAAAGAATAAGTTTCGCATCCGCTAAGAACACTCCGAACTATCCGGATTTCTTGGACATTCAGATTAAATCATTTCAAGATTTTTTTCAGCTTGAAACTAAATCTGACGAAAGGGGCAATGAAGGGTTGTACAACACCTTCATGGAAAACTTTCCCATTACAGACACGAGGAACCAGTTCGTATTAGAATTTTTAGATTACTTCATAGACCCACCTAGATATTCCATTCAAGAATGTATTGAGCGTGGACTTACTTATAGTGTTCCATTAAAAGCAAGATTAAAATTATATTGTACGGATCCTGAGCATGAGGATTTCGAAACAATTGTACAAGATGTGTACTTAGGTACTATTCCTTATATGACTCCTAGTGGTACCTTTGTTATCAATGGAGCAGAACGTGTTGTTGTTTCTCAGTTGCACCGTTCTCCAGGGGTATTCTTTGGTCAATCTTTCCATGCAAACGGAACTAAATTGTATTCTGCTAGGGTTATTCCTTTTAAAGGTTCCTGGATAGAATTTGCAACAGATATCAATGGTGTTATGTACGCCTATATTGATAGAAAGAAAAAATTACCGGTTACCACCTTGTTCAGAGCTATAGGCTTTGAAAGGGATAAAGATATTTTGGAGATATTTGACCTTTCTGAAGAGGTTAAGGTTTCCAATGCCGGCTTGAAAAAAGTATTGGGTCGTAAATTGGCGGCTAGAGTATTGAATACATGGCACGAGGATTTTGTGGATGAGGATACCGGTGAAGTAGTATCTATTGAGAGAAATGAGATTATCCTTGACCGTGATACCATTTTAGAAAAGGATCATATAAATGAGATAATCGAGGCTGATGTGAAAACTATTCTTTTGCACAAAGAGAATAATGCACAAAGCGATTATGCCATTATCCATAACACCCTTCAAAAGGATCCAACAAACTCTGAAAAAGAGGCTGTTGAACATATTTATCGTCAATTGCGTAATGCTGAACCGCCAGATGAAGAGACAGCTCGTGGTATTATAGATAAATTGTTCTTCTCTGATCAGCGTTATAATCTTGGTGAGGTTGGACGTTATAGAATGAACAAAAAATTGGGATTGGATATTGGAATGGACAAGCAGGTCTTGACCAAAGAAGATATCATTACCATTATAAAATATTTGATCGAGTTGATCAACTCAAAAGCTGAGATCGATGATATTGATCACCTTTCCAACCGTAGGGTAAGGACTGTTGGTGAGCAATTATCCCAGCAATTTGGTGTTGGTTTGGCACGTATGGCCAGAACAATTCGTGAGCGTATGAACGTACGTGATAATGAGGTGTTTACCCCGATAGATTTGATCAATGCCAAGACCTTGTCTTCGGTAATCAATTCTTTCTTTGGTACCAACCAGTTATCACAGTTTATGGATCAAACAAATCCATTGGCAGAGATTACGCACAAAAGAAGATTATCGGCATTGGGACCAGGTGGTCTCTCTAGGGAAAGAGCAGGGTTTGAGGTACGTGATGTTCACTATACTCACTACGGAAGACTTTGTCCTATAGAAACTCCTGAAGGACCTAATATTGGATTAATATCCTCATTATCGGTATTTGCCAAGGTAAACCCTATGGGCTTCCTGGAAACACCATACCGTAAGGTAGATAATGGTACCGTAAATATTAATGACTTCACTTACCTAAGTGCAGAGGAAGAAGAAGGAATGAAAATTGCTCAGGCAAACATTCCTATGGATGAAAATGGTAAAATTACATCCGAAAAGGTAATTGCAAGGGAAGAAGGAGATTTCCCGGTAGTAGATCCAGGAGAAATTCAGTATACCGATGTTGCGCCTAACCAAATTGCATCTATTTCAGCCTCCTTAATTCCGTTCTTGGAGCATGATGATGCTAACAGGGCATTGATGGGGTCTAACATGATGCGCCAGGCGGTTCCTTTGTTAAAACCAGAATCTCCAATTGTGGGTACAGGTTTGGAGCGTCAGGTAGCTTCTGATTCAAGGGTATTGATCAATGCAGAAGGAGATGGAGTTATAGAGTATGTTGATTCACAAAAAATCACCATAAAATACGACCGTACCGAAGAACAAAGATTGGTTAGCTTCGAAGAAGATTCCAAGACTTATGAATTGGTCAAGTTTAGAAAAACAAACCAGGGTACCAGTATTAACCTAAAGCCAATTGTTAAAAAGGGCTACAAAGTTAAAAAAGGACAGGTTCTTTGTGAGGGATATGCAACGGAAAGTGGCGAATTGGCACTTGGAAGAAACTTGGTAGTGGCATTTATGCCATGGAAAGGTTATAACTTCGAGGATGCGATCGTAATTTCAGAAAAAGTGGTTCGTGAGGACATCTTTACTTCGATTCATGTTGATGAGTATGCTTTAGAGGTTAGGGATACCAAATTAGGTGCTGAGGAATTGACCAACGATATTCCCAACGTTTCTGAAGAAGCTACTAAAGATTTGGATGAAAACGGAATGATTCGTATTGGTGCAGAAGTTAAGCCTGGAGACATCTTAATTGGTAAGATTACTCCAAAAGGTGAATCTGACCCTACTCCTGAAGAAAAATTATTAAGGGCTATTTTTGGTGACAAAGCCGGTGATGTAAAAGATGCTTCTTTAAAGGCTTCTCCATCATTAAGAGGAGTAGTTATTGAAAAGAAATTATTTTCTAGATCAGTTAAAGATAAGCGTAAGCGTTCTGAAGATAAGGAAGACCTTGCTAAATTAGAATTGGAATATGAGGTAAAATTCCAACAACTTCAAGATGTTCTAGTTGAAAAGCTATTTACATTGGTGAATGGTAAAACTTCACAAGGGGTATTAAATGACCTTGGGGAAGAAGTGCTTCCTAAAGGGAAGAAGTATACCATGAAAATGTTGAATGCTGTTGATGATTTCGCTCACTTGGTTGGTGGAACTTGGACTACGGATAAGGAAAGCAATACATTGGTGACAGATCTTTTACATAACTATAAGATAAAGTTAAACGATCTTCAAGGTAACCTCAGAAGAGATAAGTTTACGATTTCTGTAGGAGATGAATTGCCAGCTGGAATTATGAAATTGGCCAAAGTTTATATCGCCAAAAAACGTAAGCTTAAGGTTGGTGATAAAATGGCGGGTCGTCACGGAAACAAGGGTATTGTTTCCCGAATTGTACGTCATGAAGACATGCCATTTTTG
Organism: Arenibacter catalasegens; assembly: GCF_002909235.1. Taxonomy (GTDB): domain Bacteria; phylum Bacteroidota; class Bacteroidia; order Flavobacteriales; family Flavobacteriaceae; genus Arenibacter; species Arenibacter catalasegens. The sequence continues at coordinate 96,991 of NZ_PHQQ01000023.1, forward strand.
GAGGATGGAACACCTGTGGATATCGTATTGAATCCACTTGGGGTACCTTCCCGTATGAACATTGGGCAGATATATGAAACTGTATTGGGATGGGCAGGTCTAAAATTAGGGAAGAAATATGCGACCCCAATTTTTGACGGTGCTACCTTAGATCAAATTAACGCCTATACTGATGAGGCTGGAATTCCAAGATTTGGACATACCTACCTTTATGATGGTGGAACAGGTCAGCGTTTTGATCAACCTGCAACGGTTGGGGTTATCTATATGTTGAAATTAGGACATATGGTAGATGATAAGATGCATGCTCGTTCTATTGGACCATACTCACTTATTACGCAACAACCATTGGGTGGTAAAGCACAATTTGGTGGACAGCGTTTTGGGGAGATGGAAGTTTGGGCCCTTGAAGCATATGGTGCCTCAGCTACACTACGTGAAATATTGACCGTTAAGTCGGATGATGTTATTGGTAGGGCCAAGACTTATGAGGCGATCGTAAAAGGAGAGACCATGCCAGAACCTGGCTTGCCAGAATCTTTCAACGTACTAATGCACGAACTTAAGGGATTAGGTTTGGATATTAGATTGGAAGAATAACAAGGATAGGTTTTGAACACTATTCCTAATAACAAGAATTAAATTAGTATCAGAATATAGTTATGGCTAGACTAAAAGATAATAATACCATTAAAAGGTTCGATAAAATTTCAATCGGTTTGGCATCTCCAGAAGCTATTTTGGCAGAGTCAAGAGGTGAGGTTTTAAAACCTGAAACTATTAACTATAGAACGCACAAGCCTGAGCGGGACGGTCTATTCTGTGAGCGTATTTTTGGTCCTGTAAAGGATTATGAATGTGCCTGTGGAAAATACAAAAGAATCCGTTATCGTGGTATTGTTTGTGATCGTTGTGGGGTAGAAGTAACAGAGAAAAAAGTACGTAGAGATAGGGTAGGACACATTAATTTGGTAGTTCCTGTTGCCCATATCTGGTATTTCCGTTCCCTGCCAAATAAAATTGGTTACCTTTTAGGTTTACCTTCCAAGAAATTGGATATGATCATTTACTACGAACGTTATGTAGTAATTCAACCAGGTATTGCCAAAGGACCAGACGGCGAGGAAATTCAAAAAATGGATTTCTTGAGCGAAGAGGAATATTTAAATATATTAGAGTCCATTCCACAAGAGAATCAGTACTTGGAAGATTCTGACCCCAACAAGTTTATTGCTAAAATGGGTGCGGAATGTCTTATTGATCTTTTGGCCAGAATAGACTTGAGCCAATTGTCTTACGATTTAAGACATAAAGCCAATACTGAAACTTCCAAACAACGTAAAACCGAAGCCTTGAAAAGACTTCAGGTTGTGGAAGCATTAAGGGAATCTCAGGAAAATAGGGAAAACAGACCAGATTGGATGATCATGAAGGTTATTCCTGTAATTCCACCTGAATTACGTCCGTTAGTGCCATTGGATGGAGGTCGTTTTGCAACTTCGGATTTGAATGATCTTTATAGAAGGGTAATTATAAGAAATAACCGTCTAAAAAGATTGGTGGAGATTAAGGCACCAGAGGTGATTCTTAGAAATGAGAAACGTATGCTTCAGGAAGCAGTAGATTCTTTATTCGATAACACTCGTAAGGCATCTGCAGTAAAAACTGAATCCAACAGACCATTAAAGTCCCTTTCAGATTCATTAAAAGGAAAGCAAGGTCGTTTCCGTCAAAACCTTTTAGGTAAACGTGTGGATTATTCCGCCCGTTCGGTAATCGTTGTTGGACCTGAAATGAAATTGTTCGAATGTGGTTTGCCAAAAGATATGGCAGCTGAGCTTTACAAACCTTTTGTTATCCGTAAGTTGATAGAAAGGGGTATTGTGAAAACCGTAAAATCGGCTAAAAAGATAATAGACAAGAAGGAACCAGTAGTCTGGGATATCCTGGAAAATGTATTAAAAGGACACCCTGTAATGTTGAACAGGGCCCCTACATTGCACAGATTGGGTATCCAAGCTTTCCAGCCAAAACTTATTGAAGGAAAAGCCATTCGCTTACATCCATTGGTATGTACTGCATTTAATGCGGATTTTGATGGAGATCAAATGGCAGTTCATTTACCATTAGGTCCAGAGGCTATTCTTGAATGCCAATTATTAATGTTGGCTTCACATAATATTTTGAATCCTGCAAACGGTTCACCTATTACCGTACCATCACAGGATATGGTCTTGGGTCTATATTATATGACTAAAGAAAGGAAGACTACACCTGAGGTAACTGTAAAAGGTGAAGGATTAACCTTTTACTCTTATGAAGAGGTGGTAATCGCCTTTAATGAAGGAAGATTGGATCTTAACGCCGGTATAAAAGTTCGTGCCAAAGATTTTAATGAAGCAGGGGAATTGGTTAATCAAATTATACCAACTACAGTTGGTAGAGTATTGTTTAACATGGTAGTTCCAGAGGAAGCGGGATATATCAATGAGGTATTGAACAAGAAATCGCTTAGGGATATTATTGGTAATATTTTAAGAGTTACCGATGTACCAACAACTGCTGATTTCTTGGATAAGATTAAAACGATGGGGTATGAATTCGCCTTCAAGGGTGGTTTGTCCTTTAGTTTGGGGGATATTATTATTCCACCTGAAAAACAATCCATGATTGATGAAGCCAATGTTCAGGTAGATGGTATTATGGCCAACTATAACATGGGACTTATCACCAACAACGAACGTTACAATCAGGTAATTGACGTATGGACTTCCACAAATGCTATGTTGACCGAATTGGCAATGAAGCGTATTCGTGAAGATCAACAAGGATTTAACTCTGTGTATATGATGTTGGATTCTGGTGCAAGGGGTTCTAAGGAGCAGATTCGCCAGTTGACCGGTATGCGTGGATTAATGGCGAAACCTAAGAAATCTACAGCTGGAGGTGGGGAAATCATTGAGAACCCTATTTTATCCAACTTTAAAGAGGGTCTATCCATTTTGGAATACTTTATTTCTACTCACGGTGCACGTAAAGGTCTTGCGGATACGGCCTTGAAAACGGCGGATGCAGGTTACTTGACACGTCGTCTAGTGGATGTTTCACAAGATGTAATCATCAATATTGAAGATTGTGAAACGCTAAGAGGTGTACAGGTAGAGGCTCTAAAGAAAAACGAAGAGATTGTGGAGACTTTAGGGGAGCGAATCCTAGGTAGGGTTTCTTTACACGATGTTTATGATCCTATTTCTGAAGAATTGCTTTTAAAGGCAGGTCAAGAAATTATGGAGTCTGATGTTAAGAATATTGAGGCATCTCCTGTTGAAAAAGTGGAGGTTCGTTCAGCCCTAACCTGTGAAGCTCAGAAAGGTATCTGTGGTAAGTGTTACGGAAGAAACTTGTCTACCAATAAAATGGTACAACGAGGGGAAGCTGTTGGTGTTGTTGCTGCTCAGTCGATCGGAGAACCAGGAACACAGTTAACTTTGCGTACATTCCACGTTGGGGGTATTGCAGGTAACATTTCTGAAGAAAATAAATTGGAAGCCAAGTTTGGTGGAATTGCAGAAATAGAAGATTTAAGAACGGTTACTAGTCAAGATAGTGAAGGTAAAAAATCTGAAATTGTAATTTCTAGGACTTCTGAGATAAAGGTTGTAGACGCTAAGTCTGGCATAACCTTAAGTACTAATAATATTCCTTACGGTTCTCAATTGTTCATTAAGAACGGTGAAAAAATCCAAAAGAGTCAGGTTATTTGTTCTTGGGATCCATATAACGGGGTTATTGTTTCAGAATTCCCTGGAAAGATCGCATATGAGAATATTGACCAAGGTATTACCTACCAGGTGGAGATCGATGAGCAAACCGGATTCCAAGAGAAAGTAATTTCGGAATCTAGGAATAAGAAATTAATACCAACCCTTTTGATCAAGAACAATAAGGATGAAGTATTGCGTTCTTATAACCTTCCGGTTGGATCGCATATCATGGTAGACGATGGAGACAAAATCAACGAAGGTAAGATTTTGGTTAAGATACCACGGAAATCAGCTAAGTCTGGAGATATTACCGGTGGTCTTCCAAGAGTTACCGAATTATTTGAAGCACGTAACCCATCCAACCCGGCGGTTGTTTCCGAAATTGATGGTGTTGTTTCCTTTGGTAAAATTAAAAGAGGTAATCGTGAGATAATCATCGAATCCAAATTGGGTGAGGTTAAGAAATACTTGGTTAAATTGTCCAATCAAATTCTTGTTCAAGAAAATGATTATGTACGTGCCGGTATGCCATTATCCGATGGATCTATTACTCCTGAGGATATTTTGTCTATCAAAGGACCTTCAGCTGTACAACAATACTTGGTGAACGAAGTTCAGGAAGTATATCGTTTACAGGGAGTGAAGATCAATGACAAGCATTTTGAGGTAGTAGTTCGTCAAATGATGCGTAAAGTGCGAATAGTTGATCCAGGAGATACTATTTTCTTAGAGAATCAATTGGTCCATAAGGATGACTTCATCAAAGAGAACGATGAGATTTATGGACAGAAAGTGGTTGAGGATGCCGGGGATTCAGAAAACTTAAAACCGGGTCAGATTATTAGTGCCCGTGATTTAAGGGATGAAAACTCAATCCTTAAGCGTAATGACAAGAATTTGGTTTCTGCTAGAGATGCTGTTGCAGCAACGGCGACACCTATTCTTCAAGGAATTACACGTGCATCTTTACAGACTAAATCATTCATTTCTGCTGCTTCTTTCCAAGAAACGACCAAAGTACTTAACGAAGCTGCGGTAAGTGGTAAGATAGATACGTTGGAAGGATTGAAGGAAAACGTAATTGTTGGTCACAAAATACCTGCAGGTACGGGAATGAGGGATTATGAGAATATCATTGTAGGTTCAAAAGAAGAATACGATGAAATCATGGCTCGAAAAGAAGAATTGAAATTCTAAATAATTAGAACCTCGGTGTTATTCACCGAGGTTTTTTTTTGGACATTCGGACAGGAAATAGTTCAATGTAGTGTAACAAACAAGTAATAGTTAATCATTTTATAAAATGAGTGATAAAGATCAAAAACAAAAACAGATCAATATAGAATTGGATGAAAAGACAGCTGAGGGAATTTATTCCAATTTAGCTATAATTAATCATTCTGTTTCCGAGTTTGTAGTGGACTTTATTAGTATGATGCCAGGGGCTCCCAAGGCCAAGGTTAAGAGTAGAATTGTACTGACCCCGCAACATGCCAAGAAATTTTTAAAGGCACTGGCAGAGAATGTGAGTCGCTTTGAAAAGGCCCATGGTACAATAAAGGATTATGAACAGCCCCCGATACCATTAAATTTTGGTCCTACAGGCGAGGCTTAAAAAGCAAAAACCTTCTGTGCGAACAGAAGGTTTTTTTGTTTCATTGTATTTTTTAATTGAATTCCGAAGTAAAATGAAGCTTTACATTTGGATATTTTTGCTGGGTCATTTGCAATGAAAATTGGGAATCGGCAAGAAAAACAAGTTGCTTCCGCTTATCCTTCGCCAAAAACTTCTGTTTAACACGTTTAAATTCTTTATATTCTTCACTGTTCTTATCTTTTGGGTCTACCCAGCACGCCTTGTAAACCGGAAAATTTTCATAGGTACATTTGGCGCCATATTCGTGTTCCAGACGGTATTGGATTACCTCAAACTGTAAAGCACCAACAGTTCCAATCACCTTTCTATTATTCATTTCCAAGGTGAATAATTGTGCTACCCCTTCATCCATCAATTGGTCAATACCCTTGTTTAGCTGTTTGGCTTTCATAGGGTCGGCATTATTGATATATCTAAAATGCTCTGGAGAAAAACTTGGGATACCCTTGTAATGTAATATTTCACCTTCGGTCAAGGTATCTCCAATTTTGAAGTTTCCGGTATCGTGCAATCCAACAATATCCCCAGGATAGGAAATATCTACTATTTCTTTTTTCTCAGCAAAAAAAGCATTGGGACTGGAGAATTTCAAGTTTTTGTTTTGGCGGACATGAAGATAAGGTTTGTTCCTTTCGAAGGTACCTGAAACTATTTTTATGAATGCTAAGCGGTCTCTATGCTTAGGATCCATATTGGCGTGTATTTTAAATACAAAACCGGTTAATTCTTTTTCATTGGCTTCAACTAATCGCTCTTCGGCCATTTTTGGGCGCGGTGAAGGGGCTATGTCTATAAAACAATCCAATAGTTCGCGTACTCCAAAATTATTAAGTGCCGAGCCAAAGAATACGGGCTGTTGGGTTCCTTTTAGGTAACTTTCTTTATCAAAGGGAGGGTATACACCTGTTGCCAATTCTAAATTCTCTCTTAGTTCTGTAGCTGCTTTCGTGCCAATAATCTTTTCAAGTTGAGGATTGTTTATGTCATCAAATGCAATTGTGTCCTCAATATGTTTCTTGCTATCCCCACTAAACAGATTAATGTTTTTTTCGTATATATTATATATTCCTTTAAAATCATATCCCATTCCAATGGGAAAACTTAATGGAGTTACGGAAAGTCCAAGTTTCTGTTCTACCTCGTCCAATAAATCGAAGGCATCCTTTCCTTCCCGGTCTAATTTGTTAATGAAAACAATCATGGGAATGTTTCGCATCCTACAGACTTCGACCAATTTTTCAGTTTGCTCTTCTACACCTTTTGCAACATCAACAACCACAATAACGCTGTCTACGGCCGTAAGGGTCCTGAAGGTATCTTCTGCGAAATCCTTATGGCCTGGTGTATCCAGGATATTTATTTTTTTGTCTTTGTATAGAAAGGCAAGAACAGAGGTGGCAACGGAGATACCCCTTTGTTTTTCAATTTCCATAAAGTCGCTCGTCGCAGTTTTCTTTATTTTATTGTTCTTTACCGCTCCTGCTTCCTGAATGGCTCCGCCAAAAAGCAGTAGTTTTTCTGTGAGTGTTGTTTTTCCCGCATCTGGATGCGATATTATTCCGAAAGTCCTCCTTCTTTCAATTTGTTCCTTAAAACTCATCAATCATTTGATTTCGGCAAAAATAAGTCAAATTAATTTTTTCTACTGGCAAATCCTGCTAAATACAACAAAGAATTTCTAATTGTAAGATATTCGGGTTTAGTAGGTCGGACAAAAGATGGGTTACGGCTTATGCATTTCGAATATACTGGTGGAAAGTAGGGTAACGATACACAAATCTGTAGACTTTTTATTCGTTTTTTTAAGTTGGCTTATCTTTTTTGGTTTAAGATATTAGTACCTACTAAAATTATAGAAACTTATGTTTATGGTTTTTAGCTTAAGAAGCCGTATTGGTTATTAGATTAATTATATGTTTATAGTTATGTAGTAGAATACTTTTCTGACTTTATTTGTAAGTAAAAATGTAGATGTGCTTACTGCGGTGTGATGGTTTTTTATTAGATAAACAGTACTTAATTATAGATGTTCATAATGAAAATTAACACTTTGTCGAGTAATACGGTTATTGGAAGATTTTCTTTAATTTATGGTTTGAAAACCTTATGAGTATTGATTTTTTAGATATATCTTGCATATAACTTTGGAGTTGGCCCCAACTTCTTACATCTATTGTTACCTATTATGCCATGGTGATTAGTTGAAACAAAACTATCATTTATGGAGAATATTACTTTTGTGAAATATAGGAGAAATTCAGTACCCTTAATTTTACTTATTGCCGTTTTATTTGTTTTTGGAATTACGCCCACATTTGCGGATGTGCCTAAAGACGTTTCTTCCAAATCAAATGAGGTGCTTGCTTTTGGTCATGACATAGGAATTGCCTCTAAGGTAGACGGTAATGAACTGAAGTACTACTGGAGTCCATTTTTAGTTAATAGCTTTTCCACATCAAACAAAATAAGTGCCAAGAGAATTAATTCTGTAGATATTGAGTTAAATCCCAAAAATGGATTTCATCCTAATTCAGGGTTACAGCTTCGTTCAGAGATTGTGCCACCAACGGATAGTGATGGTGACGGAGTAACCAATGTTAAAGAAAATGAGGACGGAACCAATCCCAATGATTCCTGTGATTTTATTTTAGCCCATCAAAATTCCACCCCCTCCTCTGCATGGAAGAATGCCGACTGTGATGGTGACGGGGTTACCAATTATAAGGAAAAGCAGGACGGTACAGATCCACTTGATTCCTGCGATTTTATTTTAGCACATCAAAATTGTACCCCCTCCTCCGCGTGGAAGAATGCCGATTGCGATGGTGACGGTGTTACCAACGATAAAGAAAAAATAGATGGTACAGATCCACTTGATTCCTGTGATTTTATTTTAGCCCATCAAAATTGTACTCCCTCCTCCGCGTGGAAGAATGCCGATTGCGATGGTGACGGTGTTACCAACGATAAAGAAAAAACAGATGGGACAGATCCACTTGATTCCTGCGATTTTATTTTAGCCCATCAAAATTGTACTCCCTCCTCTGCATGGAAGAATGCCGATTGCGACGGTGACGGGGTTACTAACGATAAGGAGAAACAAGATGGTACAGATCCACTTGATTCCTGCGATTTTATTTTAGCGCATCAAAACTGTACCCCCACTTCTGATTGGAAGAATTCCGATTGTGACGGTGATGGTGTTACGAATGAGGACGAGAAAACGGATGGTACGGATCCCTTGGATCCCTGCGATTACGTTCCAGCCCATGTTACCTTGGCACAAAGCGGAGACTATTTGACGGCCGATTGTGATGGTGACGGAGTAACCAATGAAAAAGAGATAGAGGACGGTACGGATCCCAAGGATTCCTGTGATTTTGTTT
>NZ_PHQQ01000024.1 GCF_002909235.1 Arenibacter catalasegens
TCTTCAACTAATTGAAGCTTAAAAGAAATGGAGTAATCTTTTTGGGTACGCCTGGTATACCCCACATTTTCTGATGTTTTCATTACACTAAGTTTTTAGTGTATCACTATTTCAGGACGGGACAAGTTCGAAAAAAAGAAAGCCTACAACAAAATTGTAAGCTTTCTTTTTTTCTAGAAATCCTAATTCCCCTAAAACGCACACATTTACTTATTCGTTTTTAATGATCTTTTAACCACTAATTGATACACACAAGGGATTACGACCAAATTTAAAATAGTCGCAGATAATAATCCTCCTAGAATAACCACTGCCATAGGGCTTTGTATTTCACTACCAGGCTCCTCACCTTTTAGAGCCAATGGTATTAAAGCCAAACCTGTTGTAAAGGCTGTCATTAAGATCGGGTTTAGCCGATCTAATGCTCCTGTTTTTATCAATTGAAAACCTTTCATTCCTTCCTTTCGCAAATCCTCATATCTGGATACCAATAGGATTCCATTTCGGGTTGCGATACCGAAAAGGCTAATAAAACCTATGGTCACTGCGATACTGATAATTCCGGAAGTGAAGTACACGATCAATATACCACCGATTAAAGCCAAAGGCAGATTGATCAATACTACAAATGCCAGTTTTACATCTTTAAATTCATAATACAATAGCAAGAAAATGATAGCTATTGCAATGATTGCAGCTAACATAAGTAATTGGGATGCTTTGGACTCGCTTTCAAACTGTCCTCCATATTCCACCCGATAACCTTCCGGCATTGTTACATTACTGGCAACAACATCCTTTATTTCGTTTACGGCACTTCGTAAATCCCTGCCCTGTACATTGGCAGCGACTACAATTTTACGTTGCACATCCTCTCGGTTAATAGTGTTTGGACTGCTCACGGATTGAACGGTTGCCAATTCACCTAATATTGTGTATCCGCCATTAGGAAGGCTTACTAATGTATTGTTGATGTTCTCAATGTCATTCCTAAATGGTTTTTCGTAGCGCACAACCAGATCGAAATATTGTTGACCTTCATAAATTTCACCCGCTTCTTCACCGGCAAAAGCGATATCTAACTGCTCCATTAAATTGCCAACTGTCATTCCGTAGGCTGCCAAAATTTGACGTTTAGCCTTGATGCGTATTTGCGGAACTTCTATTTGTTGGTCTACCGCTACATCCGCCAAGCCATCAATATCTTTGATGTTCTGCTCTACACTCTTGCCTACTTCAAATAAACGTTGTAGATCGGAACCATAAATCTTGATCGCAATATTGGCACGTGTACCTGATAGCATATGATCTATCCGGTGTGCGATGGGTTGCCCCAAAGTAATATTTACCCCTGGGGCAATGCTTAATTTGGTTCGGACTTCTTCAAAAAATTCTTCCTTGGTTTTGTCTTTCAAAATAAAGGGCACATCAATTTCTGAAGCATTTACACCTTGTGCGTGTTCATCCAGTTCTGCTCGTCCTTGTCTTCGGGTAACCACTTCAACTTCGGGCAGATCCAGTAATATCGTCTCTATCAATTTTCCTGTTTTGTTGCTCTCTTCCAAAGACATTCCCGGTGGTCCTACCACATTAATTACCAAAGAACCTTCATTAAATTCTGGAAGAAAACTTCTTCCCAATTGTGTTAAAACCAAAAGACTTACCATAAAGGCAATGACCGTTACACCAATGACAGCTTTTGGAATTTTTGTGGCACGTTCCAAAATATGTCCATAATGTTTCTGTAACCAACGTTCCACCCGTGTGCCCTCTGCTTGTTTGTTCAAAAGCTTTTCATTATCCAACAAATAGGAACATAATATTGGGGTTACCGTTACAGCCACGATCAAAGAAGTTAGAACAGATGTTACAAACGCAATGCCCAACGGTTGCAATAATCGACCTTCCATCCCGCTCAAAAAGAACAGCGGTATAAATGATACAATGATAATCAAGGTGGCGATAATAATAGAACTTCGTATTTCTACGGAAGCGTCCCGCACAACAGTAATTGTCGATTGCCGTTCCGACTTTGGTTTTCTAATATTTTCGCGCAAACGTTTAAAGACGTTTTCCACATCAATAATAGCATCATCCACCAAGGCGCCTATAGCAATTGCCATCCCGCCTAAACTCATGGTATTAATGGTATAACCCAGCCATTTTAAGATGATAATGGACACCAATAAGGAAATAGGAATGGCAAGCAATGAAATTACCGTTGTTCTCCAATTCATTAAAAAGATGAAAAGGATGATCATTACAAAGAATGCACCTTCCATTAAGGTTTGATTCAAATTACTGATCGAGGCATCAATAAAATCGGATTGTCTAAAGATTTGACTTTTGATGTTTACACCTTTTGGCAAAGTTGCTTGTAAATCGGCAATAGCTTCATCCAAACGATCTGTAAGTTCCAATGTGTTTACATCCGGTTGCTTTGAAATGGTTAAGATCACCGCCGGGTTCGCATTCAATGAACCATCCCCGATCTTATCGGCAGCTCCAATTTGCACCGTGGCCACATCCTTAATTTTGATGGTTTGACCATTGACTTGTTTTAAAACTGCTTCCTGTAAATCCTCCAAAGCATAAGCTCTACCACTCCCTTTGATGATGTATTGATTGCCATATTGGTTGATAACACCACCTGGAGCATTGGTATTGGCCTCTTTAACCTTTTCTACCAATTCTGAAAGACTTACGTTGTAATGTTTCATCTTTTCAGGGTTCGCAAATACTTGGTATTGCTTATAATCACCACCAATAACCACCACATTGGCGATACCACCAATTGCTTTTATACGTGGTCGAATGGTCCAATCGGAAAGGGTTCTGAGCTCCATTGCCGAAAGGCTATCCGAAGTAACTCCCAGGAGCATTATTTCGCCCATAATGGATGAAATAGGAGCCATAGTCGGCGCACCTATTCCTTCTGGTAAATTTTCCCTTACCATTGGGATCCGTTCGCTCACAATTTGGCGTGCACGATAGATATCGGTTCCCCAATCAAATTCTACCCAAACAATGGATATACCTGCTGCCGATGAAGAACGGATTCTTCGAACATTTGGCGAGCCGTTCAAGGCTGTTTCCAGTTGATAGGTTACTAATTTTTCGACTTCTTCAGATTCCATTCCATGGGCTTCGGTAAGAATGGTTACCGTAGGTGCCGTAAGGTCTGGGAATACATCGACGTTCATTGTCCTGGCATAGTAAATACCCAACATGCTCAATGCAACCGCTCCCAATAGAATGAGCAATCTATTTTGAAGTGAAATTGATAATATTTTGTTTAACATTTCTCTTCGATTTTTTAATGTTCGTGACCGTGTGCAGGTGTTGAACCGGACATTGAAGCCATTTTAACCTGATATGCTCCTGTGGTTACTACTACTTCCCCAATCTCTAGACCTTGGAGTATTTCTACATTTTCCCCATTGCGCTTTCCAATTTTTACAGGCCTTCTTTCAAAACTTTCTCCTGAAAGTTGTACCATAACGGAATAACTACCATAATCTTCCAACAGAGCATTTACAGGAATCATTGTGTTTTGGGTTGCGTTGCCCATTGCAATTTGAACCTGGGTCAGGCTCCCTTCCGGCATTTCAATATCGTCATTGACCTGGGCAAATACAGAAATTAGCGGTCTGTTGTTATCTACATCTTTAGCAATGGAAAGAATCGAACCTCCAGAAGATGCAGCATTACGCCATTGGCCATCCTTGGTTTGATACCAAATGCTTTGTGCATTCTCCACGGTAAGTCCATAAGAAGGTGCAATCTGGGTCTTTAAAACCCTGGACCGATGCGTTCCTACCGTTACCATTGCAGCGCCTTGGTCTACATAATCCCCATTGGCAACATTTATCGCTGTGATATAACCATCAAATGGTGCCCGAATTTGCTTTCTGTCACCAGCAACTCCTGCCGCAAGGCCTTGATAATTGGATCGGGCGATATTGAAATTGCTTTCTACTTTTTCAAACTCTGCTTTAGGAACAATTTTCGATTCGTACAATTGCTTTTTACGTTCATATTCGGACTTTGCCTGTTCAAAACTGGAACGTGCCTTTGCAATTTCTATACTCAAATTATTGGATGCCAAACCTTGACTGCTTACATTGATCAATAACTGGCCTTTTTTAACTGGCGTACCCTCGGTAAGATTGCCAACTGCAAAATCCACCACACCGTTAGATTTTGCAACCATTGTCATAACGGAGCCTGGCGAAGGCATCCAAACACCTGAGGTATTTATAACATCATAGATTTTACCATTGACCGCAGCAGCTGTCTGAAAGTCTATTTTCCAAGCTTGTTCCTTCAAAAATGAAATGCTCCCATCATCTTTAGCTGCACCCAAGGCCTTTATGGCTTCATCTGCATTGGCAAATACAGTAACATCATCAATAACGATCTTATCTGAATATCCGGGCGTATTTAATTCAAAGACCAACTGATAGTTCCCTCCTTCTTTGGGCTGAATGGCAGGTGAAAATATCCCAAGTGATGAAGGTGCATCCACCGTATTCCTGATGCCCTTACCTTCTTTTATTAAGCTTACGGTTACCGAACCTTCCCTAACAGGCTGGTGTTTGTCCATTTCGGTAAAATGAGCGGCGAATCTACTTCCCTGACCCACTATTAGTGCCGGAAACTCAACAAATAGTTCTGTTTTGTCCGTCCAGATCGTATGGTCCAATCGGGGAATTTCTTCTCCAACATGACTACCATCGGCATTATGTGCGTGTGCATTTTCTGCCTTGTCATTACAAGACATTGCCAAAAAGGCAAGCACTATAATTATATATTTCATTTGCTACAACTATTTATATATTAATGATTGTGGTGCTCAGAACCATCATCATGTTTATGGGTTTCAGGTTTAATTTCCATAGAATCCTTATCAACATGGAACTCTTCTTGTTCTATAGTTTCCTCGTGCATATGGCCTCCATCTGCATCGTGTTCATGACCGTGCTCTTCTGTACTTTCTGTCTTAGATTTTGTGTCTCTACAAGAAGTTAAGGCCACTGTTGAAATTAAGGCTACTGCGTATACTATTTTTGAAATTTTCATAATGTTCTGTTTTAAAATTTATAATTGATGTTTTAATAATTCTGCTTGAAGTAAATGCAAATCTTTTTCCATTTGCAGCATTTTATCGAAGGCATTTCGGTAAAACTGCAACTCTACATAGTAATCCATAAAAGAATACTCACCCAACATATAGGCCTTAAAAAGTAATTTCTCACTTTCCAAATTGCCCATCGTAGTTTGATACTCATTGTACTTTGAGCGCATTAATTGGTAGCGATTAAAAGATTCTTGAAATTGGGCGTAAAGCGTAGTTAAGATTACTTGCGAATTGGATTGCTGATACTCATGGTTTGCTTGTGCAGCTTTTACTTTGTTCTTACTGCCCCATAAGGGAATGGAAAGTCCACCGTAAAATCCCGAATAATTATTGCCATTTACACCCTGATAGTTGTAGCCTAGGGCAACATTGGGAAGTAGCTTGTTTTGCTCCAATTTCATTTTTCGCAAAGAAGCAACCTCATTTGTCTTTAATTCCAGTAGGGCAGGGTCTTGTACTAATTTTTCCCGCCAAAGGTTGTCCCTACTTCCTATTTCTACAGGCAAATCAATTAGCAATGAAAGTCCATCCAAAGGTTTGTCGCCATTTAAGGTCTTTAGTTTAGATACTAGGATTTGGATGTCATTTTCGATCTGTTCCAGCACAAATTGTTCCTGAATCCAGGCAACTTTGGCTTTATTCAAATCTAAAATGCCTACTTGCTCCTTATTATAGAGCTCTCGAATCTGATCAAATACCTGTTTGCCCTGAGCTCTTCTTTCGGCCTCAATTCCTTTTTGCTTCTTTAGGTAAGCAAGTTCTATAAGAAACTCCTTCGCATTTAATAGCACCAACTGTCTCTTTTTTGTATAGACAGTTTGTAGTTGCTCCGATCTTAAATCGTTCCACTTACCCCTTGCAGCATATACCGTTGGAAACTCAAAAGATTGTGATATTTGATATTCCGAATAGGTATCCGTGGTATTATCGCCAAAGGGCAGATAATAGCCAGAGAGCTGTGGGTCCGGCAAATTGTTGGTGCTCTTGTTTTCGAGCTGTTGACTTTCAATATAGGATTGATAGCCTTGTAACTCGGTATTATTCTGTTCTATTTTAAGAAGTAATTCCGCCAAATTTCGAGTTTGAGAGAAACCACTAACAAAAAACAGGCATCCGCAAATAGCGAATACTATATGTTTATTCATTGTGTGTGAATTTTAGGTTTAATCTTGCCTGTCGGCAGACAGGTCTGAAATCTTAAAAAGGATTACTACCGTTCCGGCAAGTATTCCTAATCGATTAACCTAAAGATGGGGGACCTCGCGTATCGAGGGAGGAGAGATAAGAATTAAAATAAGTATTCGGTGGATGATAAATAGGAGATGCTCTATTTTGCCCATCATCAATTAAAAAAAGACCTTGAATATCAAAAACACCATTAGCAATCTCTTTACCAATAATGGTCTGTTTTTCAACAATGTCTCTGTTAAATAGGCCAATTTCGCTCGACACCGTAGAATGGACGTGCATATCCAAAAAGAATCCAAAGAAACCTAAAGGTGAATTTTCGTCTTCTTGGGAATGATCATCATTGTGATGGTGTTCGCCCTTATGTGCAATATCTGAATGTGAATGTGTTTCCTCATGTTGATGATGCAAATGAGGAAAGGCTTGATGCAACATCATAAAGCTGAATATCCCTAAAAAGAAAAGTGCTTTTATGTGAATTTGTTTTTGCATCGATAACAAAGATAGAACTATTTTAATAGAAAAATCTCAAACTATTCTGGAAACAATAAAGGTTCATTCACTTTATTATAGGAAATCATATACTCGTTTAGACTATTTTCTCCAAAAAGATTGCCTATTTAACAAAATATGCAATCATGGAATAGCGTACATTACTACTCCTTATAAAATAAAAAAAATGAAATATTTTTTGTGTGGCATCTTTAGTTGTATTTTTTTTCAAAGCTTCTCCCAAAACTATTTTGATATTCTCAATTTAACCTATACCAATACCACACCAAACGATTTTGAAGTTTCAGATAAAAGGTCCACTGTGGAAGAATTGGCATTGGAACTTAACTTTCCCGTTCTAATAAATGACAAAACTATTTTACTTACCGGGCTTGTCGCAAATAAAACACAAGTGAAATTAGATGCTGATATGCCCAGATCTAGCTTAGATGTTTTGGGGTTGAATTTTGGTGTCAATAGAACTTTTGATGATAAATGGTCCGCTACATTTATGGCGTTTTCTAAAATAGCTTCGGATAAAATTAAGCTCTCAAATGAAAACTTTCAACTGGGATTATTATCCCTATTCACCAATAAAAAAAGCACTGATCTAAAATACAGATATGGTGTATATGCCAATACCGAAAAATACGGATTAATTGTAGTTCCTATTTTGGGTTTATATTATATGAGCGACAACAAGAAATTTGTAGCGAATCTAAATTTACCAATTATTGGAGATATCAATTATCAAATAAATAATAATGCTTGGCTCGGAATGCGGTTTGATGGACTGGGCACTACCTACAGTTTAAATGATCAAAGCTATAGCGCCAATGGAGCCTATGTTTCTAAAACTTCCAATGAATTGGTAAGCTATTTGAGGTTTAAGTTGATTAAATCCATCTATCTAAACACAAAAATATGCTATGCCATCAGTAGGAATTATAAAGTATTCGATGCTAATGATAAAATTGATTTGGCTTTAAGTTCTTTTTATTTTGGCGATAATAGAACCCAATTAAATGAACGTTTTAAGGATGGTGCTATTTTTAAAGTAGAGCTATTTTATAGGCTTCATTTTGATTAAGGTCTTACCATCAAATAATCAATAATTCCATAAACAAGAACACTCCCCTCCTATCTCTCCGACAGCGCCTAGGCAGTACATTTTATTCTGTAATTAATTAAAGCTATAACCAATGGCTTTCCCAATCTTCAATAAAGAGGGAATGCACCAAAGATATATGGCAAAGGAGGGTTTCAATGGCCGTGACACCTAGGCTTTAAGTGATTTCATGTCGATTACAAACCGATAATGTACATCACTCTTTAACATACGTTCATAGGCCTTATTGATATCTTGAATTTCAATGACTTCAACATCTGAAGTAATGTTATGTTTTCCTCAGAAATCCAATAATTCTTGAGTTTCTGCAATCCCACCAATTAAGGAACCTGCAACAGACTTTCGCCCCATGATCATAGGCACCGTCATCAACATTGGGTTCAAAGGTCCCAAATAGCCAACAACCACCAAAGTTCCATTGGTGTTTAAAGTCCCGATATACGGATTTAAATCATGTGCGTAGGGCACAGTGTCTATGATTACATCAAAATTACCCATAACGCCTTTCATTTGCCCTTCATAAGTGGATATGATTACTTGATCTGTTCCTTGAGCCTATCAAATATTAAAACAAAAAAAACCATCTTGATAGATGGTTTTTTTTAAGTATAATTTCGAGTTGGATGTATTACTTCGTACGTACGTTTACGGCACATAGCCCTTTATCCCCTTTTTCTATCTCAAATGTTACCTGATCGTTTTTTTTAATCTTGCCAACAACATTTGATGCGTGTACAAAGAATTCTTCTTCCGAATCCTTAAGGCTTATAAAACCAAATTTTTTGGTTTTATTGTAAAATTTTACCGTACCCTCTTTAATACCACTTCCTTTATTAATATTCAATAATTTATAAAAAAACTGTTTAATCATTATTCCTTAATTTTTTTCAAATTTATGCTTATTTATCTTATATAGCAATTACTTCTTCCTTCTTTCCCAACAAGCGCAGCATCTTCATATGGTCCCAAATGGCATGAACGATCGATTTCTTAACATTATAGGGCATACCGTATTCTTCCGCTGTTTCTGATACGATCTTCGTTAATTTTTTGTAATGAACGTGGCATACATCCGGTAGTACATGATGTTCTACTTGGTAATTTAACCCACCTATAAGCCAAAATATAAGATTGCTATTCGGAGAAAAATTACTAGTGGTGGCAAATTGGTGTCCATACCAGTTATCATTTATTACACCCTGCTCATCAGGAAGCGGAAACTCGTTGACAGGCATAATATGTGCAATCTGAAAAACAATGCTCACCAATAGGCCCGTTACAAAATGCATACTTAAAAATGCCAGTAATATTACCCACCATGAAAATGGCAACATAATCATTGGAAGTATCAGCGCATAAGAATAATAAAATAATTTCCATGCCGTCATACTGATCAATTTCTTTACATATTCGTGTTTCTTGTCCAAAAATCCCATGTTTTTATAGCGCTTTAAGCGCACAAAATCCTTGGTGGTAATCCATGATAATGTTGATATTCCGTAAAAAAACCATATGTAGATGTGCTGATACTGGTGTATCCAATAGTGCTTGGCATGTGGAGAGAATCTCAGGAAAAATGGTGCATTAAGATCATCGTCTGCATGATCAATATTGGTATAGGTATGATGTAGGACATTGTGCTGTATTTTCCAAACAGATGCATTGGCCCCAATTAGATTGAACGAATAGCCTAACAGTGTATTAATTCTTTTATTTTTTGAATATGAACCATGGATTGCGTCATGCATAACGCCCATGCCAATTCCTGCCATTCCTAATCCACTTAATATATACAGCAAAAAAAGTAACCAAACGGTTGTGGCCAGACCTGATGCCAGTATTATTAAGGGGAGAAAAAATAAGGCCAACATAATTACCGTTTTTACCACCATAGTGGCATTGGCGTTTCGACTTTTATTATGTGTTTTAAAATAGGTGTTTACCCTTTTTCTTAACGTTTTCGAAAAGCTGGGGTTAATGTCTCTTGAAAATTTTGGATTGACTCTGATATGACTTTTTATTTGATTAATGCTTATTCAAAAACAGCATATCATTCCTATTAGGAGAAGTGTTGCGATGCTTAAACCGCTTACTATTATATTGAAGCGATATAACCGCACACACTTTATAGACCCAACTACATCTATTAAAAAAAATGAAGAAAGCAAAAGATTGATTAAAATGGTAAGAAATTAAAAAAAGAAGAGCTATCTAAATACTGAATATTCCAAAAGTAGGCTAAATTGGCGTTGGTTGGTAGAAAAGCATGTTAAATAGTTGAATAATTGATTTTCAATTTTGTATTTAAGTTTTCACTTATTGTGCTTCCCTCCCATCGGCGTTTGCCAAGAAAGACAGCGATAGACAATCTTGTCGGCTTGTATTATGCGGTGTTTATCCCAAGATTTCTATTTTTTTAGTCAATTACCTCAGGGCAAGCCAATGAGGCATCGAAAAGAAACAACTTATAATTTTTCAACGCCCGCCTGAACGGAACGGGCAGGCCTGCCCGTTCCGTTCAGGCGGGCAAGTGTCGGAGCATTCAAATCTTACTTAATGAATAAACATGAATACGTGGCATTACCCGAGGGTTGCCACAGGAATATTAAATTTCACCCCCAGCAAACTATGTCAATCACTACTCTATACCCCTACTGTATTCAAAGCCATGGCATATTCTTAAACTTATAATGATATGTACATTATGAAGGGGATTTTTTACTTAAAAGAAATATTTATTTTTATAGCGGACAAATTAGTCTTTTATTAAATTAGGGATTACATTTGCCACATAATTTATAATCAATGAAGGAAAATCAATTTATAATGGATAAAAAGACCCGAATATCTTTTAATATAAATCAGCAATTAGGATAACATCTTTTTGGATGGGCCTAGTTTGCCCTTTAAACTTAGAAACACTAAAAAACACAACCTTATGAACAAAGCATCTTTAATTGAGAGTATCACCTATAACGAAGACCACAAGCCCGTGGTTACAGTTTTACTGAAAACGGCCAACACCAAAGAAATACGAATAGTAATGAAAAAAGGGCAATTCATGAAAGAACACAAAGCCCCCTTTCCTATAATTATTGAATTGTTTGAAGGAGAAATAGAATTTGGCATAAACAGAGAACATCAAACCCTAAAAAGAGGTGATATCATTGCTTTAGAAGGGAATATCCCCCATGATCTGACCTGTATAACAGACTGTATTATTCGCTTGTCTATTTCTGTACTCGATAAAGTAGAACGCGTTAACCAAGTTTCCCAATAATATTTCCCCATAAAATTTACAAAATGAAAAAAACATGGATTGCATTTATTAGTGTTGTAGTACTCTCATTTATTGTACTAATATGGGTTGGAACTGAAGTTTATCAAACCCAACCCCCTATTCCCGATTTGGTATTAGTTGAAGATACAGGCCATACCGTTTATACCAAAGAGGATATTCAAATTGGTCAAAACGTTTGGGAATCTATTGGAGGTATGGAAGTGGGTTCCATTTGGGGACATGGTAGTTACGTTGCTCCGGATTGGACTGCGGATTGGCTTCATAGAGAAGCTGTTTTCTTATTGGAGCATTGGTCCGAAAAAGATTTTAATACGCCCTATAACAACTTGGATGTAGAAAATAAGGCTGCAATTAAGGCGCGTTTGATCAGGGATATTAAAACTAATACATTTAGTAAAAAGAACAAAACTATTACCATTTCCAAAGAGCGTTTAACCGCCATTAAAGCGAATATTGAACACTATACCACTATTTTTTCCGAAGGGAAAGAAGAATATGCCATTCCTAATGGTGCTTTGACCGATGCAGTTAAATTGGAACAACTCAATGCTTTTTTATTCTGGACTTCCTGGGCGGCCAGTACCAACAGGCCAGGTAAAGACTACACCTATACCTCTAACTGGCCTCATGAACCTTTAATTGATAACCTTATCACAAAAGATTCCCTTATATGGTCTGGGCTATCCATCGTGTTGTTGCTCCTGTTCATTGGAATACTTACTTTTTATTATTTAAGAAATCATGAAAAGGGAGAAAGTATCAGCAAACCAAATACCGATCCTTTAACGGGAATGAAATTTGTAAGATCGCAAAGGGCTGTACTAAAATATTTTATTGTCATTTCGCTTTTAATTGGTTTACAAGTCATTTTAGGAGTTATAACAGTACATTATACCGTGGAGGGTCAGGCATTCTTCGGATTTGATCTGGCAAGCTATTTACCTTACTCTATTACTCGAACTTGGCATACGCAATTGGCCGTATTCTGGATAGCCGCTACCTGGCTGGCTACCGGTTTATTTTTGGCGCCCATGATTTCAGGCAAAGAAATGAAATATCAAGTTTTTGGCATTAATTTCTTGTTTGGAGCATTGCTAATTATTGTCTTGGGATCTATGTTGGGTGAATGGTTAGGTGTACATCAATTCTTGGATTTAACCACTAATTTTTTCTTTGGACATCAAGGATACGAATATATGGATCTTGGAAGGTTCTGGCAGCTGTTTTTAGCAGTTGGATTAGTACTCTGGGTTATTATGGTAAGCAGACATATTATATATGCCATCCGCAAGAACGACTCTTCAAAACATTTATTAATTATTCTTTTAATTTCTGTTATGGCCATTGGAATGTTCTTTTTCTCCGGGCTTATGTACGGTGAGAATAGTAGCCTACCAGTTATCAACTATTGGAGATGGTGGCTAGTCCATCTTTGGGTAGAAGGGTTCTTTGAGGTTTTTGCAACCGTTATTATAGCCTTCATTTTTTCAAGAATGAAAATAATTTCAGAAAAAACAGCTGGTAGGGTATCCGTAGCTTCGGCCGCCATCTTTTTGGCTGGAGGAATAATAGGGACATTACATCATTTATATTATTCCGGCACGCCCATACAGGCCATAGCCTTGGGAGCTACTTTTAGTGCACTGGAAGTGGTACCGTTAACCCTAATGGGGTTTGAAATTAGAGAAAACTGGAATCTCTTAAAGAGCAAAGAATGGATGCAAAAATACAAATGGCCCATATTTTTCTTTATAGCTGTGGCCTTTTGGAATTTTATTGGTGCCGGTGTTTTCGGTTTTCTTATTAATCCTCCTATCGCCTTATATTATATCCAAGGACTCAACACTACCGCTGTTCATGCGCACACCGCCTTGTTTGGTGTATATGGTATGTTGGGCATGGGCTTCATTTTAATCTGTTTGCGATTTTATTCAAATCGAGTGTGGGAAAGTAAAAAGCTTTACAGGGCATTTTGGCTATTAAATATTGGGCTGGTAGCCATGGTTCTTTTCAGTTTACTTCCTATAGGAATCATTCAGGCATACACATCAATAACCAAAGGATATTCTTTTGCCAGGGATTCAGATCTATTGTATTCACCAGTAGTACAAACCTTAAAATGGCTTCGAATGATCGGGGATGTAATTTTCTCGATTGGGATATTTTATTTCTGTTGGTTTACCATTTCTGAAACTTTATATAATTACAAAAGAAAACATGAAAATTAATTCATAGCATGAAACATATAGAAGATAGAGAAGATGTTAGCTTATTGGTAAATACCTTTTATGAAGGCATCAGGAAAGATGCACTATTGGGACCCATTTTTAATAGGCATATAACCGAAGGACAATGGCCTGCACA
This sequence comes from Arenibacter catalasegens, assembly GCF_002909235.1. Lineage (GTDB taxonomy): Bacteria > Bacteroidota > Bacteroidia > Flavobacteriales > Flavobacteriaceae > Arenibacter > Arenibacter catalasegens. The sequence continues at coordinate 13,615 of NZ_PHQQ01000024.1, forward strand.
TTTAGAGAAACTTACTGATTTTTGGGTAACTGCGCTTTTTGGTGTTATGTGTTTTAAAGGCAATCCGACACTAGCCCACAGAACAGTAGACAAGAATTTGAATCATTCCATTGCCCAACATCATTTTCAGCAATGGGTGGCCTTATGGCAGTATACCATAGATTCTTTATTTGAAGGGGTGCTTGCCAATAGAGCAAAAAAATCCGCAGAAAATATGGCCATAGGACAATTTAATGCTATAAGTAGTTTTAGAACTTCTCATTAATTACATATAAACCACTATGGATTTTATATCCATGGTGGTTTATATATTTCCTTACTTTTTAGGGATTATAACATTTGAGCAAATATTTTTTTTTGAGTTATAATTTTACCTTTTTTGGGAAGGCTACAAGCCAATTACTAGTAATTACCGTAAGAAGGAATGTATTCCGAAATTTAATAAATCCGACGCCCTGCAAAACCAATTATAATATCAAGACAATTTTGTGGTTTAAAAGCTAGCCTTTAGAAGAAAGGAAATCAGTATTGTTCGTTTTCAATAATCTACGCCAACTCTTATTTTATTATACTTAGGTTTTTTATTGTATTGAGCTAATTTTCAAATTGATAATGGTAAATTATATAATTATTAAAGAATAAATTAGACAAAGCGTAAGAAGTTTACAGAAACAAGAACTTAAAATTTATACCATGTTAAAATGGACTATTATTTTTGTAATACTCACCATTGTATCCGCAATTTTCGGGTTCGGTGGAATTTCGGCCGCTACGGCAACTATAGCCAAAATTCTATTCTTTGTCTTCTTAGTATTGGTAATAATATCTCTAATAAACGGAAGAACCAATAAGGTTTAACAAGCTGTCAAAAAGTATATAAACGGTTAATTCCGGTAAAGCAATTAGTGGTTTAATATCAACCTAAAACAAGTAAATGTGGATGCGGATTCATTTAGAACAAGAACGTTTATTGAGTCATATAGAATGGTGCGATCCAAGAAGACGCCGGGCATATTTACCGCTTTCGATAAAAGCGATACGGAAAGTTCGCAACTGCCCACAATGGAAAATAGTTTGGTATTACCTCAATCCAAAAACACTTTCCTTACAGTTTACGATCCACTTGAAAGCATATAAAAAGAAACGCGGGTAACACTTTCACTAAACCCAATAAATTTCCGCCTATAACCCCCATTCGATGGCATCTTAGAACCAGAATGATAGCCGATTCTGAGTGCAACACCGTAAGTTTTTAGTTATATTTCTGGTTGTACCGTAATATTTACCTCCTGCACAGTACTGTTGCCTAATACTTGAAACCTTATACGATAAAGCTGCTCACCCCAAGTAGAATACAATTTTGAATCGGCTTCAATAGCTATATTTTCTACTGTAGGTATCAAAATTTCCGGGTCGTACTTTAACAACAACCCGCCTTTCCGCTGCCCAAGTCTTATGTGTCCGGCCTTTATAATTTTGGGTTCTAGCGCTGCCATAAGATTAAGTTGTGTATCGCCCACATTTTCCAAAAGGGAATACGAATCGGAAATTTCAAATTTTTCGCCCCTAAGCAAAGTATAACTGCGTTGCCACTGCTTCACTCTGGCTTCTTTGGGATATGCACCGGAGATATCGAGGGAATACGAAACTTTACCTTTCTCAGCGGAATAGGAAGCATTTTGAGCCTTGTATTCCAAACCGTCTTTTTGGTCCATTCCGTTTATGGTCGGCAGGTTATGATAACCGGATTGCATGGTCCAAATAGAATATCTGTCCTTTCCAAAGGTTGTGGCCGTATAAGTGTCTACCCCAACATCGATCAGGGCTGGCTTCCCATTGTAGTATAAAATAAATGTGCCCACATCATTGTGGTTATGGCTTTCGGCATTGTGGCCACCTTTTGCGGCAAAATAAAAACCATCATGGGTTTCCGCTTGTTCCCGGGCTGCCATTATCTGTGTGTTCGGCAGATATAAATCCTCCAATAGCGGTTCCTTGGCCACAGCATTTTTAATTTCATCCAAATTAAACAGGTCATCCAATGCTAATTCTATTTTACCCTTGAAAGTACTTTCCCCAAAATGCTGTTTTTGGGCCAAAAAAGCCCCAAAACTACTCATGATGGAATCGTTAATGCGTTTCCCATAGCGGTAAATGGTACCCGGCCGTGATTTTAGTTTGGCCGAAGCATCTGCAAAATTTACAAAATACTCCCCGTTTATATAGGCCTTATAAATATACTTTCCTATATTCTGTACAAGTTCTTCATTGTAGATATCTATTTTACCTTTGCTTCCTTTATACAACAGTTCTAAATAATCGAACAGCTTACCGCCCGCATGGCTCCAGTAAGATGGACCTTCTTCACAGCCCCCGTCATCTTTGTAATAATTCATAAACTCATCAACCGAGAGCATACTCTTTTGCACATTTATACTTCGGGTTATGGAATCATTCTCCAATAGTAGAATACAGTTTAGGGCATTATAGTTGCACCAAGGGTTCCAATTGTTTACACTCTCATTGGTATAGCCCATCCAGCCAAAATCATTTCTGGTGTAATAAGGTTTTAATAATTTCTTATCAATTTCAAATCTTAACCTCTTTAGTATCAATGGATTAACCTTATTTATTTCCTCTTCTAGAAAATGGTGTGTCCATGCCAGGTTGGCCGCCACTTTGCCTACTCCCAGGTCAATCGTAGGTTCAAGCACATCGGGCAATCCTGCACCGGCACGCTGAAGTCCTAAATGGGCCGAATTGCCCCAATAAGTTTGCTCACTGTAGTAGAATATACCGTTTATGATATCCTTTAAAAATCGACCCTTTCCTTCTACCAATTCACCCAAGACCAGCGCTTCAAATGCCTGAATGTTTTCCCTATACGGTTTCTCCATAATGGTTCTACTTCCGCTCTTGGTAAATTCCAAATAGTGTGAAACGGGAATATATTTCCAGTTGTACTCCAAATAACTTTCTCCTTCCTTTATGTAAGCCTCTCTCAGGTTTTGGGGAATCTTTTCCCATTGCTCACGATTCTTATATTCTGGATAAGGTACCCAGGATTGGTCCTTTACCACATATTTTTTAATGGTGTCGTAGGAATAGTTACCGCTCAATAAGTTTCTATAAGCCTGGGCATTGGCAAACTGTACGTTGATAGAAAGAATGAAAAGAAATAGTACTGTTCTCATAGTAGGTTTCGGTTGGTTTTAAGTTTAGAAGAACAAATTCCATTGCCAACTTCTAAATCTCTTCTGGAAAGATGGGAATAATAATTTAATTGTCATTAAAAATTTCTGAATTATCGATTTTCAACGTCGCTTAGAAATCTGTATGTGCGTTGACAAATAAGTACTTCGAACTTAAAGAACTACATATGTGTGTTGATCTATTGGCTTAAATGCAAAACAATAAAAAAGAGGATAACTATAAAATAATTACCCTCCTTTCTCCACTAATCAACCAATCTAACTATCGTTATTCCATATCTATAATGCCCACAACTTGGTAGGCCCGGGTGCCATCCACTTGTATTTTTTCGTAGATTATGTTCGCATATTCGTAATAGGCCAATCCATCTATGGCGATTTTTTCATAATCTTCCGGTAATTCATAGACTATGGTTCCTATTTCTGGCTCAACAACCTCATATTCATTATTTATTTGAATATAAAATATCCCTTGAGCATTAAAATAATTATAACTATTGAACCTAACCCGTTTATAATTTGGCGGTAAGCTGTTCAATCTAAATCCTATTTTTGGAGCAATTACAATATAGTGGCCTCTAGATTGCGTATAATATTTGTTGTTGGCATAGTAGTAGTTCTGACCGCTATACTTAATAATTTTTCTATTCGGTACCGAACGCACTGAAACTACTTTCCGCGTTGGAGTTTTATAGGTAACCTTTGTACTAGGCACCCTTTTGCTTACCGTCTTTTTGACTGTGGTGGTCTTGGTAACACTTGTGGTTCTTGAATTTGAGTTACCACGCGATTGCCCTGAAGCTTGTGTAACAAAAGCTATTATAACTAATGATGATAAGGCGTATCTTTTAATAAATGTTTTCATGATTTCTAAGATTTAAGATTCAACTTGCTTTCTATACTTTGACTCTATTTTGTATTAATAGTTTAAAGGTATAGTTGCCCTACAGATAAATAAAAGCAAATAGACGTTTGCCGGTTTTCTATCTATGAATAATTGGATTTAACAGATTTAAAGGGAAAGTTGAGCACAAAAGGGTAGCGAATTGTTAATAAGGACTTTATTTATTTTGGTTTGATTATTCGGATACCATATATCCCCATAACCTGTAAAACAAATTATAGGGTCGGTCACTTTGTATAGTGTATTATAAGTTGTCCGTAAAGAACTAATAAGAAAGTTTCATGAAACCAGAGGATCAACAAAAATTACTTTTATTATTTTGATATAGTAGGAAACCATTTTTTAGGGTAAGGTAAAACTAAAAAATCCAGCCACTTTTGTAAGTAGCCGGATTTTAATCGGGGGAACAGTAAATAATCCCCGGGGCAAGCCCACGGGGCATTATTCTATTTTTCAAAATAATCTCAATTGACCATCTCTATGTAAAACTTCATATTCCTTTTCCTTTCCTTGGTTCTTCACGTACTCCGCAATAGTCTTTTCATTACCATAGCGACTGACTGAGTTGATATAAAATCCACTGCCCCAAAAAGAACCTCCCCATAATGCCCTTTTTACTCCTGGGGCATGTAAGAATATCTCACGAGCAATAAGACTCTTTACCGTCCTTGCTATTTTTGTCGGACTGTACGTAGGAACACTCTGTATCAAAAAATGAACATGATCCTTGTCCGTTCCTATCTCCAAAAAATGGATCTCATACCTGTACTGAATATCTAGACACGTATGATACAGAATCCTTTCAACTTTAGGACTTAGTACCAATCGACGGTATTTGGTCGAACAAACCAAATGATAGAGTAACAACGAAACGTTGTGGCTCTTATGTATATGGGTGCTTGAGCTCACGCTCAAGTTTACTGCTTTTTTTCGTGCGAGGCAAGCCTCGGGGTATTTACCCCTCTAGAATAAAAATTAATGAACCTACAGGTTCATCAACTCAAAAAAACTATTTATTTAAATAATTACTCACTGCTGTAGCACGTGCGCTAACGTGACTATTCAACTGGCTTATGGCAGCCTGAAAATCCGAACTTGAACTTAGAAATGTATAACCCGAAACTTCAAGGTTCGCATAAGGTTCTACCAATGTCCCATATGTTGCATATTTTGCTTGCATGGTACTAACATTAAAAGCGTTGTCCACCACACCCTGCACAAAGGCATCGTACTGTGCCCTATAAGTTGCATCTTCATATATATAACCGATCAATGGCCATTCTGAATCATTTAAGTCCGAGAAATCCAAGGCCAAAGATCCTTGCATATTGCCCTCTTGCAAAGCCTCGTTATTATCCCAAGGTATCCATGATAATTTTTCCGTATCCGGGTTGTTGTACAGATAATAATTGTGTGTCATTCTACCATAGGTATCCCAATTTTGAATTACTGTATTAACAGCTAAATACTTTAAGAAGGTATCGGTATCAAAAACGGTCTCCAAATTGGCTCGCCAGTCTTCTGGGGCCGTAGTTCTATTTGCTGCATGCAAGGCCGTGAAGACACTTTGAATATCGCTATAATCGGCCTCATCTTCATTTGTTTTCTTCACAAACACTTCTTCGGAAAAGGTACCTAATGCAAAACTTGCTCCGTCTCCATCAGGTTTGTACAGATTACCATCATTATCGGAAAATTGGGTATCGATCACCGTATCATCCACTTCTTCCACCATAGTGTATACTCCAAAGTAAGTGGGTCCATCGCCATGATCCACATAAACAGTATAAAATGCTGCGTGCGAACTTGCTAAACCAGCATCCCTAAAAATATCGGTAGCAACCTTTTCCCGTAACATGGATTTATCATTGTAGTTATTTTTTAAACTCAATTTCTTAAATCCGTAAAAACGCTGATTGTCTATTTGAGGGTATTGATCTTCAAATTCATCAAAATCCAACTTAAAGGATAGTTTTAAGATACCTCCCGACCAGCTGGACTGTAAACTCGAGTTGCCTTTAAAGCGCACTCCAACCCTGTACCATTCCTTACCATTGTACAACACCTCTCCGGGTACAAAAATAGGATCCTCATCAACCTCTACCAATCCTCCTCCGCCAGGACCACCTCCACCAGGGCCTCCGCTTCCACCGAATACGCCATAAAGAGAGGTCATATCATCCAACATACTCTGCCAACGTTCTTCGGTAATTACAATATCCAATCGCTTTACGGCCTCATCCTCAAAAACTTCATCAAAGTTGGGGTCAGCCGATTTACTATGGGTATCGCCCGTCCAATCAAGAGCTTCAAAATCTGAATCCCCATAGGTTTCAACATATGCTTCGCTGTCTATTACCTCTACAACATCTCCCGTTGTTTCTGCAACATCGTCGGAACAGGAAAACACAAGCAATAGTTGCATTGCTATAAAAAACAGTATGCCTACTTTTTTCATTATAAAATTCATTTTAGGTTATTATTACCCTACAAATATGTGGGTTAGAACAACATGAATTTTAAGGAATCAGTGAATGGCCTAATCTTTTAAGTGAAACTGGAGATAAATTCTATGAGGAAAATTTAGAGGCCGCTATTCACTGTATTTAATACTTACTAACGGCCATTGAATTCATTTGTGTTTATGATTTTTACATTTGATGAGCAGAATACTACAACCAGGTAATTATATCTTCTTTGTTCCTTCTCGATTTGGCAAAAGCGGGTTCTTCCTTTCTATAGCCAAATGCCGCCATATACGATAATCCATATTTATCCGTGTCTACCCCAAATTTTTCCTTCAAGAGGAATTCCGATTTTTCTTGATGAAAACCTTCAATTGGACAACTGTCTATACCTATTAAAGCCGCTGAGGTCATCATGTTTCCCAAGGCGATATAAGTTTGTTTTGAAGCCCAATCGAATAATTTTTTATCGTTGTCCAAGTTAAAATCCCGCTCCTGGAATTCCCTATAAAATTTGGAATACATTTCTATGACATCTTGAGGTAATTTCTTTACATCTTTCATCATGGACATAATATAGGCCGAATCCCATTTGGTCATGGACGCCTTCATACTCAATCCCAGTACAAAATGACTCGCGGTATCCAATTTTACCGGTGCGCCCCAAGCCACAGGTTTTAAAGCTTCCCTTAATTCCTTATCCTGGACCACTATAAAATGCCATGGTTCAAAACCAAAAGAGCTAGGGGATAAATGTGCCGTTTCCAAAATGAAATTCATATCGGCATCCGATACTTTTTTAGTGGCATCGAATTCCTTGGTAGCATGTCTAAATTGAAAAGCGTTGATAATGTCTTTTTTTGAAATGTTTGGTGTCAGCATTTTTTATATTTTTTGTTTCAGATTAAATTCTGTGGCAAAGTTAATTGGGTGTCACCGCTTATTTGTGGTATAAAAAATGGGTATTTATGTATTTTTAAAGGTTAATGGGCCAAATAATTGATGTGTTAATGGTATTTTATCTAGTTTTACTTAAAAATTAGCCTAAAATGCAAGTAATAGAGACTTATAAACCTTTTGAAATACAAGAACTGGAATTATCAGAATGGAAACAACGCCCGGTTAAAAACAACTTCTTTGAATTGGTTTTAATAAATGAAGGTAAAGGTAGTCAGTGTATTAACTATAATGAAGTTGCCTATTCTAAAGGTAGCATCTTTTTGTTACCTCCCTTAAAGTGTCATTCTTTTAGCATTAAAAAACCCACCAAGTTTGTCTTTTTAAAGTTTACTGATTCATTTTTTAAGAATATGAATGGTTTGTCCATTGATAGGAACGAATGGTTCAAAGAAGCTTCCTATATCCTTTCCAATTACAATCAATTGCCTGGGGATATAATTAAGAACGATTTGGATAGACGGCATATGGATAGTTTAATATCCATGATTTTGCAGGAATCCAGGGATTATGGACAAGAGTCTGTTAACTTGATCACCAGTTTAATGACCAGCATTTTGGAAATACTGATAAGGAACATTAAAAAAACTAGCTATTTTGATTTTCCCAAAAAAAACTTTGACGAAAGAATTACAAAGATGCTCACCTATATAAATGAGAATATTGATAAAACCGAGCTTTTAAAGGTGGAGAATCTGGCCGATGTTTTTATGATGTCTACCACCTATGTAAGCGAATATTTTAAAAAGCAAGTGAATATGCCCTTGCGCGAATACATCATTAAAGCAAAATTAAAATTGGTGGAAATTCGCTTATTGAACTCCGATTTCACCCTGACCGAAATTGCCGATGAATTAGGTTTTACAGATGTTAGCCATCTATCAAAAACTTTTAAAAAGTATGCAGGCACCTCCATACGCGAGTTTAAAAATAATGGAGAATATAGGCTTTTAACGCGTAATGCCTGTACTGCATAAACGTCACAGCTGTTTTGTAGCCCATGTTTAGTATATAAGGTTTCTTATTGGGAATTCTTCACCTTTATAGCCCCAACAATCAAAAACAATCAAAAAGCTAAGGTGATATAACGGTTAAAGCTGTTATGGACCAGGTTAAGCGACTTATCCTCCCATATTATTGAACAAAGATTTCTGTTATTGGATTATTATTGACAAAACATATAGTTAACTACTGGCAGCATACCTCCATTTTAACTATTTTTAGGACACACAAATACGATTACTATGGGTTCTAGAAGAGATTTTTTGGGAAAATTGACCGTTTCAGCTATTAGTTTACCAATTTTATATAGTCCAACAAAGCTTTTTGCAGCTTCTAGCGAACCCTATGAAGGACCTATTTTAAGGGTTGCCATAATGGGTCTCGGAAGTTACGGTTCACGAGTGGCTAAAGCCATGGAATCCTGTAAGAGAGCCAAGTTGGTTGGTTTAATAAGTGGTACCCCATCCAAAGTGGTCGATTGGCGTGCCAAGTATGACATTCCGCAAAAGAATTGTTATAATTACGATAATTTTGACCAAATCAAGAACAACCCAGATATCGATGCCGTTTATGTCATTACCCCAAACGGATTGCACAAAGATCAGGTGATTAGGGTAGCCAAGACGGGAAAACATGTAATTTGTGAAAAGCCTATGGGTATCAATGCCCAAGAGGGTCAAGAAATGGTAGATGCCTGTAAAGATGCCAACGTAAAATTATTGGTGGGTTATCGCATGCATTATGAACCGAAAACAGTGGAGGTGATTCGAATGCGCAAGGCAGGCGAATTTGGAAAGCTCAAGTTCTTTCAAGGATTATCCGGATTTAACATCGGTGACCCCACCCAATGGCGATTGAATAAAAAACTGGCCGGTGGCGGTGCTATGATGGATATTGGTATTTATTCTATTAATGGAGCCCGATATATGCTGGGTGAAGAACCTATTTGGGTAACGGCACAAGAAACCAAAACCGATCCTGTAAAATTTAAGGAAGGCGTGGATGAAACCATACAATTTCAGATGGGCTTTCCCAGTGGAGCAACTGCCTCATGCCTTTCTACATATGCTATGGGCCATTTGGACCGATTCTTCCTTAACGGAGAAAAGGGTTATGCCGAAATGCAGCCCTCAACAGGCTATGGTCCTATTAAGGGCAGAACACATAAGGGTGAATTGACCCAGCCGCATATAACCCATCAAACCCTTCAAATGGAGGGTATGGCTCAACTTATTTTTGAGGGGGTACAACCAATTGTTCCTATAGATGGGGAGGAAGGCCTAAAGGATTTAAAAATCATAGATGCCATTTACAAAGCGGCAAAAACGGGCCAAAGGGTTGATTTGTAATGTATTACTGCATTATATTAAATCCAATAATTTAATTTTTAAATTTATTTAAAACACTACCTAATCTACTTCGGCAATTAAATATACCAATACTGGGACATTCAGTGGTGATTGGTAAATTCCGATTGCCGATCTGGTGTGGATACCTCTTTCCCCAAATACTTGGTTCATGACATCTGAAGCACCGTCCAAAACATCGGAGTGATCCTTAAAGCCTTCAGCGGCCTGAATATGGCAATCCAAGCGGATAATTTTTTTAACCCGATCCAGATCTTTAACAGCATCCTTTAATTGTGCAATGGCGTTGATGGCACAAATACGTGCACAATCATATCCCTGTTTAATATCCAGGTCGCTCCCTACCCTACCAGTATATGCCAAAACACCAAATTCTCCATCCTTCCAAGGTAATTGCCCAGAGGTGTATAGGGTTTTATTACTAATTGTCCAAGAAACATAATTCCCTACCCCTCTTGGGGCTATTTTGGGTACCACAATGCCCAAACTATCTAATTTCTCTTCAATGGTCATAAATTATACTGATTGTTTTTTTAATTGCTAAACGCTTAATAAATATCACTATCACTGGTAAATAACACTAATGGATTTAACTAATAAAGTATTACCGTTTTACCAATAGATTTCCCAGATTCTTGCATTTCATGGGCGTACTTTAAGTTTTCTACGGTAAATCCATAAAGTGTAGTATTCAACGTAGATTTCAAAATTCCCTCGTCCAACAATTGGGCTACATGATTTAAAATGTCGTGCTGCCTTTCTATGTCTTCAGTTGTATACATGGAACGCGTGTACATTAATTCCCATGAAAAGGTTACGCTCTTATTTTTTAGCAAATTTAGATTCAAAGGTTTACTACTACCCGTAATAGAAACTATATGTCCCTGAGGTTTGATGATTTCAGTGGCCATTTCCCAATAACCTTCCAAATCCACAAAATCCAGAATATAATCGACTTGGTTATACCCGATTTTTTCCAATTCCTCCTTTAGGTTGTGGTGATTTACCACAAAATCGGCCCCTAAATCTATACACCATTTAATAGAATCTTCACGAGACGCTGTGGCTATTACGGTTAGGTTAGCTAACTTCTTGGCCAATTGTATGGCTATAGAGCCAACTCCACCAGCCCCTGCCAAGATCAAGACAGATTTTCCCTTGTCCTTCTCCGCATCTATTCTAATTCGATCAAAAAGCGCCTCATAGGCCGTTAGGCTTGTTAGCGGCATTGCCGCCGCTTCGGCAATACTTATATTTTTTGGTTTATGACCAACAATGCGCTCATCGATCAATTGGTATTCCGCATTGCTCCCACTTCGGGTTATGTCACCGGCATAATACACCTGGTCTCCTATGCTAAATTTTGAAGTGGTATCGCCTACAGCCTCTACGATTCCCACAGCATCCCAACCAATTATTTTTGGACTGTCCAACACGGTATCCTTTGCCGCATTTTGCCTAATCTTATAATCTACCGGGTTTACCGAAATTGCTTCTATTTTAACCAATAGATCGTATCCTGTTGGGGTCGGTATTTCCGTGTCGAAAGCTATAAAACTATCTTTTTCAGAAATGGGTAGTGATCGTTTAAATCCTATTGCGTTCATTTTTTTCTTTTATATTATTTTGTTGTCGCTGTACATTGTATCGCAAAAATAGCTATCCACAAGGAGCCCTATTTAGTGAAATTAATGGGTATTATGGGTCATTTATAGACTATTAATACATAAATATAACTGAAATGACCCTAATATATCGTTTTACCGAAAAATACCTGGATTGGGAAGTACAGGATATCGAAATACTTTGGGAAACAAAATTTGCAATAGTTAGGTTGACAACAAGTCCTAAGTTTATTCCTGTAGCCGGTGTCAATTAAAATTCGGCCGGACTACGGATACATTTCATAATTATTGGACTTGTAATTGTATTTATATGAACATCATCAGCATATTAGCATAAAACTTCTTTATATTTATAGTATGTAATCAATACTGTTTTAAAATGAATGATTTAAGAAAAGTATTAGGTGAGATTACCCAGATCACTTCCAATATCGAGACCAATTACCCCGAATTATATCGTTCTCTGGATGAAAACCCTTTGACCATTCCTGCAAAAGATCATCCCCATGTAGACAAGGAAGCTTTACAGGATTATTTGCAGAGCTTAAAACAATTATTAAAACATCATTTAGAGACCCATAGTAAAAATGGGTAATGCACCTAAAACAAAGAATATGGGAGAAATAGCCACATCGGAAAGACAGATTACATTGTATTACAGTTCCAAGTCCTCCAGGGCCAAGCAAACCTTGGCCTATGCCAAATCAGAGGGATTACCTATATTGGAAATTGACATTTTAAAAGTACCCCTAACCGGAACCCAAATTGTAGAGTTGGCCGACAATTTAAATATGGAGGTAAAGGACTTGATAAATCAAGAACATCCATCCTATAGGTCACATTTTGACCACCATGATTTTTCTACCGATGACTGGATAAAAATGATAAGACACAACCCTGAAATCATGAAGCAGCCAATAGCACTACGTGGCAAAAAAACTATTTTAATAGTAACCCCGACCGATATTATTAAAATATAATATTAGCTAATTACCTCAGGGCAAGCTCACGATGCATCGAAAGGAATCTACTTAAATATTAGACCCCCGCTTGAACGGGCAGGCCCGCCAGTTCCGTTCCGTTTAGGCGGGCAAGCGTCGGAGCATTCAAATCTCACTTATTGAGTAAACCTTTACAAGAATAGTTTGATAGATAGCTGAAATAATGGAAGGTTTTTTTAGCCTAACCAAAAATAGTTCAGCTCTACTATACTTTAATGTAAATCTTCTTCTTATCCATCCAAAACCCAATAAGCCAACAAAATAACATAAAAATAAGGGCAAAGGCCAATGATCCATAATAAGGTCCTATCCAACTGAAGCCTTTTTCATAGATATAACTGTACAAAGTTTGATTCTCACCAACACGAAGAAAAAGTAAAGTAATGGCCAGGTATTCTGATAATAAATAAATGAACAGGGAGTTTTTTCCAAAAACCTCGAAAAAATTATAGTTTACAGGCTTTTTAATAAAATCTATAGAGTAGATCAGTATGGCTAACACAATTATATCAAGGCCAATGGTTAGAATCACAAATGAACTCGTCCATAATTTCTTATTTACAGGAAAACTTAAATCCCAAAAATAAGCGGCGGCCAATAAGCCAGCTCCTACCATGAACATTTTTGCTAACTTCTCATAATTGATTCCCCCTTGAATAACAAATTGTCCTATAAGATATCCCGCAATAACATTGCAAATCGCCGGTAATGTACTCAGTAAACCCTCAGGGTCGAACGGAATTCCATCACCTCCGTATAAATGACCATCTCCAAGAAGAAGCCTGTCAATGGTTCTAACTAGGTTGCCCTCCAAGGTATAGTCACCAAAGCCACTTAACAGCCCCCAATACCCAAGTAGGATAAGTGCAGAAGCTATAATTAGCTGACGGTTGCTAAGAAAATAAATCATGGTGGCCCCAATAAAATAACAAATCGCTATTCGCTGTAACACCCCCAATATCCTCGTTTCGCTAAAAGGAACTAAGGCAAGATCACCAGTTTCTGTCCATGATACAAAGGGGAACCAGTACATTATATACCCTAGTAAAAAGATAATTAAAGTCCTTTTAATAATTTTCTGAAAAACTTCGGAGAGGGGTTTATCATTCCAACGGGTTTTCACAAATGCAAAAGCATTTCCAACCGCAAAAAGAAAAGAAGGAAATACTAAGTCCGTAGGAGTAAAACCATGCCAATTGGCATGTAACAAAGGTGAAAAGGTTAAGTCCCAGTCTCCAGTTGAATTAACTATTATCATCAGGCAAATAGTCAACCCCCGAAACACATCAAGTGCTTTGAATCTTTTCATAGTAAATTAAATTTGGCAACTAAGTTAAACACTACCATTATCTTACCAAATATATTTCTCTTTTTCCTTGAATCCTGATAAATCTATTGCCTTAGGCACTATAAGAGCCTTTATACAGTACCGTACTTCCCTACAAAATTTCTTTGCAGAAATGACCGTTGGAATTTAAGACGATTTCTACATGGGATGTGATATTGCCAATGGTTTCAATTCGCAGTACATTATCACAATCCTCAAAATCGAAATCTATTTTTAATATTTCCTTAAATAGATCCAAAAATTGTCTTACTCGGGATTCCTGTTCCTGACTTATATCTGTCCTAAAAATTGTTATCATGCCTATATTAATATTATTTCCACCATTCTGTGGTGGGAGCTTTTTGTTTATCTATATTAATGGGCTCCCCTATTCTTGGTGTTATTAAACCCAAGTTCAGTTCCTTAGCTTTTTTAGAAAGACGTTCCACAGGTTCTGTCCAAGGATGCATTGCCAATTTAAAGGCTCCCCAGTGAATTGGCATTATCCGTTCTGCCCGTACATCCAATCCTGCCTGGGCGGTCTCCTCTGGAAACATATGAATATCGGGCCACATCTCATTATACTGTCCACATTCAATCATTGCAAAATCGAACGGACCATATTTGTCCCCTATTTCCTTAAAATGTGGCCCATAACCGCTATCGCCACTAAAGAAAATATTATCGATTTCTGATTTTACTATCCAAGAGCTCCATAAGGTATTGGCCCTGTCGGAAAATCCCCTTCCAGAAAAATGCTGAGCGGGAGTACATCTGAATATTAAACCGTCTTGACTAACTTCCTGCCACCAATCCAGTTCCACAATACGTTCTTTTTCCACTCCCCATTTTTGCAAGTGCGCCCCAACACCCAAAGGGGTATAAAACATCTTAACCTTATCCTTTAATTTCTGGATGGAACCATAATCCAGGTGGTCATAATGATCGTGCGAAATAATCACCGCATCTATAGATGGAAGTTTTTCTACAGCGATAGGTAATTCTCGGCTAAATCTGTTGCTCCCCAACATGGGATGCGGTGCGGCTACCTTCCCGAACATGGGATCGATCAAAATTGTTTTGTTGTCCATTTGCAATAGGAAAGCGGAATGACCAAACCAAATAAGGCGAGTGCTATCTTTGTACTTTACAATGTCCATTGAATCCAATTTCTTTACAGGAATATCCCCATTGGGTTTGGTAAGTGGTGAAGCACCAAAATAACCCACCAAACTTTTGCCCATATCCCGCATACTCATATCCAATTTTACATGGCCTTTGTTGATGAACTTTCCATCCTTATAATTGGGCGATTTAAGATAGATTGCCTTCTTCTCCATGGTAGGTGAGCCTCCAAACTCAGGGCTTAAATACAAAAATAGAACCCCAATCACGATTATTAAAAGAAGTCCACTGCCAATAATTATGCTCATTTTCTTTACTATTTTCTTTAATTGATTCATACTTTTTGTCCCCTTGGCGACACTTTTGCTTTATTATCGAATATATATTCTATTATAATCCAAAAAATAATTAACTTTTAATAGCATCCCAAACTGTAGCAAACATGAGGTCCATATCTTTTTTGTTCAATTCCAGTTTTTTATCCATAATCAACTTTACTGTTTCCCTTATTATTGCCCCGATAACTGCAAAATGGATATTGTTATCAATATTCTTAAGTAAACCTTCCTGCTTACCCATATCTATGAGCTGCATGGCCAACTTACTTTTATTCTCCTTTACGGACACTGGTACTTTATCGTAATAGGGCGATTTCTTGAGCTGTTCCAAGAAACTCTTTTCCTTTCTGTGGTTGATACTGAAGTTGATCCAGAATAACCATAATGTTTTTAATTTTAACTTATATGGCAGGTTTTCCGATATCTCCTGTTCGCTTCTCTGGGTCTCCCTAGCTATTAGATCAACGGCAATGGAAACTATTAAATCTTCTTTATTCTTATAATAAACATACAAGGTAGAAACAGAAAGACCAAGGCGTTTGGCTAGATCCGCCATCTTAATCCCAGCAAAGCCCCTTTCGAAAACTACATCCAGGGTGTTCTCCATAATGGCTAATTGTTTGGTTGCATCCTTGACTCTCATAGCGCAAATATAAATACTAAAATCGAATAAATATTCGTTATTGATAAAATAAATGAATTTACCCCAGCCCAATGACCGTATATGAGAGTATCGAGGTTAAAAGCCGTTCTACTCTCCACAGACCATTATAAAAAAGAAAAAGCCCAAAGGGCTTTCACTTATTTCTTTATTTTCGGCCAACTTGACCACCAAGAATCTTTAAATCTAGAAAGCGCTATGCTTCCTGAAGCTGTTTTTTGGATTGTCTATAGGTATATTTTGGGTAGATCATGCGTTTGGCAAAACGATTAACGGTATTGGAATTGACCATTTTGATATAAACTTGTTTGGTAACACCAAAATACTCGTAAGTAGATCCATCCACAAATGTAATTTCCAATAATAGTCCTTTGTGATGGTAATCGGCTATCCCAGAATTAGTGATCGTTTCTGTATAGGCTTCTAGGTTCGATGCTTTGGTTTCAGGAGCAATACTTACTAAAAAATGGTACCCATCAATAATCTTGCGACTGTTTACTTCTGCCTCTTCACGCTTACTATCTCCTTCTTGAAACTTATCCGGGTGCCATTCCTTTACCAAGTCACGGTAACTTTTCTTAAGCAACTTTAGCTCGATTTCCTTTTCGATTCCAAATAATTTCTTGTACTCATTTATGCGCTTCATACAGGGTATTTTACAGGGCGCGAAATTACGCCTTATTTCTTACAATTCGTTAAATTTTAAACATAAAAAAGCCCATCAGAGATGATGGGCCTTTTCATTAAACATGGAAGTATATATTATATAACTTGTACGTTTACTGCATTTAATCCTTTGTTACCTTCTTTTAGGTCAAATGATACTTCATCGCCTTCGCGAATTTCATCAATTAAACCTGAAATGTGTACAAAATGATCTTTTTCAACACCTTCTTCAGTGATAAAACCAAAACCTTTAGTGTCGTTGAAAAATTTTACTGTTCCTTTACTACTCATCGTAATGTAATTAAATTTATTATAATATTATTTCGCAAATGTCGTGCTAATAATTTAGAAAACAGCGGATTAGTCTAATAATATTTATTAACATTATTTTTGGTTATGAAGAACTTACTATTTTTCTTTCAAATATCGCCTAACTAAAGGCTCGCCCAATGCAATTGCCTTACAAAACATAACTTTCGAATAGATTTTCCAGTTCTTTTTTAGGATCATGGCATAAGCCCGAATGCGTTTCTGAACTCTGAATCATTGTACTCCTGGAGGCCGTTAACCACCGAAATCTATCAACTAAATCCAGTTTACCGATAGCTCCTCCGGAAGGTGCCCCTTTACATACCAATGTCCAGGCCTTTAAATATTCATCTATAGCGTTAATATCAACTTCCTTTGAAAAACACTGTAATTTTATGGGGTCTACCAAATATTTTACATCTAAAAATTTTTTCCGCCTTGAAAAAAGTATAACCCCAATATTAAAGAATTCTGCACGCTCCACTTTAGGAACAAGTCTAATAATTGCGTATTCGTATTTGTCTTTATCTTGCATTTTCAGACTCTTTAACTAATGTATCGATCATAGCAAGTTTGGCATTTATATATTCAATATAGGCCGCTCTAATTTCAGATGGACTTAGATCATCTGCCACGTCCAACAACCATTCTTCTGGTATTAATCCAATGATTTCTACAATTTTATCGGTATTAAGTGAACCCTTAATCACAGTTGCCGCCATATTTAACTCAGTGGCAAACTCTAAAAGCACATGGTCTTTTATTAGAGGAAAAGTTCTTGTAAGATGATTCTTCCATGTTTCCCAATTATGGTGAAAATAAAAACTTGCGCCATTATCTATTACCCACAATTCATTATTCCAGTGTAATAAATTAGTGTTTTTTGCCGTCCTGTCAATATTGCTCATGATACTATCCAAGAGAACCACTTTTGATGCGATCAAGGCATCTACTTTGGAAACCAATGGATCATACGTAATGGCACTGGATAAAAAATGTAAGCCAAGATTAAGACCTACACTAAATTTAAGTAAATCTTGAACTTCCTCATCTGGCTCTGTCTTGCTGAAGGAATCATCAAGGTTCATGAATACCAATTCAGGTACCTTGAGACCAATAGCCCGCGCTAGCTCGCCTCCTATCAGTTCGGCTATTAACGCCTTCTTACCTTGTCCTGCCCCTCTGAATTTTAAAACATATAAGAATCCATCATCAGCTTTTACAATAGCTGGCAGGGAACCACCTTCCCGTAATGGTTTTATATATTGTACTACATCAACTGTTCTTATATCAATAGAATTCATAAGCACGAAGATAAAAAAAGTTAATGGTGTACAATAGAATTTGTATTTCCGTGAATTGGTATGCTTTTTTCAGATCGAAGTAAATTACCTCAGGGCAAGCCCATGAGACATCGAAAGGAAACATCTTATAATATATCGACGCCCGCCTGAACGGAACCGGCAGGCAAGCGTCGGAGCATTCAAATCTCCCTTAGTGAGTAAATTCAAGCTGTAATTTGGCTGGATACAATTACCAGCCAATAGGAAAGTAATCCTTCAAAAATTTACCGGACCAATGTTTTCCGGTATTAATTCCGTCAATTAACGGATCCAGCACTCGGGCAGCACCATCCACTATATCCAAAGGCGGTTGGAAATCGTAAACTTCCTGCTTCATTTTAGCTAGTTCGGCGGGGTCCTCATCAGTAACCCATCCGGTGTCTACGGCATTCATAAATATACCTGCTTTGGCCAATTCTCCTGAAGAGGTATGCGTAAGCATATTTAGTGCGGCCTTGGCCATATTGGTATGTGGGTGACGTGATTCCTTAAAAGCACGATGAAATTTCCCTTCCATTGCCGAAACGTTAATGATATGTTTTTGTCCGGTGTTCTCCTTCTTCATTAATTCCGCCAAACGGTTGCACAATACAAAAGGGGCTACGGCATTTACCAATTGTACTTCCAACATTTCGGTAGTTTCAATTTCTCCTAGTTTTAGTCGCCAACTATTGGTTTTTCGTAAATCTACCTGTTGAAGGTCGGCATCCAATTCCCCGGTAGGAAATACCTCTTTTGCTACCAAGACATTATCAAAACTATAGGGAATTTGGGACAACTTAGCCGAAGCTCTTATTCCAATTCCCGCTTCCGGTCCATGCCAAGTAACCGGCATGTTTTGATTGGGAGATGCACCCGAGGTTAATTCTTGTAGTTCCCGTAAGCAACTGGTATGATCGCTCAAAACTTTTTGAGCGTCTGCAGGAAGTAAAGTAATAGGGCTTTCTTCGTTGGACATCAAATGATGGTAAAATCCAGCGGGCCTTCGTACCGTCTGGGCCGCATTATTGATAAGAATATCCAAGCGGTCATATTGGCGCTCTATATAATTACAAAATATTTCTACACTTGGGATATGCCGCAAATCCAGACCGTGTATTTTTAATCGATGCCCCCACTCCATAAAATCATCTTCCTTGGAAAAGCGGAGTGCCGAGTCGACAGGAAATCGCGTTGTGGCTATCACGGTAGCCCCACCACGCAATAACATTAAAGTAATATGATATCCAATTTTTAGTCTGGAGCCAGTTACAACGGCAACCTGCCCTTTTACATCTGCCGTTTGAAAGCGTTTGGCGTAGTTGAAATCACCACATTCGGTACACATAGTATCATAAAAATGATGCAATTGGGTAAACTCCGTTTTGCAGACATAACAATTTCTTGGAACTTCCAATTCCTGTTTTTTGTGGTTTACCAATGCAGCAAAAGGCAATAGTTTGGGGGCCACAAATATGTGGCCCTCACGTGCATTTCTAATACCTGTATCCTTTCGGGCATGTTTATCCCTTACCGCTTTTTTCCTTTGGGCATTTTTCTTCCCGTCCTTTTTTCTTTTCGCAAATTCTTCCCTACTGGGTCTGGAAAATTGACCCGATACTTTTATTAAAGCAGTTCTTTTTTCCTTGGGAATATCAAATATCTGATCGGTATGGTCCACTAGTTGCTGCAGGAGAGCAATACAGTTATCTATCTCATCAAGAGATATTGTAGTTTTATTCCCTTTTAGATCTTCTTTCATTTTTAATACATTCCAGCGGATAAAATCTAGCCCTTACCCTAATAAATTAAAGAATTGTAATACGTACTTTTTTCTTTTTTAAGCGTGTATTGTTCAATTTTTCCACCAATTGATTGGCTATGGATAATGGAACGGCCACAAAGGCGCAGTCCTGTTTTAACTCTATTTCCCCTAATTGGTCCTTGTTGATATCCCCTTGTTTAAAGAAAAGCCCGGCAATATCACCCTTGGAAATTTTATCCTTTCTTCCTCCTGAAATAAACAAGGTTTCCCAAAACTGTTTCATTGGTGCCGCTTTTTTGGAAATATCCAAGCTCCCTGAATCTTTTATAAACTCCGGAAATCGCTCCTTATCCCATTTCAACACATAGGCAGTACCTTTGGCATTTACCCTTGCTGTTCTTCCATTTCTATGGATAAACTCCTCTGAAGAATGTGGCAGCTCGTAATGAATAATATATTTTAGCTCAGGGATATCTATCCCCCTAGCCGCCAAATCCGTAGCGATTAAAATTTGACTGGTTCCATTTCTGAATTTAATAAGGGAACGCTCCCTATCCTTTTGTTCCATTCCCCCGGAAAAGCAGGTATGACCAATTCTATTTTTCGACAATAATGCACTAACCTCTTCTATACTATCCCTAAAATTACAGAAAATGATCCCGGGCTGATTTCCTAAGTGTAGTAACAGCTCTAAAAGCCTTGGCAATTTGTCCTTGGCAGTCGACAACACAATTTTAATCGCTAATTTTGATGTTGCTTTTTCCTCCAAATAATCGATAAGGACGGGCTGATCCAACTTTACGAAACTTGGAATCTCAACTCCCGGTGTAGCGGAGGTCAGGATGCGTTTATTTATATTGGGCAGTTCATTGAGAATTCCGACCATTTCCTCTTCAAAACCAATTTCCAAAGACTTATCAAACTCGTCCAGCACTAATGTTTTAATACTTTCCCTTGAGAATCGGTCACTATCAAAATGATCCAAAATACGCCCAGGTGTTCCTATTAAAATAGCGGGATTATGTTTAATTTCTATCTTATCCTTGGACATAGGGCGACCACCATAAACAGCGTTCACCTTATAACCAGTTCCCATATTTCTTACCACTTGTTCTATTTGTATCGCCAATTCGCGGGTAGGAACCAAAATTAAGGCCTGTACCTCTTCAATATGGGGGTTAAGCGTATCTATTAATGGTAATAGGAACGCCAAAGTTTTTCCTGTACCCGTTGGGGACAGAAGTATAGTGTTGGTAGTTTTTCCAATAATGGCAATAGCCTCCTCCTGCATGGGGTTCAACTGATGGATATTTAGTTTTGCTAAAACATCCTCCTGTGCTTTAATGTTATTTGCCATTGCTGATTATTTATTTTTTTTCTTTTTAGGTGCTTCTTCTTTTGGGATGGAAGTAGTTGATTTTGTCAAGTAATTCGCTACTACCTTATCTATTAGCTCCTCTTTGGTTAAGTGATGGAAGACTGTTCTTATTTCTTCCCTAAACTCCTGGGACATACTTCGATTGGGTTTGGTTTTGAATATTTTGTTCGCCCAAATCAAGACATTGTTCTTTTCGATACTTTGGGCATCCGCCTTTTGGAATTCTTTAAATTTTATTCCCAACTCCTTTTCAAAATCGGCAATGTCCTCAACTTCCTCCTTTTGAATAACACTCAATGAAAATCCCTCTGCCCCTGCTCTAGCGGTACGGCCACTTCTGTGGACATAAGTGTCATAGGTGTCGGGTAAGTGATAGTTTACCACATAGGATATTTCCTTAACATCGATACCACGTGCAGCCAAATCGGTTGCTACCATTATATCTATATTACCTTCCCTAAATTGTCCCATCACCCGATCTCTAATACCTTGGGTTAAACTACCGTGGATGGCACCTGATCGGAATTTATTGATGGCCAAGTTTTTTCCCAATTTATTAACGGCCGCCTTCGTCTTGCAAAAAATAATTCCTCTTTCTCCCTCTCTGGACTTTAAAAAATGAAGCAGAATTTCCAATTTTTCTATGGGTTCTACTACAACATACCTATGTTCTATGCCCTGGTGCCCTACCGTAGCCATGTCCGCTTCGATCTGGACCACATGTTTGGACATATAATTCTGGACCAATTGTTTTAAGGCTCCCGGCATGGTGGCCGTAAACAATAATGTTCTTCTCGACTTTGGGATTTCTGAAATAATATTATCCAAGTCCACCTTTAAAGCAGTTACCATTTCATCGGCCTCATCCAAGACCAAATACTTGATATCTTTTATATTGATAGCCTTCCTTTTAACCAAATCCACCAGGCGACCTGGTGTGGCTATGACAATATGTGTAGCAGTCTTTAAACGTTCAATTTGAGGTTTAATAGGAATTCCTCCACAAATGGAGGCAATGGAAATAGACGGACTATGGGTAGAAAAGGAAACCATATTCGCATAAATCTGTTGTCCCAATTCCCTTGTTGGAGCCAATATTACGCATTGAATACTGGTACTGCCAGTATCTATTAATTGTAATAAAGGCAACCCAAAAGCAGCTGTTTTACCGGTTCCAGTCTTTGCCAGAGCAACTACATCTTTGCTTTGCTCCAAAATCACAGGAATAACCTTTTTCTGAATATCTGAGGGCACTGATATTTCCTGGTCTGTTAAACTTTGAAGTAGGTGTTCGTTAATTCCTAAATCGGAAAACTGCTTTGACATATAATAATTTTCGGCAAAGATAGCCACAGTTTTCTAGGGAATGCCAGTAATTGATATATATTCCTATTTTGAACCGACTAGGTTCTCGGTATTATCAATAATGTGGTTCTTTTACTGGGAACCAATGAGAAAATTTAGCTTTAGATTGCCATAATTCTATCTTATGCATAATTCCAAGTATTTCCTTTAGTAAGACCTACTTTTTGAATAACTTTAGTAAAGTTTAAACTTCACTGGAAATGAATAGGAACGATTTTCTTAAAAAAGGGTTGTTGGGAATAGGAACCCTTGTTGCCGTTCCTACGGTTGTACAGGCCTGTTCCAAAAATAGTAATCCCAAGGATGATGAAGAAGTTACGGAGGACTGTGAGTTATCGCCTAGTGAGACGGCCGGACCTTTTCCAATAAAGACTCCTGCGGATTTAATGAGGGCCAATATTGTCTCAGATAGAACCGGGGTGGCACTGCTTATAACATTTAAGGTGCTGGATCAAAGCGAAGATTGCAAACCTCTTTCCGGTGCTTTTGTAGACGTATGGCATTGCGATGCTGAAGGTTATTATTCCGAATATGGTGGAATTGCCTTGCAACCAACCGATTTAACCAGCGTCCATTTTTTAAGGGGACGACAGACTACGGATGCCAACGGAAACGCTTCCTTTATCAGTATATTCCCAGGTTGGTATAATGGTAGGGCTCCCCATATACACCTTGAAGTGTTGGATTCCAGTGAAAAATCTATTAGAACAACCCAAATTGCCTTTCCAAAATCCGTATGTGATACCGTTTATAGCTCTTCAAACTATAAAGGTGAGGCGGACACTTTGAATTCAAGTGATAATGTGTTTTCTAACAGTATTGAGGGCAATATGGCCGACTCCGTTACGGGCAATACCGCGGACGGGTACACCCTGTTAAAAACAATTGTGGTTTAGAGAGCTACTACTTATATCTTTGCGTGCAAGACTTAAACTAGTAAATAGGGCTCTAATCCCTTTGTACCACCTACTATCCAATAGCTGATGGCAGCGGCCCAGCATATTTGAAAAGGCATACACCCCTACCTCAGCTAACATCGTAAATTAATTATTTGTTAAAAGAGAATGAACATTCATTTTTTACCCTATCTTTGTACTATGATTTTATCATGGGTGTTGAACGGCATCCATTTATTAACCTAAAGCAACTAATGGCACAACTACAAAAAAGTATTGAAAAGCGAAATGCTTTGGTAAAGGCTACCATTAACCTCGTTAACAATAACGGGTTTCACGCCACGCCAATGTCGAAAATTGCGAAAATGGCGAGTGTTTCCCCTGCAACAATTTATTTGTATTTTGACAATAAGCAAGATTTGGTAAACAAAGTATATATAGAGGTAAAGGCCGCCTTTACGGCTTATGCCTTCAAAAATTTTAATACGGATATCCAGGTAGCGGAAGGTTTTGAGATAATTTGGAAACGCATTGCCGATTTTAAATTAAAAGAAGTGCAGGAAGCTATGTTTTTGGCCCAGTGCGACAATACGCCCATGATCGATGAAGCTAGCAGACAAGAAGGGCTAAAACACCTACAACCATTACTTGACCTCTGGGAACGAGGCAAGCAAGAGGGTATTATAAAACCTTTGTCGCCTTATCTTTTATATGCGTACTCTATAAATCCCCTCTCCTTTCTAATGGTAATGCAGCAACGCGGTGTTTTTCAATTAAACCAGAATCATTTGGAAGACGCCTACCAAGCCGCTTGGGACAGTATAAAAAAATAAAACTCAATAAAATAATATCAAATTATGATTCAGACAATAATATTAAAACAAAGACCCGTAGGAAAACCTACCCTTTCGGATTTCGAATTTATTAAAGAGGATACAGATTTAAATATTGAAAAAGGTGAAATACTTTTGGAGGCCACTTACATCTCTGTAGACCCTTATTTAAGAGGAAGAATGAGCGATGCCAAATCGTATGTAGCGCCCTTTGAATTGGGTAAGCCTATTACCTCTGGGATAATAGCAAAAGTAATCGCCTCCAAGAATGACAAATTTAACGAAGGTGATTTTGTTTCCGGAATGATGGATTGGAAAACCCAACAAATTTCAAAAGGTGAAGGACTATTAAAAGTAGACAAGGCCAGAGCTCCACTCAGTTCTTATTTAGGTATTTTGGGAATGACAGGATTAACTGCCTATTGTGGGCTCACCCAAATTGGTAAACCCAAAGCCGGGGAGACTTTGGTAGTTTCAGGAGCAGCTGGAGCCGTGGGTAGTGTTGTAGGACAAATAGGGAAAATTTTGGGGCTATACGTGGTAGGTATTGCCGGTACAGATGAAAAAGTAGAAATGCTTACCTCTAAATTTGGATTTGACTATGCCATAAACTACAATACCACAGATGATATGAAAGCAGCCCTTAGAACTGCATGTCCCGATGGTGTGGACGTTTATTTTGACAATGTGGGAGGCCCTATTTCGGATGCCGTACTCTACAATATTAACAAATTTGCCAGAATGATTATCTGTGGGGCCATTTCCGTATACAACAATACTGAAGCGCCAAAGAGTGTCAGTGTTCAGCCATTTTTGATTAAAAACAGCGCATTGATGCAGGGCTTTATAGTTTCGAATTATATGGATAAATTTCCAGAAGCCATGAAGCACCTTTCAGGGTGGTTAGCGGAAGGCAAATTAACCTACACAGAGACCGTTGTAGAAGGATTTGAAAATACCCCTCAAGCATTTTTAGATTTATTTGAAGGTAAAAATGAAGGCAAAATGATTGTGAAGGCCTAATTACTAGGGCCGATATTCTATTATTAATTAACATTAAAACAGCAAAAACGAATGAATATATTATTTGTATTAACATCTCATGATAAATTAGGAGATACTGGAAGGAAAACGGGATTTTGGATCGAGGAATTTGCCAATCCATATTATACCCTATTGGATAAAGGGGCGGATATTACCTTGGCTACACCAAAAGGTGGTGCTGCACCAATAGACCCTAGTAGTGATACCCCTGATGCCAGTACAAAAGATACTGAGCGGTTTAAAAATGATGCCGTAGCACAAAATAAAATAAAACACACCTTAGCATTAACAGCGATTGACCCGAATGATTTCGATGCCATATTTTATCCAGGAGGACACGGGCCTTTGTGGGACTTGGCAAACGATGCCACCTCGATTGGTCTAATTGAAACCTTTAATAAACAGCAGAAACCCATCGCTTTTGTATGTCACGCTCCTGCCGCCTTAAAAGGTGTTAAAAATGAAGATGGATCCCCCTTGGTAAAAGGTAAAAAAGTAACCGGATTTACAAATTCCGAAGAGGAAGCCGTTCAACTCACCTCCGTAGTTCCATTTTTAGTGGAAGATATGCTTAAAGCAAATGGCGGTATCTACTCCAAAGAATCGGATTGGGCTCCTTATGCGGAGCAGGATGGTAATTTGATTACAGGACAAAATCCCGCATCCTCGGAATTGGTTGCCGAAAAATTACTGGCATCACTTAATTAGAGAATCAACTTTAGTATATAAAAGCCGAATGACTGTTTATAGTTGTTCGGCTTTTTTTATTAACGGTTTAAGTTTTCTATTTATTTAAGTTAACTACCATTGATCTTGAAGTATGTCATAAACTGAATCCCCAAGTCTTGAAAATCCAGTCTATCTTATTACTATCAAAAAAAAAGGTGGGCTATTACACCCACCTTTTCCACTCTATTTAAAATATTCTTATTCCCCTGCCACCAAAATAAAATCTTGGGAGGTCTTATTTCCTGCAACTACTTCAATATCGGCAACCCTTTGTTTTTGGTAGGTACCCAATTCTACCTCTACATCATAGGTTCCTGCCAATAGCCCCATTACCATGTATTTTCCGTCGACATCCGTAAAAGTTGTTGTATTTAAAGTATCAGCTGCAAACACTGCCACTTGTGCCCCTTCCAATGCAACTTCCTGAAGGGTTGTCACCATTCCGGCCAAGGTTCCTGCCGTGGACATATTACAAGCTTTTATGACTGGTTTAAAATTAAAGCCTGTTATATTCTCCAAATTACTGCCGCCGCCCTTGGCTACAAAAGATTTGCTTACATCGAAGTCCAACAATAAATCAGCACTTAGTCCACCATTAACTACAAGACCGGGTTTGATGAAGATTTTAATACCGCTTTGTTCCCCACTTGGCACTTTTAGGTCATATGTTGAGCCATCCGTTAATACTACATTAACCCCTTTAACATAAACCCTTACCAGGTCGTATGTACCCACAGGGACATCAAGGTCGGCTAAATTCTTGGTAACTCCATTGGTAAGGTCCAAAAGGTTCACCTCTATTTCTTCTTCCATCAGTATAATAAAGGAAGTTTTTTCCTCAGTTTCCATAGAAGAATCCGAATTATCATCAATCTCAGAATTAATGTCCATATCCCCTTTGTAACGGGCTTCTATTTTAAAAATGGTCACGTTCGCTTCTGCTACCAGATCATGGGGAAAAGGAGCGTCAGTTAAATTTACGGAAAGACGTCCATAATCACTGTTCTTATCATCACTGTCCGTACACGAGATGAAAACGGTAAATGCAACAAGCAATGCACTTGTAAATAGTTTAAATTTCATAGTTATAAATTTTAATAATAAGTAATTATTGGTTTACCTCCATATTTAGAGGCTATATATAACAACAACCAAAGATGGCGTTTACCCTACCACATTCTTAATTTTTTATCGTTTTTTCGATGAAATACATTCGATTCTTATACCCTCGGGGGTTCAAAAACCTAATGTGCACTTATTTTTAAGGTGCTATAATTTATAAGTTCTTAAATAATGGTTATAGAAAAGGCCCCTTAGCAGGGGCCTTTTCCAATTTAGATTTATAACTTATTTAATTCCTATATTATTGCAGACCCCTGGCTTTTAGCATAGGTTCAATTTTTGGATCGCTTTCTCTCCATTCCTTGTACATTTCTTCCAAGGGCAAGGTATTACCGCGGGAAAGAATCATATCCCGTAAACGTTGACCGTTTTCCCTAGTAAGTCCGCCATGTGTTTCAAACCAATTGTAGGCATCGTGGTGCAGCATTTCTGTCCACAGGTAGGAATAGTAGCCTGCGGCATAGCCACTACCAAAGATATGGGCAAAATAAGTAGATCTGTAACGTGGGGGAACGGCCGAAACCACATCCAATTTAGTTTTGTGTAAGGCTTCCTTTTCAAAGGCATTTGCATCCTTTATTGCCGTGTCAGATCCAATGGTATGCCATTGCATATCCAAATTGGAAGCTGCCAAATTCTCTAGTAGACTATACCCCTGATTAAAAGTGCCCGATTTTTTTATCTTATCAATAAGTTCTTGTGGAATTTGTTCCCCAGTTTGGTAATGCAGAGCGTAGTTCTTAAGGATTTCTGGATACAAGGCCCAATTTTCATTAAATTGGGAAGGAAACTCCACAAAGTCGCGCGCCACAGAAGTACCTGATAAGGATGGGAAGTGTTGATCGGCAAAAAACCCGTGTAGGGCATGTCCAAATTCATGGAACATCGTCTCGACCTCATCATATGTCAGCAGTGCTGGTTCCCCTTCTGTTGGTTTAGGGTAATTGCAGACATTATAAATTACAGGTTTTTTATGGTACAATTTAGATTGGGTAACAAAATTGCTCATCCAGGCCCCACCTCGCTTACTGGGGCGTGAAAAGAAGTCCCCGTAGAAAAGGCCCAAAGGGTCTCCGTTCTCCTCAAATAGCTCGTAGACCAAGACATCCTCATGATAGGTAGGGATATCGGTCCTAGCCTTATAGGTAATTCCGTATAATTTTTCTGCAGCATAGAATACCCCTCTTTCCAATACCTTTTTTAATTCAAAATAAGGTTTTATCTGATTTTCATCCAAATCATACTTTGCTTTACGTACCATTTCGGCATAGTGGTTCCAATCCCAAGGGGCCAAGGTAAAATCCCCGCCCTTTTTCAGTATCATTTGCTGAATTTCCGCTGCTTCTTGTTTTGCTTTGGCCGTGGCAGCAGGAATAAGTCCACTGAATAATTTATTCACATTCTCTGGCTTTTTGGCCATGGTATTTTGCAGACTCCATTCGGCATAATTGGCAAAGCCCAATAACGCTCCTTTTTTAGCACGTAATTCCGCAATTTCCGTAATAATGGCCTTGGTATCATGAGCGGAACCATCCGTCCTGTACCATGCCGCATTAAATAACTTCTCCCTAATCACTCTTTTTTCCAACGCTTGCAACAATGGTTGTTGGGTAGTATTCTGAAGTGGTATTTTCCAACCCTTATCTTCTCCATTTTTTAAGGATTTCAGCTCAGATTCCGAAATTCCGGCTAGCTCCAATTTATCATTAAACAATAAGGCTCCGGCATTATTGGCCTCCAAGAGGGTTTTATTGAAAGTATTGCTCAGTGTAGCCAAGCGAGAATTATAAGCTTTTAAAATTTCCTTGTCATCTGCTAATAAGTTGGCTCCAGCAATTTCGAAATCTTCAAAATAGTTTTCCAATAATTTCAAGGATTCCGCATCCAAGTCTAAATTTTCTTTTTTACTGTGTAAGGTTCTTACACGCTGAAACAATTTTTTATTGAGATAAATGGCATCACTAAGTTCCGAGAATTTAGGCGCCATTTCTTCTTGTACGGCCTGCAAGGTATCATTGGTATGTGCACCTGTAAGAGCAGAAAAAACGTTTTGAACCCGCTCTAATAAACTGCCACTTTTTTCCAAAGCCAGTATGGTATTTTCAAAAGTAGCCGCTTCGGTCTCATTGGCAATGTTTTCAATGGCTACTCTTTTTTCTTCCATTCCTTGCATTAATGCATCTTGGAAATGACCGTTTTTAATTTTTGTAAAATCGGGCACACCATATGGTAAAGTACTTTCAGCAAGCAGTGGATTATTAATGGTAATCATAGCGTTTTGAGAGGTTGAATTATTATTGTTATTGGAATCCTTACAGGCGGAAAATATAATTATTAATAGTAATAATGAACAAACATTTTTCATATATCGGGCAATTGGTATTTTGTGTGCAAAAGTAATCAAACTGGCAGAATTTTATTTACTTGGCACTTCCAATAAATTCTATTCGAACAAAGCCTTAATAACTCTAATACCATACTCGCATTAACTTGAAGAAGCTGACGAATATGCATAAAAAAACCTTATCGGAGGAATAAGGTTTTAACAAATTGATCAAGTATTAAGAATTTATTCATCAAAGTTCAATATCATTTTTTTCTTCTTGTTCCCGTCTGTCAAGGTTACTTTATACTGTTTTTTGGTTAAATTGTCCTCAGAAAATATACATATATACCGGTTCTTTTCCATTTTCCATCCATCATTGCCTTCAAATCTAGAATTATTTTGGTCTCCAAAGCTTAATCCAACGTCTTTATTTACCCGGTTTGATGTTTTGATTTACCTTAAACAAATTATTGGGATCATACTGTTTTTTAATTCGCGCCAAACGCTTGTAGTTATCCTTGTAACTTGCCATGACCCGATCTTGTCCCTCATCCATCATAAAATTGGAATAGGCTCCTCCCGAGGAATGTGGATGCAGTGCATTATAATAATCCTTGCACCAATTTGTGATTTTATCAGCATTGGCAGGATCAGGATCTACCCCTACAATAACACCTGCGTATTTTGCATCCCTATAGGCCCATGGGGTATCTGTATTCCCAACCCTACTTGCGGCACCACTAATTGGGTATAAATGCATTTGCGAAAGCGGCGTCGGAATTTTTGAACCATATTTCAAATGGCCCGCCCTAACTTCCGGTCCTAATTTATCAAAAAAGTCGGCCCTCCAATACCATTGCAGTCCAGGGGGCATTAAACCATCAAACATGGTTTGGATTGAGGGATATGGCATTTCACCCACATGTTGAAACAAGGGTTTTTTATCGAGGACGGGCTTAAATAATTCTTCAAATTTGTCCGGATGGCCAGTGTAACACCATACAATTCCACAAAATTGCTTATTGTGCAAATGTTCGGGAAAAGGTGGCCCTGGAATAACCATTGTGGCAATGAACCCATTTAAATCTTCCGTTGATTTATGAATGAATGCATCATACCAAGCCATTATTTCCTCAGTTTGTTCTATTGGCCATAAGGTAGGGCCTCCAATTACAGTTTTTAATGGGTGGGCTTGAAATTTAAAAGAGGTTACAATACCAAAATTACCTCCCCCTCCCCTAATGGCCCAAAAAAGATCAGGATGCTGTTTTGCGTTCACGGTTTCAAAGGAACCATCTGCCAATACCATATCTGCCTCCAATAGATTGTCTATGGTAAGTCCGTATTTCCTAGTAAGGTAACCTACTCCCCCACCCAGCGTTAGCCCTCCTACACCTGTTGTAGAAATCATACCACTGGGAATTGCCAATCCGAAGGCATGGGTAGCTTGATCAACTTCGCCCCAAATATTACCTCCACCGACACTTACTGTATTATTGGAAGAATCCACATTAATAAATTTTAATCCAGATAAATCTATGACCATCCCATCATCGCACAAGCCTAATCCACCGCCATTATGTCCGCC
Organism: Arenibacter catalasegens; assembly: GCF_002909235.1. Classification (GTDB taxonomy): domain Bacteria; phylum Bacteroidota; class Bacteroidia; order Flavobacteriales; family Flavobacteriaceae; genus Arenibacter; species Arenibacter catalasegens. The sequence continues at coordinate 44,942 of NZ_PHQQ01000024.1, forward strand.
GCCCCTGACAGCAATCAGCAAATCATTTTCCCGTCCAAAATTAACGGAAGCTATTACATCGGCCACCTCTGCGCACTTCACGATCATTCCAGGGCGTTTGTCTATCATGGCATTATAAACCTTTCGAGAGCTGTTGTAATTACTATCTGATACCATTATTACCTCTCCCTTTATTTGCTTTTTAAAGGATACTATTTGACCGGCATCCACTCCTATAACCATTTCCATAATTCTAATTTTAAATTGTTTATAAAACTCCTTATTCTAGATTCTAGATTAAAACCTATCTCCTACTATTCTTTTATTACTATTGGAAAAGCATCTAAAGGATCCACAAAGGCAATGAAAAGCACACAGGGATCAGCACTCACACATTTGGCCTTATGAGGCTTAGAAGATGGGCCAAAAGCATAAGAGCCAACTTTCATGGTATTCTCTATTTCTCCCTCGTAGGTTACTTGCAATTCGCCAGAAACCAGAATCATACGCTCCGCGGAATTATGCCAGTGTTCGGGTATTTCATAATTGGCAGGCACTTTAAAAAAGACATCGAGGTTGTTTTTGGTTGGATCGCCGTGCAAAACCGATATTGTGCATCCCGTTGGCATAAAAGATGGGCAAGGCCCCCATTGCAAATCTTTGTCCGTATGTGTTCTGACCAATGAATTCTCCATGTCTTCATTTAGGTCATTTTGGCCAAAAAAAGGACCGACGCTCAAGACAATGCAAATGAATACAGCAACTTTTAATTTAGAAAAATCTACATTGTTTTTCATGGCTTTAATTCTTAAAGGTGACTAATCAGTTTTTTATTAAAAGGGGGATTCCTATTTTTCATTATCTGTTCAACTATTTTGTATCTATGAGCTATGCACAATTCATCCTATCGCATATACACGATATAAAATAAAGGTGCTAATTGGGGGAAATAGTAATTACGATGCCTTAAGGCACAAATGGTGGGGGTATGTTTCAGTATGCAAGAACTCAAGTAGTACCAGGCAGCTGTTCTGGTCTGCTTATAATCACACAGGTAATTTGAACTTGCTGTAATTGTTCTTTTTACTTCTTATAAAATTAAGGGAGGATAAAACAATAGACATCTAAAATTGATTCAATTAATTACAAAATTCAAGCATAGATTTATTTTCCATTGAAAAATCCTTAAGCAACATAGTTCTTTATATACGCTGAGGGGAGAATTCCAAAATTGTCCATAAAGCATTTTGAGAAATAGGCAGGACTGTTAAATCCGGTTCTAAAAGCAGTTTCAGAAATATTATTCGCATTGTTGTTCAACAACTGCAAAGCTTTTCCCAATCGATAGTCTTTGATAAAGCTATTAGGGGACTTTCCTGTGAGAGCAATCATTTTTCTGTACAATTGTGATTTACTATATCCAAGACTGTTACTAAAATCATGGGAATTGAAAGCAGCATTGGTCCATTCCTTCTCTGTATAATCCATCAATAGATGTACAAACTTTTCCTCTCCAACATTAAGGGCCCTTATATTTTCAGCATTCAATTTAACGTTCAAGTTCTCACTTTCATACAAATCCCTTACTTCTGGGGAAATAACGATTTTACCCTGAATCATTTGGCAAAAGCGTTCCGCTACTTTAATGGTATCCTCAAAAATACCATCCTTCTCTGTCACGGGAACCCCAGCATGCAATCCAATATTTAATTGGATATTCGTATTTAAGTTATTGGAATGAATTTCCTGTGCACAAAGTACAGCATTGGTAACCGAATTAAAAGACAACAATAAATAATCGTTTTTTTGCCTTACAACCCGCCCCAAAAAATTTTCAATGGATAAAAGAATTGCTTTTTTATAGGGAAAAAAGTCCCTGTTCACTGGCTTATGGTCCACACCTGTCAAAGACTCCTGACTTAAACCAATGACCATTATAGTCCTAAAACCAGGGTCATTAATTATATTCAATTCTGTCTTTTGTGATTTTTCTGGATCTTCGATCCTACCTAAGAACGATTCTACTATAGATCCCTCTACTTCAATAATCCTATGCGGAACTTCTCCGTGAGCATGATTATGCATATCCTGGATAGCCTTTTTATTCGGCGCTTGAATAAGGCAAAAAGCCGTGCGTCTTTTTTCATCGCACCAATAGGTCATACCCTTGCAACCGTAAAGATGCTCTATCTTTAAATCTTCCCGATGCATTTGTGCCACATGTGCCGCAGTTATCTCTTCGGGAATATCGTGACGATCCATATAAATTGGCATAGCGGTAAATTTTATAACAAGTTAGTGATTTTAATCAAGTTATAAGCTCGTACGCGAATTTCGTAATACTTAGGTTCCGTTAAAAACCTACAGGACTATGATTTACTTCTTTTAAAAACTATTGCTCTGTGAAGTATGCTATTTGGTACATCTCAAATCTTGGCTGAGCACAAGTACATCCAAATGATGTTTTGAAATGATCTAGAACCAATGCACTATTGCCTAAGTCCAAAAACACAGATTGTACGCCTATGCCAACAGTCTCCAAATCTGCGCCACCAAAAAAGTTACCACAAATCCCATAATAACCGGTAATATGGAGGCTACAATGGTCCATTTAACACTTTTTGTTTCCTTGTAAATAGTATATATCGTGGTGCTACACGGATTATGCAATAAGCTAAATAACATAAGATTAATAGCTGTTAATAAGGTCCACCCCCCTGCCCTAAGGATATCTCCTGTTGCCGTTATCGAATCCAATTCGAACATGACACCAGCTCCCGCTCCTGCCGTAATACCAGTAACCAACACAGTCAACATCAAAATAGTAGGAATTACAATTTCATTGGCAGGAATGGCTACAATATAGGCTACTAAAATTACGCCATTAAGACCCAAAAGAAAACCAAATCCGTCCAAAGAACCAATTAACCATACGGCCACACTCTCATCTCCCAAATAAATGTTTGAAATTAGCCAAATAACTGCTCCTGCAGGTGCGGCAAAAACAATTGCCCGCCACAATACGATCAAGGTCCTATCAATAATGGAAGTATATATGGTTTTCCAAAATCTTGGTGGACGATAGGGAGGCAATTCCAAATTGAAGGTAGACACCTCTCCTTTCAAGACCGTTTTGGATAGGCCCCACGAAACCAAAAACATAAATATCATTCCCAACACGGCTATTCCTATAACGGCCGCCAAGGAAATTAACCCTGAAAATGAAGCCGGAACCAGGGCGCCTACAAAAATTGTGGCAATTAGTATCTGCGTGGGCCAACGGCCATTACAAAGTGAAAAATTATTGGTAATTATGGCGATTAACCGCTCCCTTGGGCTGTCTATTATCCTAGTGGCAACCACACCTGCCGCATTACAACCAAAACCCATACTCATGGTCAATGCCTGTTTGCCATGGGCCCCTGATAATTTGAATAAATGATCCAGATTAAAAGCTACCCTTGGTAAATATCCAAAGTCTTCCAAAAGGGTAAATAATGGAAAAAATATAGCCATTGGCGGCAACATAACGGCAATAACCCAGGCTACGGCCAAATATACACCATCAATTAAAAAACCATCCAACCACCAAGGCATACCAATGCTGGCGGCAAATCCTTTTAGAGCAGGATGAACCGCATCCAGAAACAATTCCGCTAGCATGGCTGAAGGATAATTTGCCCCAACAATTGTTAACCACAGGATCAACGCTAATATCAAAAACATTAGGGGGAAACCCCAAATCTTACTGGTGATAATCTTATCTATTTTAGCATCTATCCTATAAGTACCTTTTTCATCTTTTCTGTGAACCGAGCCCTTAACGATTTCCGCGGCATCGGCATAAATTCCTTCGGCCAGACTGTCGTGAAATTCATCACCAATTTGCCATCGAAGGTCATTGGAAAGGGAAATAATATTATCTATTTTTTTAGTCTCCATCAATCTTATTTATACGAATTCACCCGTTTTAAGGGTTTCAATAATATTGCTGTCTCCCTCCAATAACCTTAAGGCTATCCACCTACTATTTGCAATATTAGGATACACTTGCTTTATTTCTGTACTTAACCTCTCCAATGCCTCCTCAATGTTTTTAGGTATATTCTTTATTCGGTGTGGATTACACACAATTTTACCATTCGCCAATTCACTTATAGTTTGGATCAACTCTGGAATTCCCTTATTATATCTAGCACTGGTGGGCACCACAGGAATTCCCAAATCCCTTGATAGGGTACGGGTATCAATTTCCAGATTATTTCTTTCCGCCTCGTCCATTAAATTTAAACAGAGGACAGCGTTATTAGTAATTTCCAAAATTTGCAATACGAGGTTCAAATTTCTTTCCAATCTACTTGCGTCCACTACAATTACTGTTACCGAGGGCTTACCAAAAAGAATGAAATTCCTGGCTACTTCTTCATCTTCAGAAGTAGAAAGCAAGGAATACGTGCCCGGTAAATCTACCAACTTAAATTTCTCATTATTGTATTCAAAAGCACCTTCAGCCCTAGTTACTGTTTTACCGGGCCAATTGCCCGTATGCTGGCGTAATCCTGTCATGGCATTAAAAACAGTACTCTTCCCTGTGTTTGGATTACCGGCCAAAGCCACAACAAAGTCAAAATCACTGGTGTTGACCCCTAATTTTTTTAGTCCATCGGCATTGAACTGAGCACATGTCTCACAGGCACTTTTGGGCTTAACTTCCATAATCTAATCTTTCTTAATTAAAATTTTCGAGGCTTGATTTTGGCGCAGGGCAATACTAGTTCCCTTTATTAGAAAGGCCTTGGGGTCGCCCAATGGGTTTAAAAGATCTATACTGACTTCCGCTCCTTTAACAAAACCCAAATCTAACAACCTTCTTCGGCTATCTCCCCTAATTTCTTTGGATATCCCAATAATCTTGGCAGTTTCATTTTCTCCTAGAATTGACAATCTTGCTAAATCTTCCTCATAGACTTTGTCTTTTTCCAAAACAGAAACTGTAATATTACCGGCCATAATGGGCGCTAATACAAAAGCCTCCCCTTCCGAGTGAAATTCAATTCGGGCGGCTGTTGTTTCTACTATCCGTATCTGGGAACCAATATGTATATTTTCTGCCAGGATCTGCTTGTAAATTATTTCGGGTTTATCCTTAATATGGACAATTCTCCCAATAGTTCCGGTAGGCAACTGGGATATTGGAATCCCTTTGACTTTTGCAATCTTTCCAGTGTTTGTTGGTATGGGATCTCCATGGGGGTCGAATTGTGGGTTGCCCAATTTGGAGGCCAAAATATCAGTATCCACCTTGGAAAGTTCGTGTTCCATTCTTTCCGCTCTTTCGTGCCACTCCGCTTCTTTAAATCCTGTTTTTTCAGCTAAAAATTTTTCCCAGAGCCTATGGGCCCTAACAATACGCAAGGCATAATCGCTCCCAGATTTTGTAAGTTTTACGGTATCTCCCTGCAGACCTATTAATTCATGGTCCGACATTTTATTAATACAATCCAGTATTAAATGGTCATTGTATTTTAAGGTTCTAATGATATCGTTCACATTGAGATGCTTATCCGCATTCTCATTGTGATATAACAATTTTAAAACATCCTCCACAACAATTTTATCGTTGGAAACTGAATTATTTTTTATCAACCAGAACCACCCCTTATTGGGTCTAAAAAGAAAATACACCAAAATAGATAATGCCGAAAATACCGCAAGGGCGGTTATAGGGTTGTAGGTATTCATTCTCTTTTTAAATATAAATTTTTGGCCACATTTTCTGAAATAACAAATTGCTGGGAATTGATGTCAATAAGGAAGGAATTGTCAAAAGGTTCAATATCCAGCAATTTCATGGTATCCCCAATAGCTATTTTATTTTTATTCAAGTATCTTAAAAAATTATCCGAAGAATCCTTTACACCTACAAATACTCCTTCTTCCTTAATTTTAAACTCGGAAAGACGAATACTATTTACTTTGGCAATTTCTCCATTTCCATTAGGAATAGGATGACCATGAGGGTCAAACTGAGGGTTTCCAAGGTAAGCTTCTAATTTATTGGTAAGCTTTTCCGATTTAATATGTTCCAATTGTTCAGCAATATCATGGACTTCATTCCAAGGGAAATTCAATTTTTCTACTAAAAAAGTTTCCCAAAGACGATGTTTTCTAACAATTAAAATAGCTTTGACCCTTCCCTTTCTTGAAAGTCGACTTCCTTTATATTTGGTATAATCTAACTAACCCTTATTGGAAAGCTTTTGTAACATGTCTGTTACAGAAGAGGCTTTGGTCTGCATTTTTTCTGCTATTGAGTTGGTACTTATCTCATCTTGGCTACCCTCTTGCAGAGCATAAATTTCTTTTAAATAATTCTCTTCCGCTTGAGACAACATTCTTTTTTACTTTGCCATAAAGATAATTATATATTTTTAGATTAGCCTAAAAATATATTTCAATATACCTACATTGATTGAGCACTTAGTTGAAAATGCCATAAAATAGTACTTGAGAATTTTTATCAAATTATTTACATGATATTTATCAAAACATATATTACTTTTAAAAAAAATATTTCAAAACGTATTATGAAAAAATCAATGTTCACCTTAACGTTAAAAAAATTATTTCTGCCAGTGTTGATGATTGGCATGTTTATGGCCAATGCCCAACAAAAGGTAGGTGGGCTGGCACTTTATACCGTCCGAGATAATATGGGAGCGGATGCCAAAGCCACACTTATGGCAGTTGCTGAGGCTGGATATAAAAATATTGAAGCTGCAGGGTATAAGGATGGGAAATTTTATAATCTGGCCCCAAAGGATTTCAACAAATTACTTAAAGAAGTGGGACTATCTCCTATTAGCACACATCAGGGAGGAGTTACCTTAGAGAATGCAGATACCATGATCGCCGATGTTAAAGCGGCAGGCTTCAAATACTTTGTGCTTCCTTCTTCCCCCAAAGAATTGAGGGATGACAATAAACAACTCGCTTCTTTCATGAACATCCTGGGCGAAAAATGTCATAAGGCTGGATTGAAACTCCTATACCACAATCACGCTTTTGAATTCGAAAAAGGGGGTGATGGCGTAGTTCCCTATGATTACTTACTGGAAAATACAAATCCAAAATATGTAAATTTCCAAATGGACCTTTACTGGGTAACCAAAGCAAATCAAGATCCTGTGACGTATTTTAACAAATACCCTGGGAGGTTTAAAATGTGGCATGTAAAGGATATGGACGACCAAGGAAGGTTTGCCCCTGTGGGTAACGGGCAAATTAATTTTTCCGAGATCCTTGCACAAAAAAAGAAATCAGGGATGAAATACTACATGGTGGAACAAGATAAAACTTTTGACATGACACCTTTGGAGGCTATAAAAATTAGTCATAAGGGGATTATCAAAATAGGATTTAAATAAGAATCCAACCAATTTCAACTGCCTATAAAATGGTGTTGAAAATGAATTGGTTTCTTTATAGCTAAACGGCTGCCAGGGTTTATCCATGGTAGCCGTTTGTTTTTCAACTCTCCGCTGCAACACTATATTATGTGTTAGGCTTAATCAAGATCATATCTTAGCAACCTCAGTGCATTGATGACTACCAACAAGGTAGACCCTTCATGAATGGCTACAGCCATACCTATATTCGCAAACCCGAAAAGCGTAGCCGGAATTAAAAATGCCACGACGCCCATACTGATCCATAGGTTTTGCTTAATAATTGCTTTGGATTTTCTGCTTAACCCGATTACAAAGGGAAGGCTTTCTATCTTGTCCGACATTAAGGCCACGTCGGCGGTTTCCAAAGCTACATCGCTCCCTGCTGCCCCCATGGCAATACCAACCGTACTGCTAGCCATAGCCGGGGCATCATTTACCCCGTCTCCTACCATGGCTATTTTTACGCCATTTTTCTGAAACTCTTGTATGGCCTTTACCTTGTCCTCGGGAAGCAAATTGCCTTTGGCCTCGGTAAGTCCAATTTGTCTTGCAATGGAGTCGCCCACGTTTTGATGGTCCCCAGTCAGCATAATCATTTGTTTAATCCCAATTTCCTTAAGTCGCTCCAAGGTTGCAGCGGCACTTTTTCTGGGAACATCCATAACACTCAACAATCCAATAAGCACTTGCTTATAACCCACCAACATAACCGTCTGCCCGTCCTTATGCCATTGGCTAATTTGGTCTTGGGCTTCAGAAGAAATAGGGATTCCCGCATCCTTCATCAACTGTACATTGCCTATTAAAATATACCCATCGTTATATTCTGCTTTTACCCCCTTCCCTTGAACGGCCTGCATATTAGTGGACCGCTGCTTGTTTTCAACGCCATACTTCTCCTTAAGGTCTTTTGTAATACTCTTCGCCAAAGGGTGATTGCTTAAACTCTCTACGTCAGCCACCATATTCAGAAACTCATTTTTATCAAATCCATTTATAGGAAGCACATTTATCAACCTTGGTTTGCCTTCGGTAAGCGTACCCGTTTTATCAAAGGCTATGGTAGTTAGGCTTCCCAAATCTTCAAGGGCTCGCCCTCCCTTAATAAGTACACCTTTTTTGGCCGCTCTAGCAATGGCGCTCAAGACTGCACTTGGTGTTGAAATGGCCAAAGCACAAGGACTTGAAGCTACCAATACACTAATGGCCCTATAAAGACTTTCTTTTACGGTCTCATCAATTATCAAATGAACGAAACACAAACTAACCACCAAAGTAATAACTGCAGGTACAAACCATTTTTCAAATTTCTTGGTCAATCGTTGTGTGGGCGATTTTTTGGTTTCTACTTCACTTACCATTTTTACCAACCTGGAAATAGTAGCATCCACATTCAATTTTAAAACTTGAACCTCCAGTATCGCATCCCCGTTAATAGTTCCTGTAAAGACGACATGGGACTGGTTTATTTCACTAAAATTTGGAAGATTAATGGTATCGGTAATCGCTGTTTTGTCTACGGGAATACTCTCACCAGTTATAGGTGACTGATCAATACTACTACTCCCTTTTACAATAACCCCATCTGCCGATATTTTGGTATTCGGTTTTACCACTATAATATCGTTCAACTTCAATTCCTCAACTGGAATTTCCTTAATATCCTGACCATTTTTAAGCCACGCGGACTTAGGGGAAAGCTCTCCCAGGGCCTTAATGGATTTTGTGGCCTTGTTCATGGCATAATGTTCTAAAGCATGCCCTAAACTAAATAAAAACAACAATAAGGCCCCCTCACCCCAACTGTCTATAAATGCAGCCCCTATTGCCGCAACGATCATTAAAAAATCAATTTCAAACTCCCCTTTCCGAATCTTGCCAATAGCCTCTAGAAGAGTAAAATATCCTCCAAAGAAATAAGCGGCTATATAGCCCACTAATACAGCCCATTCCGGGGCCTGGAATAAGGTGGACAAAATCAACCCTAAAAAAAAGAACACTCCACTTAAAATTGCAAAATAAAGTTCTGTCTTTTCACCAAAAACTCCACCATGGTCGTGATTATGGTCATGCTTTTTAGAATCTTGATGTGACTTCATAGATAAGTTATTTATAGGCAAAATTAACCGTATTGTACATGCAATGTATGTGCATTATTGGTTACAGTGCTCACAAATACCCTTTACCAGCATATTCACATCTTCTGGAATAAATTTTTTAGGAAGATTAATTTGAGGAATCCTATGCTCAGTTAAGCATGTTGTTTTATTACATTTTGTACAATGAAAGTGTAAATGCAGGTCCGAGTGCCTTGCCATACCCTCATCGTGATCGCAAAGCGCGTATTTGGGAATTCCTGTCCCATCGTCTATTTGATGAACAATACACTTTTCTTCAAATGTCTTTAAAGTCCTATATAAGGTAGTCCTATCGGATTTTTCAAAATTCTCCTCTACAGTGGTAAGACTAACAGCCGACTTCTGTGAGGCCATGAATTGATATACCAAAAGGCGCATAGCTGTAGGTCTAACTCCAAATTTCTTAAGTTGTATCTCTATTTCCTCCATAATCTCTGTGAGCGTTTGTAAACTATCCTTTTCTAATTGTTCATTGCCAACTAGCTTCTCATTAACACCAAGGTATTATTTTCTATGGTATTCTTTTAACACAATCCATAGTAGTTTTATTATTTTTGCTTAATACTCCTAATACCTGGTCATAATACTACTCGACATACCAATGGCCTTTCTCAATTCTGCAAAAATTATTTCAGTTTGAATAGTTGCCGTTATATTTTGTATTTTTAATCTAAACCAAAAACTCATGATCAAACCAACTTTTCTCAGACATACTTATCCTCAAATACTATTTTGTTTTCTAATTTTCAATGCTGTCTTAAATGCTCAAACCGAATCCTTTCATTACGGGGATGCACTTCCGGACGCACCCGAATTATCCACACGCGGAACCTATAGCGTTGGTGTTCGTACTATGGACTTTGTTAATAAAGGACAAGTGGATGTTTTAAATTCGAAAAACGGTGTAGACCCTATTTATAATCGTCCGTTAAAAGTAGAAGTCTGGTATCCGTCCCAATTGCCTAAAGGAACAAAAGAATCTGTTCTATACAACGAGGTTATGGGAACAGCGCATGACACCTTAAGACCTTTAATTCCATTTACCTTTAAAGGTAGGGCTACCCGCGATGCCTCTCCTTTGACAACAGATGGTTCTTTTCCTCTTTTGGTAGTAGCACACGGCTATGTTGGGTCAAGATACCTTATGACCTACCTAACGGAGAATTTGGCTTCCAAAGGCTATGTTGTAGTGGCTATAGACCATACAGACTCCACCTTTAAAGATGCTTCACCTTTCCCAAGTACCTTAGTGAATCGCGCTAAGGATATTACATTTATTCTAAACCAAATGGCGAACCTAGGCAAGGCTAAGAATAAAAACTTTTTGTCGGGATTGATAGATTCCGAAAATATTGGCATTATAGGGTATTCCATGGGAGGTTATGGTGTCTTAAATGTTGCAGGAGCTGGCTATAGCGATGGCCTTATAGGTTTCTTTTCTGGCATGACCGGTGGCAGTAAAGCAATAGTGGACCTAACCATGAGCAATCCCGCATATCCAAAAGTAGACCCAAGAATAAAAGCGGTTGTGGCCTTTGCGCCTTGGGGAATGGAGCGTGGTATTTGGGATGCAGAAGGCTTAAAAGGTCTAAAGGTACCCACCTTTTTTGTTGCAGGAAGCAAAGATGATATATCGGGTTACGAAAAAGGAATTAAGGCTATCTATACTGGTGCTGTAAATGCTGACAGATATTTACTTACCTATAAAAATGCCAGGCACAACGTAGCTCCAAATCCACCCCCAAAAGAATCCTTGGAGCCAGGCCACCATATAGATGAATATTATAGATATGCAGAACCTAGCTGGGACCAAAGAAAAATCAACAATGTAAATCAACATTTCCTGACTGCCTTTTTAGGTATTCACTTAAAACAAAAGGATTATTCGAAATTTTTGGAGCTACAGGAAAATTCCAATGAAAAGGATTGGACCGGATTTAAGCCGCGATCTTCAACAGGTATGGAGCTCTTACATGCCAATCCAACGCCCTAAAACATCTAATGGGGGTTTTAAACTCAACCCTATTTTCAATATATTATAATACACATTTTTTTAACAATCAGGCAATGAGGCTATTCTGGAAAATTATTAAAATATTATTGGCCCTTTTTATGATATATGCAGGGGTGCAACATTTTTTAAAACCCACCTTCTACCTGCCTTTCGTGCCCCCAATTTTACCTTTTAAATTGGGGGTTATCTATTTTTCGGGAGTTTTAGAGATGGTTGTGGGAATACTTCTCCTCCTTCCCAAATTTGCTAAATTGGGAGCTACCGGTATTTTATGGCTCATGCTCCTTTTTCTACCCATACATATTTGGGATGTATTTTCGGACCAACCTGCCATAGGTAGTCCGGAAGCAGCTATGATTCGCTTGCCCATACAATTAGTCCTTATAGGCCTGGCATGGGGAGTAAGAAAATATGCCACAGAATAGCAGTTTACACTGTTGTTATAAATTGTAGTAAACAGAAAGAATAAGAATTATGGGATTCTAATCCATGCTAAAACAATGTAACTTTGGCACATGCTGGAACTTGCCCATCTTCATTTTAAGATTTACAAGCCATTCGAAATGCTGAGTCAGTTGCATTCTAATGACGCCAAAGAGTCTCGCAACAAACGATTCTTAAGTGAACTCCATAATTTTCCCGAAGGTATTATGCCCATTGGCCGTTTGGATGAAAAATCGGAGGGATTACTCTTACTGACAACAAATGGAAAACTGAGCGATTTAGTAAACCGTTCAGGTGTAGAAAAGGAATACTATGCACAGTTGGATGGAGAAATAACCAATGCGGCCATCGAATTAATACAGAATGGAGTGGAAATAGGATTCCACGGCAAGAAATATATAACAAAAACCACAATCGTATCCAAGTTATCCATAATCCCCGACTTGCCCGAACCTGACAAAAAATTGAGAATAGGGAGACATAGGCCAACTTCATGGATAAGCATCACCATTACCGAAGGAAAGTTCCGTCAGGTCCGTAAAATGACAGCTGCTGTAGGCTTTCCTACGCTAAGATTGATTCGGATACGTATTGGGGACATTAAATTGGCCAATTTAACCCCAGGGGAAGTAATCCCCATCCACAACTTATCTATTTAGGTTGTCCTACTCAAAATTTATTGTTCTTGTACATGACATACACACAAGACCTTCAAGCCCTCCATATTGGTATAACCAATTTGAAAAGGCCTAAATTCCCTAAATAGGGTATAAACTATTTTCACCTCAAAATTGATTTTGATCTGTTACGAAAAGCATCTAATCCAAAAAAGAACAACGCATAAATTTACCTTGCCAAGCGCCAGGGAAAGTTTGAGGTCTTTGGCCATTCCGGTATACCATTAGGGTGCAGTTACACTTATCTCAGAAATCGGGGTAAGAAGTACTTTTCTGAATTCAACTTCCGAACCCTCGGCCTGTAAGGCAATATTTCCACTACTCGCCGTGGCATTATAACCATGGTTTACCAAATCGCCATTAACCCATACTTTAATTTCATTTTGGAGGCACTCAACGGTCATGGAATTCCATTCGCCCAAAGGTTTTTCAGATCCATCTGTAAGGTTTTTTACCCTACGCAATTTACCTTCGGTTATTCCCCAATCTTCTTTTGGCCCCCGTCTTTCCACCATATTATCTGTGGTGATATCCTGAACAATACACCAAAAATCCCCTGCATTCTCATGCATCATCTGAACCTCAATAGATTTGGGAAACATATCATATAACGATCTCGGTGTAGAGGCAAATACCAATACACCACAATTTCCGGGCTTTCCGGCAAAACGATACTCTACTATCAATCTAAAGTCCTGATAAATGGCGTCTGTTATAAGATGACCTTGTGGCTCTCCCAAGCTCACCAACATACCATCCCTCACAATAAAGGGGTTTATAGCAGTGGGATTGTTGTCCATTTCGGGCACATCTACGTGCCAACCCTCCAAATCCTTTCCATTAAAAAGACTTTTTGAGAATGGGGTAGCACAAGACATTAAGATAAAAAAAGTAGCTATAATAACGATTGTGCTTTTCATCCTATAATTTTATAATTTAATGTAGCCTTTATTGAAAGTTTCCAATTTCATTCCTTATAAATATATCGATTTCCTTTGATATTGCACTTATTAAATTTTTTTAATGGATCTTTGTAAGGGAGAAAATAGTATCCTGTTCCAGACCCATTCGAATCTTTCTTTTCAAATATCAATAAATTACAAAATTCCCTTTTCTAGGAATAAGACAGTTTAAATTAAGTAATTTGCAAGCCTTTTAAAACCCCTTTTAAAGTGAAAGTCTGTATTGCGGAAAAACCCAGCGTTGCTAGAGAAATTGCTCAAGTATTAGGAGCTAACATTAAGCATGACGGGTATTTTGAAGGAAATGGTTATGCCGTGACTTTTACCTTTGGACATCTCTGCACCTTATTTGAACCTAATGACTATAAGCCTTATTGGAAAAGTTGGGACTTGAATAATCTACCGATGCTGCCGGAAAAATTTAAAACAAAGGTGGTAGATAATGCAGGTATCCAAAAACAGTTCAACATAATAAAAGGCCTTTTTGATAAGGCAGAACTGGTTATCAACTGTGGGGATGCCGGCCAAGAAGGAGAGCTTATACAGCGCTGGGTTATGCATCAGGCCAATTACACTGGAGAAGTAAAGCGTTTGTGGATTTCTTCCTTGACTACCGAAGCCATAAAAGAAGGATTTACGAAGTTAAAGTCTTCCCATGATTATGATAATCTCTATTATGCGGGCTTTTCACGTGCCATAGGCGATTGGCTTTTAGGAATGAACGCCACACGGCTCTATACTGTTAAACACGGTGGCTATAAACAGATGTTGTCCGTTGGGCGGGTACAGACCCCCACCTTGGCCATGGTGGTAAATAGGCACTTGGAAATAGAAAACTTTAAACCCCTACCCTATTGGGAATTGCAAACCCTATACCGGGATACCGTCTTTAATTATGAAGAAGGCAGATTTTTAAAAATGGAGGAGGGTGAAGTTTTGGCCAAGGAAGTAAAAGAACACGATTTTGAGATTGTCTCCAATTCCAAAAAGAAAGGTAAGGAATACGCTCCCAAGTTATTTGATCTAACCGGTTTACAGGTCTATTGCAATACAAAATTTGGATTTACAGCCGATGAAACGCTTAAGATCGTCCAAAAATTATATGAACAAAAGGTGGTCACCTATCCTAGGGTAGACACTACCTTCTTGCCTAATGATGTATATCCTAAGGTAGCCGGAATACTCCGGAATCTAAGTGAGTACGAGGCACTGACCGCCGTCTTATTGTCAAAAAAAATCAAGAAATCTACAAAGGTCTTTAATGATAAGAAAGTAACGGACCACCACGCTATTATCCCAACAGGCGTTGAAATAAAATTGGCGCCAGCACAACAACAAGTTTACGATATTGTAGCTAGGCGATTTATCGCCGCTTTTTATGATGATTGTGAAGTTTCCAACACAACAGTGATTGGCAAGGCGGCCAGTATTCCCTTTAAAACTACGGGCAAGGAGATACTCAAGAAAGGTTGGCGTGTTATATTTGAGACTGCCGATTCCGTGGAAAAAAAATTGTCTGGTATCCTACCGAACTTTGTGAAAGGTGAAAAAGGCCCCCACGAGCCCTCCTTTTTGGAAAAGCAGACCAAGCCTCCTAAACAATTTACAGAAGCTACCCTGCTAAGGGCTATGGAAACCGCCGGCAAACAAGTTGATGATGAAGAAATGCGGGAACTTATGAAAGAAAACGGCATTGGAAGACCATCTACCCGTGCCAATATTATAGAAACCCTATTCAGGCGCAAGTATATTATTAGAAATAAGAAGCAGGTGCTGCCAACCCAAACTGGCATCCAATTGATCAATACTATTCAAAACGACTTGCTAAAATCTGCGGAATTAACAGGTTTATGGGAAAAGCAATTAAAAGACATTGAAAAGGGAAATTTTAGTGCTGGATTGTTCATCAACAATATGAAAAAAATGGTAGACGAATTAGTTTACGAAGTTAGAAGTGAAACAAAACGTGCCAATATCTCCCATACCACTGTCAACAACGATAAAGAAGCCGAAAAACCCAAAATAAATTCGAGTGGCATTACTGGTGAAACCTGCCCGAAATGTAAAAAAGGGAAACTTTTAAAAGGGAAGTCGGCCTATGGCTGTAGTGCGTATACTAAAGGCTGTGATTTTTTACTGCCGTTTGTTGTTCATGATAAAAAAATTTCTGAAAAACAATTAATGCGATTACTTCAAAAAGGCTGTACCGTAAATTTAAAGGGGTTTACTCACGATGGAATCAATGATATAGAAGGTCTCATCCGGTTTAACGAACAGTTCGGGCTAATTTTAGAGCCCAAGAAAAAACTGAATACCGATACCCCAGCTTGTCCAAAATGTAAAAATGGGATGATTTTAAAAGGTAAAACATCATACGGCTGCAGCAATCACGGCACCGGATGTAGTTTCAGGTTTACTTTCGAGGAAGTAAAAGCCAAAGCTGCCGATAAGCCATTGACAAAAGCTCTTGTTCTTTCAATTTTGAATGGTAATCACTAACAGGGAAGACTTTAATAACATCCTTTTCTAAGGGCCATACCCGTGGTACATAGTTTGAATCTAATTAGCATATAAAACGAAAGACCGTCCATTGTGGACGGTCTTTTTATCTCTCAAGGGTTATCCATTACATAGTAGTGAAATTGCCCTACTGTTCTAATTTTATAAAATAGCTACTAATTCCAACTCAAAAGTTAAGTCTTGTCCAGCCAAAACATGATTGGAATCAATAATAATACTTTCTTCCTTAATATCGCTAATACGCAATTGATTCTCCGTTCCGTCCGGATTCTTTGCAACAAGCATCATGCCTATCTCCGGTTTTATATCCTCAGGGAGTTCCGCTTTCTTTATTTCATGAAACAAATCTTCCCTTACATCGCCGTAAGCATCATCTTTGACTACGTTGATGGTTTTCTTTTCATTAATTTCCATATCCACCAATTCCTTCTCGAAACCTGGGATAAGTTGCCCTTGTCCCAAAGTAACTTCAAGAGGTTCTCTTTCCAAAGAACTATCAAAAATTTCTCCGGTTTTTAATTTTCCAGTGTAATGTACTTTTACTGTGTCGTTAACTTTAGCTTTACTCATAGAATTCAGTTTCTCAGATTTTTAATCTATCTCTTAGAGTGCAAACCTATGGGATATAGATTTTTTAAAAGAATAGATTGTCTAAAAACCTCCAAAATTCACAATATCTTAACACTTTCCCTTGAAAACCACGCGATTTCAACAATAACAGGGGTACTTTATTCCAAAATAGCTTGGTAAACCAAACTCCTTAATTTAGAATGATCATCAATTCCGTTGCTTGGTATAAGCTGTTTAAAATATACTACGATCAATTCTTCTACTGGGTCTGCCCAATAAGTAGACCCATAAGCTCCTCCCCACTCAAAAGTACCAACGGAGCCAGGTTCTCCCCTTTCGCCCACATTTTTGGTTATGGAGAAACCAAGTCCAAAACCAGAACCTTTTCTACTGCTATATGGAATGTCCCGTACGTCTACATGGTCTGCTATCATTAATTCTACGGTTTTTGGGGATAGTATCCTATGTCCGTTAAACTCACCTCCATTTAACATCATCTGTAAAAATCGGGCATAGTCCATAGCCGTAGAAAGTAGACCTGCCCCGCCAGAAAAGCTTTTTCGAGGTCCCTTAACATAATGGCCTTGCCCCATTCCCAAGCCAGGGTCTGGAGATCTTTCAAGAGGTTTTCCTTCATAGGCCATATAGGAAGTAGCTAATCTTGCTGTTTTATTCTTTGGCAAATAGAAATGTGTATCCACCATTCCAATAGGGTCTAAGATTCTTTCCTTTATAAAAGTGTCCAATGATTTACCAGAGGCTTTTTCAACAATTACCCCTAAGATATCGGTGTTGTAACCATATACAAACTTTTCTCCGGGTTCCGCATCCATAGGCAATTTTGCCATACGGGCAACGGTTTCATCAATTGGTTCGTTCCTATCGGCAAAATACCAATTCTGTATACCGGCCTCCTCCCATTCTTTTTTTGCAGGGCCATGGCCATAACCGATTCCAGCCGTATGGGTCAACAAATCCCTTATAGTAATGGACCTATTCGCTTTTACCACATCATACCCACCATCATCACGTATTTTGGCAACTGTAGTTTGCTGCCATTCAGGCAAATATTTACCAATTGGATCAGCTATTAAGAGTTTTCCTTCTTCCTGTAATAGCATAACAGCCACACTTACTATGGCCTTTGTTTGGGAAGCTATCCTAAATATAGCGTCATTGGTCATCTTTTTCCCCGTTTCCAAATCGCTGTCACCAAAAGCATGCTGATAAATTACCTTACCCCTTCTTGCTATGAGGGCCACATTTCCTGCCATTTTACCATCTTTAACATATTGTTCTAAGGTGGCTGATAAGCGCTCTAATCGTTCAGAAGACATCCCTACTTCCTCTGGTAGTGCTGTTGGCAAATCTTGCGCCTGTGTAAGGGATGTCCATAACAGACAACCAAATATCAAAAGGTAAACTTTAAATAATTTTGTCATTGTACTTTAAAATTTGATGAGTATTTTCTTTTAAGAATGCTAAAAGTTATTGCTTTTTTCGGATTTACAAAATAGTAAATGGTTTTCGATCATTCTTAAACTCCTTTGTTAATATTTCAATATTAAAGCAGGAAGGATAAAATCTAAATTTCCTTATATGGAATTAAATAAACTTTGCAAACAGAGTTGTTATATTGATAACTTGGAAGATTGATGGAATTCAAACCCATCTAAAATAACATCGAAATAAGAGAATTAAAGGATTGGTTTGGAGTATATGGTAACTAGGCCCATCTGCCCAAATACAAACAAAAAAAAGGGTAGTACATAAATCCATACAATGCCATATTTATTTACACTACCCCCTATATATTATATGTGCACAATTCCATTTTAGGAACTGACATAGACACTAGATTTTCTTCACACGAACCGCATTCATACCTTTCAAACCTTTTTCAAGTTCAAAGGAAACCTTATCATTTTCTGCAATTTCATCTATCAGCCCACTAACGTGGGTAAAATATTTTTCTTGATTTTCGGTATCGATAATAAATCCAAATCCTTTTGAAGTATCAAAAAAGGACACTTTCCCATTTCTAACAGGGTCAAATTCCTCAACATCACTATCATCCCTTTTAGGAACGCCAATTTCTATAGTAGAGGCATCGACTTTTATTTTTTTGGATGGATCTGGCGGAGTATCCGTTAAATTCCCGTCATGATCAACATAGGCGAATTGAATTCCCGGTCCATTTTCCTTGGACTCCAACTTGCGAGCTTCTTTTTTCTTTTGCTTTTCCTCACGCTTTTTCAGGCGCTTCTTTTCTTTTTCACTTTTACTATAAGTTTGTTGCGATTTTGCCATTGTTTTTTTTAAAGTTATAAATTGTAAATCTCGTTTGAGCAGCGGTTGAAATACTAAACGAGTGTTTGAAAAAGAAAAATGAATCTATTTTTATCTACCCAAAGATTTAGTAGCAGCAATGGTAATTACAGGTCAATGCGCAACTCTTTAAACTTCCGCAAATATAAGGCTAGTATTTCAATTATTTTAATATAGTCCCCCAATTTTTTATTACAGTCCTATAAATTTGGCCATGATTTCCAGGATTTTGAGATTACATATAAGAAATTTAGTCAGGCGCTTTGGTTCGCCCTATAATTCACCTTACCAGTTCCCTGTTCCTTAACTCTTAGTCCCTTCTCTAACTTAGTACTTTGCCCATATCTGCTATTGATCTACTTTCTATTTTGCTATATATTAGGTGATTAGCATACATTTTGGCAATTTTTCTTACAACTCGACTTAAAATTTCTTAACTTATATGCATATAAACTCAAAAAACTCACATATGAAAAAGTATTACTTTATTGCTTTGATTTTCCTTTTTGGGATGGTTGGTTTTACCAACGCCCAAGTAACAGGATCAGTCTTGGATGAAGATGGAGCGCCATTGCCCGGTGCATCCATCGTAATTAAAGGGACCACAACAGGTACAACCACGGATTTTGATGGCAATTTCACCATTGAGGCCTCCATGGGCGATGTTTTAGTAGTTTCCTATATTGGATTCGAGACCATACAAGTAACGGTCAACAGTACAGACATGGCTATTCGACTCACATCTGGAGTAGCATTGTCTGAAGTAATTATCGTTGGTTCGCGTAATCCTAATAGAACTGCCACCGAAAGTACCGTTCCAGTAGATGTCATAGACATGAAAGAACTAAACAGCGTGGCTCCTCAGGTAAATTTAAACCAGATATTGAATTATGTGGCGCCCTCCTTTACTTCAAACACCCAGACCATATCAGATGGAACAGATCATATTGACCCAGCGTCCTTAAGAGGATTGGGTCCTGATCAGGTATTGGTCTTAATTAATGGAAAAAGAAGACATACCTCCTCCTTGATCAACGTAAACGGTACTTTTGGTAGGGGAAGTGTGGGAACAGATTTAAACGCCATTCCTGCTGCTGCCATTCAACGTATTGAAGTCTTAAGGGATGGTGCCGCTGCACAATATGGTTCCGATGCCATCGCCGGGGTAATCAACATTATCTTGAATAAAAGCGTAAACGAACTTACTACAACGGTCACAACAGGTGCCAATTTCACCAAAAACGCCAATGACCAAACAGGTGGTGTGGATGGAGAAACCACTAATCTTTCCGCCAGTTATGGAATCCCATTGGGCGATAACGGTGGATTTATAAACTTCTCTGGAGATTTTGACGTTCGTCAAGAGTATAGCCGAATGAACGAATGGGAAGGTTCTATATTTAATTTGTACAATACCGTAGAAAGAGTGGCAAGTGAAGATGAATACGACATCTCTAAATTATTGGATGATGACGTAGCCGATGTAATCCAGTATACCGACCAAGCGGGAATTAACCGTAATGGAGCAACCACTAAAGAAGATTTAGGAACAATTCTTGGCGCGGATGCAACCACTTCAGAGCTGGCGGCTAGAGGGCAGCAAAGAAGCGATTACAATATGAGGGTAGGACAATCTGCTTTGCGCGGGGGCCGTTTGTTCATGAATTTCTCGTTACCAATGGATGATATTGGTACAACCCTATATTCCTTTGCAGGGTTAAGCTCCAGGACTGGTAATTCGGCTGGATTCTACAGGTTACCAAACCAAAGCAGAACCTATACTCCTGCATACATTAATGGGTTTCTACCTGAAATTAATTCCGATATTAAAGATCAATCCTTGTCTGTGGGAATCAAAGGCTTGGTTGGGGATTGGAGCGTAGATCTGAGCAATACTTATGGAAAAAACTCCTTTTTGTATACCATTGGCAATACATTTAATGCCTCCATGCAAAATGCGTCTCCTACCTTTTTCGATGCCGGTGGATTTTCCTTTCTTCAAAACACCTCCAATTTGGACATTACTCAATTCTTTGACGATGTGATGTCTGGGTTAAACATTGCGTTTGGTGCGGAGTATAGAGTAGAGAACTACGATATTGTTGCAGGAGAACCAGCATCATATGGTCAATATACTAATACTGGACAATTAATTACAGTGGCCACTCAACAACCTTCAAGAGATTTCTTCGGAAGTGCCCGACCTGGAGGCTCCCAAGTTTTCCCTGGATTCTCCCCTTCCAATGAATTGTCAAGAGGGCGGAGCAGTGTAGCTGGATATTTCGATGTAGAGGCCGATTTTTCGGAAGCATTTTTAGCGAGTTTTGCAACTCGATATGAAAATTATAGCGATTTTGGTGGTACCATCAACTTTAAATTGGCTGGAAGGTTTAAGGCAACCGATAATATAAATATCCGTGGGGCATTAAACACTGGATTTAGAGCTCCTTCCCTGCACCAAATCAACTTTAATTCCACCTCCACTATTTTTGATAACGAAGGTAATCCACAAGAAGTAGGTACTTTTGCCAATGATAGTAGGGCTGCCAAACTTTTGGGTATTCCCCAATTAAAGGAAGAAACATCCTCAAGTGTAAGTTTGGGGCTTACTGCCAAAATACCGGACGCAAATATTACTGTGACAGTGGATGGCTATCTTGTGAAAATTAACGACCGTGTAGTATATACCGGTCAGTTTTCTGGACCCGGTACTGGTACCGAATTAGATAATCTACTAAGACAGGCCAATGCCACGGCCGCCTCATTTTTTGCCAATGCTATTGATACCGAATCCAAAGGTTTGGACGTTGTCGTAACCCACAAAACAGACTTGGGCTCCAATTGGAGACTGAAGTCGGACCTAGCAGGTACTTTCTCTAAAACTAAAAAAGTAGGAGATATAAATGCATCAGACGTTCTTAGGAATGCTGGATTGGTAAACACTTACTTTCCTGAAGATAGTAGGGTCTATTTGGAGGAGGCTGTACCTAGAACCAAAATAAATCTTTCCAATAGTCTAACTTCTGATAAATTTATCATTTTTCTAAGAAATGTATATTTTGGAGAAGTTACCGAAGCAACTACTACATTGGCCAATCAGCAGGTATTTAGTAACAAACTGGTAACCGATCTTTCGGTAGGCTATAAAGCCACGGATGTCTTAACATTGACTTTGGGAGCCAATAACCTGTTCGACATCTATCCAGACAGAGCAGAGGATGAATTTGGAAATCGTAGCGACGGTCGTTTCGATTGGTCCCGTAGAGCCCAGCAATTTGGAATTGGAGGTAGATTTCTTTTTGCAAGGGTGAGTTTTACACTCAAATAGGTCTAATTTAAAAAAGTATTCACATAAATAAGAAAAGCCACCTATTCGGTGGCTTTTCCTATATTGTTGTTAGCCAAAATGTAGGCAAACAACTTTTAGGTCCTATACCGTTAACTTTACCTCCAATACTATATCCGTCTTTAATAATTTAGAAATAGGGCAAATTTCCTTTGCTTTTTTGGCTATTTCCCTAAACTGCTCTTCCTTAATGCCCGGTACCTGACCGCTTAGACTCAAAGTTATTTGTGTAATACTACCGTCCTCAAAGTTCACCTTAGCAACGGTATCCAAGTTAGTCGGCGTAAAACCGGCCTCACCCAATAAAAAACTTAGTTGCATAGTAAAGCACCCGGCGTGGGCCGCTCCAACCAATTCTTCTGGGTTGGTACCTTTGCCATCTTCGAATCTCGATTTAAAGGAGTATTGAGTGTCCTTCAGTATGGTACTTTCCGTACTTAGTGTACCTTTACCATCCTTGCCACTCCCTTTCCAATTTGCACTTGCATTTCTACTAAATTTCATATATATCTATTTAAGGTTAGAATAATCGATTATTAATTTAATTAAATATGATTGTTTTCCTAAACATGAACTTTTAAGTTTTCCCATCGCCTACCTACAATATACCCATGAAGTCTCCAAATCATAAGCCTTGAACCCATCTTTATATGTTTCTTGAACGAAGATTGGAATAGCACTTAAAAGCACGGGAAAGAGCGAACCTGAAAATTGATCTTCCTCGTTCCTCTAAGATATTAAATAGCCAATAACATTCCCTTAAAATTCTCATAATTCCGATTAAATATCTAAAGATTTGAATTAATCCGGCAAATACCTCAACGCATGTAAACCTTGGTACATACATTTAACTTATATACTTCAAATCTTGTTGAGAACATATAAATAATAGGTCCTTTATAAAATCCGTACGCTACTAAAACCCATTTACTCCAAAAAATACTGTAATAGCTAATAATAATTAAATAATTGATTACAAGGTACTTACATCAAAATAAACATAATAATATTTCATTCATATGTTAAATATTGCTTAAAACGGTACTATTTTATACATAGTACTGTAACAAATTTATTCATGTATCGTCTACTAATAGTAAATCAATTAATCATATAAAAATAATATCATGGAGACGATCAACAAACACCTTGTAAAACAAACATTGGAATCTTCCAAAAGTAGAATTTGGAATAGTAAAAGACGATACAATTAACCTACTCTCCCCTACCAATTATCATAATATTAAAATCAATTAAAAAAACAACATCATGGAAACTATCAACAAACATTACGTAAAGCAAACATTAGAAAATTCAAAAAGTAATATCTGGAACACCAAAAGACGTTTCAGGTAATATATAAAACCTAAAAAACAGAAATAATGAAATCATATATTCATAAATCACATTCAGAATCAACTAATTTTCAGTTAACAGGGGAAAGTATTTTGATGGTAAATTTTCGGAGTATCAAGAAAAACCGTTGGGCGGAGCGTAGAATTTATTTAAACTAATAATTTCGATTTTAGAGGACATGGCTCAAATTTTAAAAGCAGTAGATTTTGGAATCAACTGCTTTTTTAATATTCGATCATCATGGATATTTTTCGCGCTCCACTAAACGCCCTGATGTGATTTGCAATACACAATTGCTGCTATTCCTCTTTAGGCGAATACCTACTTGAAAACCTGGAGAACAAAACCAATTTTTTTCTAGTATTAATAAAATAGACCCCTGTTAGAAGAACAACAGCGGCAATAATGGATTGAGTGGTTATCTCTTCGCCCAAAAAGAACCAACCTAATAAAAGCGCTATAATAGGATTTACATATGTAGATGTAGCTACCTTTTCAGGGGAAACAACTTTTAGTAAATAATTAAAGGCCGTAAAGGCAACTATGCTACCAAATATAATCAGCAATAACATGGAATATTGTACCCGACTGCTCCAAGTAGTTGGCGAGGTCCAGGTTTCCCCGATAAGCAAACTCCCGATCATTAGTATGATTCCCGCAGCTAACATTTGAAAGCCCGTATTTACAAAATAGTTCTTAGGAAGATCCGCCTTGGCCACAAACAGACTTGCATATGCCCAACTTATCATACATAAAAAAATCATTACCATTCCAAGAATCGAATTCTCCTTGCTTATTACCTGATTTTGGCTTACCAATAAATAGATGCCCACGATCCCAACTATTACACCCACAAAGGACATGGTCTGAATCTTTTTCCCCTCAAGTATCCGCATCAACAATAAAATAACTAGAGGTTGTGAAGCTATTTCCAAAGCTGCAAAACCACTATCCACGTACTTTAGGGCCCATACCACAAAACCATTTCCAAAGGCTAGGAACAAAAACCCCGCAATACTGGAATTTAATAATTGCCTTTTCGTAATGGTCAATGGAATTCCCATTATTTTACATAGCGCAAATATCAAAATACCCGCGACCGAGAAACGTATGGAAGCCAACATAAAAGGTGGCAATTCTTGCACCGAAATCTTATTTAATAGATAGGTGGAACCCCAAATAACATATATGGCAAAAAAAGAAAGTACAATAAGTAGGGTATTCCGGGATTTGGACATAAAAAAAGCTTTTCCAATGAAGCACAAAAGTAAGTATATCTTTTATTTATTAAGCTCTTCTGCCCCCCTACATTTATCGATTAAAAATAAAAATATTTCATTATCCCTAAGTGTATTGTTCAGTAAACAAGACATTTACCTCCAATTTATACAAGAATCACCTTAAGATAATAATAAGTCTCAATAATAGTTTTTAATTCAATTTTGCGACGAACTTTCTGGTTACCAACTTCCACCACCGCCACCGCCAAAACCGCCACCGGATGAACCGCCCCCTGAACTGCTACTGCTGGACGGTGAGCTTACCATATTGGACTTGGTGCTGGCCATAGAACTGGAAAACGATTTGGAAAACTGATTCATAGTTAAGGAGCTGTTGGAAGCAGTGCTATACCAATGTGGTGGAGGTATATTTAAATCCCTAAATTTTTTGGCCCATTGGTCAAACAAACCAAAGGCCAAGGCATATCCAAGGGTATTTTCAAAATAATGTGGATCATCTTTTAAAAGCGTTTTGAGCCTATTCTCCTCTGCCACTTTAATAAATCTTTTAAATCCATTTAACTCTGACAATAATTCATTACCCTTTGCATTCTTTTTTACCATAAAACGATTAATAAAAATGAGAAGAATACAGGAAATTAGAATTGCCACAGCGGCCAAAGGACCCCAGAAGAAAAGCCCTAACACTGTGAGTCCAATCGCCAGAGCTACCAATGCAAAATACATAATGCCCTGGATTTTTTTGGACTCCGCTTCGTAATAGGGCTGAGCCATTTCTTTTAATTGGCTTCGGGCCTTTATCATCTTTGTGTAAAAGTTATCTTTTAGACTACTTACCAGTACTTCTGTCCCGACTACATTGTTATTGTCGCCAAACAATCCCTTAAATATCTCCAATTCATAGGATGGAGAATCCAATGGTAATGACTGTAGACGGATGATTTTGGTGTCCTTAGATCCAAAAAGACCCTTTTTGGGAATTTCCTCTAATCTTATAAGCCCTTTGGAACCCCAATGTGGTATTAGTGAGATTAAATCCGAATTATCGTCCTTATCATTGATTAAAAAGCCAACCATGGCCGGATCTATATTGTCTGGCGGGAAATAACTAGTGGTGGCAATGATACGTTCATCCCTTCCAAAATTCCACCATACCCTAAAAAATGCAAAAAACATTATCCCTATCAAGAACACCCAACCGAACCGGTCCCAAAAAGGCCAAAAAGGTTTCTCTTCTAGGACTGATCCTAGAGGAAGGTTCATCAAAACCGTAACGCTCTGTCCTGGATTGGATACAAAGCCTGACTTACTTGTACCTGAAAATTCGTTGGTCGTGTAATATAATTGTATATCGGTACTCTTTGTGTCTGTGCCTCGCTCTCCCGAATAAACAAAACTATTTTCTTTGCCTGGATATACATTTTCCGGAACATGTATGGTAAAACTTACTTGGTGAAAATCGGCCTGCCAATCCTCTGGCTTTATGTTCCAATAGAAACGAATTTGGTTATCCTCAAAGAGAAAGGCATTGTGAACGCGGTATTTTATCTCATAGTGCTGGGGACCAACTAAGGTCTTATCCTTGTCGCCAATTTTTATCTGTACATTGTCCTGTAACTTTTGCACAAAGTCGAACGGAGCATCAAATTTGTAATTGGGAACCTTTATATTGCTAACTTTAATCTTGCGTTTAGAATTCGTACCCACCGAATCTACAAGGTCATATTCTGTTTGAATGTTCCTATAAATACCATGTTTGGGAATTTCAAAGTTAAGATCATAGTTTTCCACCACATCAAAATAACCTTCTTGATGAAGGGTAATATCCACTGTGTAATTTTTAACCGTAAAATCCTGGGCCTCGCCCCTACCAATGGCAAAGAGAAAAAATAAAAAGAAATATATGTTTTTCATTAAGAGAAATCTACTTTTACATTGGCCCTACTAGCTTCCTCAGTTTCAAAATAATCGAAATGTTGATATTTGAACAAACTGGCAACCAGCACTCCCGGAACACTTTCCCCATAGGTGTTGTTTTCTCTAACAGAACCATTATAATACCTCCTGGCCCGTTCCAGGTTTTCCTCGATCTCATTTAATTTTTGTTGAAGATCCAAATAACTGGCGTTGGCCTTCAGGTCCGGATAAGCTTCTCCTAAAGCAAATATGCTCCTTAAGCTCTGTTGCAGTTGGTTTTCTGCCTTTATTTGGGCATTAATATCTCCCGAAGGGACGGCCATTGCCGCGTTGCGTGCATTAATAACAGATTCCAAGGTAGATTTTTCGTGTTTTGCATAACCCTTTACGGTTTCTACTAAATTGGGTATTAGGTCGTACCGTCTTTTTAATGCTACATCAATATTGCTCCAGGCATCCTTGACTAGATTTCTAAGTCTGGCAAAGTGATTAAAAACATTTACTAAGAACAGGGCTAGCAGAGCTACAATTCCTAAAAAAATAATTAGCGTAATCATGGTTCAGTGTTTTTGGTTGATAAAATATGACCTCCACTAAGTTACTATATTTTCTTATTCGGGCCGCAGGCTATTTAACAAAATATAGTTCAGATCTAGGTTACTTAATTGAAGGTCTATTTACCTATCTTTTCCCACAATTCCATAATTAAGGCATTCCCCTATTCTATTCAACAAAAAAAGTGCAGCGTAAACAAGGCGAACCAATAGTTTATAAGCCCAAACCATGTGCGAAGATTACAAGCTATATGATTGTTTCACACCCTATCCGGCTAACTCGAAATAATCCAAATTGAACTTATCTTTATATAATGGTCATTAGTTATCATACATCAATGCATATAATGTAGAACCTCCTTAATTTTGAAGAAACAAATAGAAAAAGATAAATCATGAAAACAATTCTATATACCTCGGATAGCAGAGGACATGCCAATCACGGATGGCTAAATTCATATCACAGTTTTAGTTTTGCCAATTATCACAATCCAGAAAAGATGAATTTTGGTGTCCTTAGAGTTTTAAATGACGATACTGTCTCTGGTGGTCAAGGTTTTGGACAACATCCCCATAAGAACATGGAAATTATCTCCATTCCGTTACAAGGAGATTTGGAACATAAGGACAGTATGGGAAATTCCACTGTTATTAAAGAAGGTGATGTGCAGGCAATGAGTGCAGGAACGGGTGTTTTCCATAGCGAGTACAACAAGAACAAAAATGAAGAAGTGAAGTTTTTGCAGATTTGGGTAATTCCAAAAACCCAAAATGTTACACCTAGATACGATCAGATTTCTACCCATGATCTGGCTACAAAAAATTCCTTTTACCAAATTCTTTCTCCAAATAAAACGGATCAGGGGGTATGGATACATCAGGATGCTTGGTTTTCCTTGGGTGATTTTGAAACTGGAATCAGCTCAACCTATACTTTAAATAAGAACAGCAATGGATTGTTTCTATTTGTATTGGAAGGTGGAATAACCATTAACGAACAACAATTGAAACGGCGTGATGCCATAGGGATTTCGGAAACCAACGAAATTACCCTTATTTCAACAGAAACTAGTAAAGTCCTGTTGATGGAAGTCCCAATGGAATTCTAATTTCACCCTAAATAATTGCTGCAATTTTTCTATTTTTAATACTTTCATTATTTACGAAATACGCTATGTCCAATATCAACCTTGTTATTCCCGAAAGAGCAGCCAACATAGGTAATTTGATGGTGGGCCGATTATTGCCATTTAGACAAAAGTGCATGGTAGGCCCCTCTGTCTTTATAGATCATATGGGACCCGTCCAATTGGACGAAAATGAAAATTTAGACGTTCCGCCACATCCTCATATTGGGCTTTCTACACTCACTTATCTTTTTGAAGGAGCTATGATGCACAGGGATAGTTTGGGCAATGAGGTGGAAATTAAACCGGGCGGGGTTAATTGGATGACTGCCGGCAAGGGCGTAGTTCATTCGGAACGCACTCCCGAACACTTGAGGGGAATTAAGAAGTCGCTACATGGACTTCAGATATGGGTAGGGCTTCCCAAAAAATTGGAGCAAACGGAACCTGAATTTACCCACATAACCGAGAATAAAATTCCCAAATGGCAATATCAAGGGGCTACTGCTACTCTGATTGCAGGTGAGTTATTAGGCAAAATTTCCCCTGTTCCTGTACACAGCAAGCTGTACTTTTTGGAACTAAAGAGTTCAGAAAATAAAAAAATAAACATAGGCCCGGAATTATATGGAGAAAGTGGCCTCTATATCTTGGAAGGAAGCATTACCAGTGACGGAAATACTTATGGGCCCAAACAGATTTTAATTGCGAATAATAGCACACTTTGCGAATTTGAACTTTCTGCTAATTCCACCATCTACATTTTTGGCGGAGAACCTTTCCCTGAGGAAAGACATATCTATTGGAATTTTGTCTCCTCTGACAAGGGTATCATAGAAAGAGCAAGCAATAATTGGAAACTTCAAAAGTTTCCCAAAATTCCAGGCGAACTGGATTTTGTTCCCCTTCCATCTTAAACCAACCGAACACAATTTATTATGAAAACAGGAAGATTAGAAGCATTTAGTGATGGGGTTTTGGCCATTATAATCACCATTATGGTATTGGAAATGAAAGCGCCCGAGGAAACTACCCTAGACGGATTGTGGTCCATTTTCCCCATCTTTATGAGTTATGTTTTAAGTTTTATTTACTTAGGGATTTACTGGAATAACCATCACCATTTAATGCAGGTCACTGAAAAAGTTAATGGCCCCATACTATGGGCCAATCTCCACCTACTTTTTTGGCTTTCATTGATTCCCTTTGCTACCAGTTGGGTTGGAGAAAATTATCACGCAGCCCTCACAATTGCGCTCTACGGCGTTGTGCTCTTGATGTGTGCAATAGCCTATAGAATTTTGGAAATTTACCTTATAAAGTATCACGATGAAAACTACCCCTTAAAGTTGGTCACAAAACGCGGTTTAAAAGAAAATATTTCCATGTTAATTTATATTGCCTCCATTCCCCTAGCCTACATAAATACTTGACTGGCCATTGCCGGATTTATTATGGTTGCCATTATTTGGGTGATACCTAACAAAAAATTGGAAGGTTTGGCCGAGAAAAAGTAAATATACCTTTGCCCACCTTAACAACCTATCCAACGCTATCCACCTTTTAGCGAGTTGGAAGGTGGTTTATCGAGTATAACCAGTAAGTCTGCATTTTTGTCCTAATTTATCGCTAAATATAAGATGCTCTTTTTGACAAAAATTTATCGCTTTGAAAAAAAATAATTTTCTGATTGCAGCTATTATTCTCCTTTCCTTTGTCTTTTCGTGCTCCAAAGAGAGCAAAGAAGATCTAATAGATATCGTGGTCAATGAAAAGCCGACTGACCAGCCGGAGGAAGAACCTGAGGTTGAGGAGCCTATTATAGAAAGTAGTCCCCTACCCAATAATCCCCAAAGAACTGGGAACGCTTCGGCGGGATACGAATATTTAATTTCTGGGGATTATATGAGTTCGGGCATCCCATACGATGCATTTTTGCTGGGAACAAGCGAGAATCCTGACAACCGCCTTAATAGAAGTGGCGACAATGCCAATATCCCTTACGATTATACCGCAATAACAGCTCCCAATGGCGCAAGGGTGGTTGCTCCCAACTGTATGGCTTGCCACGCCTCTACCATTAACAATAATTTTATAATTGGATTAGGAAGTCATGATGCGGATTTTACCGTGAATAGGGCCAGTAATATATCCCTATTAAATTCTGGCATTAGAGCTCTTTACGGCGGTGAAGAAAGTGCAGAATGGCTGGCTTATGATCAGTTTAGAAAAAGCATCGTTGCCATTGGCCCTAAAACCATTACAGAAACCCGTGGATCCAATCCAGCAGATAAAATTACCCAAGTATTAATGAGTCACCGCGACAAAAATACTTTGGTTTGGCAAGACACCCCATTTGTAGAAGTTTTGGACGCCGTTATTCCCACTGATGTACCCGCGTGGTGGTTGCTGAAAAAGAAAAACGCTATGTTTTATCATGCAATTGGTCGATTTGATTTTTGCAAATCATTTATAGGATCAAGTCTCTTAACACTAGGTGACGCTTCAAAAGCTGCAGAAATAGACAGTAAAATGGTAGATGTCCTGGCCTATATTCAAAGCTTGGAAGCCCCGGAATACCCATTTGACATAGATACTGATTTGGCCCAACAAGGAAAACAGTTATTCGAAAATACTTGTGCTACTTGCCACGGTACATATGGTGACGACCCTACTTACCCGAATTTACTGGTGACCTTAAAATCTGTAGGGACAGACCCTGAACTATCCAATCATTACACTACCTCCTCTCCTATAAACGATTATTTTATGGATTGGTTCAATTCTGGTTGGTTTGGCACCACATCTAATAAATTACAGATAAAAGCGGAAGGGGGCTATATAGCTCCTCCCTTGGATGGTGTCTGGGCCACGGCCCCCTACTTCCATAATGGCTCCACCCCCACTTTAGAAGACGTTTTAAATAGTGAAGACCGACCTACGAGATGGAGCAGGACTTTCCTGAATTCCGATTATGACCAAATAAAAGTTGGATGGAACTATACCGTAGAACAAACCAAAGTGGACAAAAACACTTACGACACTACACTGAAAGGATATAGCAATACTGGTCATACCTTTGGAGATCAGATGACCAGTCCTGAAAGAACTGCACTAATTGAGTATTTAAAAACCTTGTAAATCAAGATATTACAACACTCAGTTAAACTAATGGATTAAAAGATTATTTTGCCTTCAACATGCTTCCCTTTGACGATTTTGTGTAGCTTATTGCTTTAAAAAAAGCACCCCAATATCCTTTTTCAACCTAAGGTTTCATCAAGAAAAGTAACATCTGACGGAATTATTCCTCTGGGGGCCTACCGTGGATTTCTTCGAAAATAGTATCAAAATTCTGACGCAGATGCGTACTTAATTTTTTGTGATAGTCGTCCGTAAGCCACTTGAGAAAATTAAAAGTACTTTTGCTAATGCATTTAGCGTAGCGCTGGATCCTATCGTCTATATCCGGTCCCAACATTTTAGAAAGCGCAAGGGCGTCATATACATCTTCACTGTTTTCTACACAGATTTTTGCGTGTTGAGCAATGGACCTCTCCAAAACCACTTTTGAAGACTCTCCACTTTTAATGGAATCTACATAAGTCTCCTTTATATCGAAATATACCTCCTCGGATTTAGCAAATTCTTCACGTAACTCCTCCGGCATTTCCCATTTAAAATTGCTTTCCAGATCCTCATCATTTAAAAGCCTGTCAGCGTAAAAATTAGGAGATTTAAAAATGGTCTGCCAATCCAGATCAGCTCCCCATGGCCCAAAGCGATGGAAATTGTTCCCTAAGTCGATTACGGAAAATGTGGATTTATTGTTCAATATCCGTGAACCACGACCTATCATCTGATAATAAAGCGTTAAGGATTTAGTAGCCCGGTTCAATATAATGGTATCTATGGTAGGTTCATCAAAACCCGTGGTCAATATACTTACTGATGTTAAAATGGCATTAGGCGTCACGTTAAACCACTTTAGAATGGCCTTACGTTGTTTCTTGGTAGCGGTATTATCCAGATGGGCAATAGGGTAACCTGCCGCCCTGAACGTTTCGTATACATGGAGGGAGGTGTTAATACCATTGTTGAAAATTAAGGTTTTCTTTCCCTTGGAATGTTTTTCATAGGCCTCCAATAACTTCGTCAGCATCAGGCTATTGTTGTAGAGATCCTCAGAGGATTTTACGGTATAATCCCCATTGGAACCCACTTCCAAAGAGGTTAAGCCCATGTTATAGGAGTAAAATTCGGCCCTGGCCAAAAATTCATTCTCAATAAGAGACACAATAGTTTCACCAACAATTAATTCATCATAATTGTCCTTCATCGGCAAATCCTTATTGGAACTTAAAGGTGTTGCCGTAACCCCCAAAACAAAGGAATTCTCGAAAAACTTAAATAGCTTAGTGAAAGAGTTGTAGTGTGCCTCATCAATGATTACCAATCCTACATCGGAAATATCCAATTTATCGTCCTGCAGCCTATTGTTCAAGGTTTCCACCATTGCTACGAAACAGCTAAATTCTTCTTGGTCATCCAAATTGGCTTTGCTGTCTACCACCTTATTTGTTACCCCAAAGCTGGTCAACATGGTCGAAGTTTGCTTGCAAAGCTCTATACGGTGTGTCATGATTAGCACCTTCTTGTTATGGTGCTTTAAATACTGCCTTACTATTTCAGAAAAAATAACGGTTTTACCTCCACCTGTAGGCAATTGGTACAAAAGATGAAAATCGTCCGGTGCGGTTTCAAATTTATCGAAAATTTGATCTATAGCTCCTTTTTGATAGCTGTACAGCTCCTTATCAGTTTTTCTCTCTACAATAGCATTTGCAATCAAAGTCTCCGACATAATCTCATTTTATAGGACTGCAAAACTAAGTCCTTTCACGGATGTTTAACGAATAAATCTGGAAAATTAAGGATTATTTTTTTCAAATATCATCCTAAGGTGTCAATTCCTACAAGTCGTGAGAGATGTATTTTTAATAATTGCCATTAATAATTACGCTCACTTATTAACATGGTAATTCTCTAGTTCTTGACCAATTTTCTAAGCGCCACCCACTGTTTGAGCATTTCCCTGGAATCTGTGGCAGGATAACCCAATACAGTTTTACCGGGTAGTACGTCGCTCATCACACCGGAACCAGCGCCAACAACGGCACCAGAATTAATCGTTGTATGATCCTTAATTGAGGCACTGCCCCCTATTATTACTCCATCCCCTAGGGTTACCGAACCGGCCAAACCACTGTGCCCGGCCATAATACAGGATCTTCCCATTATACAATTATGGGCTATTTGGACCAAATTGTCAATTTTACAGCCATCTCCTATTATGGTAGAGCTAAATTTTCCTCGGTCAACACAGGAATTGGCCCCAATTTCAACATGGTTTCCAATAACTACATTTCCAATTTGCGGTATTTTTACCAAGCCCCTGCCATCTTCACTGGGCCTATAACCAAATCCGTCGGCACCAATACTAACATTAATATGAAAAATACAATGATTGCCAATAATACTCCGTTCCCTGATTACGGTACCTGACCAAACTATGGTATGATTACCTATGACCGTCTCATCAAATACAGCAACATTGGGGTAAAGGATAACACCATCTCCCAAAACTACATCTTTACCTACATAGCAACCTGCTCCAATTTTACAGCCCTTACCCAAAACAGCGGTATCGTGGACTGTGGCCATAGGATGCACCTCCTCTAGCATTACAGGTGGCTCGGGCTGAAATGCCTCCAGTAATTTGGCCATGGCCAAATCTGCATTGGCTACCTTAATGAAAGCCTTGCCCTCCCCCGGCACTATTTTTACAGAATCGCTCACAATCGCGGCACTAGCATTGCAGGAATCCCATTGCCTGGCATATTTATTACTTGCTATAAAGGTAATTTGCTGGTCTTGGGCCCTATCCATTTGCTCTGCCCCAATTATAACCTTCTCATACCCCCCTATAAGTTCCCCATTTAAGAGTTCGTTGATTTCTGCAACAGTGAATGACTTCATCTAAAATTTAATTTATTGATTAATTATCAAAAGTTGATTTAATTCTCAGTGATTTTTTTAAATATAGCGTTAAATATCAAACTACATCGTTAAATATAAACTAAGAAATCCTAAAAATAAGAATTGAAAAGAAACTCAAAAGAACATCCTCCATTTTTTATGAAACCCCTTCACAACCAAGCTAGCCTATTTACTAACTATTACTTTATGGACCTCAAGTATAACTGCTCCACCTTTTCCCGTGCCCAAGGAGTCCGTCTTAAAAATTTTAAACTGGATTTAATGGAGGGGTCATGATTAAAACAGCGGATATTAATTCTATCACCCATTTCCTCCCAGCCATATTGGGCTACAAGTGACTCCAATATGACAGCTAATGTAATGCCGTGCAAAGGATTATTATTGTTATTCATTTAATGTAAAACATTAATTAAAGTGTTATATATGTCTTGTTTTCAATTAATAACTATTTTCGTTTTTTATTTTTTTTTGAAAACGCTTTATCTCCTCTTGTTAATGGTTTTTTATATTTTTTTGCAATTTCCCTTTTATAGGACCCCCCTTGGTTGATCTTTTTATTCTTTTCCGCTTTCTCATGAAAGGCAGCGCCACGAGCGTCCTTTTCAGCGGCACTACCAGGATTGTTGGGTTCCAAATTTTTAGGCCGTTCCTCTGGGGCCAGTTCCTCGGAGATTTGTACTGCCGTAGGGAAAGTTAACAAAGGAATATCAAAATCCATCAATTTTTCAATTGCATCTTTATACTCCTCCTCTTTCTCCGTATACATTAAAATGGAATTCCCTTTTTTCTCAGCCCTTCCGGTCCTACCTATACGATGCATATAATTCTCAGGGAAAGTGGGAGTATCAAAATTGATTACATGGGATATTTCGTCCAGGTCCAAGCCCCTCGACATTACATCAGTAGAAATCAATATCCTGTTTTTACCTTCATCAAACTGTTTGATCGATCTAATTCTATAATTCTGTGTTTTATTGGAGTGAATTATTGCCGCCTCATCTCCATAACCTTCTTTCAACGCCTCAAACAACCTATCGGCGCTTCTTTTATTGGAAACAAAGACCAAAACTTTTCTAAAGATGGTTTTATCCTTAAGTAAATAGGCCAATAGATTTACTTTGGTGTAAAAATTTTCAACGGCATAAGCAACTTGTTCAATATTTTCCAATGGCGTTCCACTAACGGCTATTGAAATTTTTTCCGGAACAATAAAAAAGTCCTCTATCAATTGGGCTACTTCCTCTGTCATCGTTGCTGAAAACATAACATTCTGCCTTCTTTGGGGCATTAATTCAAAAATATTGGTAATCTGAAAACGGAAACCAAGATCCAGCATTACATCTACTTCATCGATTACCAATTTCTTAATATCCCTAAGTTTCAGTGTCCTATCCAAGGTAAGGTCGTATAATCTGCCGGGGGTGGCCACTAAAATATCACAACCTTGGGCAACTGCTTGCCGCTGCGTATTTATATTTGCCCCACCATAAATACCGCAGACCCTTACGCTCATATATTTCGAATAAGCTTCTATATTGGCTACAACCTGCAAGACCAACTCCCTGGTGGGCACCAATACCAATATCCTAGGGTTCACCTGATTGGAAAATTTCAACTCCTGTAAGAGAGGCAGCATATAGGCGAAAGTTTTACCTGTACCCGTTTGCGCAATTCCCACAATATCCTTGCCTGACATGATTACCGAAAAGGCTTCCTGCTGAATAGGAGTTGGGGTTGTAAATCCCAAATCCTCAATGGCATAATGTAGTTGTTTTGTTATATTCAAATCGGCAAAAGTGCTCATTCCCTTTATTTTTGGGACAAAGATAAAGTTTATAATCTTCATAATTGCCGTTGCCTCCTTTGTTGACTACAATCAGGGAATAAAATAGATTCTTAATTAAAACCTAATTGGGGGGTTTAACTTTGGGATAATTATTAATTTGAACCCTTGGAATAACCTAAATTCTTAAAAATGAAAAAAGTAAGCTTGCTATTAATCCTAAGTTTCGTTTGTTTTTCGCAGGTTTTATTTGCCCAGTTTAATGGGCAGCTCGTAAGCGATATTGCAGAGGAAGTCAACAAAAATTCGCAGTTGGAAACCTTGGCTCACGAATTACTGGATGTCATTGGCCCCAGATTGGTTGGCACCCCGCAGATGCAAAAGGCACATGACTGGGCACTAACAAAATACGCTAATTGGGATATCTCTGCCCATAACGAACAATGGGGGGAATGGCGTGGCTGGGAACGCGGTATTACACATATAGACATGCTATCCCCTAGGGTCCAGACCTTAAAGGGCACCCAACTGGCATGGAGCCCCGGCACTGGCAAAAAAGGTGTTACGGCAGAATTGGTTGTATTGCCCACTGTCGCAGATTCCAATGAGTTCAACAAGTGGTTGCCAAGTGTAAACGGAAAGTTGGTTATGATCTCTATGAAGGAACCCACTGGTAGACCTGATTACAACTGGGAAGAATTTGCAACGCCCGAGTCCTTTGCAAAAATGAAGAAAGAGAGGGATTTACAAGAAGATGAGTGGTCACAAAATATGCAACGTATAGGGTTCAACCGACAATCCCTGCCATTGGCATTGGAAAAAGCAGGAGCCTCTGGAATAGTAACCTCTTATTGGTCCAAAGGCTTTGGCGCCAATAAAATCTTTGGTGCTAATACTGAGAGGATTCCCACCATTGATCTGGAATTGGAAGACTACACCCTGTTATATAGATTGGTTGAATACGGGGATCGACCTAAAATTAAAATTGTAGCCGAATCCAAAGAACTGGGTACCGTACCTACTTTTAATACCATTGCAGAGATAAAAGGTTCCGAAAAGCCAAATGAATATGTAATTCTATCCGCACATTTTGATTCTTGGGATGGTGGTAAGGGAGCCACGGACAACGGGACCGGAACATTAGTTATGATGGAGACCATGCGCGTACTTAAAAAATTATATCCAAATCCCAAAAGGACGATCTTGGTAGGGCACTGGGGAAGCGAAGAGCAAGGATTGAATGGCTCTAGAGCCTATGTAGAAGATCACCCGGAAATAGTCGGCAATATACAAGCTGTTTTTAACCAGGATAACGGTACTGGTAGAGTTGTACAAATTTCTGGAGGTGGATTTCTCAACTCCTATGATTACATCTCAAAATGGCTTTCTGCCGTCCCGGATGAAGTAACACAGCACATAGAAACCTCATTTCCAGGAATGCCTGCCGGTGGCGGATCTGATAATGCATCCTTTACCGCAGCTGGAGCACCTGCGTTTGGACTTAGCTCCCTAAATTGGTCATATTGGAATTATACCTGGCACACCAATAGGGATACTTATGATAAAATTGTATTCGACGATGTTAAAAACAATGTAATACTTACCGCCATTTTGACTTATATGGCTAGTGAAGACCCGGATATGGCCTCTAGGGAAAGAAGGGTATTGCCCCTTAGCAAAAAAACTGGGGAACAAGGTACTTGGCCCACCCAACGTTCCCCGAACAGAAAGGGGGGATTGTAAGAATTTACCATAGATTTCCCTTTGGTTTGTTAAAAATAAAGCCTAACTTAATTTCCGGAAATGAAACCTAATTCAACCTGGATTTGTTAACTTAAAAACCCTAAAATATGACTATCAATTTTGAATATGATGATGTAAAAGCAAGTGCCCGTTTAGAGGAATTGGCTACAAA
Source organism: Arenibacter catalasegens (assembly GCF_002909235.1). Classification (GTDB taxonomy): domain Bacteria; phylum Bacteroidota; class Bacteroidia; order Flavobacteriales; family Flavobacteriaceae; genus Arenibacter; species Arenibacter catalasegens. The sequence continues at coordinate 83,324 of NZ_PHQQ01000024.1, forward strand.
AAAGTTAGAAAAACTAGAAGACAAATATGATTTTATACTGCGTGCCGACGTTTTCTTCAAAAAAGAGAACACCTCTACGCCAAATACTGGATTAATTTGTAATATTAGACTCAGTGCTCCCGGACCTAGACTATTTGCAGAGTCTAACAATGGTAAATTTGAAATGGGAATTGCCGCCTCTGTTGAAGAACTTGAAAGACAATTGGAAAAAAGAAAAGGCAAGATGAAAACCTATTAAAACACTTGCTAGTACATAAAATAAAATGCCCTAGAAAGGATTTTTTTCTTTTCTAGGGCATTTTATTTTTAGCTCTTCGTCAATAAAGAATTCAAAATTGGTTAATCCACCTCATCTTCAAATTTAGCATCTGCTAGCGTTTTCATCAAGCGATCTGAAAACGGGCTTTTATATAAGTCTTTCAACAGTTTCTTTCGTTTACGGTCGGAAATATCCAAGGTATCCAAAATACCCTTTCTTCTTCTAACTTCAACTATGCGTTTCTTCTTTAAATTGATCCTGTCTTGGGCCGATAATATCATGTCTGGTTCATACTCCTCCAATATGGTCCATTTTTCCACTTTTAACTTCTGCCCGTCGCTATCTTTTTCTGCGGATTGGGCATGCCCCTCCATTAGGAAAAATCCCATTAGGAGCACTAATACAGCGCTATAAATTCCTTTTTTCATGATTTACAAATAGTGTCTCCTGTAATTTATAACAATTTCACCCCATTCTTTAGCCCAAATGCAGATAATTTATACCGTATATCGTGTTTTTGACCATCCTGACGATTTTTTACACAAATATTTGATTTTCAGCTCTCTATAATCGCTTATCTCTGGGTAAAAAAGATTGGTTTAGCAACTGTTAGTAATTAAAAAATGATACTTACATTTGTGCCTTAAAATCATTCTGACTATGTTAATTTGGGGATCGTTTATTGCATTGATCATTATTTTTTTAGCACTGGATTTAGGTGTTTTCCACAAACATGAACATGTTATTAAAACCAAGGAAGCCAGTATATGGACCGCTATTTGGGTCACAGTTGCTTTCAGTTTTAGTGGCGTAATCTACTGGTTATTCTCCACTGGCCTTATAGATAACCCCACGGGATTAACAGCCAATAATGCCGTTTTAAAATACATAACCGGGTACCTTATAGAACTTTCACTTAGTGTAGATAATGTCTTTGTTATTGCAGTAATATTTAGCGCCTTTAAGATTCCGCCCATATACCAACATAGGGTATTATTCTGGGGCATTTTAGGCGCCATAGTATTTAGGGCCTTAATGATCGTGTTCGGCGTTGCCCTGATTACGAAATTTGAATGGATAATTTATGTTTTTGGAGTTTTCCTATTGTATACCGCCTTTAAAATGCTTCGGTCGGACGATACTAAATTTGACCCAAAAAACTCTTTCGTTTTCAAGAGGTTAAAAAAGATTTACCCCATTACAGCCACCATAAATGGTCATGATTTTTTTGTGAAGCGTATGGGGGTTACGGCTGCCACGCCTCTTTTTGTAGCGCTTGTAATCATAGAATTAACCGATATCCTTTTTGCATTGGATAGCATTCCTGCAATTTTAGCCATTACAGCAGACCCATTTATAGTTTTTAGTTCCAATATTTTGGCCATACTTGGATTAAGGTCTATGTATTTTTTAATTTCCAGAATGCTGGAAAAGTTCAGGTATATAAATTATAGCTTAGTAGTTATTCTGGCCTTTGTTGGATTAAAAATGCTATTCTCGCATCATATTGAAATCCCTGAGTGGATTTCCCTAACTGTAATATCGGTATCATTAATAGGAGGTATAGTTGCCTCTATCCTTATCCAAGATGAAAAGACTGCGGATAAACTATAATTATTATTTATCCCGTAAATTACCTTGGGGCGAGCCCATTAGGCAACGAAAGGAAGCCACTTATATTATTTCGACGCCCGCCTGAACGGAACACGGGCAGGCAAGCGTCGGAGCATTCAAATCTCACTTAGTGAGCAATTTTTGGTCTATAATGTTTAGGGCATCCTTTACTGTCTGCATTTGGTCCATATCCTCATTCTCCAATCGGATACCAAATGCATCCTCTAAGTCTAGGACAATATCTACCAAATGAGCCGAATTGATGTTCAGTTCCGTAACAAAATTACTTTCCACCCCTACTGAATCTATTGAAACATCTTCAGGAAGATAGGTTTTAACAATCCCCTTCAGTCTTGCCAAACGTTGGTCATTATCATCCATAATTACATCGTTTTATATTCCTTAAAGATAACGCAGGCATTTACATCTCCAAATCCAAAACTTGCTTTTGCAATTATTTTTGGTCGATAAGAAATAGTTTTTAGTGGAATTCGCGATGCATCTACCAATTCCAAGATATCAGGGTGTATGTCTGGACAATTTCGATTACCAAAGATCACCCCTCCGCGGTATTGCAACAAAGTTGCTACGCATTCTATACTTCCAGCTGCGGCAAGACAATGACCTACTATTCCCTTGGTAGAATTTATGTACGGGAAATCCAGGCCTGAGCGCCCTAAGGCTTCACTCCAGTTTCTAATTTCTTCAGCGTCTTTTGAAGTCGCCGTTAAATGGCCATTAATGACATCAACCGCATTCCTTTCAACTCCAGCATCGGACAAGGCATCCAAAATACAGCGTTGGACCGCCACACTATTCGGTGCCGACATACTCCCTGAACCACGTTGTCCGCCACTATTCACGGAACCTCCCAATACTTCTGCATATATCTTGGCTCCCCTATCCAGAGCACTGCTCAATGATTCCAACACCATAGCTCCTGCCCCACTTCCAGGTACAAAGCCCGATGCACTTGCACTCATTGGCCTGCTTGCCTCTTCGGGATTAACATTATAGTTCGCAGGAAGTATCCGCATGGCGTCAAAACCTCCCCAAACATACGGGCCGCTGTCGCTACAACTTCCCACCAACATCCTCTTTGCCTTTCCAGACCTAATACGTTCCAGCCCCATAACAACGCCCTCTGTACCCGTCGCACATGCCGACGAATTGGTAGTCACTTGGTTGCCACACCCCAAAATGCCACCTAAATAAGCACTTATACCGCTAGCCATAGTCTGCATTACAGAATTACTCCCCAAACGTCGAGAGTTATTGTTATCAATTAAATATATAGACTCCCTGAGCTTGTCTATTCCTAAAATTCCAGTGCCAAACATAATGCCACTATCCCAATCTGGTTCTTTCTCCCCTGCCTTGTCTAAGCCAGCATCCATCCAAGCATCTGTTCCCGCTATAACCCCATAAACTACACCACTTGAGTTTAGGCCTTTAAGTTGTAAAGCTGTGAAATAGGATTCTTTTAAAATTTCCAATATTTCCGGTTTCCCGGCAATTTGACACCCGAAGCCTAAGTCGGCCAACTCCTGATGAAATGTAATCCCACTGGCACCATGAAGAAGTGAATCATAAAAATGGGATAGTCCTACGCCATTGGGCGCACATACACCAAGTCCAGTTATCACTACCCGCTTGTTCATATATTCCTATTTTTTTAACATGCCGGACAATATGCCCGAACATACCAGTTGAGCATGTTGATTGTACATTTTAACCTCACATTTCAATTTATTAAATCTATAGTAAACCTTTCTCGATTTTACCGTTACGGTCTCTAAAGGATAAACCGGCAATAAAAATTGCATCTCGGAACTACTTAGGGCCACTTGAAAATCACCAGTAATTTCTTTTTCCCCTTTCAGTAAATAAATGCCTAAACATACCAAGCCGATCTGTGCACAACATTCGGTCAGAATCACTCCTGGTGTAATGGCTTGCTTTTTAAAGTGTCCTTCATAAAAAAATTCATCCTTCTTAAAAGTATAGCTGCCCTCAATTGAGTTCTCGGTAACTGATTGCAGATTATCGACAAAAAGAAAGGGCTTTTCATATGGTAAATTTTTAATTATTTCATTAATAATTAACATATAATGTTCATTTATATAAACTAATACTTTAATCTAATTACCAATTTCCTAAGTACTTAAAATCTACCGGGCAAGGTGTAATTACCATTCGAGCAATATCCGTTGGGCAGAAAACCCAGGGCCAAAACTCAACACTAACCCTTGCTCCCCTTTCGAAATATCTCTATCCATAAAGCGCTCCAAAACATAAAGTACGGTTGCGCTGCTCATATTGCCGTACAAGCGAAGCGTTTCACGGGTATCATCTAAATTCTTACCCAATTCGCCAAATAGGCCTTCCACTGTCTCTACAATTTTCTTTCCTCCAGGGTGAAAGATTAAATGGTCTACTTTTTCAATAGAACTACCACAACGCTTCAAAAAGGGATGAATTATAGCTGGAAAATGTTCAGAAATCATCTGTGGGACCATGGGGTCCAAAATCATTTTTAGGCCCGAATTGGTAAGATCGAAACCCATCAATTTAGTGGCATCGGTAAAATGATACATTTCCTCACCGACGATCTTAGGGCCCAATGCCTCTTTTTCCGAAGAAACCAATACGCATGCCGCACCATCACCAAAAATTGCTGCACTTATCACATTCGCCATAGAATAATCATTGAGCTGAAAGGTGGCGGTGGGACTTTCAACAGCAACGATGGCAGCTCTTTTCCCTGGATTGGATTTTAGAAAATTACTGGCATAAATAAGACCTGAAACTCCTGCTGCACAGCCCATCTCTGTAACAGGTAAACGAACTATATCTTTCCTTAGATCTAAATCATTTATGAGGTATGCATCCAAGGAAGGTATCATGATTCCGGTACAACTTACTGTTATTATATAGTCCAGACTGTCTGGCTTCCAATTACTCTTGGCCAAGGCATCTTTCAAAACGGTCCTTCCCAGTTTCTTCACTTCGCGGATATACACATTATTCTTATCCTCAAAAGAAGTGACACCAAAAACCTCCTCGGGAGCCATAATACTGTAACGTTTGTCTACTGCTGCCCCTTCAAAAATTTTAAGGACTTTTCGCTGAAACCGTGTATCCTGACCCTTCATCCATTCATTCACAAAAGGTAAAATATCCTTGGTGTTTCTACTGTATGCCGGCAATGCTTTAGTGACAGCAACTATCCTGGTTTCACTCATATGATTTATTTTTTTACCTAATACGTATTATCCATAGATACCGAAACGCCCATTTCCAATTTATATCATGTTCTAAATTTGGAAGTTTGCTGGAAAAATCTACTAATTCCTTTCTCTTAAATGCACTTTTTATGGAAACCAAGCCATCATGTTTCGCAATCTGTGTTTTCATAAAAATAGAGCTAAAGAACTGAAAAAGGTAATATGACACTTTACTTCTTTGCAAATCATTTATAATAACTCCCAATCGGCTCAATCTTACAAACTGATTCATAAAAGTTGGTATTACTTCTGAATCAAAATGATGCATCGTCAAGGTACAAAGAAGAATATCGCATTGGAGGTCGTCGGCTTCCAATTCTAGAATATCTTCTTCCAAGTATCTTATATTAGGAAATTCCTTAGAATTTTCCTTAGCGATCTGAATTGATTTAGTATTTAAATCGATCCCAATTAATTTCAACTCAAAAGATCCACTCTCGAAATAGGCAGCAACTTTTCTCAACATGGCCCCGTCGCCACAACCCATATCCAAAATAGTATAGGAATTCTGAGGATTTTCTTTTATGATCCTTTTTATGGCTCCCAAGGAAAGGGCAAAACCTTGCAAAACATTATTGACCATATTTATGTCATCATAGATTTTTTGTAAAAGCAAGGGCTCCAAATTGGCATCATCCATTAGCTCGATCTCCCTACTACGACTCGTGAAATTCATGGACATTGAATCGTTGGTCCATGGGTTGTTTTAATAAGTCTATTCACCATATATGGAGAATTGGCTAGTATGCCCATAGCTATATTTGATATTTTGTCGTTCAACAATGCACTCTGAAGCTTCCTTCCCATCCAAAGTCTCCTAGAAAACATTTGCCTCCACTGCCTTTCATAATCCATTTCCAATTTATGCCGGTCTACACTATCATTACTAAAATAATTATGAATTATTTCTGAGGCCATTTTAGCGCTATGAATAGCCATAGCCATACCATTTCCACATAAAGGATGTATTAAACCTGCCGTATCTCCACACATTATGATATTTTTTTCCACTGGTTTTTTCTTATGAAATGAAATCTGACCTATAGCTATTGGTTGATCAAATAGCAATTCGGCTTTATTTAGAAATTTATGTAAATAAGGGTTCTGAGCTATAACATTTTGATTGAAACTGTTTACATCCTTCTCCCTCCTAAAACTTTCATAAGAAACTAGGTAACAAAAATTTACAGATCCGCTCTCGGTTTTGGACAGACCACCGTAACCACCCCTAAAATTATGAACGGCCACTAGATTAACAGGAAATGAGTCCAGTTTATAATGGGCTTTTATCCCCAGCCAAGGTGACTTTTTCTGAATAAAGTCGCGCTGTAAATCCTTGTCCAGCATCCCTCTTTTCCCATAAGCTCCTATCACAAATTTTCCAGAATACTCTTTGTCCGAATCTGTGGAGACCCTAAAATGGCTCCCATTGAAGTCAACAGAGGTTACATTTTCGGGAATAATAGATACCCCCAAGGCCATAGCCTTTTTATATAGAATATGATCAAAAGTATACCTGCTAAGACCAAAGCCCCCTAAAGGCAATTTGGCTCTTAATGTTCTGCCATTTACCGTACTAAATAACATTTCATTAAGCTGGGAAGTTTGAGGTAACGAAACCCCTAAAAACTCCATATATGGCAATATTTCGTTGGAAACATACTCCCCACAAACCTTATGATGGGGGTATTGTTTGGATTCAAAAATAGCCACCTTGTAGTTTTTTATTATCAAATGTATGCCCGCCGTTAAACCTGCCAGACCACCTCCCACAATTACGACATCAAAATCATCCATTAAGAAAAGGTACAGAAAATAAACAAAAAACCCGACGGATATCGTCGGGTTTTATTTTAAGTTCGAGCTATTTTATTGCTTGGCTTTTATAAGCGCTTCTTTTTGTAAGGCCTCATTGGCTACAATAACAAGTTCTACTCTACGGTTTTTAGCTTTTCCAGCGGCGGTGCCGTTATCCGCTTTAGGCTGTGCTTCACCATACCAAGCGGTAGTTAATCTATTTCTAGAGATACCGTTTACAGTTAGGTAATTTGTCACAGATTGCGCACGTTGCTTTGATAAGTTTAAATTATAATCGTCTGGACCAGCACTATCGGTATGACCTTCAACTAATATATTAGTATCAGGATATTCCTTTAAAATACCAACCATGCGATCCAAGGTTGTTGCAGAGGTTCCTTTAACATCGGATTTATTGGTATCGAAATATACCCCAGCATCTTCATTAAAGGTTACGTTTATTCCCTCACCTACCCTAGTCACTTCCGCACCTGGAATCTCTTCTTCAATACGTTCTGCCTGACGGTCCATTCTATCGCCTATATAACCACCGGCAACGCCGCCTACTACTGCACCAATAATAGCACCTAAGGCAGTATTACCGCCCTTACCTATATTGTTTCCCAATACACCTCCAACTACTGCTCCACCAGCAGCACCTACTGCAGCACCTCGTTGCTTCTTATTAGTGTTTTTTACTGCCTGACAGCTACTAAATGCAACTAATATCATCATTATGGACAAACCACTTACAATTATTTTTTTCATCTGATTTTAATATTTATTATTTAATATTAGTCCTAATTATTTATAGAATTTCCTACCTCTATTTATACAGAAACTATGCCAATACTAGTTTGTCCCCATATTTGAATATGGTTTAGGAATCCTTACCCTTTAATTTATATCGTTTTTTGAGAAATCATATACCACGGTCAATGGCTTTCCTTCTACAGAAACTTTTGAAGTCAATCTCATTTGTTGATCGTTGAGTACTTCAATGTCCAACCTATACCCAAGACCTCCGGATATATCTTTATATTTTTCGTCTATAAATTTAAATTGCAATTGACTTGTCATTCCCTCTCTATCAACTACAGACCAACGAATAAAGCGTTCGGCACCATCACAATTGGCAGCATTTCCCAACATATAGCTACCTGTACTATTGTTATTTCTAAAAAACCAGGTACTTCCCTCGAAACATGAGGCATTAGCGTCATTAAAAAGTACGGATTCAAATTTTCCCTGACCTCCTTGGTAGGAAACATTATTTAATATCCAGTTGCCAGTCACCACCTTTCTATCCTGCCTTGCCACTTTGGAGACGGAACATGAAGTAACAAAACCTACTGTAAGTACCAGTAAAAATATAACCTTTTTTAAATGCATAATTTTCATATTTATTATTTGAACATATATACGTTGAAAGTGGAAAAAAAGTATGTGCTCGCCGCTAATATTATTAATAAAAATACTAAAGCATTAAAGGACAGTCTTCTTTCCTAATATAATTTGTTCAAAACTAATGTAACTGGGAGCAAATAGATTGCTCCAAAGGATATTTTATTGACTTTACCGAAGTGAGCATAGTCCAAAAAAAAAAGGTAACCAATACAATTGGTTCTCTCCGACCAATTAAGGTTACCTCAAAAAAAACAAGGGAAAGCATTGCTTTCCCTTGTGCATTAACAGCCAAACTCTAATATTAAAACCAACAAACAGACTGTTAACAACCAACTTTATAATGCCACTAATATCATAGTGTACAGTTCTTCTTTTAACTTGTGAATCGACCGCAAAATGGATGCATATAAATTACGGTACTCTTCGTGCTTGTTTAAATAATAAATGTCACACTCCATATCCTCACATTCATACAGATTAATCATGGAGTTCTTATATCTATAAAAAACACCTAAAAGCAATTTGTTTTCCATAACCGAATCTTTTAGCCCGTCTACCATATCTCCACTATTGACCAACTTCTGGGCTATAGTTATTAAACTAACCAATTCCTCACCATTACCAACAAGATGATCGATCCAATTATTTAGCTCTAGAGCATCTTTTTTGGCAATTAATTTATCATCCGAATCATGCTCATAAAATACCTCCATAATTACAATAAGATATCGGAGTTAATTGTGCTATGTTGTTGCAATACTTCTGCAACTTTCAGGGTTTGTTCCCCGTTTCTAAACTCCCAAACAATATCATCTCCTTTCGCATAACCAATAACCGCAGCACCCATAGGCGTTAAAATAGATATTTTACTGTTTTTAAAATCACCTTGCGATGGAATTACCAATTGGAATTGCTTAGACCATCCGTTTACCGCTTGGATGGTAACCATGGAATTAAATCTTATTACATCCTTGGGCATCTCCTCCTCATTATAAATAACTGCCGACGTTAATTCTTCTGTTAATTTATTAATCGAATTCTTGTATGTATTGTCCGTATAAAATCCAGATACATTTACCAAACGTTTTAGAAGGACGAATTCCTTCTCTTCCAATACTAAATTTCCGTACTTCATAATATTGTATTTTTTTTATTATTTATGGAAATATCCCTCTTTGAACATAGGCCTTTTCTATCCGTTCTATAGCGATGATATAGGCTGCTGTCCGCATATCCCCGTCTCTTTTTTCGGCCATTTCATAGACCTTTTCAAAGACTTCCTTCATTTTCTTTTCCAACTTGAACAAAACTTCTTCTAATTGCCACAGCTCCCCATTTCTATTCTGCAACCATTCAAAATAACTACCTATGACACCTCCTGAATTACAGAGGATGTCCGGTATTATTCCAACACCGTTCTTAAGCAAAATCGCTTCACCTTCTACATCTGTGGGGCCGTTAGCTCCCTCTGCTATTAAAAATGCCTTGATTTTACTAGCATTTTCGGCAGTAATTTGATTGCCCAGGGCAGCTGGTATACAGATATCACAGTCCAATTCGAAAAATTGGTTTTTATCAACTGCTTCCGCTGAGCTATATCCCACGATACTCCCTTTGTTAGTTTGCATATATTGGAACAATTGGGACACTTCAATGCCATTACTATTGGTAATACTGCCATACGCGTCCTGAACACCTACCAATTTGGCTCCTTCGATTTCTAAAAAATGGGCGGTCCAATATCCAACATTACCAAAACCTTGTACTATGAACCTTCTATTCTTTAGGTCCACTTTTTTCTTTTCGGCCCACAGTTTTATAGTTAGAAAAACACCATATCCTGTTGCCCTATCCCTGCCTTCCGATCCTCCAGATCCCAACGGTTTTCCCGTTACCACATGCTGATTTTTAGACCTTTCGGCAGGAGATTTTGTGGACATATAAGTGTCCACAATCCAGGCCATAGTCTGTGAATTGGTATTTACATCCGGTGCGGGAATATCGTGCTCTGGACCAATATTATCGCCCAGTGCATATGTAAATCTTCTTGTAATCCTTTCCAATTCCGAATTGGAATATTTAGAAGGGTCTATCTGTATTCCTCCCTTTGCTCCACCATAGGGCAAACCTGCCAAAGATGTTTTCCATGTCATCCACATAGCTAGGGCCTTAGCAGCATCTATATCCACTGTTGGATGATAACGAAGTCCACCTTTATATGGTCCTAGAGCATTATTCTGCTGTACTCGGTATCCTGTAAAAACTTCCACATCGCCATTATCCATTTTAACAGGGAAATGTATTAGCAGTTCATTATTGGTTATACTTAATATTTTTCTGATATTACTGTTTAAATTAATAATATCGGCGGCATGATTGAATTGACGCATCACGTTTTCCAACATACCTTGTTTCGACTCTTTTTTTGCCTTCGTAATCATCAAATTCTATTTAGCATAATCTAACTTCACTTTTTAAAATCAATTGACCTCCGTTAGACATTACTCCTGAATCCGCGGATTCATATTCGTTGCACTGCCAAATACGGGTCTTGTTTTTAGTGAGTACACAAGTTTTGAAATACTCACAACTCGGACATAAACTAGTATCATCTCGCATAGCGGTGGAATTTAGAAATACGTTAAAAGCAAGTTGAATGCCAAAAACAGCAGAAAGTATTCCACAAATGCACAAACACCTGTAAAACAACATATTGACTAGTTGTCAATAAAAATTATTGAAATGAAATTGTGGGATAATTTCCCCAGATGGGTATATTTTCCCCAGCATTCAATAAGGAATTATTGAATTTTTTGACGAAGCGTTTTGCGGTCGATCTGCAGAATTTCTGCCGCTTGTGATTTATTTTGTCCCGTTGCTTCCAACACCTTTAAGATATATTTTTTCTCAACTTCCCTTAATGGAAGGAGATTGTCTTCGGGAAAATCTATTTTGTACTTCAAATTATCCGGTAAATCGTCTATTTCGATTCTTTTATTGCACATAATTACCGCTCTTTGAATTACGTTTTCCAACTCCCTGATATTACCAGGCCAAGGGTAACGTGACAATAGCGCTAAGGCTTCGGGAGCAATGGTCACCAACCTATCCTTATACTCAACACCATATTTTAGTAGAAACTTTTCAACCAATAAAGGTATGTCCTCTTTGCGCTCCCTGAGCGAAGGAACATTTATTTCCACAACGGTCAACCTATAATAAAGGTCTTCCCTGAACATTTTTTTTTGTACCTGGGAATACAAATCACTATTAGTTGCCGCAACGACCCGGATATCTATTTTCTCTACTTTCTGGGAACCTACTTTTAACACCTCTTTTTCCTGTAGCGCCCTTAACAATTTGGATTGGACCGCAAGGGAGGCATTCCCTATTTCATCTAAAAAAAGGGTGCCTTTGTCTGCTGCTTGAAAAAACCCGTTTCGGTTTTCGTTAGCACCTGTAAAAGCACCTTTGGCGTATCCAAAAAGCTCCGCTTCCAAAAGGCTTTCTGGAATCGCCCCGCAATTCACTGCAATAAAAGGGGCTCTGGAAAATTTACCTGTATAGTGTACTGATCGGGCTACCAACTCTTTACCTGTCCCACTTTCCCCTTGAATGAGAACTGTGGCTTTGTTGTCTTTTACCCTATCTATAATATCGGTTACCTTTTTTATCGCTTCCGACTCCCCTATTAAACCGCCATAATCTCCAGCATTTAGCTTTCTGGAGTTTAAATTATTTTTAGCCCCATCCTTATCTACAGATTTGCCCGAGAATGATTTTATGACTGCCTGCCTCAATTCTTCCTTGGTAAAAGGTTTTACCAAATAATCCAACGCCCCTGATTTTATAACACTCAAGGCATCATCAACCGATGGATAACCCGTTACTACCAATTTTGGAAGCTTTGGATAATGTTCGGACACGTATTTTACCAATTGTAAGCCGTCTACATCGGGCATCTTCAGATCTGTAATCACCAAATCAATTTTGGAATCTTTTAGAATTGCCAAGGCCTCCTTAACTGAAACTGCTTTATAGGTGTGGTAATTAAACGATTGTAAGTGTCTATGAATAAGCTCCAATATGTTTACATCATCATCTACGATCAGTACATTTTCTTTATTAAAACCCATAATATTAAATTTTCGGAAAAACAATGGTAAATATAGTCCCTTTAGCCTTGTTGGAACTATAGCTTATAACCCCTTTATGACTTTTAACTATTCCATGTACAACACTTAAGCCCAATCCAGACCCTTCCCCAACAGGCTTGGTACTGTAAAAGGGCTCAAAGATCTTATCCCTGTTTTTGGGGTCGATACCTGGTCCTTCATCCGATATTATTATTTCTACGTTATCCTTAATCTCCTGTACTTTAATTAGTATCCTCCCTTTAACTGGTGAGAAATATATGGCATTAAGTACCAAATTAAAAATAACCTGGGTCAATTGGATGGTATCTACTCTTAGAAAAATGGGTTCGGCATTAAAATGGAGTTCGAGAACAATTCTCTTTTTGTTAAAACTGGGTTCCATTAAATTAATGGCATTGGCAATGATGGGGTTTATATTTACCAAGGTCATTTGCTGAGGCATCTCACAAGCAAAGAACATTAACTTTTTAACCACTTCCCTGGAAAAGATGGCACTATTTATAATTTTATCAAGGTCCTTATTGGCTTCAGTATCCTCCGAAATCCTAGTTTTTAACAATTCTGAAAATCCAAGTATATTGGCCAATGGAGTATTTAGCTCATGTGCAATACCAGCGGTAATTTCTCCCAGAATACCTAGGCGGTCCGCTCTTTCCATTTTGCGTTTTATAATTATTTCATTGTCCTTTATTTGCTTTCTCTCCAAAAGATTACCGACTTCCAAACAAACATTTTTCAGTAATTTATTTTCTTCTTCCAAGAAATCGGATAAATTATATTTTGCCTTGGGATAGGCCACGTGGATTTCACCAACCTTCCTATTAAACACTTGCACATTGGATTCCAGATAAACGCCATCTATCGGAAAATCTGTCGTGGCTATATGGTACTGGTCCGAAACAAACTTTACATGGGCCTCATCACTATAACGCCAAGCTTTCTGTAAACAATGTAAAATACCCTTCATGGCATCTTCAATTTGATCGTAGTCACAATTCACAATTATTGAAGTTACCTCATATAAACAGGTAAGCTCCTTTATGCGCTCCTTGAGTTTTTCTTCTGCTGTAATCATATGCATTTTAACCATCTTATATATCCTAGAAAATTTTAATAGGCTAGCAATTCAATTAACTCATGAGCAAAACGTTCCTTGGGCAAATAATTATTTTCCAAATTTTTGGCAAAGGGAATAGGAGTCTCTAAACTAGCAACCCTTTTTACGGGGGCATCCAAAAATTTAAAACAGTTTTCCATTACCAATGCGGATATATCACTAGCCACTCCCCCAAACAGACTATCTTCCTGTAAGATAATGAGTTTCCCTGTCTTTTTTACAGAGATATAAATTGCCTCCATATCCATGGGCTGCAAGGTCCTAAGGTCCAACAAGTCCGCCTTTATATCCAGATTTTCTTTTAAAGTTTCCAAGGCCCAATGCACACCCAAGCCATAGCTAACTATGGTAACATCCGATCCTTCCCTCAAGAGGGCCGCTTTACCAAAAGGCAAAGTGTAATAATCCTCTGGCACTTCTTGGTAAATACTCCTGTAAAGCCCTTTATGTTCAAAAAATAATACTGGATTGGGGTCGTTTATGGCAGTGGCCAAAAGCCCTTTAGCATCATAAGGAAAAGCTGGGTATACCACTTTTAAACCTGGGGTCTTCGTAAACCAAGCCTCGTTGGTTTGGGAGTGAAATGGTCCTGCCCCCACTCCGGCACCACAAGGCATCCTTATGACCACATCGGCATTTTCTCCCCAACGGTAATGCACCTTGGCCAAGTAGTTTACAATAGGGTTAAATCCAGTACTCACAAAATCGGCAAATTGCATTTCCATTACCGATTTCACTCCGTTTATGGAGAGCCCCATGGCTGCCGAAACCACAGCGGATTCACAAATTGGGGTGTTTCTAATTCGCCCCTTCCCGAAGGTATCAACAAAACCTTCGGTGATTTTAAAAACGCCACCATAATCTGCAATATCCTGCCCCATTAAAACAAGGTTTTCATGTCTTTCCATAGCTTGTTTCAGCCCTTGGGATATGGCATCTATCAGTCTAATATTTTTAGTTTTGGGACCGTGGTTATATGCTTTATAATCAAAAGATTTATAAACATCGTTTAACTCTTTGGTTTTATTTACTTCTATTTCCGGTTCGGCGAAAGCCTTCTTAAGATCGTAGTCGATTTCGGCATATATTTCATTTTTAAAGGTTTCTATCAGATCAGGTGAAAGTATCTTTTCATCCAAAAGAAAGTTTTCGAAATTTACGATCGGATCCTTTTCCTGCCATGCATTCAATAATTCCTCCGGCACGTACTTGGTTCCGCTGGCCTCTTCATGGCCTCGCATCCTGAAGGTTTTGAATTCCAACAAAACAGGCCTTGGATTTTTGCGCATACTTTTACATATCTCATCAACCCTGTAAAAAACCTCCAAGATATTGTTACCGTCCAGGATATGCGATTCCATTCCGTATCCTATCCCCTTATCCGCCAAATTCTCACAGCGGTATTGTTCATTTGTTGGCGTAGAAAGACCATACCCATTATTCTCAATACAAAACAATACGGGCAATTCCCATACGGCCGCAAGATTTAAAGACTCATGAAAATCGCCCTCACTAGTACCACCTTCACCTGTAAAAACTGCCGTCACCCTTTTTCGGTTTTTTAAAACATCTGCGAGAGCGATCCCGTCTGCCACTCCCAATTGGGGGCCTAAATGGGAAATCATTCCCACTATTTTATATTCTTGGGTCCCAAAATGAAAACTTCTGTCCCTACCATTTGTAAAGCCGTTCGCCTTTCCTTGCCATTGGGAAAAAAGTCTATGTAAAGGTATGTTCCTCGTGGTAAAGACCCCTAAATTACGGTGCATGGGCAGTATATATTCGTCTGAGATCAAAGCACTTGCAACTCCTACTGAAATAGCCTCCTGTCCTATCCCGCTAAACCACTTTGTGATTTTCCCTTGACGCAAGAGAATCAGCATTTTTTCCTCGATCAATCGAGGTTTTAACATTCGTTGATAAAGCTTTAATTGCATGGTCTTATCAACACTATCGCCTTTATATTGCATGTTATGTTTTTATACTTTTTATCGCTAATAATTTATAAATGTAACAAAACGGAAAAACAAAGCCGAATATTTTTTTGAGAAGATTGCCTATATATTTATTAACTTTGATGGAATTAAATATAATGGTGATGAGTGCGATACCCAGTGTAAATCTTGAAGATTTTATATCCGGCGATAAAAAAAGGAAAGAGGAATTTATAAAACAAATAGGCAATGCCTTTGAAGATATTGGTTTCGTTGCCTTAAGCGGTCATTTTTTGTCCGAAAAATTGGTGGAGGACCTATATACCGAGATAAAGAATTTTTTTAGCCTTCCCCAGGAAGTGAAAGATAAATATGAAATTCCGGGCATTGGAGGGCAACGGGGATACACCTCTTTTGGAAAAGAACACGCGAAAGGAAGAAAGGAAGGCGATTTAAAGGAATTTTGGCATTTTGGTCAATATGTGAAAGATAATCCTAAACTGGAAAAAGTATATCCCCCCAACGTTGAGGTCAAGGAATTGAAACATTTTGATGAGACTGGTAAGAAAACCTATGAAATGTTGGAAAAAACGGCAAAGTATGTGCTGCGTGCACTTGCCCTACACTTAGACCTAGAGGAAACTTATTTTGATGAATTCATTAAAAATGGCAATTCCATTTTAAGGCCCATACACTACCCACCTATTAAAGACGAACCAAAAAATGCCGTAAGAGCAGCCGCCCATGGGGATATCAACCTAATTACCCTTTTAATGGGAGCTCACGGCAAGGGGCTTCAGGTAAAAAATCACAAAGGGGAATGGATAGATGCCATAGCCCAACCTGATCAATTGATGATCAATGTAGGCGATATGCTCTCCCGATTAACCAATAACAAATTAAAATCTACCATTCACCAAGTAGTTAATCCTCCCAAGGAGTTATGGGGCACCTCCAGGTACTCCGTGCCCTTTTTCATGCACCCCATTAGCGAAATGCCTTTAGATTGTCTGGAGAATTGCGTGGATGATGACCACCCAAAACAATTTGAAGACATTAATGCTGGGGACTTTTTACATGAAAGACTGATCGACCTAGGCCTAATTACATAGTAAACATAAGCTTTATTAGTGTCTATGGAAGTAAACAACCTTTAGTATTAACAATTTAAACATGGACACTATGAAAAAATTAATTTTACCATTTGTATTATTAACTGTTTTAGCATTTGGTGTAGTTACATCAACCCTGACAGATGCTGAAAGAGAATTCGCTGTTAAAGAAATGACGGAATCCCACGATCATTTTTTAAATACCTTGGAAGGTCTAAGTGAGGCACAGCTCAACTACAAAATAACTGATGACTCATGGTCCATCGCGGAATGTGCAGAACATATCGCAATCTCCGAAAATATGATCTTTGGTATGCTTCAAGGCACTTTGGCCAATAAAGCGGACCCCTCCAAACGTGGAGAAGTTAAAGTCTCCGATGAACAATTAATTGCCATGATCGAAGATCGTAGTAATAAAGTCAAAACGGGAGAGGCTTTTGAACCATCAGGTAAATACGGTAGTTATGAAGAAACAGTCGCAGAATTCAAATCCAAAAGAAAGGAACATATAGATTTCGTAAAAAGTACCCAGGACGATCTGCGAAACCGTTATCAACAGCTTCCGTTTGGAACTGTTGATGCGTATCAAATACTACTATTTATGTCCGGCCACACGGAAAGGCATATAAAACAAATGGAAGAGGTAATGGACGATGAGGATTTTCCAATGGAATAACTTTGGGCAACTACTGTACTACAACCCATTCCAACAAAATGGTACTTTGTGAAGAATGGGTTTTTATTTTTGCCTTGAAATACTATTTTAGCACAATTATTAGAATAAAAAAATGGACTTACAAGATCAGTTAAAAAATCTATTTCCCGAACATAAGCCATCTGAAGATGACCAAAAAAAGAGTATTAAAAAGGACATTTGGTTGCAGGAGGACCCTATTATTTGTAAGTATGAGAAAAGGAAAGGAAAACCTATTACCATCTTGGAGGGCTATACAGGCGCCGATAAGGATTTTAAACAATTAGCTAAAGAACTTAAAACCAAGCTCAGCGTTGGCGGAAGCTTTAAGGACGATTCTATAATCATACAAGGCGATTATAGGGATAAAATAATGAAAATATTACAAGAGAAAGGTTTTAAGGTAAAACGCGTTGGAGGTTAGATTTTTGTTAATTATTTTTTGAATATCAGATAAAACACTACATTTATTAGCCACAACCTAAACCACCACTACAATGAGTTCCCAATTACACATTACAAACGGTGACATGTTCACCGAAAAATTAAAATCCTTGAAGTTGGACGGGGATATTATTACCTGGCGCGAAATGCTATGCGAAGGTAAGACCGAAACCAATGTTGGGAGCGAATCCTTTTGGAAAACTAGGTTTGAATTTTTAAACAAAAATTATAAGGTATCGAAGTCTTGGTTTATTGATAAAACTTTAAAGGAATATAGAACTTTGTGTAATCACAAACAGGAAGACCGCATAGTCCTTTGGTTCGATTATGATCTTTTTGATCAAATAAATATGTTGGCCGTAATCAGTTGGCTAAAAACCCACAGGCCATATGCCGAAATTTCCCTGGTATCCTGTGACGAGGATGAAAATTTTGAAAATCTGTCAGGGCTTGGGGAATTGGATGACGAACAATTACGCAAATTATTTACCAATCGTACCCTTTTAACTCAGGACGATATAGAATATGCCGACTATGTTTGGCAATTGTATTGCAGCGACAACCCAATTAGATTGGAGAATTTAAAAGACTTTTCCAGTTTTCAATTCTCTCACCTTTCAGGGGCTATCGAAGCCCATTTATTGCGATTCCCAAGCATTAGAAATGGCCTTAATGAAGTAGAGAATAATGTTTTACGTCTAGCCCGTAGTACCAAACCTAAATCCAAGGTAGCATTACTGAATACCGTTTTAACAAATCAAGGCCGTTATGGTTTTGGCGATACCCAATACGACCGGGTGATAACTAAACTAAAACCACTTTTCACCAATTTCAATCCTGTTAAATTGTCAAAGAAGGGTATGGAAATACTAGAAGGAAAAACTAGCTATTATTCCTGTATACAAGAAAATGATGCTTATCTGGGCGGTGCCTTAAAATATAATTTTCTGTATAACTCTGAGACGGACCGCATATTAAAATTATAAAATGAAATTTGGTTCATCAGAGCTAATCCTTAACGCAGACAAAAGCGTATACCACCTTAACTTATTACCGCAAGACCTAGCAGATACTGTAATTACCGTTGGTGACCCAGACAGGGTTGCGCGTGTTTCCCAATATTTTGATAAGATCGATATAAGAAAAGGCAAGCGCGAATTCCTTTCCCATACGGGATGGCTAAACAATAAGCGTATTACCGTCACATCTACCGGCATAGGCACCGACAATATAGATATTGTTCTAAATGAGTTGGATGCCTTAGCAAACATAGATTTTAACACCAGGACCATAAAAAAGGAGAGAAGGCAATTGGATATTATCCGAATTGGTACTTCTGGTGCCATTCAGCCCGATATACCTGTAGATTCATTTCTATTGAGCGAATATGCTATTGGTCTAGACAGTCTATTGCATTTTTACGACAGCACCCATATTCAGCACCCACAGATACAGCAAGCATTTATAGCGCACATGAATTGGCTTAAGGATAAGTCAACTCCCTATGTTGTTACCTATGATAGCTCCTTGGCCGAAAAATTTTTATCGGACAAAATCCAACTCGGGTTTACGGCTACGAATGTTGGTTTCTATGGACCACAAGGCCGTAGATTACGCCTAAAATTGGAAGATGATGAAATGAATACTAAATTAGCCAGTTTTTATTTTGAGAATAAACGGATCACGAATTTGGAAATGGAAACCTCAGGGATATACGGTTTGTCAAAATTACTGGGCCATAGGGCCGTTTCCTTAAACTGTATACTTGCAAATAGGCCCAACGGTAAGTTTTCTTTAAAACCAGATCTGGCCATCTCCGAATTAATTAATTTTGCCTTGAAAAAGATAGCTGGATAATGTAATAGTCCATTTCTATTACATTATTGTTTGTCAGTGTTTTACACCTTTCAATTTCAAATATGGATGAAGTCAACTATTGCTCATTAAAATTAATATTAGATTAACAAACCATTTAAAAGAACAGTGATTTGAAAAATGTAAATATTATTGGTGTTCCCGAACACTTTAATTTTCCATGGCAGTTGGCTATCGAAGAAGGAGCTTTTGAAGCTAGGGGAATTAACTTGCAATGGAAGGATATCCCAGAAGGAACCGGTAAAATGGCACAATTATTACAGGACAATGAAACCGATTTGGCCATTATCCTGACGGAAGGGATCGTGAAGAGTATTACAGAGGGCAATCCCTCAAAAATAGTTCAAAAATACATAGCTACACCACTTCTATGGGGCATCCATGTTGCCGAAAAAAGTGACTACAATACACTGGAAGATTTAAAAAGTAAAACAGCGGCCATAAGTAGGTATGGCAGTGGCAGCCATTTAATGGCTTATGTTAATGCACAAAAAGAAGACTGGGACACCAAAGATTTGAAATTTGATGTGGTCAATAACCTAGATGGCGCGGTAGCCTCTTTAACAGAAGGTAAGGCCGATTATTTTATGTGGGAAAGATTTACCACAAAACCGTTGGTGGACCAAGGAATATTTAGAAGAATTACCGATTGTCCAACTCCGTGGCCCTGTTTTGTGATTGCTGCCACCGATAAGTTCATATCCGAAAATTCTGGAGCCTTGGCACATATTCTAGAGATCATTAATGTGTATACCTCTGATTTTAAACGAATACCTAGTATAGATCGTACTTTGGCCAATACCTACCAGCAGCAGTTGGAAGATATTCAACATTGGTTATCCTTAACGGAATGGGGACAACAAAATATGGACAAGCAAGACCTGCAATTGGTACAACACACCTTAAAAGACCTAAAACTTATTGATAAGATTATTCCTAGTACAGCGATTATTTACTCGTGAATTTTGGTTGCTGCAGCTTTTCAGGCTTTACTCCATGACTAACTTCTAGTCGTAAAAATAAGATTGAATTATACTTCTAAAGTTTA
This sequence comes from Arenibacter catalasegens, assembly GCF_002909235.1. GTDB lineage: Bacteria > Bacteroidota > Bacteroidia > Flavobacteriales > Flavobacteriaceae > Arenibacter > Arenibacter catalasegens. The sequence goes on from NZ_PHQQ01000024.1 coordinate 104,069, forward strand.
TATCGGACAATGGCTTATGAAGGCACTCTTTAACTCGGGAATTGGACAATGCTTTATACGTCACCTCTTCACTTCCATTAGCGGTTAATACAGCTACAACAATCTTTTCCTTTTCTTCCTCTCTAAATAGAATATTAAAGGCCTCCAAAAATTGCCATCCATTCATTACTGGCATTTCGATATCTAGAATCAACAGGAAACTACCTTCGTCTATATCATTAATATTTTTCTCAATGAAATCCAAGGCTCTATGTCCGTCCGTAACAGTATCTATTTCTAAATCCGGAATAAGCTTTTTTAAAAAAAGTTTATTTAGCATATTGGTTGTTCCGTCGTCATCAACCAATAATACCCATTTTAATCTAGTAGAATTCATTAATTTTTAAATGTTTAAATCAAAAGTGCTTTTGTAAATTTTGTAAAAATATTTAACAAAAAGTACAAATATAGATTTAGTTCATACTTCATTACCTGTTTTGGATAAAAAAATCATATAATTATTCATTTGTTACATCATTTTTGAAATACTGGTGTTTTAAGTAGTGTTAGTTCACTAAATACCATATTTAAAAACAAATAACCCATAAAACGCCTATTTCCAGTTAATTGGCAGTTCTCCTTTATCCGTTAATATTTTGTTCGTTTTACTAAAATGCTTGTTACCAAACCAATATCCCCTATTGGCACTCAAAGGTGATGGATGTCCAGAAGTTAAAATATGATGCTTTTGGGCATCGATCAATTTTGCTTTCTTTTTGGCAAAACCGCCCCATAACAAAAATATAAGGCCCTCCATGGCTTCTGATAGGTTATGGATCAAGGTATCTGTAAAAATCTCCCATCCTTGGTTTTGGTGACTAGCCGCTTCATGCTCCCTAACCGTCAGGGTTGCATTGAGCAATAAAACTCCTTGATTCGCCCAACGCTCTAAATTCCCGCTTTTAGGGTACGAGGTTCCCAAATCCATATCGATCTCCTTAAAAATATTAGCCAGGGAAGGCGGGTGTGCCACACCATCATTTACAGAAAAACAAAGTCCATTGGCCTGTCCAGGTCCATGATATGGATCCTGACCTATAATGATAACTTTGGTATCGATTAGGTGACAATGATCAAATGCTGCAAAAATATCGCGCTCCAGTGGGTAACAGGTATTCTCCCTATACTCCTGTTCAACAAAATTGATAAGGGATTTAAAATAAGGCTTATCAAATTCTGTCAACATAAGAGTGTCCCAACTATCATGCAAGTTAAATATCACGTTCTATAATAATTTAAAGGATTATCGTTCATTACATGTTTCCATGCATCAGGCCTCATTTAGTAAGTTTTCATAAGGAATAATATCAAAAATAGGCTAAATTATAGACAATTTTCATCTATTATAATACTCCCCAATTTTAGGACAGCAAGTTAAGTTGTAATTTAACCCTGTCAAATATGAAGAGATCAAGAAGAAAATTCAGTGCATCGTTCAAGGCCAAAGTGGCCATTGAGGCGTTAAAGG
>NZ_PHQQ01000025.1 GCF_002909235.1 Arenibacter catalasegens
CATTCCAAGGCTTCCTGACCATTTTTATCCGGCAAATCCAACCAAGGCCGGTTCTCCGAATGGCTCCGTAAAAACAACCTACTAGGGTCAATATCTTATACGTAGAGCACTTCTGCAACGGCCACCAACCATTAAAAGAACCATTATGAAATTTAACAAATTATTCTTGACAATCGCCATAACTATTGGAGTGTGCGTATCTAGTCAAAATGCATTTTCGCAAACTACAGAAATTGCGGTAGTGGATAGTACCTCCAAAACGGAAAATAGATTGAAATTTGGCTTTGGATTTGGACTAAGTTTTGTTGGGGGCACCAATATTAGCTTAGCTCCCAATTTAATATATGCTGTAAGCAATAAAGTGAGTCTTGGTGGTGGAATCCAAGGGAGTTATTCCGCTATTAAGGATTTACAGAATACAACCACATTTGGGGCCAATGTAATAACCCAGTATAGGCCTATTAAACAATTGACTACTTTATTGGAATTTGCAGAATTAAAAGTGTCCACCAAAACAGAAACCGACACTGGAAAAATCACTGATAATTATTGGGACTCAGCCTTGTTTGTTGGCTTAGGTTGGAATATTAATGAAAAAATATCTGTAGGAGCAAAATATAATCTACTTTATAAGAAAGATGAAAGTGTTTATACCAGCCCTATACTACCGTTTGTAAATATTACTTTTTAAATGGCTCATTACCACTCTATGTTTATCGAAACTTTAAGATGAAAGTATCATATTTGTTTTGAACTATGAGGTATACTTAAATTATTTAAAGGCACTAGCAACTTAATTCCATTATGATTAGATGTAGGAATTATTTAACCGCAAACAAGAATGAATTAACTTAATTGTACTCGATATTAACATTTCTATAAGATTCATTTTTATTCTAAGGATAAAATAGTACATAAATTGGAAAATCTACTTGTTTTAATAATAGATACCTCTCTATAATTTTGTACGTGTATTATTTAAAATACTTCGTTATGAAAAATATGAATTTTTATCCCAAGACTTGGCAAGTGGTTCCTCATATATCCGACAGGTACCAATTGGACTACGAAGGAAAATGTATAAAGGATTTGGTATTGCGCAATTCCTATTCCACGGATATGAAAGTGACGGAAATGTATTTGAACATTAATAGGTTTTCTGCCATAGATAATAAGGGGCAAGAGCATTTCATTAGTGACTTCCCTGGTCAGGCTTCAATACCCATTAAAGGGATGCATACCGGTCTTTTTCTAAAATCTAAAAGTGTGCTTACTTTGGAGCCAGGTACTTATGTTGCAATCCGATTTTATCTTGGTAAATCCGGTAACCGTATTATATATAGCGATCGCTTGGAAGAACGTGTGGACGGAATCAAATTCCTGGATTTTGAGATTGCGGACGAACTTATCATAAAAGGGGATGAGTCGCCGGAAGCTATTCTCCGATTTGATTTTGTACCTTTTAATCGAGGTGGACTTTTTAAATGGATTGGACAATTGGTACAAGGGCCGACTGCCTTTACAGGAAAGCTCGTCAACTCCTTGAGTCACTAATGGAAATGAATTTAGGCTATGGCTTTACTGATTAAAGTGGCCAATTAATTTAAATTTTCTAGTAAAAAAAATTTTATAATAACAGGAGTGAAGACCTTCCAAGTCGAAATTGGAGGCAGAAAACACTGTAAATATTTCTCTGTAATCAGAAAATAGCCTTTTTTATGGGGCTCAACTGAGTTCTAAAAATTAGAGGAAATAGAAAGTAAAGTCTACATAAGTTAACCCTCAAAACAAAGTTTTAATGTTTTGAGGGTTTATTATTTTATAACAAGCTCTTCATTTGGGAATGGACCAACTACTTCTCAAGTCGATATTTGTTAATTTTTTCCTAATAAAAACAGGCGAAACCTTCCATTTTAAAAACAAACGAAATCTTCCTTAATTACAATTGCTCATATAAAGGTTCTGGAGCACAAGGTTTTAAGTTAAATAATCTAGTAGACATCCCAAAATAGTATAAAAATTTAGGAAAGACGTTAATAGTCCTATTTTCTAAAAGATGATAATTCTCATATTAGCCTCCTTTATATATCAGGAGTTTTGCATCACAATACTAAAGAATAATATTATGATGAGATTCAATTTGAGCAGAATCGTAACAGGGGTTTTATTTGTGTTTTTACTTTTTAGCAACAGCCTTACGGCTCAAAAGTACTATGTATTAAATGGGGAATCGTCCTTATTAGTACTAGGTACTTCAAGTTTACACGATTGGGAAATAAATGCAGAAAACCAGTCGGGAGTCTTGATATTTAAAAATACTGAGACCGGGGAATTGGAACAGCTAAGTCTAGAGGTAGATTCTGAAAGCTTAAAAAGCGGAAAGTCTTCTATGGACAAAAACACCTACAAGGCATTAAAGACCAAGACACATAAAAAAATTGTCTTCCAACTGGTAGAAGTTAAAGAAGTAAAACCCAACGGTAACGGGAAATTCAAAGTAAATGCTCTTGGAGACCTGACAATTTCCGGCGTAAAAAAAGCTATTTCCCTGGATTTGGAAATGACATTGACAGGCAATAAGGTAACCCTTACGGGAGTAAAGAAATTAAAAATGACCGATTACAAAATTGACCCGCCCAAAGCATTACTGGGAACTATAACCACAGGTGACGACATCACTATAAAATTTAATACAGTCTTAACTAAATAGAATTATTATCAATTAAATATACGAATATGACATCATTTCTTAAAAATGTAATTTGTGCAACACTAGTAGTAACAGGAATAGGTCTAAATGCACAGGACCGTAAACTGGATAATTTCAGACAACCCGATAAAAGTGGGATCAATGTATTTGAAGCACCAAAGGATACAGTTTCTGTTTTCGATGGGGTGAAAGTAAGAATAGGAGGGTCATCCACCCTGCAATATCAGGCCGTAGATCATAGCAATTCAGGGGCTGTAGTCCTTAAGGATATCGGTTATAATTTTAATTTGGCTACCGCTAACTTAGATCTTGATGTTGCTTTGTATGATGGGATAAGAATGCACTTGAGAACATATTTGTCCTCAAGACACCATCCTGAACCTTATGTTAAGGGAGGGTACTTCCAAATAGACAAGCTGGATTTTATCCGTGAAGGATTTATGGAAAATGTTATGCAGTATGTAACTATTAAGATTGGGCATATGGAGAATAACTATGGGGACGCTCATTTTAGGAGAACAGATAATGCCCAGGCCATGTACAATCCTTTTGTAGGTAACTTGATCATGGATGCCTTTACCACAGAGGTAGGAGGGGAAGTATATTTCCGTAAAAATGGATTTATAAGTATGTTAGGTATTGCAAATGGTAAATTAAATCAGGCGGTCAACAAAACCGACGGATCAACTGGTGGTGCCTCCTTCTTGGCAAAATTGGGATACGACAAACAAGCCAATGACGATTTAAGATATCGGATCATGGGGTCTGTTTATACCACAGGTTATGTGCCAAATTCATATTTGTACAGTGCAGACCGTGCTGGATCTAGGTACTATTTTGTTATGGAAGATGAAACTGCTTCCACCAGCGGTAATTTCAGGTCAGGAAGGTATAATCCTAACATGAGGAACCAAGTAACAGCCGTTATGATCAATCCATTTGTAAAATATAGGGGATTGGAGTTTTTCGGAACTTTTGAGCATACAAGTGGAAAAGCCGATATTGAAACTTCCAACAGAACGGCAACTCAATACGCCGGGGAATTGATCTACAGATTTGGGAAAGATGAAAATTTATATTTGGGAGGTAGGTATAATATGGTAAATGCGGAGGAAAGCACTGGGGATGACATTGATATCTCAAGATTTCAATTGGGAGCAGGATGGTTTATGACGAAAAATATCCTCGCCAAAGTAGAATATGTAAACCAACAGTATGATGATTTCCCAACAACAAGTATCTTAAATGACGGCGAATTTAAAGGATTGATGCTAGAAGCGGTAATTAGTTTCTAAGTATTATAGAGTCTATCCTAAGACTTAAATGATATTATAGTTTGCCCGGGCACAAGAGTGTAATATGGCTCGGGCAAACTTTAAAAAGCAAATGACAAACTCCTAAATACAGATAATGAAAAAAGTATTGGGCTTTACTACAATTTTTTTATTACTTGCTTTTAATTTCAAGGACTCCCCTGTTAACGATTCGGTAGTTACTATTGCACCTGAAAGTAGCTTGACGATTTCGGGGACTACCAATATAAATTCCTTTAGTTGTGCTTTTGACATTGATAGAATAAAGGAATCTATTCCTGTTCATTATGAGAATATTGGTGGGAAATATATTTTTAAAAAGGCTGCTTTGGTATTGAACAACATGGGTTTTGACTGTGGTAGTAGAGGAATAAATAGGGATTTCAACGAACTTTTACAATCTGGAGATTACCCGCAGATATTGTTAAAACTAAAGGAAATTGATGGGAACATACTACAAGATTCATCATTAAACGCGGGAGTAGAAATTAAGATTGCGGGAAAAACCAATACCTACAAAATTCCAGTATCCATGGACGAAAATAAAACTACATGTGTTTCAGGTGCATTAAAAATAAGTTTGGGCGACTTTAAACTCAAAGCACCAACAAAAGCTTTAGGCCTTATTGTGGTCCATGACTCCATTACTATTAATTTTGATTTGGTATTACAAATGAACTAGAATACTTTATCTACTAATCGCCCAAAGAAAAAAAATGTATAGATAAGTTCCATGTTCCAATGGAGTCACTTTTATTCCCATTTCTCAGATATGTATTTACAACTTTTATAACCATTGGTGAGGACTGCAAAAGTTAACCCTCAAAAGTCTACATAAGTTAACCCTCAAAACAAAGTTTTAATGTTTTGAGGGTTATGTAATTATTATCAAATTGGTTGGAATGGAACAAATACCTTCGTGCCGTCGGGTAACTGATATATATCATTGTTAATCCACCACGATTGCCGAACTTTGATAATTGGTCTTATCCTAAAATTGTCAACTAAAAAGTGAGCATGTGGACAGTAATTTTTTTTAGTCTTTATTTATTAATCGCCATATCCATCATTATAAGTATCCTTTTGCATGGTGCCAAACCCTCTAAAAGTCTGGCTTGGCTTTTGGCCATTTTCACTATTCCTGTTGGTGGTATGTTTTTATATCTTCTTCTGGGAAGAAACCGCAGAAAGAATAAGCTGTTGAAATTAAAAAAGAAGGCGTTCCTAAACTTGCCAGAACCCTTAATGCAACATACTGCATCTATGAGCGGGAAGTACCGTAAACTAATGACCTTGGTTTACCGTAATTCACATTTTCCTCCCACGGAATACAATGAACTTGGATTGTTAAAAGATGGAAAAACAACCTTCGAATCTATTTTCGAAGCTTTGGAAAATGCCCAATACCGTATACATCTTCAATATTATATTTTTGAGGAAGGAGAACTTACAAATCGGTTACTACTTCTCTTTGAACGTAAAATTGCACAAGGGGTAGAGGTTAGAATGATTTATGATGGTGTGGGTAGCTTTTCCTTGAGCAAGGCCTATTTAAAGAAATTGATGGCGGTTGGGGTAGCGGTTTATCCATTTCTCCCTTTTAAGTTCGGGCGTTTTTTTTCATCCTTAAATTATCGAAACCATCGCAAGATCATAGTAGTAGATGGCATAGTGGCGTTTACAGGAGGAATAAATGTATCGGACAAATACCTGAAAGGAGATGTAGAATTGGGCAATTGGCACGACATGCATTTGAGGCTCGAAGGTACGGCAGCAAGTCATTTGGATTTTGTATTTGCAATGGACTGGTACCTGGTTTGCCAAAAGACCATATCATTACTACCCTTGGATCTACATTTGGATACCGATGGGCAAAATGTAGGAAAACTGGTCCAGATTGTATCCGGGGGTCCAGATGATGATTTTCCATCCTTGGAACAGACTTATTTTACAATTATAAATAAGGCGAAAGATTACCTTTTTATTACGAATCCTTATGTTATTCCCGGACATGCCATTATGCAGGCCTTACAGACTGCTGCATTGGGAGGTGTGGATATACGATTGATGGTTTCTGAGAATGCCGATAACAAAATAGTAAGCTGGAGTGTACGGTCTTATTTTGAGCTTATGCTTAAATCGGGTATAAAGATCTATTTATTTCCTGACGGATTTTTACACAGTAAGATTATGGTAAGCGATGATGCCATTACTACTATAGGTACAGCCAATTTGGATGATAGGAGCTTTGAACAGAACTATGAAGTGAATGCCATTGTTTATGATGAGCCATTTGCGAAATTGTTGAAAGACGATTTTCTAAAAGACGCTAAACTTAGTAAGATGCTCACCTATGAAGAATACCTTCAAAGACCTTGGGGAGAAAAACTAAAGGAAGGTTTTGGTAAGGTTTTTAGTCCTTTGTTATGAACTGATAATCTCAAGACCTAATTCGTTTTTACATACTTTGCCTGCTTCCCAACTATTAAGATTCTCAAAAGTAACCTCGGCTATATTGGTCAAAGCTTCCTTGGTTATGAAACCTTGATGCGGTGTAAGTAATACATTGGGTAATGACAATAATGTTTTTAATTGTTCATCTTTGATCCCTGTAACGGAATTGTCCCTAAAGAAGGTCCCCTTTTCCTTTTCATATACATCCGTACAGTATCCCCCGATTTTATTGTTCTCTAAAGCGATGATTAATTCCTTGGTTTCTACTAGAGCTCCCCGTGCCGTGTTGATCAGAATAACCTCTGCTTTCATGAGATCCAGTTTTTGTTTATCCATCATTAAATGATTTTCTTGGGTAAGCGGAATATGAAGGCTAATAATATCCGATTTTTCGCATAAGTTCTCCAATGAAGTGTAGGTAAGATCGTATAATTGAACCAGTCTGTAATCCGGTTTAATATCGTTGGCCAAAATTTCACACCCAAAACCATGCATTATCTTGGCCATAATACTGCCAATTCTGCCTGTTCCGATGATACCTACGGTCTTTCCGTTTAAATTGAATCCCATAAGATTGTTTTGCAGAAAATTATAGGAATGTACCTGCCTATCGGCCCATATTATCTTTCGATTAAGTGCTTGTAATAGTGCTACGGCATGTTCGGCAATGGAGTGGGGGGAATAATCAGGCACATTGGCAACCTTAAATCCGTATTTTTTTGCCGTTTTTAGATGCACGTTGTTATGCCCGGCCGAACGCAAAGTAATATAACGCACACCCAAATCCCATAATTTTTCTAGAGTAAGTGACGAGGCATCATCTCCTGAGAATATGGAAATTGCCTTATGACCAACTGCTTGGATTGCAGTTTCAGAGTCTAGGGCATCTGCGGTATAGGATACCTTGTGAGCATTCTTATTGGCGCTAATTAAAAAAGGGATTTCAAAATTTTTAGCACTATAGACCAGTAATTTCATTTTTTTCTTCTTTCATGAAAATTAAATCTTGGTCTTCCATGGCCAATACAACAAGCTTTATGTAATCTTTAATCGTTTTTTGGATGTTTTTGGGATCTGCGATATCTATACTACCTCTCCAAATCATTGATCTCTCCTTGCCCTCGCAGATGCAATATAAAGTGGTTTCAGCGTGGTAGACGGTAAATTTATCATAGTATCCCTGATCATAATAAATGTCTTGGTTGTTTAGATAATCATCATTGAATCTGCCTTGGTAATTATTCCATCTGGAAATGGATTTTAAAAAACTCTGCCTGTCCTCCGAACCGGTAATTTTAGTAAAAAGTATGGCATCAAAATCTTTGTCCAGTAAACTTTGTTCCACATCGTCAAGTTCTTTTTCCGTTTTTCTTGAATCGGTAAAGGAGACGTCAAAAACATCAAGACTACGCATGGCTTCAACATTCCTTTTGCTAAACTCATTCTGTAGGTTTGTCTCGAAATCTACCCTGGCTTCAGGGTTTTGGGCCATGCCTACAATCAAAACTTTATTGGCATGGAAAAGTACAATATCGGGGTTTTTCCAATTTTCTACCAAACTTGTAGAGGTGCAGCCTGTTAGAAGTATTGCGAGTAAAATAAATGCTTTTTTCATAATGTAATTTTTATTGGAATAATAGATGTATTATTTTCCAAGAGAACCAGGTAATAATTATTAATACGCTTTTAATTATTAATTAATATATGGAATGGTGGTGAAGATAACCGATGTGGTGAAGAAAAAATATGACGTTGGTCAGTTAGATCATTATTACCCTTCCGAGCTGCGCGTTTTTAAGATGCCTCCGGCATAATTGAAGATTTCTGATTTAAGATTTTGAAAATGTTCGAGGCACTCGTCCACTTCGGCCTGCAATTTATCACTTCTTTTGTTATCGTCTGAACCAAGAGTAGGGGTGGTACGGTCCCAATCGCCTCCCAAATCGTTTTCGTGGATGGATATAGCGGTTTTTATCTCTTGACTTCTTATATTCAGGCTCTCAATGCGGGTCCCATAGTTTTGAATCCGTTCAAACAGGTTAGGGGTGTTGGTCTTAAAAGCACTGGATTGTAATAACCGGGTTATAAATAAAATTTCATCTTCCATAAACTGAAGGTGTGATTTCCATTGCTGGATTCTCCAATGTAATTGGGCCAATTGTTCCTCTTTATCCATTATTATTTTAATTTTTATTTACGCTGGCTTTTGAGTAAAGTTAGCTACTATGAAAAAAGTAAGCAATGAGATTTGTCATCTCCTTTTATATCATTATTTCTTGTACTTCGTTTAATTTTGGCAGGTGTACCCTCCATCCATAAAAATCCTTAATTTTAACTCTAAAGGCATCCAATGAAGTAGGTTCGCCATGAATAAGGAATACAGTTTCAGGAATATTTTCTATGTCCTTCAACCAATGCATTAATTCGCTTTGATCGGCGTGGGCCGATAGACTTTCCAAATGATGGATTTTTGCCTTGACGGGATAGTATTTGCCGAAAAACTTAAGTTCATGGGCACCTTCCAATAGTTGCCGGCCACGGGTTCCTTCTGCCTGAAAACCAACCAACAAGACCGATGTTGAAGATACATCGATCAACTGTTTTAAATAGGTGAGTACCCTACCGCCTGTAACCATCCCACTACCGGCAATAACAATTTTAGGTCTTGGGTCATCAATGGTCTTCCAAGTGTCGGCATAGGATGTTATGATGTTGAAATGGTTGCACATGGCATGGTACTCGTTCATTGGTAGCTTATGCCAATTAGGAAATTGTTCAAAAACAGATAAAACATTATTGCCCATAGGGCTATCAATAAAAATGGGAATATTGGGAATTTTGTTTTTTTTGTACATCTGCCAAAGTAAGTACATAATAGATTGCAGCCGCTCCACGGCAAAGGACGGGATGATGAGATTTCCTCTTTCTTGAACAGTTGTTTTAATGAGGTTACTTAGTATACTTTCCACATCTTCCTTAGGATGTAATTTATTACCATAGGTGCTTTCCATAAATAGATAATCGGCCCATTTTGGGCGTTCCGGCACCTCTAATAGATTGTCCTTAAGTCTACCAATATCACCAGAAAAAACGAATAATTTTCCGAAGATTTCCAACTCTATAAAGCAAGCACCAATAATATGGCCGTTAAACCTGTATTTGAAGCGAATGTCTTCCGATAGGGAAATCCATTGGTCCTTGTCTGTGGATTTAAACAAATCAACGGTACGCTCCGCTTCTTTTATTGTGTAAAATGGCAATGCGGGCTTATGCTTGCTATAGTCCTCTTTATTGGCTTTTTCAGCTTCTTCTTCATGAATCTTGGCACTGTCCAATAAAATAATCCTTGTAACCTCCAAGGTAGGTGCAGTTCCTAATATCTTCCCTCTAAACCCTTCTTTTACCAATCTTGGTAAATATCCGGTATGGTCCAGATGACCATGGGTCAATAGGACCAAATCTATTTTACTTACATCTATAGATAAGGGAATCCAGTTTTGTTGCCGAAGCTCCTTTACACCTTGGAACATTCCACAATCGATCATAATATTCAAATCCGGTGTTTCCAAATAGAATTTGGAGCCAGTTACGGTTCCGGAAGCCCCTAAGAAATGTATTTTGATAGTATTCATAATCTAGTGATTACAGAGTTGTTTAATTTCATCCAGAATTTTTTCCTTTCTGGATTGGGAGATGCCTAAATGATCCAAATAGAATTTATCCTTCCATAATTGTCTGCATAGCACAATATCCCTACTCAACAGAAACTGTTTTTCCCTATTAGTAAGTAGGGCGGAGACCGTAATGGGATATAGCCCTAATCGATCAATGCGGTCCTTAAGTCCGTCCTTTAAAGGGAGGTCCCAACTTAAAAGATACAAGCCCGCGCATTTGCCATAGGCAATGGCGTCTCCAGTAAAACGGGTATTGGTTACTAACCAACCATTATCAAGTTTCCTTTTTTCATTTTTCTTGGTGGCCCAATGCGCTTTTACATCATTATATCTGGAGTGGATATAGAGGGGGATTTTAACATTGCAATTGCGACCCTCTTCTGAATGGAATTTACATTCGATGACAGTGACTGTTCCATTTTTTTCAGCAATTACGTCAATTTCATGGGTAACGCAGATGCCGTTCATTATTTCATCTACACGTGTCGTGTAACCCGAATATTCCAAGATGGCTGCCACAAAACGTTCAAAAGGAAACCCTGTAGGTCCCAATTCGTATAAGGCTTTTTTAAGTTTGTATTTTGAGGCAAAAATGGATTTGTTCTTTTTCAAAAGGGCATAGGCCCTATTGTATATTTCATTAGTGGAGATGCCTTCATAAAGTTCCTCTTTTACCTGGCCAACAATTTGTTCTACTACATTAAGGTCGGCACCGCTTCGTTTAAGGGAATTTCGAAGTTTATCTAGGGAAAACTTAGCTCGTTCTCCAGAGGATTTTAGAATTTCAATGTCCAATTCTTTTTCCATATCATTGTTTTAGATGAATATCCATTTCTGGTATTTTTAGAAGCTGTAGGGTGCTTGAGGCAAGCGTTACCTTACCATCTGTGGCGATAAGTTCTAGCACTATTTGCTCAAATAATTCATGCTTTGTAACCCGTCTTAATTTATAATCTGTGATATACCTTAAATTTATGGCTATCCAGTTGTCAGTTGGGCTAATGGCCAAGGTAGGGGCTAGTTTGGCATTTTCTATATAATATCGCTCCACCATTTCCTCCCATTTTGCCAAGGAATTTTTGGTATAATCCGATAGGAGTTCCGTAGCTTTTTCAAGAATCAGTTTCTTGGCCAGAGCAACATCCGAATCATAGGTTATAAGTATATTCAGTTCATCCCAAACAAAGGGAAAGTCCATGGAGTAATTCTTAATTGGGCCCTTAAAAACAAAGGCGTTACTGATTTTAACGATCCTGCCCGAATAATTGTCACTACTGACCCATTCACCTATTTCCATTAGCGTAGTATAGATGCTATCTATATCAATTACATCTCCTTTAATTCCGTTGATTTCAATACGGTCTCCAGGTTTATAGACCCGGACAAAAAAAATATAAAACGATCCCGCAATACTTAATATCAATTCCTGTAAGGTGAAAGTTATTCCTGCTGTAAACAAACCAATAATAATGGTGTAGTCTTTAAGGTTCTCAACTGTAAATGCCATTAAAACTAGTATGGCTATTAGGATGTAACCAATAATTTCCACTCCTTTCTGAGCCTTATATCTAACAGAGACATTTTCTATTCTTTTTTTTAGAATCCTGCGAAAAATGCCTATTAAAAGCACAATGGCCAGTATCCATATTAAAAGCTTTACAAACCGTAATATAACTGGGTCGCTAATGAAGTCCAGGGGACTACTCATGAGTAAATGATTTTATTAAGACCGCCAAAACAAAATTTGTTTTGGCGGTCTTTGAATTAATGATAACCAACTATTTATTTTGGGCAAAAAAGTCCCTAACCAAGGCTTTGGTCTGGTTTTCTGTCATGCTGTCCGCTTTGGTGACTGCTTTTAATTTATCCGCCAGCCCTTTATGGTGTTCCAATAATTCTTTTCTAAACTTTTCATTGGTATCCCCTGGGCCAAAAAGCGCGATGGCATCCGCATTACCTATGGTATCTGCAAGTTTTTTGAAATACGTTTTAAGTTGTGCTTTTTCCCTTTCCAAATAGGTGCGTTCATGCCTAACGTCCTGGGTAACCCCAGATTTGACCCTAGGTCCCGATGTACCCTTGCGATTAAAAAACTCGACTTCAGAAAAAATGGTTTCCAAGTTTTCTTCATTATTATCCAAACGGACGATATGGGCTTTTTCCCTATCTAACCAAATTCCAATATTTTTCATAATACATTGTTTTTAAGATTCGTTTAAAGCCAAAATAGGAACTGTAGCATCATAGCCAATTGCTTTGACCAATGGCTTAGAAAATATACTGTTAAAAAGGAAATGTTTCTTGTTGATGAACGCGATCATATCGCTGTTTCTACTTTCCACAAAGGAAGTTAATCCGCTAGCCACACCCTTACCCGATAGGGTATGGAAGCTATGGTCAACAATTCCCAGAATATCATTTAAGAGCTGTTTATTAGTCTCTTGATCTTCGTCTAGTGCAATTTCCTTTTTGAAGTGAAGCACACGTATAGCCGAATTGTGCATTTTCGCTATTTCAATCAAATAATTTAGTTCCTTATGCTTAAATGAGGATTTATAATTAGTGGGAAAGACAATTTCCTTCGGACTTGAAAAACGCACATCTTCCGGAATAGCCATTACCGGGCATTCCTTAATTTTCTCCATGGCATTTACCGTATTACTTCCAAAAATAACCCCTTTGGTACGTGTGGCTCCTTGGGTACCCATGATGACTAGATCTATCTCTTTGTTGGTTATGGTCTGTTTAATAGCCTCCGACAGAAAATTGAAAGTTGAAATAGTGTGATAGGTATGTTTGGGGTTGTCGTGGTGAAGCGCCAACATGTTTAATAATTTAGCGAACCCTTCCTCTGATTCATCTTTGGCCGTTTCATATTCCGCACTTCCCGGCTCTGGCATGGTCAAGGTATTGGTGGTGTAATTATCCAGATGGAAAATGTTTAAAAAGTAGAATTCGCAGTTGAGCTTTGCATAAAGATCCAAGGCATAGCGCGTAGCATTGATCGCGTTTTTAGAGAAATCGGTAGGAATTAATATTCTTTTGTCCATAACGAGTTTATTTTAGATTGCCTAACTAAATATAATATGCTACACCCACAGTTACTATGACAATTGTCATTCTAGTGGGGGAAGGATTAAAAATGGAATATCGGAATACATGCTTAAGTCTTTCACTATGGGTTCACGGGTGAGTTTTTCAAAAAGGTTCCGTTTTTCGTGCACCATGGCGTACATATCTACTTTTAGTTTTTCCAAAAAAACATCTAATACCTTGGCCTTATCGTCATAGTTCTTTATCCATTGGAAGGAATGTCCTAAGGTACTTAGAACTTTCTCCAAATTTTTTCTGTTCTCCTCCTGGGTCTTGTTCAAAATATGTTGTTCATGAACGTGCACAACCCTAATGGATGCTTGGGATAAGGACGCAATGTAAAGCAGCGGGGCAAGTGTTTTTTGGTCACAATTCTTTCTCAAGTCGGTCACAAAGGCGATTTCCTTTGGTGGGTGGAAATCCATTTCCCCAGGAATGGCCAACAATGGGCATTCCTTTAGATTATCGGCCACCTTTATGGTATTGCTCCCAAAAAATATGTCGGCAGTATCTGTTAGCCCTTTATTCCCCATGGTTATCAGGTCAATATTGAGTTCTTTGACCTTTTGCTCTATGATATCGACCAAGTCTCCTTTTAGGGAAATAGTTTTAAAGGTGTGTAGGGGGTTTTCGTTGTCCAAGACTACTTTGTGCTTAATATGTGTAATCTTTTCCTGGGATTCCAATTCCAGTTGTTTCAAATATTTTTTAATCCCCAAGACCGGAAACGTTTTATCTGAAGAAATGGTAAGCTCCGAATAGGTGTTCAAAATGTAAAATGTACAGGACTGGGATGCTAAAAGTTTTGATGCATAGAACAGGGCGCAATAGGCATTGTTAGAAAAATCGGTCGCAACTAGTATATTTTTCATTCTCTATTATTTTAATTGTGGAATAACCATAAAAGGTATGGTGACATGAAAACCAATTTTTTTAATAACGGGTTCAATAAAAAGTCGCTCGAAAAAAGTATGTTTGTTCTGGACCATGACCAAAAGATTAATTTTTTCTTTGGCTTGGAAGTCATTGATGGCATTTATAATGTCATTGCTGGGCACATCGTGGAACAGCGCCTTTTTTGCTAAAATCTTTTGAAGTCCATTCTTTTGTTTTTCTTGATCTGCAGTCAGCTCATATCCTGTGGATACATGCAGTACATTAATTTGGGACCCATGCTCCTCTGAGATGTCTAAAAGAGGCGCTAACAATTCCTTATTGTATCCTATTTCAAAATCTGTTGGGAATAATATTTCCAATGGTTTCTCGTACTCAAAATTAGGGGGTATAACGAGAACGGGACAATTGGCTTTTTTTAGTACATGTACGGTATTTGTCCCAAAAAAAATTTCCTCCGCTCCGGTGGCTCCTTTAGTGCCCATAACCACTAGACCGATGCCTTCGGATTCAACGGTTTCCATAACCTCGTTCAAGAGGGTATTAAAGGCTGTATGTACGATAAAACTATGCTTGGAATTATTATATTCCTTCTGCAGACGATTTTTTAGTTTTTCCAGTTGCGTCATAGATGTTTCCTGCATTACATCGCCCAGGCCTATTAGTCCAGGGCTTCCAATTAAATATTCGGCGTTGTACACTGGGGGTAAATAGGTATGCATGAGGTAAAAAGTACATTCTTTATTTTTGAAACTTTGCAAAGCGTAATCTATAGCCTTAAAGGAGTTATTGGAAAAATCGGTGGGCAGCAAAATCCGTTTCATAATATTATTTATTCTTTAGTTTTGTAAAGCTAAATCAGAAGATTATCGTAAACCATGATATTGGTCAGTTCGAGTTTCTCTTTGTTTTGGTAATTTTACTTGTCAATAAATTAAATTATGAAGAATAGTTTTAGTAATATCATCAACTCAGAAACGCCAGTTTTAGTCGATTTTCACGCCGATTGGTGTGGCCCATGTAAAATGTTGGCACCAATTCTGAAACAGGTCAAGGACGAAATGGGCAACGCTATAAAAATTGTGAAAATTGATGTGGACAAAAACCAAACTCTAGCCAGCACCTATCAAGTAAGAGGAGTACCCACTATGCTTCTATTTATAAATGGAAAACAGGTATGGCGGGAGTCTGGCGTGCTACAAAAGAACGACATCGTAAATGTTATTAAGCAGCATAGTTAATTCAAGGTATTCCTTGTGCAACGTTTACTCGTGTACTATTAGAAATGGAATCTTGGTGTGGTAACTAATTTTTTCTACCGCAGGTTTAAAGAGAATTCGCTCTAGGAAGTTTAAATTTTTCGCAACCATCACAAGCATGTCTAAGTCCCTGCTTTCTACAAAAGCTTGTACGGCATCATCCAATTTTTTTTCGGTAAGGGTATAAAAGGAGTGCTCGGTTTCCCTGAAATAGTTTTTCAAAAATTCTTGATTTTTCATCTGTATCTCGCTAAGGTCTTCTCCTTTTTGGGCAACATATAAGAACCGTAACGCTGATTTATGCATAACGGTAAGTTCCTTTATTTGGTCTAAGACTTTTATATCATAGTTTAATTGGAAATCTGTAGGAAATCCTATTTCCCTTGGGGAATTGTACTCGGCATTTTCTGGGACGGCCAGGACCGCACATCTTACCTTGGTGAGTACATTGCCAGTATTGCTTCCCAAGGAAACAGCTTTAAGGCCAGTAGCTCCTTTGGTTCCCATGATAATCAAGTCGATATTTTTTTCATTAACTATTTGTTTTATGTGATCTGTGAAAAAACCATACCGTGCAGAGGTATGAAAGGTATGTTTGGTGTTAAGAGGCAAACGTTCAATATCCTTAATTAAATGGTCCAATTTTTCTTGACTTTCCTTTAATAGAGTTTCTTCCAGTAATTCTGGTGTTATATACATAGCAGCTTCACCACCGGAATTGTAGGAAATGGGATTAACATGAACGATATGAAAAGTGCATCTGGTTTTATGGTACATTGCCGTTCCGTATTTTATGGCGTTCCAGGCGTTGTCAGAAAAGTCCGTGGGTATTAATATATTTTTCATGATAGTTTTATTATTAATTCAATTCCAATGATTAAAAGTAGAGGCTCTGCAACTGTTTCCAAATGACAAATATCATGTTGGTCTAATTTGGTGTAAAATGCTATTCCGGATCTAGGATGCTATCAGAGGGAAGATTAAAAACGGAACTTCCGTGTTAAAGGCCACCCTCTTGATAACATTTTCCTTGATAAGCTTTTCAAAAAAACTATGCCAATAATTGACCATGGCGATCATACCTATATTTTTGTGATCACGGGCATAGCTATTTATGGCGCCAGAAATATTGGAATACCCATTAATCTCTTCAAAACTGTATTTAATTCCACGAAATCTTTCCGATATAAGATCCTTAGCTGTTTTTTGATGTGCCAATAATTCCTTCCCCGTATTTATATGAACAATGGCAATCTTGGAGTTCCATAATTTAGCCAAACTTATGAGTGGTATCAATTCTACCTCACTGTAGATATGTTCAAAATTTGTGGCAAAGGCTATCTCATCGGGAAGGTCAAGATTGTAATTTTCAGGTACGGCGATGATAGGGCAGAAGTCGATATTTTGTATCACCTTAACCGTGCTGCTGCCCATAAAAACTTCTTTCAAGGCCGAAGAGCCTTTGGTTCCCATAAAAATGTATTGTATTCCTTTATTGACAGTGGTTTTACCGATAGCGTTTACTAGGGGATCAGCAATACTTAATCCATCAAAGGTGTGCAGGCTATTTTTATTGGACGATTCCAATTGGCTTATTATTGATTTTATGTCTCTTTCGGATTCCTCCTTTATTGCCCTAAATAGACGTGTGTCCTTTGCTTTTCCCATGGTGCTGCTCAGACTGGATGCACCTACTTCAAAGGCATGTAAAATGTGGAAAACGCATTCCTCCTTTTCAAAGAGGAAAATGGCATAATCTATGGCATTACGTGCATTGGCCGAAAAGTCTGTAGGTAGTAGAATATGTTTTGCTTTCATCTTTCTATAAATTTAAAATAACATTTAGGCTATATTGGCAGGGATTGTTGCGGAAGGAACAATACGGGCACCTTGGAATGAAATGCAATTTTTTTAATTACTGGCTCACCGATAATTCTTTCCCAAAAACTATGTTTATACCTGGACATGGTCAATAGGTCTGCCCGTGTTTCTGTTACATACTGCTCTACACTCTGGGCTATGTTAGCCTCAAAAATTACCTGGTGAAAGGAATATTCCGTTCCACTTAGACGCTCTTCTAAAATTTTGATGTTTGTTTTCTGTACATCACTGAGTCTAAACTCAACGGCCACGTGGATCACTTTTATTGCGGATTTCCAAAGTTTTGCAAATTCAGTCATAGGTAGTAGTTCAAACTTTTGGTACAATCTGCTGTAATCCGTTGGAAATACTAAAGACTTTAATTCTTGAAAGTTATAGTCCTTGGGCACCACTAATATGGAATTATTTTTTATTTGTTTAAGGACTTTCACTGTATTGCTCCCTAAAAAGAATTCTTTGGCACCGGTAGCGCCTTGGGTACCCATAACAATAAGGTCTACGTCTCCAGCAGACACCAATTCCTTAATGGATTCCTCTAAGGTGCCCAACTTGGAAATCCTTTGAAAAGTATGGTTTGGGTTGTTGTGATTTATATTAAGGTAGTCCAGTATCTTATCTAGTTCCTGTACTGAATACTTTTCCAAGGAGTCGTAAATGACTCCTAATCTTTGTTGACTTTTCTGTCCTAGTTTATTCAAGGCACTTGGTTCATAAGCATGAAATATGAGAAATTTGCACTTCACATGGGCATAGAGTTTTAAGGCCGTAAAAATGGCATTCCATGCATTATCGGAAAAATCGGTGGGCAACAAGATCTTTTTCATGTTTTATCTTTTTGAGGGAGACTTATGCCAGTATCAGGTATTACCAAAAAAGGAATCCTCGAGTGGTATCCAATAGCGTCTACCGTAGATCTGGTAATTAATCGTTCTAAAAATGAATGCTTACGATTCATTATGGCCAAAAGACCAACCCTATGTTTCTCTACATATAGATGGAGGGCATTGGGCATTATTTCGCCCTTAACCTGCTCAAAGCAATGATTCACTGGTTTAAGAAACACATCCAGCGCTTTTTTATTTGCCTGTTGATGCTCATTCAACACAAAATCGTCTTTTACATTCAACACGATCAATTTTGCCTTTAACAACTTGGACATATTTGCGATGAAGCCCAATACCTGCATGTTATAGGGTGTACCATAATCCGTTGGAAAAACTATGGTATGGATGGCTTTAAAGGTATAACCGCAGGGGATGGCCAACACTGGTATACTCGCTTTTCTAATGACATGGACGGTACGGGTTCCTAAAAAGATTTCTTTGGCTCCAGTTGCTCCTTGGGTTCCCATGGCAATCAGGTCTATTCCTTCTCGTCCGGTGACTTCTTGAATCTCATCGGTCAAAATATTAAAGGAGGATAGCGTTTTGAACTGATGGTTTTTATTGGGATAGTTATTTTTTATATCTGTGAGCGTTTTTTCCAGACCTTCTTGTGCCAATTCAACGTCCTTATCAGGGATGGCACTATTTACAGGACCGCCCATCATATAATCTACCCTATAAAAAGTAGGGGTAAAGGTGTGTAAAATATAGAAAAGACACTTTTCATCTTTAAAATAGTTGAGTGTATAGTCTATGGCATTACGGGCATTATCGGAAAAATCGGTAGGCAATAAAATTTTTATCATCTTTGGGTCATTATGGTTTATCTAGGCAGATTCTGCAATACTAAAAAAGGAAGTTTTAACCGTAGTCCAATTTCGTCTACTGTAGATCTATAAAGCATGTCCTCTAGGAAAGAATGTCGGGAGTTCACCATGACCAAGAGGTGCATATCGTTTTTGTTGATGAAATCCATGATGGCCTCTGCCTTGTTTGTGGTAGGACATCTTTCAAAATATAATAAGGCGTTTGCCAAAGTTTCCCTTAAAAAGCGCTGGTTGTCTATTTGTCTTGGGCTTAAATCTTCAAAGTCTGAAATGTATAGGCAGTGTATTTTCGATTTAAATTCGGACGCCAAGGTGTCCAATAACTTTAATTCCCGACGCTTGTAGGGCAGCATATAATCTGTTGGAAATAGTATTTTCTTTGGTTGATGAAACTTGCAATCCAAAGGAACAGCCAATACAGGGCATTGCACATATTTAAAAACTTGTACGGTATGGCTACCGAAAGTAATTTTTTTGCTGTCGGTTTGCCCTTTGGTGCCCATAATCACGAGGTCCACATTTATTTTATTGACCCAATCGTTTACCGCATCAACTAGAGTGTCAAATACGGATAGTGTTTTATAGGTGTGTTTTGGATTATGCTCCCTTGCAGCCAGGTTTTGGGTTAGGTCTTGCAGGGATTTATCTATATTATTTTTAAGAGTTTCCTTTTGATGTTCAAAAGTGGATTCCCCATTGGTCTTATAGGGGCCATAAACTTCGTCGGCATAAGCATGTAAAAAGTAGAAATTGGCCCGTTCACATTTATATAGATTTAAGGCATAATCAATAGCATGCTTGGCACTGCTGGAAAAATCTGTAGGAATCAAAATGGTTTTCATAGGTTTTCTTTTGGATTCCTACCAAAGTTATTGGTAGTGTCCTATAAAATCTATGACATTTATCAGTAGCTCGCAATGAAGGTGTTGGTGATAGGTTACTCGTGTAATACCAGCAACGGAACACTAGTTTGAAAACTAATTTTTTTTATGGCAGTGTCCAATAGTAATTGTTGTAGAAAATTTAGATTTTTGGCCACCATGATAACCATATCGATATTCTCGCTGGTTACAAAACCCGCAATGGCGCTTTTGACACTTTCATCTTTAAGCTGATGCATAGTATGCGATTTCTCATGTACTTCAAGCAAATAGTCCTGTAAATAAATCATGTTCTGAATTTGAGCAGTATTTAATTTTACCTTGGGCTTAGAGACATTTACAACATTTAATCGGGCTTTAGAGATACGAAGTATTTTTGTCATGGCTTCCAAAATAGAGTGCGAATAGAAAATATTATAATCTGTGGGAAAGGCAATATTTTCAGGGATAGCCGGCTCGGCTTTTTCCGGTATCACCAAGAGATTACAGGGTACTTTGGTTATGGCATTTCCAGTATTGCTACCTACTATGGCACCTTTAATCCCAGAAGCCCCTTTGGTTCCCATAACTATTAGGTCAACTTTTTTGTCCAATACGGTCTTTCGAATTATATCGATTAGGTTTCCGTAATCATGTAGGGTAATAAAATGATGTGCTTTGTTCCTACTAATTGTCTGGATAAGTCTGTGGGTATATGTTAGATTATCTTCAAGGGTTATATCTAAAGTATTGGTAGAGATAGCAAACGAATTGTGCATTAAGTCCGATTGGATTAAAGGGTCCACATGGAGTATGTAGAAATTACATGGGACGTCTCTGAATAGCTTTACGGCATATTCCATGGCGTTCCATGAATTGTTGGAATAATCTGTGGGAAGCAATATGTTTTTCATTCATTCAATTAACTACATTTCTACAAAATTAGAGCTATAGCTATAATTGAAATATGACATTGGTCATTTTATGGGAAAAGATACTTTAAGAATCCAAATCAATTCTAATTAATAAATTGAAGGGCCTTTAATTCCTTGATACGTATATTTCGGCCTTCAATCTCGATCAAACCCTCTTTTTTAAAGCCGGAGAGGGTTCGTATAAGGCTTTCCGTGGCAATACCCGCCACACTGGCTAGGTCGTTACGGGAAATTTTGATAGGGTCTTCTGTTTTAGTATTCATGACTTCTGCAAATTGCAATAAGGTCTGTGCCGTTTTCTTTCGTACAGAACTATAGGCCATTTGCAACAATTGCTGTTTAATATCCTTTATATTCCCTGAAAGAAGTTCCATTAGTTCAAAGGAGATATTATGGTTATTCTCTAAAACCTGTTTTAAACTTTCTTTTGATATTCCGGCAACTTCTACCTCTTCAATGGCCGTAGCCGATTCCTGATATGGAATATTGTCTATAAAAGAGGTGAATCCCAAGAAATCATCTGCTCTATATAAGGACGTAATCAGTTCCTTACCATCCTCATCCATGGAATGGGATTTAACCACTCCCCTTAGGATAAGGTAAATTTTATGGCAGTATGAACCCTCTTGGTATATAGTACTGCCCTGTGTAAAAGTTGCAGGCTCACCGTTGTCGTCAAAAAAGTTCTTTAGCTCGTTTAAGGTGCGTATGGGATTTTCTGAGGCTTGTAGATTTAATAATCCTTCTTGCGAGGTACGCCTCAATAGTTCCACTTTCGCCATTCGACTCTCAATGGCACTTATTAAATCCTCTTCTTCAAAAGGTTTGGTTAGATAGTCGTCCGCACCCAGATCCATTCCCTTTCGTATCTCTTTGTGTTCTGTTTTGGCAGATAGGAATATAAACGGAATATGTTTGGTCTTTTCATCAGAAGACAGATCTTTTAATACTCCATAACCATCTACCTCTGGCATCATTATGTCACATACCACAATATCTGGTAATTTTTCTTTGGCCATTTGAATACCAATTTTTCCGTTTGGGGCCGATGTTACCGAATAACCAGAAAGTTCCAAAAGCTCTTCTGTGTTTTCGCGTAATGCCCTATCGTCCTCGATCAATAAAATAGTCTTCATTGTTTTCTTAAGTTTTGTGTTCAAGTGGGATAATTATCGTGAAATTGGACCCTTTATTTTCTTCACTGGTAAATTGAATAGTGGCTCCTAGATTCTCCAAATGTTGTTTGGCTATGTTAAGGCCTATGCCTGTACCTTGGTTCAATAAGGCATTTTCGGCTCTAAAATAACGATTGAAAATATGTTTTTGGTCTTCAGCAGGAATCCCAATACCATGATCAATGACCTGTATTAGAATATTACCGGCACCATTACTCACAACCAGGTCTATGGTTGAATCTTCTGGAGAGTATTTAATTGCGTTGTGGATTAGGTTGGACAAGGCTAATTCCAAGGTTTTTTCATCAAAATCGATGAAAATGTCGTCGATGTTTTCTGGATACGAAATTTTTTGTCCCGACTTAAGTAGCATATTGGCGCCATAAACCACTTCGTTTATTATTTTACTCAGCGGAAAAATTTCTATTTTGTAATTTATCTTTCCTGAATCTAAACGTTCTACTGAAAGAAAATCGGTTAGGATGGTATCCAGATACCGTACTTTGTTCTTTATAGTATCTACGTGCTTGTCACGTTTTTCCTGCTGGTTTCCCTCAGTGTATTTTGCCAACAAAGTTATAGAGGTAAGAATGCTGCTTAATGGGGTCTTAAATTCATGGGAAACCAAGGAAAGGAAACGTGTTTTCAATTCGTTCAGTTCTTTCTCCTTTGCTAGGGCATCTGTAAGTTGTTTGGTACGTTCCTGCACCGTTTTTTCCAGTTTTTCCGTATAATTTTTTCGTTCTGTTATATCAAGTATAATAGCAACAAAAACTTGTCTTTCACCAAGAATGGATAATTGAAGGTGTACCTCTACTGGATAAACTGAGCCATCTTGCCGTTGGTGGTCAGTTTCAAATTTAACCTTATCCAATTCCCCTTTCAATAATGGCTCTATTAGTCGCTGAAATTGTGCTGTATCCATATGGGGTTTAATATCCAATGGAGTCATGGTTTTAAACTCTTTGAGATCATAGCCCATATTTCGCTGCGCCTCTTTATTGACATTCGAAAAATGTAAGGAAATTGCATCGAACACATAAATCTCGTTAAGTGACTCATCAAATATCCTGGCCCAATGGCTAAGTTCCTTTTCCTTGATCTTACGTTCCGTAATATCAATAATCAGGGCCATTACATAGGTTTCATCATAAAGTTTAAAAGGATTAAGTCCAGCTTCCACAGGAAATTCCTCTCCATTCTTGTGGACCCCATGTAAGTCCCTTCCTTGGCCCATTTGCCTCCGTTGACTTTTTTCAATAAACTGATCTACATGTTGACCATGGTTATGATGATACCTCTGCGGTATTAAGGTATCCAAGGGTTTTCCTAAAAGTTCTCCCTTATTGTATCCAAACATCCGATCGGTAGAGGAATTGGTGGCAACAATTAATTGTTCGGTATTGACAACTATAATACCTTCAGATACACCTTCGGCAAGGAGATTGAATATTTCGCTGTTTTTTTGGAAGGAATGCATTAGCCAAAGATAAAATTTTAAAACTGATAATTGTCATAGAACTTAAATAGGTCGTTTTCTAAATTTAATCAATGGATTCAGGCACAAATTAAAATATAAAATATGATGAAAACAGCTAAGACGTTCTATGAAAACTTGGGAAAATTGTTCTATTCGGTAGCTATGGCAGACTCCCGGGTCCATAGAAATGAGATAGTTAAATTAAGAGCTTTTATTCGCCAATTTTGGCTAGATGTGGATGAACTTGAGGATGAATTCGGTACAGATGCCACCTTTCAGATAGAATCGGTGTTCGATTGGCTAATGGCTAATGATAAGGACGGGAATGAGTGTTTTGAGGAATTCAGGGAGTTTTATAAGGAGAATGCTACTATTTTCACCCCATTTATTAAAGTCTTGATTATGGATACGGCCAATGCAATTGCCAATAGTTTTTCAGAAAAAAATAAAGCCGAATTGGTAGTGTTGGGAAAACTGGAACTTTTATTAAAGCAATAATACGGCGCACCTAGTCCAATATTCCAATACGTAATCAGATCTTAAATGTCAATACTGGTAATCTAGTGTGGTTGGCAATATCCTCACCAATACTTCCGAGCAAGAAATGGTCAATACCTTTTCTGCCATGCGTAGGTAGGGCCATTATATCAAATTTTTCTGTCTTAGTGAAATTCAGTAAACCGCTTTCCACACTATGATCATTGTAAATTTCCACTTTATAGTTGGTCTCCTGGGTCTTCGACATAAAATCTGCTATACGTTTCTCGGCTTCAGGGGTACTTAAGAAATCCTCAAAGGGGGTATTGATGTATACCAATTTAAGTTTTGAGGAAAATTTATGCGCTAGTGACTTAACATTCCTATAGGCCAATACCGTATCCTCAGAAAAACTACAGCCAAATAGTATGTTCTTTATAACAAAATTGGAATTTTGCTGCTTTATTATCAAAACGGGGACATCGGAAGTGCGTACTACCTTTTCGGTATTGGATCCTATGAAAATCTCGTTGAAACCAGTACTACCATGGGAGCCCATTACGATTAGATCTATATTTTGTTCCTTGACAACATTGTTAAGTTCACTAAATACCTTATAGTTTTGCACTATTTTATGTATTGTAATATCCTTTAAATAAGGCTTGTCCAAGAAACTTTTAAATCTTTTTTTGGCCAGTCCCATGAAGTATTTGGCTTCCTCGTACCCTAAAAATTCCTCCTCGGCTATAACCGCCTCCGAAATGCCCATCATATGAATTGCGGTAATCTTGGCATTCTGCTGTCTTGCTATACTGGCGGCAACCTCTAGCGCATTCGCGGAATGTTTTGAAAAATCTACAGGAACCAATAGGTGCTTCATCTTAGGAGTCTTTATTATTTACTATAATACATGGTCGCTTTGTACGGTCTTTGCCATCTATTATTAAAGGCATTAATGGCTCTATAAGACTTGGATTACAGTGCCTTGTTCCCATTTAAGTATTAGGAACAAAAGTAAAGAGTATCAAAAACACCTGACATGATATTGGTCATTCGACATGGATTTTAATTCGGATTTCTTTAAGAATCTATAATAGCAAGGAAAGCTTCATTCCAAATAGCTATTTAAAAATTCCCTTCCTCACAAGGGAACATTTTTTTTGGAATTAATAATGCTGATTAATTATGGGTTACTGACATCGGTCATTTTATAATGATATTCTGTAGCCTACTTTAGAGGACACTAAAATTCAAAGTCATGAAAAAATATATTATTACGGCATTATTCGTAATGCTTATGCTTCCCAACGTATTTTATTCCCAAACTATTAAAAACATTGATGAAATAGCTCCCTTTAGCGAGGGCTTGGCCGCTATTAGACAAGGTAATCAATGGGGATTTATTAATGAAGAGGGCACAATGGTTATTAATTTCCGAAGCGATATTTATTGGAACAAGGATGCGGACACCTCTAAAAAAGATATTTCTGGGGTACGATATCCTATGTTCAATGAGGGTAGGTGTCTTATAACCAAAGAGGTAGAGGAGGGTGTTCCAGTTTTTGGGTTTATAGATGCCAAAGGAAATGTGGTGGTTGAGCCCCAGCTACTAAATGTTTATCCCTTTAAAGATGGTTATACCACTGGCGTTCTTTTTGAGAAGTCCTTGAAGGGCGAAAATGAATTCAGTCTTAAGATCTACGAGTTCAAATTTCACGATGTCATGATGGACACCTCAGGGGAAATGGTTGAATATTTCAATAAAAGGGACAATATCCAAATGACCAAAAAAAGATATCAGATGCCTGCAATCGGGGTAAAAAAGCTTTCGGATGGCCTAGTTGCCGTCTATACCAAGGACCAAGGTTGGGAAATTAGAAAAATAACATTAAATAAATAAACATGGAACGATTGAAGGATAAAGTAGCTATAATTACTGGCGGTGCAGGAGGAATAGGAATTGCCACAGCAAAAATGTTTTTGGAAGAAGGGGCCAAGGTGGTTATTGTAGATATAATCAAGGAAGTTCTGGAAAAAGCCAGCTACGAGTTGGATCATGAGAATCTGTCCTATTGTGTGGCCGATGTTTCAAAAGTTAAGGACACCGAGAAATTTGTAGAAACAACCCTAGAGGTTCATGGAAAGATCGATATATTCTTTGCCAATGCAGGTATAGAAGGTACTTCCAAACCCATTGCCGAATATCCGGAAGAGATTTTTGATAGGGTTATTGCCGTGAACCTAAAGGGGGTATGGCTGGGATGCAAGCATGTAATCCCGAAAATGACGGAGGGCGGTAGCGTTATTATTACTTCTTCCGTGGCAGGTTTAAAGGGTTTTGCCGGACTTGGGGCATATGTTACTAGCAAACATGCTGTGGTGGGTATAATGAGGGTAGCGGCGCAAGAAAATGCGGCAAGAAAAATTCGTGTTAATACCGTTCACCCGGGCCCTGTCAATAATAATATGATGAGACGTCTAGAAAAGGATATGTCTCCTGGAAGTCCTAATGACATCATGAAGGGCTTTGAAGCCGCTGTGCCCTTAAAGCGATATGCCGAATCTAGCGAGATTGCCGCTATGGTCCTTTTCTTGGCATCGGACGAAAGCAAGTATATTACAGGTACCACCCATGTGGTAGATGGAGGTATGCTCAGTTCATAAGGTACCTTGTTAATCTTATACTAAATCCCGACGGAAAACTATGGTTTTTGGTGCTGTGGTATTTGCTAATTAAGGTGTTGACCGACAACTGCATTCCTACCAACATATGATATTTGTCATTGTCAAAGTCGGGCTACGGGAATATCTTCATCAAAATATTAGTTATGAAGGGTTTTTTAAAGTTAGGCAAAGTTGCAGGGATACAATTGGAGGTACATTGGACATTTGCCTTATTGTTGATTTGGGCCGGATTTGTTGAATTTCAGAATAGCGGTAACTTCGAAAGGGTAGCCATTAATCAGGGATTTATTTTGGTGTTAATGGCTTGTGTAGTGCTCCATGAATTGGGACATGCGCTGACTGCCAGAAAATTTAATATAAAGACCAAAAGAATTATTCTTTTGCCTATTGGTGGAGTGGCAACTTTGGACAAAATGCCAGAAAAACCAGAGCAGGAATTACTAGTGGCCTTGGCAGGTCCTGCAGTCAATGTTGTCATTGCTATTATTTTATCTTTAATAATTCCTCTCAAGAGCTATTTTAATTTTGATAATGTGGTTGTGGAAGAGATGCTCTATGAACCCAACTTGCAAAATTTCCTTTTCTATTTGTTTATTGCAAATGTCATGTTGGTAGTGTTTAATCTTATTCCAGCTTTTCCGATGGATGGGGGCCGGGTATTAAGAGCTTTATTGGCATTTAGATTAAGTAGGGTGCAGGCTACAAATATAGCCGCAGGTATCGGCCAGACTTTGGCCGTTGTATTCTTTATTTTAGGCTTTTTTGTTAATCCTTTTTTGATTTTGATTGCTTTTTTCATATTCTTTGGTGCGTATGGTGAGAACCAAATGGTGAAGCGAAACTCCTTGTTACAGGGGCACTTGGTAAAGGAAGCCACCTTGACCAAGATTACGGTATTACGTCCCGATAATAATGTACAAGAGGTAATAGATATCCTTTTAGCAGGAACTGAAAAGGATTTTGTAGTAGCACTGGACAAGGAAATACTAGGGATAGTGACCCAGAATGATGTTATTAAGTATGCCAAGAACCCCTCTATTTTAGTCAAGGACATTATGGATAAGAACTTTACCATTATTGATGAATCCACTGAAATAACCAAGGTTCTAGAACTTGTAGGCAAGGAAAGGAAGCACTTTTTTCCAGTGACAGGTAATAAAAAGTTGATCGGAGCCATTGACATGGTAAACATTAGCGAGTTCATTTTATTGAAATCAGTATCTTAGAACAAAATAGATAATTCATGATTATTCATAGCTTAGGGGAAGGTAATTCACTATTGAACAAATTTGTAGCTGAAATTAGGGATACCAATACTCAGAAAGATAGCATGCGTTTTAGGCGCAATATAGAACGTATTGGAGAAATACTCGGCTACGAGCTGAGTAAGGCGCTAAGCTATAGGAACTGTACGGTGCAAACGCCTTTGGGGACCAAAGAAATGTCTTTACCGGCTGATGATTTGGTACTGTGTTCGGTTTTGCGTGCGGGACTCCCCTTGCACCAAGGGCTTTTAAATTATTTTGATGACGCTGAAAATGCCTTTATTTCCGCCTTTAGACACCACCGTGGAGATGAGGATGCTTTTGAAGTGATTGTAAAATATTTTGCGGCTCCCTCCTTGGAAAATAAGACCTTGATCTTAACAGATCCCATGTTGGCCACAGGAAAAACATTAGAAAATGTTTTAAAGGCCTTAAAGGATCATGGTGAGCCAAAGCAAATCCATATTATTTCTGTGATAGGATCCCAATCGGGAATAGAGCACCTTATGGAAGTTTTTCCCAAGAATACACATTTGTGGATCGCGGCAATCGACTTCAAATTAAACCATAAGGGGTATATAATACCAGGCATAGGAGACGCAGGGGATTTGGCATTTGGGGAAAAGCTATAGAGGCTTACTATTTATTTGCCTTTCGCCCTTTTCACCAATTTCACTATTTCATACCATAGTACAGAGATCATGCCTACAAAGACAGAAATTCCCAGTTGCTGCCCACTTAACCTTTCAAATTGAAAGAAATTGGTCAAAGGAGGCACAAAGAGCAATAGGGTGGCCAAAGCTAAAGTAACGCCAATAATTATTGGCACTAGATTGTTCTTATATTTTAAGGTGGTCCAAACGGAATAATAGAAAGAGCGGTTTACCAAGGTTAGAAAGATATTGGCAGATATCAAAACCATAAATACCATAGTCCTAGTAGTGGATTCATTAGATTCT
This sequence comes from Arenibacter catalasegens, assembly GCF_002909235.1. GTDB lineage: Bacteria > Bacteroidota > Bacteroidia > Flavobacteriales > Flavobacteriaceae > Arenibacter > Arenibacter catalasegens. The sequence continues at coordinate 28,826 of NZ_PHQQ01000025.1, forward strand.
TCAAAAACAGCATATTGATAAATGAATAAGGCTCCCAAAGTAATTACTAAACCCTGTATGACACTGGTTATCAACTCCTTGAATTTGAAAAATGAGGTTGTAAACGGCCTTGGTTTTTTAATCATCGCATTTTTTTCCATGGGTTCGTTTTCGTAAATGATAGAGCAGGTAGGCCCCATAATCAATTCCAATAAAATAACATGGGAAGGCGAAAATATAGTAGGGTAGGCCCATCCCAGGGCCAAGGGAATAAATACGGTTAAGATGATAGGGATATGAATTGAAATGATATACTGTATGGCCTTTTTTAGATTGCTATAAATTTTTCTACCCATCGCAATAGCATCGACCATTTTGGAGAGGTCGTCATCGACCAAAATCAGGGATGCCGCTTGTTTTGCAATTTCGGTTCCTTTTTTACCCATAGCAATACCGATATGCGCGGCCTTAAGCGCTGGTCCGTCGTTGACTCCATCACCGGTCATAGCTACTATTTCATTATTGGCCTTAATGGCATTTACGATTCTTAGTTTCGCTTCGGGGAACATACGGGTAAAGACTTGGGTAGACTTTACCTTTTTTTGCAATTCAGTGTCTTCCAATAGCATAAGTTCATTACCGGTCATTGTTTTTTCGTAGCCAAGAAAGTCTATTTGCTTAGCTATGGCCATTGAAGTGACAGTATTGTCGCCTGTAACTAGTTTTACTTGGATTCCTGCCCTGTCAAAATCTTTAAGCACCTCTCGAATATTTTCTTTCGGAGGGTCATAAAAAGCCACAATTCCTTTAAAATTAAACCTAAAATCCTGCTGTATCTTGGGGAAGTCAAACCCTTTAAAATCTGCTTGTCCAACTCCAAGAACGCGGTAACCTTGGCTTCCCAAATTGTTTAAGATGTCCGTTAGCTGTTTTTTTTCGGCCTGTGTCAATTTAGAAACTTCCATTATGGCTTCAGGGGCACCTTTGGCGGCAATAATTCGATTCCCGCTCATATCCTCGAAAATATGGGTCATCATTGGCGGTTTTCCACTCAAGGGATACTCGTGAACCATTTTAAATTGTGGCCTTAGGTCCACGGGAACTACCTTGGCATAGGCCCCATGCAAAGCTTTTTCCATTGGATCGAACGGTATGGGCTCGCTTGCCCACATCGCCATGGTGACCAGTTGTACCTCTGATGTGTCCCCCTGGCCATCTGCAGGACATATCTCTCCTGTTTCCAAGGTGAAAAGTTTGGCCAATTCCATCTTGTTTTGGGTTATGGTACCCGTTTTATCGGTACAAATAACAGTAGCAGCGCCTAAAGATTCAACTGTTTTCATTTGTTTTACCACGATACCCATTTTCATTAACCTATAGGAGCCTAAAGCCATAAAAGTGGTAAAGGCTACCGGTATTTCTTCGGGCAGAATACTCATAGCCAAGGTTAGGGCTTTTAACAAACTGTTTAATACCTCGTATGTTTGGAAATAGTTTATTCCCCAGACCATTAGAAATATGATACCTCCCCAAATAGACATATTTTTAACGAAACTGGAAATCTGTCTTTCCAAAGGTGTCTTTTCTTCTTGGATACTTTCCAAGCTTTTTCCAATTTTACCCAATTGGGTATTGTTGCCAATTTCGGTAACGGTGGCAATGGCAAGGCCACTAGCTACTGTTGTGCCGCCAAAAATTTTATTGTCCGATGTTGAGCTATCTTTAAAAACAGAAAGGGATTCACCCGTGAGTATGGATTCATCAATGGAGAAATCGTTGGAATGCACAATGGTTGCATCCGCTGGAATAGTATTGCCTTCCTCAACCATCAGACTATCACCTACAACCAACTCCTCACTCGGTATTTCTAGGACCACTCCATTCCTAATGACTTGGCTATTGGGTTGGGTGAGGTTTTTTAATTTTTCCAAAGCCATTCTACTTTTGGAATCCTGATAAAGTGAAATTGAGGCCACCAAGACAATGGCAGAGACCATAAATATTCCATCACCATTATTTCCTGTTATAAAGTAAATGGAGGCAGCCACCATCAAAAGGATAACCATAGGCTCCTGGGCAACACTTTTTAGGGCATCCAAAAAACTATTTTCCTTTTTGTAGCTCAGGCTATTTTTTCCATGCTGCTTTCTGGAGTGCTCTACAGCCTCATCGGATAGTCCTTCAATACCAAAATCACTAGGGTTGATCATATAATCTAAATTAAGAAATTAATAAAGAATCAAAGTAAGTCCTCATAATCCAACATAACTTCCTTAATAGGGTGACTTAAAAAGCCCATTTTAAGAATTTCAAGAAGTGAAAAATCTATAGGGTTTACTTGGCCATTAGTTGTCAACGGCTAAGTATTTATAGAAAAACCATTCATTGCCTCTAATTCAGCTGCTAATAGTAATTCAGAGGAAAGGGTACTTTCTTTCAAGGCTTTCGAGGCGGCCGTATAGCCCAAATGGAAAATGCTATCAATGTTCTTTAGGGAGAACATACCATAACGATTTATATTTATGGGACGTATCAGTAAATCACAGTCAATAAATTTAAGGCTTGTTTCGTTGGACATCATAACATGATACGTCCGCTCCAAGACCTTGTTTACATGGTTGAGGTCATCTATGTTTACTTTATTGAACGGATTTACATAAACTCCTACAATTCGATCACAATTCCTTCTTATAAGGTCTACCGGAAAATTATTAAGGGTACCTCCATCTATATAATAACCATTCTCGATTTTCATAGGTGCAAATAAACCGGGAACGGCAGCAGAGGCTAATACCGGTCTAATGAGCTCACCACTATCAAATACCTTTAAGGTGCCATCAAGTAGGTTGGTTGCCGTAATATAAAGTCGTTTTTCCAGTAATTCAAAACTGTCATGTGGCAGGTAGGTTCTAAATTGATCATAGAATTTTTCAGTATCCAAAAATCCTGGTTTTCCCATGGCGTAATTGTTTAAACTGAATATCTGCGTGGTCTTAAAAAAATCTAACATTTCATTACATGAACAACCTGCTGCATATAGTGCGCCAACTATTGCACCTGCGCTAGTACCTGCAATTTGGGAGGGATAAATACCATATTCTTCCAAAGCTTTTATGGCTCCAATGTGGGCAATGCCGCGAATACCCCCACCGGATAAGACCAAACCTGTAGTCATAAGTCTTCACTTTTAAAGTTAAACTCAAAACTATTCTAAATATAGTAATCCGGACATGACCATTATCAGGTTTTAACGAATCAAGGCCTATCTTATGATCCATATCTTTTCGATTAACTAAAGTGACTTTACATTTGCAGAACTTGTAAGTTATCGCGCAAAAGGAATATACCGTAAGCTAGGGACAAAATATTATCGGGTCGGGCTTTCCATTTACTTTTTGATATGGGCAATTTTGGAACTTTATGACAAAGATGTTTACCAAGACAAACCCAATGGTGGAATAGGAATTCCCTTAGAGGATTTTGCAGTTATTATTGGAATGGCTACCGAAACGGCGATCCGAACTTAGTCAGATTTTATGAACGAAGTTTTAATGACCACCGATCACACACAATAGAAGGATTATTATTTGAAACCAAAAGTGACTGAGAGCTGTAGCGGATTTTTAATTTCGTTATTTTGAATTTATTTCAAATTTAAGACTCTCGCCTCCTGTTAAAAATAGCCTTAAGCTTTTTTATAGCAAAGGTCAATAGAATCTTCTGAAAGCTGCCTTTCAGGCTTCCTGCCAATTGCAAAGGTCGAAGATTTGACTTGGCCTGGTTGAGGTTTAATTTTAAGCTTTCGATTTCAATTTTACGCTGTAATTTTAAGACCATAAGCCTTTCATCAATTTCCTTAAAAGAGTTGTACTGCATCCCCATAATTTTAATCAAAATAATGTTTGGAAAATTTGCGGAGTAAAGGCGCATTGATCCTATCCCTAATAAAATAACATATGGCCGCAATAAGGATATAGCCCGTACCTATAAACAAAAACCCTAGGTAGGCGCTTTCCATGACTTCATTGAGCGCATTGGATGCTGCCCAAGATAATAAAATCAAGGCTAATAGGAGCAAAGCCCCTATTAAAAGAGTTAGTGCAAAAGTGGTCACAAGCTCCATTAGTACCTTAAATATTTTTAGCTTGGCATACTCCTCGCTATTTTCTAGATAAGACCTTACATCGGCTTCTGCTTCTGTAAGGTCTTTCTTAAGTTCAGTCAAGGCCATATTACCTTATTTTTGGAATTGTGCGTTTTTCTTTTTAAGGTCTTCTAATTTGTGCTCCAAGCTAGCAATAATGTCATCTGCCTTATAGCTCATTGTAGAGATGGCTTCATCCAGTTTACGTTCAAATGCATCTTTTTTCGCGTTTGCAGTTTTAGTAAGTTCCTCCTTGGCATGTGAAATTCTGTCCGTTAAATCGTGGGTAGTTTCCCCCACCTTTTGTTTAATTTTGTGCCTTGTTTCTATGCCCTTGTCGGGAGCATATAAAATTCCTATTCCTGCACCTATGGCAGCCCCGGTCAATAAAGCCAAAAGAATATTTCCATCGTTGTTTGTCATGATTATTAATTTTAAGTTTATTATAGTGTTTATTTAATACCTAAAATTAAACTGATCTAAATCTATTTCAAATGATTTTAATCATATTGTAAAAGAAAATTGATTTTTAAAATTAGGGACATCTGCAATTATGGAGGATGGATAAGGGGATTAAAGCAATATTGGTTGCAATTAACAAGTAATCATAATTAAGAGAGGTAGAAAGGTCGGGTTTGTTTTGTACAGATGATATTAATCATTTTATATGAGGGATTAAATTCGCACTTTTGACACATAGCAATACTTAAAATATAAGGACATGGGAGAATCTGTAAATATTTATCAAAGGCAAAGGGAATTTCACTTATTTGTGGCCAGTAAGTTTTCTGATTTATTAGGCTTTAAAAAGGAAGGTGATGTATCATCCTTTAACAATATTTTGTTAAAGGCTATGCCAGCCGTGAAACGATATATTCAGAAGAATCTGAACCGTGCCTTGGCAACAAATAAAATGGATAAGAACAAGTATAGGGCAGATGATTTTATCGACCAACTTTTTATAGAGGTATATGACCATATCGACGAGATTAAAAATGAAAAAGAATTGCACCTTTGGATGTTCAAAAAGGTAGATGAATTGTTAGGGGATATTATGGTAGAAGAAGAATTTGATTCGATTTTTTTTGAGAATATAGACAACTATTCCAAACCGGAATGGGATGCAATGCAGGAAAAATTTTCTACCGACGGCGATGGTGATTTGGTTATGACCGAGGAATTGGACGATATTTCCTATGCCAAGAACGATTATATTCTGAACCATGTTTTTGTTGAGGATAATGACCAAAAGATGATGGATCAATTAGATAAGGAATTGGATGTTGAAAACATTAGAAAGCATTCCGAAATGGTGTTGCATCAATTACCCATACCAATGCAAAAAGTCTATGAACTTTTTACCGAACACCAGTTTGATGTGGCGGAAATTGCCAAAATACGCAAAAGTACCATTAAAGAGGTGGAATCAATATTGGAAGCTGCCAGAAAAAGTTTGCGCACTAGTTTTTTAAAAAGATATGTAGGCTAATCAAGGTATAATTTAAAATATAAACTAATGAAGGCCAAATCATCAGGTTCAAAAAAGGAATTGATAGTGGACGAAACATTGGACGCGTTACACCAGGAAAGTAGGGAATGGCTGAATACCATTGCCTTTTGGCAAGACGAGTCGAAATTTTTTACTGATTTGTTGGATAAGGAACAAATAAATACTTCCAAATACGGACAGATGCTCCAATATCTTGACAAAATTCATGAAACCCTATTTGATTATTTGGCGGAAAATATTGTAGCACATGAAAAGGAGTTGTCCCGTTTAATAAGTGGTGATAAAGGTGTGTCCGATCAGGACTACCGGAAAAAACATGCCACCCTAAAGGAGCAAATGGATTTATTTACCAACGACTTTAAGGAATTTAAAAAAATGGTATTTGGATACGCCAAGAAATTGTGATTATATCTTTTACGGATGTACAGCAGTTAAGTACTAGACAAAAAACAACGAAATATTTACAGATTTAAATCAGTGAATTACAAAATTACCTTAATGTCTCCTCGAGCACAGTGGAGAGGTAATTATTTTTGAAATCAGTAAAAAAATAAGGTCTCAACTCCGCTGGACCGGACACTAAAAAGAGTCTAATAATTTATGTCAATTAATAAAGTGACATAGACTAAATACACATGAAAGTTATGGAGATCTCAATTTTTAATTCGGACAATAGGACTATAGACAGTATTGCCAATTTTTTGGATTTCTACTATAGTTTTCGCTTAAAGCATTTGGCCAGTGATCTGCTGGAACAAGGCTTATCTCCCGAACAAATCACGGAAGCCGTGGTCAAGGCCATGACCGTTGGGGGATCTTCGGGTTTGGAAATCGATCAACACTTTAGGCCCGTATTCACAGGGATAGAAAAGCATGTGGTTAGCGACTGCAAATTGTCACATCTGGCATATGGTTTGGTACTAATGAACGCGGATGCCGGCCTCCAGGTTGTAGGGAATTTTCAGTTAAGTGTACTGCAACAATATTTAGGGGATCATGGAGCCTTTTAAGATTCTATTTCCATGGCTATAGGGCAGTGGTCCGATCCAAAATATTCCGATAGAATTTCAACGGATTTTATACGTTCTACCAGTGATTTGCTTACCAAAAAATAATCTATACGCCAACCGGTGTTTCTTTCCCTCGACTTAAATCGATAACTCCAATAGGTATAGGCGACTACATCCGGATGAAAATGTCTAAATGAATCTACAAAACCGGATTTGATAAAATTATCCATTCCATCAATTTCAATTTGAGTGTATCCTGCCGTTTTGTTATAATTACTCTTATCGTTCTTAAGGTCAATAGCTCTATGGGCCACGTTAAAATCTCCGCAAGCAATTACGGGTTTTGTCTGTTCAAGGTTTTTGAGGTAGTTTAGAAAATCGGCATCCCATTGCTTACGGTAGTCCAGACGGTCTAATTGCTGCCCTGAATTAGGCACGTAGACGTTTACCAAAAAGAAGTCATCGTATTCCGCACATTGTATACGACCTTCGGCATCATGTTCGGAAATATTCATATCACTGGAAATGACAATAGGGGCTGTTTTACTCAAAATTGCGGTACCAGAATATCCTTTTTTATCGGCCGAATTATAATTTCTGTTGTAATGCTCCAATTTGGAAAGGGTCTCTTCAACTTCGTGGTCCTGAGCCTTGGTTTCTTGAAGGCAAAGAATATCAGGGGCCATTTTTTTCACAGTTTCAAAAAAGTCTTTTTTTGCAATGGCCCTAATGCCGTTGACGTTCCATGAAATTATTTTCATCGCTTCAATTTTAATTTGGAAATGGGCCGTTAAATAGTGCCGGGAATAAAGATAATAATTAGGTCCTGTTTAAAAAAACCGATAATTGAAAGTTTTTAAAATCTGACATAGACCATGGTATGGCATATAGCATGGTTTGTTGTTATAGCAATGCAAAATTTAATTTGTCGGTTCATTCTTCTTTATTCCTATGAATGGAAATCAATATAACTAATCCAATAATTGCGGAAAGGATAAAACCTATGGCACCCAATACCGGTATTCCACTAATCTTTGGAGGCATATCTGCCATTACCAAAAGGGCAGAACCTATAGATAAGGCAGCAATAATAACGGCATAGACCAAACGGTTAAAGGCTGTCTTAAGGGTTATTCTAAATTCATTGAGGCCTTTGTGTTCATGGACAATGACCAATTTCCCGTCTTTGATCTTATCTACAATTTCATTAATGTCGGCAGGTAATTTGTCCAAAAGCGAATTGTAATCTTGAAATCGATTTAGATTTTTTTGAAAAAGTCGTTTTAACCCAAACCGTTTGCGGGTTATTTTGGCCATATAGGGTTTTAGATTATCCGTAATGTTGAATTCTGGATCTAGTTTTAGGCCTACACCTTCAATAATGACCAAAGCCCTAATAAGTATATACAAGTAGTGCGGTATGGTAATCCTGTTCTCGTAAAGAACATTTTTAAATTGTTCCAAAGTAATTCCCAACTTAATATTTCGAATAGATGTATTGCTAATGCCTTCCACTAATTCATATAAATCATATTCCAACTTTTTTTCATCCGGGATATCATTCTTTAGGGCAATTTTTTTAAGAATTGGAATTATTTTCTTTACATCTTTTTTTAAAAAACAAAGGAGAAGTTCCATTAATGCTTCCTTGTCATTGGGCATTATGGTTCCCATCATCCCAAAATCTATAAAACAGATTTTTTGAACCTCCGGGAGTACAAATATATTTCCCGGATGCGGATCGGCATGGAAAAAGCCATGTTCCAAAACCTGTTCCAAATACAAGTCAACCCCAACTTTTGCCACTGCCCTGGAATCAATATTTTGTTCTCTTAACTTTTCAAGTTCGGATACCTTAATTGCGTCAACCCAGTCCATACAAATAATCTGGTCAGTGCTCAGTTCGCGATATGCCTTGGGAACATATATGGCATTGTTACCCTCAAAATTTTTGGCAAAATGTTCCAAATTATCCATTTCCCTTAAAAAACTAAGCTCTTCTGTGATGCTTTTTTCAAAGGATTCTACCAATTTTAGAGGCTGAAAGGCCTTTACTTGGTCACTATATTTTTCTAAAGCCATGGCCACTTCTTTCATAATGGAAATATCGGAGGCAATAACTTCCGATATGTTTAGTCGCTGAATTTTTAACACAACCCAATTGCCATTGAGCAGCTGCGCCTTATGAACCTGTGCCAAGGAGGCGGCTGCAAGTGGTTTGGGTTCAATGGACAGGAAATATTGGGAACAATCAATATCCAGTTCTTCCGAAATTATTTTTTCCACTTCAAAATTTGGCAAAGATGGCGCTTGATCTTGTAGTTTTTCAAGCTCTTTAATAAGACCTGGTGGTAACATATCGTCACGGTTGCTCAGAATCTGCCCCATTTTCACATAGGACGGACCTAGTTCTTCCAGCACCATTCGGATTCGCTCAAAAGTAGATACTGATAACAGTTTTTCGGTCTCAGGATGTTTTGCTAAATAGTTTTTAGGGATGAACTTTTTGGCTTTACTGCTGGCCATAATATCCTCAAAACCATATTTCGTAAGCACCCCAAATAGAGTGTTGTATCTTTTGAGGTTTTGTTTCTTGGGAAGTTTTATTCCAAACATATAAATTATAGATATTGGGTCAAAAATCGGAAGAAGTCTCTTTTAAGTTCTGCATAAATCTGTTCTTGTGTCTCCATTTTTTTTCTGAACTCCATGTGCTTTTTTACCATGCTGGTGTCCATGGCATCCTGTCCCGTTAGGTCTTGTCCGGCCAGGCGGGTTTCGTGGATTTCAATAGCTTCCAGCATATCCTCTATTACTCCTCCGTGTAGGATGAATTCGTTTTGAAAGTGTTCCAATTGTTTCAGTACCTCTTTTTTGGTCCACCTAGTGACCAATTCACTAAGCCTATTATTGAAAAATATCAATTCATCGTTCCAAAAAAGGAGTTCGCGTCTCCAAATTTCGTGTTCAAAATGCAGGCTTGAATTATATATAATTTCTTTTTCCATGTTAATTTATATTTTATACGATGAGGTAGATTCCAAATTTATTTAAACCTAAGGACCTCTGAAATGATATATGTCATTTGAGGACGTATTTATATCCCTTTCCTTTGGAGTGTTAAATCGAATATTTAAAAAATTGGGAAAGGTGTTGGAGCAGTAGTCTTGTAGTGTAGACCAATTCCTATCCAAATAAAGTGTTTAAAATTGAATCAACCATAAAAGGAGTATCAGAAGCTATACAAAGTTGCTTGTTGACTCTTTATTTAATGTCTAACTTAAATTTATAATTATGAAGAAAAACATGGGTAATTTAGACCGAACCTTACGATTTGTAATCGCTGCGGCATTAGTTGCACTTTATTACAATGGTACTATTTCTGGAATACTGGGCATTGTCCTAGTAGTTTTGGCCATTGTCTTTTTCCTGACCAGTTTTATTGGTTTTTGTCCTTTGTACTTTCCTTTTGGAATAAAAACATGTAAAGTGAAAAAAGAGTAAAGGTTAGGCCTGTCATTAGTTTTTTTTGATTAGTACTAATAATCGGGAACGGTAAAAATTGGATTTCTCCGCTAATGGACTTGGAACATATCGTATTAAAATCCTTGATCTTGAGATAAACTATATGCCTGTTTCGCTATCTCCAACTCCTCGTTAGTAGGTACTACCAAAATTTTGACCTTGGCCATGGCGTTGCTAATTTCCCGGATGTCGGATGATTTTATATCGTTTTTACTGGCATCCAGGACTATGCCATAATACTCCATTTCTGAACATACAAGTTTCCTAAGTGTACTGGAATTCTCCCCGATACCTGCCGTAAAGACCAGGGCATCCAAACCGTTCATGGCAGCAACATAGGCACCTATATATTTCTTTATGCGGTAGGCGTTCATTTCCAAGGCCAATATACATTCCGGATTTCCCGATTCGGCTTTTGCTTCTATATCTCTTAAATCACTGTGGCCTGTTAGCCCAAGCATACCACTTTTTTTAGTGAGAAGAGTGTTCACTTTTTCCAAACTATATCCCAAACTATTTACCAAATAGAAAATTAGGGCATGATCTATATCCCCACTTCTAGAGCCCATGATAAGTCCGTTGGAAGGAGTGAAGCCCATAGAATGATCAACACTTATACCATCTCTTACCGCGGTCATACTGCAACCATGGCCCAAGTGGATGGTAATTATTTTGGAATTATTCAATTGTAGATAGGAAATGGCCTTTTCGGACACATATTTATGACTGGTGCCGTGAAAACCGTATGCTTGGATACGGCGATCGGTATAAAGTTCATCGGGCACTGCATATTTTTTAGCCTTAACCGGCATTGTATGATGAAAAGCCGTATCAAAAACAGCAATTTGTTTGGCAGTGGGAAAAACCTCTTCGGCCAATACAATTCCTTCCAGGTTATGTGGATTGTGCAATGGGGCCAAGACCGACAGTTCTTGTATTTTATCTTTTACCTCCTGTGTAATCAAGGTTGTTTTTGAAAAGGTATTTCCACCATGTACCACTCGGTGGCCTACAATTCCAATATCGTTGACATTTTGAATAACCCCTTTCTTGGGGTCCATCAATAGCTTTGCCATTTTTAAGAACCCTACATTGTGATTGGGTATTTTCTCTATTTCCTCAGATTCCACAGTATTGGATTTATACTTCACTGTTGAATTTTTTGAGCCAATGCGTTCTATCACCCCTTTACAGATCAATAGCTCCGTAGGCATTTGAATCAATTGATATTTTATGGAAGAACTGCCTGCGTTGATGATCAGTATGTTCATAGTTTATAATTTATCTTTTTAAATTAAAGGCCTTGTGCTTGTATGGCAGTTATTACAACAGTATTAAAAATATCATCCACAGTACAGCCACGGCTTAGATCGTTTACAGGCTTGTTCAGACCTTGCAACATTGGACCAATGGCCAAGGCGCCTGTTTCCCTTTGTACGGCCTTATAAGTGTTGTTTCCGGTATTGAGGTCCGGAAAAATAAAAACGCTGGCCTGACCGGCCACCTCAGAATCCGGCAGTTTACTTTTGCCCACATTTATATCTACTGCGGCATCGTACTGAATAGGCCCCTCCACTTTTAGATCTGGACGTTTCATTTTTATTATTTCTGTTGCCTTGCGCACCCTATCCACGTCCTCACCAACCCCTGAGGTACCAGAGGAATAGGAAAGCATGGCAATTTTGGGTTCAATACCAAAAGCGATACTGGTAGCAGCCGAAGAAATAGCAATTTCTGCCAATTGTTCTGCTGTAGGATTCGGATTTATGGCGCAATCCCCAAATATGGTAACTCGGTTGGGGAGACACATAAAGAAGACCGAGGAAACTATGGAGACCTCTGGCCTGGTTTTAATAAATTGCAATGCCGGCCTAATGGTATGCTGGGTGGTATGAATAGCTCCGGAGACCATACCATCGGCATGGCCTTTGTAGACCATCATGGTTCCAAAATAGGAAACATCCTCCATAAGGTCTTTCGCCATGGCAAGATTAACATTTTTATTCTTGCGCAGTTCGTAAAGGGTGTCGGCGTAATCCAAAAAATTGGGAGACGAGGTGGGATCTATGATAGTGATGCTGCTGAAATCCAAATTAATATCCAACTCCGTAATTTTCGCCTTTATTTGCTCAGGGTCACCTAACAATGTAATGGTAACGGCATTGGTATCTATTAGTTTTTTGGTAGCGAATAAGATGCGATCATCCGCTCCTTCGGGAAGAACAATATGCTTTTTGGCTGATTTAGCCCTTTTTAGAAGATTGTACTGGAACATCCGAGGGGTAATCCCCTCCGCCTTAAAAGTAATAAGACGTTCGGCCAATTCATTAATCGGTACATATTTCTCGAATTCCTGTATAGAGGTTGTTATTTTCTCCTTGTTTTCCGCATATATTCTTGGTTTAATGGTGCCTATACGGTTGGTTACCGAAAAAGTACCGTCAGCTACGGATATTATTGGAATTATATCGGAGAGTCCTTCAATAAGTTTAATGATAGATTCCTCTGGCAACAGACCGCCCGTTAATATTATGCCTGAAAGATTTGGATAATTGGTGGAGATATTGGCCTGTAATGCACCTAAAATTATATCTGCCCGATCCCCAGGAGTTATCACCAAGCTGTCCTTTTTTAAATGGGTGAGATAATTCCGGAGTTGCATGGCTCCCACACTAAATTCTCCGGCCTGATTGTTTATAAAATTCTCACCAAACAAAACCTTGCCAGAAAGTTTCTGTGCAATTTCCTTTACGGTAGGATTTCCCAATATTGGGTTAAGGGGAATAGCCCCAACCAAAACTTTTTCCGGCAATTTTTTCTTGAGACTTGAGACCACTAAATCTATGTTCTCAGGCTGTACTTTATTGGCTACCGTCAATAGTACTTCCACACCTTTTTCTTTAAAGGAATCATAGGCCATGTATACATTTCCAACTAATTCTTGTAGGGTTTTGCCCATTCCGTTGGCAATGATGACTGCGGGAATCCCCAGGTTTTTTGCAATTAGAACATTAATGTCCCACTCTATAATGGCACCTTCCCCAGAAAAATCGGTTCCTTCCACCAAGACAATATCGAAACGATCTTCAATAGCTTTATACTTATTGATGATTTTACCTATGATTTCATCATCCTTGTCCAAATTTTTGAGTTGTACTACCTCACTTCGTGTATAAGCAAAGGAATCCTCGAATTTTTGGTCCACCTCAAAATGCTTTAGTATGGTATCTATATGGTCGTCTACATTGTTCTTTTCAAAGTCATCTATAATGGGCCTGAAATAGCCCACTTTGGCCGTTTTTCCCAATAATAGTTGCATAAGGCCCAAGGATACGATCGATTTTCCGCTATTGGGTTCTGTAGTGGCAATATAAATGGCTTTACTCATAAATCAAGTGGATTTCTTATACTTTATAATCTAACGAATTATTTTCTGACCGCGAAGTTCGGGCTTAGAAAGATTACCTTATATGACAGAAGTCATTTAATGCTCCAACAAAAAGCCCTAATTTTATTGAACGAACTTTATCCCACAATCAAATTTGCTGTTGGAGTAAACCATCTAATTAGGAATACGGTATAATGTCTAATAATCAATCAGCAAGTTTAATCTATAATATTTCAATAAATCTTTAAAATGAAAACACTGCTTTATGCTACGGATTATTCAGAAAACTCAGCCTCTGCTTTGAAATATGCATATGCTTTAAGTAGATTATTAAGTACTCGAATGGTTGTAACCCATGTTTTTGAAGACTCCAATATTATTGATATGGAAGAACTTGATGATCAGCCTCGTTTGGAAGGGAATATATTTAAATTACACCGGTCCAAGTTGGAGCTATTCTGTAGTAAACACCTGGGTAGTAAATGGGACAATCCTACTATACAATTGGAAGCGGTACAGAACAAATCAGTGATAAAGGGGATTATTTCCAAGGCAGAAGATTGGCATGCCCAGATGATTTTGGTGGGTACTAAAGGAGGAAGCAGTTTAGACGAATTAATTTTAGGCAGTACCACCAAGAAGCTCATTGAAAGGGCCCCATGTCCAGTATTGGCCATTCCAGCCGACGAGGACCGCATTAATATCCGTACCATAGTCTATGCCACAGATTTTGAGGAGGAAGATATACATGCCATCCATAAACTAACAGAAATTGCCAAGCCTTTATCGGCTAAGATCAAGGTGGTGCATATTTCCACAAATGAGGAATATACGGGGGATTTGTTGATGGAGTGGTTCAAGGAAATGCTCAAAACCAAGGTGGATTATCCAGAGATTGAATTTGAGCTATTGTTTTCGGCGGATGTATTTGAAACCCTGAGAGTATATCTTGGTGTAGTAAATGCGGATATTATTGTTATGTTGGAAAGGGAAAAGAAGGGATTTCTTAAAAAATGGTTCCATAAAGACCTTGTTAAAAAAATGGAGGACTACGGAAGGGTGAGTTTGATGAGTTTTAATGAGCACAACCATCAGACACTACATTTTTAAACTTATTCAAAATACCGTTTATTATGTCCCTAACCAATTCTTAATAGGGTCATAATTTCCATTGTTCCTAATCCTAGCGAAGTGCCATAGCGCCAAAATAAGCGGCTCCAAGGAGTGCCGTTTTTTCATTAAGGATAACTTTAACGGGCACCTTTTCCAAAAGTGAGCTTAAACGCCCGGACTGGATAAAATTGTTATAAAAGACTTCCCTGTTAACACCTGTTAGGATTTTCGGCAAGATGCCCCCACCTATATATATTCCACCTGTAGCCTTAAATTTTAAAGCTAACTGCGCAGCTTCTATGGCCAAGAACCGTATGAAAAGGTCCAAGGTTTCTACACAAACAGCATCTTTTCCTTCCAATGCAGTCTTGGTAATAGTGGCAGAAGGATTTTCCTGGGATATTTGATCACTCAACCATTGCGGTTCCTTTATGCCGCTTATTCCCCGTAAGAACAAATAAAGTGCTAAGATTCCAGGACCAGATAACAATCTCTCCCAACTAACATGACCATATTTTTGTTGAAAGTGTTGTAAAATTTTAATGTCCAATTCACTGCGTGGACTAAAATCACAATGACCTCCCTCACAGGCGAAAGGGTGGTAGTGGAATCCGTCCCAGAACATCCCCGCTTCCCCAAGTCCTGTACCTGGAGATATCAAGGCGGCATTGCCTGGTATTTTGGATCCGTATTTTAGTGTTTCAAAGTCTTTTTCTTGGAGTGCTGCCAGACCATAGGCATTGGCCTCCATATCATTTATCAAAGAAACGGAACTGATATGTAGTTCCTTACTAATTTCTTCGCTGTCTATGGCCCATGAAAAATTGGTACCAAATACTTTGCCTTGGGTTACGGGGCCGGCAACTCCTAAACAAACCCCATCTATTCTGGGTAATTCTTTAGTATGAAAGGCAGCCACTATCTCCATAAAGGATTTATATTTTTTGGTGGGATACGATTTTTCCTTTAAAGGTTCTAGATCCCCGGCCTCGATTTGAAAAAGGGCTAAATTTGTTTTTGTACCACCAACATCAGCGGCCAAAATCACCCCTTTGTCGTGGGATGCTTTGGTGTTCATAAATGCCAAGGGTATCTGGCCTTCATGGATAGCGGGTAACGAGAATTTTTCAATGTTCTGCATGCTATTTTCTTTTAGGCAATGATTATGTTATCGTCCAATTTAATGTTATGAATTAGAGGAAGCAATTTAACTGCTTCTAAGTGGTTTATTTTTGTGTCTTTTGGATCCATTTGTACAACATGTCTGCATCGTCCTTATTGCACAATTGTGTACCTTCATGCATGGTAGCTGCGGTACCGCAGGCTACACCATATTTTACCATCTCGCTATAGGTTTTGCCCTGAAGCAGACTCACTATCATACCTGCTACCATGCTATCACCCGCTCCAATGGTACTTTTTTGCAGAACAGTGGGTGCGGGAATATGCTCCATTAGGTTTTTAGTCGCCAAGAGGGCTCCTTTTGCCCCCAAAGAGACAACAAGTATCTCACAATCATGTTCATCCAAAAACTTTTTGGCAAGTGTTTCCAGTTCTATCGCGGATATGGATTTTACTCCGCACAAGGAGCTTAGCTCGCCCAAATTGGGCTTCAACATAAAAACTCTGGATTTTGTTGCCTTTACCAATGCCTCTCCCGAAGTGTCCAAAACAAACCTAATTTTTTTCTTTTTGGCTACTTCGGCTACCTGTACGTAAAAATCATCCGGCATTCCCGGGGGTAATTTACCGCTGGCTACTAAATAATCTCCTTCATTTAATTTTTTTTCCAATATCTCTAATACAACTTCCCATTCCTTTTTTTCAACCTGTGGCCCCGGTACCCCAAAGCGGTATTGTAAATTGGTTGTGGTATCGGTAACAGCAAGATTATCGCGTGTCCATCCCTCGATGGGAATCGCTAATTGGTCAATACCTGTCTTGTCCAATAATTGCTTTAAATGTTCACCGGTAGGACCGCCTGCGAGATATATACAGAGTGAATCCATACCCAACTTTTTAACGGCACGGGATACATTGATGCCACCACCACCTGCATCATAGGTAGGTGAGGAGCATCGTAATTTTGTATTGGGGCTAATGCCCGCCACTGTTACACTCTTGTCCAGTACTGGGTTCAAAGTAAGTGTTACTATTCTATGGTACATGTTAATCGAAGTTTTATTAGTTTTAGAGGACCTCGTTTTTACAGGGAAGTCCCTTTTCAAGACAATCCAAATTCTCTATGGTCGTTTCGGCAATATTTTTTAGGGCGGTATCGGTTAAAAAAGCCTGATGACTAGTAATCATTACATTGCGCAAGGTCATTAATCGGGCAATCATGTCATCCTGTAGGATGTCTTCCGAATGATCTTCAAAAAACAAGCCTTCTTCCTCCTCATAAACATCCATTCCATAATACCCAATTTGTTGGGATTTAAGGCCATTAATAACATCTTGGGTATTTACCAATCCTCCTCTACCGGTATTGATCAGCATTACCCCCTTTTTCATTTTGGCGATCTGGGCTTCGTTTACCAGATAATGTGTTTGTTCCTTCAAGGGGACATGTAAGGAAATAATATCGGATTGGTTACACAGGCTATCCAAATCGGTATAGGTTGCCTTGCATTCTTCCACTAGGGTTTGGTCTATCACCGTATCGTATGCCAGAATATGACATCCAAAACCATGTAGAATTTTAGCCGCGATTCTGCCAATTTTCCCAGTACCAACAATACCGACTGTTTTTCCGTTCATATCAAAACCTACCAATCCGTCCAAGGAATAATTCATTTCCATAATGCGATAATGGCTTCTTATTAACTTGCGGTTTAGAGCTAGAATTATTGCCACTGTAAATTCAGCTATGGAATTGGGCGAATAGTCCGGAACACGGACAATTCTTATTCCCAGGGATTTGGCGTACGGTATATCCACGTTGTTATAGCCAGCGGAACGCAGGGCAATGTGTTTTACTCCAATCTCATGCAGCTTGTCCAATACGGGAGCAGAACCGTTATCTTGTGTGAATATGCAAATGGCTTCACAACCCTTGGCCAAAATCGTGGTATCTATATTAAGATAGGAGTCCAATAATTTTAGCTCATGTTTATTGTCGTTGGCATCTACTAAATATTCTTTCTCAAATTTGTGTGTATTAAAAACAGCTACTTTCATTATTTGTATTATGAAACACATTAAGGTGTCCTAGTTGCAATTCCAAAGGAAGTAATTATGAAGGTGATCTAATATGATATTGGTCATTACCCTATGGTAATATCCATTCTATTACAGTATGGATAAAAAGGGTCAAGGCCTGTATTTATTTAAGAATAAATAGCCAATGAATGAGGTTTGTTTCAATTTATGCGAATGTCTTGGACAAGAGGTTATTCAATTTTCAATGGAGGTCCCACTACCTGCATTTCATTTTCTGCAAATAGTTGCTTGATCTCTTCTAGACTAGGCTCATGATCCAAAGCGGACATAGAAACAAAAAAGTTCTCCAATTTACCGGCGGGCTGAAGTGTTACCATCATTTTACCTTTTTCAGATACCTGGCTCCAAGCATGTGGAACTTTTCTAGGTAGAAATATGCTATCACCAACGCTTAGATTATAGGTTTCATCCCCGACCTTGAAATAGTATGCCCCTTCTAGAACATAAAATATTTCGTCCTGTTCCAAGTGTATATGCAAAGGAGTTCCTTTTCCTTGGGAAAGAGAAGTTTGTTCAAATATAGCTAGGGAATTATCGGTATCACTACCGGATATTTTCACATCCAAGACATTAGAGTTTACTCCCTTTAATTTTATATGTCCATGTATTCTACCTTCCCCTGCATTAATTTTAAAACCTTTGTTCTTTCTTTTTAATACTTTATCCAGTGATGAAAATGAGAGTAAGGGCAGAGCGGTGATTGTAGATAGGACTGCGATGAAGCTGTTTCTTTGCATATTCCACAAATTAAAGATGAATAGGGGCAGTGGGAACATACCTTGTAGTTCCTATATCTAAGTTACGGAATAAGTAGATCGAATAAGAGAATTTATTAGGATAAAAAAATAATATAGGTGTAGGTTATGACGAAGCTGAATTTTTATGTTTTACTCAATACGGACATACAAATATTATAGCCTTACCTCTTGGTAAATTGCTGTAAAAAATAGGGAACCATTTCAGGTGTTCTCGTATTTTAAGTTTCTTTTCTTTTTCCAGTAATCTCCAATATTTTAATACGATATACTGTCGGATTTCCGCGAGAGTACAATTTGCTTGAAAATTCACTTATAAATTCTGTTTCCCTATGCTCCTTCCGCAGAATAAGACTTTTAACCCCTTCCGTAAATTGGTGCAATTTAAACTTGGCATCAGTACCTTGTAGTTCTTCAAAGGTTCCATGGGCCATAACGGATTGCCAATTTTTTGAGGATATAATTTCTTCCACCAATAAGGAAACCGAATGGTTATTACGCATGGCTTCTATTTTATGTCCTTCTGAGGAATAACTTATTATTGAATGATCTTCTTTGTCATAATAATAGGTGATGGGAAGAACATAAGGCTGGTGTTGGGATATATATCCCAGATGGCCCGTGTAGTTGTCCATAAGGATACGAATACTCTCGTTAGTTGTTAAATCTATCATGGGTTATAGTTTTGTAAATCTGTTATTAAGGACCATTGGTTCTGAGGTGTACCTTTTCATTTAAGTCAAATCTATACCCTTCCGTACAGTTAAAATATGACAACGGTCAGTCTATAAATTTTTAGAGAATGACATCTATTTAATAATTCCTTTACAATTGGTTATTGGGCCAATATGCTTGGGATTTAGTTGAAAGTGAATGAATCATGACTTTCCTCATATTCTTCATAGTTAAATTACCTTTAATTTGAACTATCCTATAATTCATATCAATGAGGAAATTCTTTTGGATCTGTTTTCTATTTCTTTTCGTATCCTGTGGAAGCCATCAAGAAAAGTTGCTCCCCCAAAAAAGGCATTTAACGGAATCCGTATATGCTTCCGTAATCGTGCAACCAGATAGTTTATATCAGGCCTATGCGCCTGTAGGCGGTATTTTGGATTATAATTTGCTGGAGGAAGGCGATTTAGTAAGAAAAGGAACGCCTATGGTTCAGATTGTTAATAATACACCTAAACTTAATTCGGATAATGCCCGTTTGGCATTAGAATTGGCGAAGACAAATTATAGTGGAAGTTCGGCGATTTTAAGTTCGTTGGAAGATGAGATCCAATCAGCAACCTTATCTTTTAAAAATGATTCCATGAATTATTTAAGACAAAAGAGGCTATGGGATCAGAATATAGGGTCTAAAATTCAGTTCGAGAATCGTAAACTTGAGTTTGAAATTTCCGAGAATAGGTTGAAGCAGCTTAAAAGTAATTATGTCCAGACCAAGAATGAACTCTCTACCCAAGTAAAACAAGCTTTGAATAATTATGCTACCTCCCAGATCACTACACAAGATTTTACTGTTACAAGCAAGATAAATGGTAAGGTTTATGCATTTTATAAAAATCCGGGAGAAATCGTCAATACCATGGAACCTCTAGCATCGGTAGGTAGTGATTCTGATTTTATTATTGAATTGCTAGTAGATGAGGTCGATATTGTAAAACTAAATGTTGGTCAAAAAGCCCTTGTCACTTTGGATGCCTATGGGGATAAGGTTTTTGAGGCGAAAATTAGCAAGATTTACCCTAAAAAGGATGAGCGCTCCCAGACGTTCAGAGCAGAGGCCACTTTTGATGATCCACCTAAAGCACTTTACCCTGGATTGGCAGGGGAGGGAAATATTATTGTTGCCGAAAAAGACAATGTCTTGACCATTCCTAAGGAGTTTTTATTAGATGGGAATAAAGTGATGACCAATGATGGTCTTATCGATGTAATCATTGGCCTGCAAAATTTGGATAGGGTCGAAATCTTGGATGGTATTAGTGAGCGCACAGAAATTCTAAAACCAGAGGAATGATCAATTGGAAAGTTATATTGAACATCGCCAAAACCCATCTACTGACCAAGATGAAATCAACGGCCACAGCTTCCTTGGGCGTTACATTTGGCATTGGGGCTTATATAACCCTGGTGAGTTTTATGACCGGACTTAATGAAATGCTGGACAGTCTTATTTTAAACCAAACGCCGCATATCCATATCTACAATGAAATAGAGCCCTCGGATAAACAGCCCATTGCCTTATATCAAGAATTTGAGGATGCTTTTAATGTGGTTAGTTCTGTAAAGCCTAAGCAAAGCCAAAAGAAAATTCACAATGGACTCCCCATCCTTAATTATTTAAAAAAGGATAAAAATGTATATGGTGCCACCCCTCAACTAAGAGCTCAGATTTTTTATCTCTCGGGATCCATAGAGCTAGGGGGGAACTTACTTGGTGTAGATATTATGGAGGAAGCGCGAATTTCAAATATTGGTGATTATATTATACAGGGTAGGCCGCAGGATTTAAAAAACAGTGAAAATGGAATTCTTTTGGGAGCTGGCCTAGCAAAAAAAATGTCGCTCAAAGAAGGAGACCGTGTACAGATTAGCACCATAAAAGGAGACGTGTTTCCGCTTAAGATTGTAGGGATATATCAAAGTGGTATTGCGGAAATAGATAATATTCAAAGTTATGCCAATCTAAAGACGGTGCAACGCATCTTGGGAGAGCCCAAGAACTACCTAACGGATATCAATGTAAAATTAAACAATATTGGTGCTGCCACAACCATGGCAAAAGGTCTGGAAAAACAGTTCCAAATAAAGGCAACTAGCATAAACGAGGCAAACGCCCAATTTGAGACTGGATCCAATATCCGTAACCTAATTACCTATGCCGTTTCAATAACCTTATTGATTGTGGCTGGCTTTGGAATATATAACATTCTCAATATGCTTATATACGAGAAAATGAAGGATATAGCCATTCTAAAGGCTACAGGATTTTCGGGAACCGATGTACAACTAATATTTATGAGCCAAGCCATGATTATTGGTTTAGTAGGTGGTGTACTTGGACTTGTAGTTGGATTTGTACTTTCCAAACTAATAGATAATGTGGCCTTTGAAACAGAGGCATTACCTACAATTACCACTTATCCTATTAATTTTAATGTGTGGTATTATGTAATCGGGATTTCCTTTGCTCTAATTTCAACTTTTGTTGCTGGCTGGCTACCTTCCAATAAAGCTAAGCACATAGACCCAGTGCGTATAATTAGAGGAACTTAAAGTACATCTATGAATTTAGTCTTAGAAGCAAAAAATATAAATAAGCATTTTTTAAAGCCTAGGGATTTTCACGTGCTCAAGGATATTTCATTTGGTATAAAGTTGGGCGAATTTGTCTCTATTATGGGTAAATCTGGATCAGGAAAGTCTACCTTACTTTACATACTATCCACTATGGATACGGACTATACAGGTGAACTTTATCTAAACAATACATTAATTACAGGACAAAAACATCAGGAATTATCGCGAATACGTAATAAACATATAGGCTTTGTATTCCAGTTTCATTATTTGTTGTCCGAGTTTAGTGTACTGGAAAATGTAATGCTACCTGCCAAAAAATTGGCAGAGAAGTCGTTGGCCGAAATTGAACACGACGCTATGCAAAAATTAATAATGTTGGACATAGAAAAGTTGGCCCATCAACGAGCTTCAAGGATATCAGGTGGGGAAAAACAACGGGTGGCCATAGCGAGAGCGTTAATAAACAATCCATCTATTCTGATGGGCGACGAACCAACTGGGAATTTAGATAGCCATAATTCCGAAAACGTCTTCAATATATTTAAACGTCTTAAAGAAGAGGAAGGTCTCTCCCTTTTGATAGTAACCCATGATGAGGACTTCGCCAAACGTACCGATCGCATTATCCAGATGGAGGATGGTCGTGTTTTGGATTAAATATCCCGTACTATAAACAATAAGAGCTTATTATAGGTCTATCTAAAATCATTCGGATGGGGATGTTTCCAAGGAGCACGATAATCCCTTTGTAAAAGTGCCGTTGCCTCCGCATCATTTACCACGATAATATTTTTAGGATCATAGATTAAGGGCCGTCCTGTGGCCATGGCCATATTGGCCAAAATGCAACTAGCAGTAGATACATGTCCTTCACGGATATCAGCAATAGGTAAAGTTCCTTTGTCAATGGCGGCAAGGAAATCCAACATATGTAACCTAGTAGCTGGAGCCGCATTTAATTCTATATCTTTTTCGGTGAGGTCCTCGGGATATTTATCTTTTTCATAAATAACGTCCAAATGTATCTTTTCGCCATTCCCATGCGGAACAAAATCGGCTCTCATAGTGCTGCCGGACAATGTTCCTTTTTCTCCATAAAGTTTAAAGGACCATGGGTAATCGGGGTCGGTAGGGGTTCCCCAGCTTCTATGTTGCCATACGCAGTTGAGGTCTTCATATTCAAATATGGCCGTTTGGGTATCCGCAATATTGGATTTACCATCTTTTTGTACATAGATTCCTCCTGTAGAACTAATTCTTTTGGGCCAATCCAGCTCAAGCATCCACCGAACTGTATCGAACATATGTACGCACATATCGCCCATAATTCCATTGCCATACTCCATAAAGGTCCGCCACCACCGTCTGTGGGGAAGTCCGTCATAAGGGCGCATGGGTGCGGGCCCGGTCCACATTTCATAATCCAAATAATCCGGAGCCGCTGTTATAGGAGGATTCCCATTGGCACGCATATGGTAATAACAACACATCTCTACATGGGAAACCTTGCCTAATAAGCCTGCGTCCACAATATTTTTTTTGGCATCAATAAGATGTGGAGTACTCTTACGCTGGGTTCCCACCTGAACGACCCTGTTATATTTTCTTGCGGCTGCGACCATAGCTTCGCCCTCAACAACATCAACACTAATAGGTTTTTGAACGTATACATGGGCACCCGATTTTAAAGCCTCTATGGCCTGTAGGGCATGCCAATGATCAGGGGTGCCAATTAGCACAATATCCAGATCCTTCTCGGCAAGCATTTTTCTATAATCCCTATAGGTCCTGGGAGCTTTTCCTGAAGATTGTCTAAGTTGTATTAAGTTGGCGGCTTCCTTAAGCAAACGTTCATCCACATCACAAATGGATACCACATTTACCTTGGTTACCTGCATAAGCCTAAAAAGGTCACTTTTTCCATACCAGCCCGTTCCGATCAGTCCAACCCGCAGCGGTTTTTCGCGGTAGATGAGTTCCATACCATAAGAACCAAAGGAGGAAAGTGCCAAAGATGCCGCAGCCCCCTTTAAAAAGTGTCGTCTATTAATGTTAAAAATCTTGGTGTCCATGGTTGATTGATTATTTGGTCGGTTTTTTAAATTGTTCTCAAAAAATACGAAATATCTTCACTATTTAGGATAAATTTTTTAGTATATCCTAAATATTAGAGTTTTTATCTAAACAACCCTTAGCTTTTCTGTTTCTTTATTTGGTTCATTATGTCCTCCATCATCTCCACTTGTATTTGCTGAATGTTTAATAGTTCTTGTTGTTGATGAATTATAAGGTGGTCCAATTTCTCGTGAAGGATTCGAATTTCCAATTCCGCTTTTAAATTGACCATATAATCTTGTTTGGATCGTTCCCTGTCTTTTTCCTCCTGCCTATTTTGGCTCATCATTATCACTGGGGCTTGCAAAGCAGCCAAACAGGATAAAATTAAATTCAAAAGTATAAAAGGGTAGGGGTCAAATCCTTTATCCATTAGAAAAATAATATTGATGACCATCCAAATAAAAATAAAAATGCCAAAAATAATTATGAATCTCCAACTTCCGCCGAAGGTGGCCACTTTATCTGCCAGGCGTTGTCCAAAGGAATATTCAGTAGCTTCATCCAGACTTTCATTTTGGGTAGTAATTATTTTTTCCTGTTGGATCGTCTTCAGCACATCTTCTTCCAATGTAGACAATTCACCTACCTCCTGGATGAGGTATTCGGAAAGGTATTTTTGTCTATACAAATTGAGTTCGGATACGGAAATAGATTTTTTGGAATTTATTTCTGGATGTTCCTTATGAATAAGATCCATAATGGATTTTCGAATTGTTTTTACAGGAATCTGTTCACTGACCGGATATTCTTTAAGGGAAATGGCACTTACAAAGGTCTTCATGGGTAAGGTATTTTATATCTTAAATGTAATGTATTTTATGGCCCTTTTAAACATATGGTTCTTGATTTACACCTATCTTTAATCAAGATTTCTTTTCTCTAATTATCATCCCATGAAGAAAAAATTGAATCAATTGGAAGCCACGGCCATATGTGGAAACGATATTAGCTCATCCTGTCTATATGTTTCGGCCTTGGCCATAGTCTATTCTGGCCAGTATGCCTGGATTGCACTTTTGGTAGTGGCCTTTGTATTGTTTCTTTTTAGAAAAATCTATGGAGAGGTGGTCGGGGCCATACCTTTGAATGGAGGTGCCTACAATGCCTTGTTGAATACCACTAAAAAATCAACGGCATCCTTGGCAGCGGCATTGACTGTTCTTTCTTATATGGCAACGGTGGTAATATCTGCAAGTGAGGCCGTGAAATATGCGTATAGCATCTTGAATTTCATCCCTATCCTACCAGTAACCATAATCTTAATGTTTTGTTTTATGGGGTTGGTAATCGTTGGTATTGGTGAATCTTCCAAGGTGGCAATAATCATTTTTATATTTCATCTACTTTCATTGACATTATTGTGCACCTTTTGTATTTTCTACTTTGCTGAAAATGGTTTTGAAACCTTGTTCTCCAATTTCAGAAGGCCCGTAGAGGGCGGTGTATTTAGCGCCTTGTTTTTAGGATTTTCAGCCGCGATGTTGGGGATAAGTGGTTTTGAAAGTTCAGCTAACTATGTAGAGGAACAAAAGGGGGGTGTATTTCCGAAAACCTTGCGTAATATGTGGGTGGTAGTTACTATTTTTAATCCGTTGATCGCGTTTTTAGCGCTGGCCATTGTCCCAATTCATTTTATTGAATCCAATCAAGATGCCCTACTCTCCAAAATGGCAGAAGTTTCCGGAGGCAATTGGCTTTCCTTACTTGTGGGTATTGATGCAGCTTTGGTTTTAAGTGGTGCCGTGCTTACTTCCTTTGTAGGGGTTGGTGGACTTATGGAGCGAATGGCACTGGACCGTATTCTACCCAAATTTTTATTGAAAAAAAATAAGGCAGGCAGTTCTTATATGGTATATACCGTATTCTTTTTATTGTGTGTATCCATTTTATTGGTAACTCAAGGTAATTTGGCAAAACTGGCAGGTGTTTATACAATAGCCTTTTTATCGGTTATGGCATTGTTCGGGGTCGGCAATATGATGCTCAAAATAAATAGGGCAAAATTACCACGCCCCGAAAGGTCAAGTTGGTTGGGTCTTATTATTGCTATACTTGCTGTCATGGCTGCGATGGTCGGAAATATTATTCTAAACCCATCCTATTTGGCAATCTTTATTGAATATCTAATTCCTACGCTAATGGTAGTGTTTTTTATGCTATACCGCACCTATATTTTAAAGGGATTTCTAGCAATCCTTAGCTACATCTTTCCCGATAAAGGACATCCTTTTAAAACATTGAACATATATACTAAAAAATTACTGGCAGGGATTAATAAACAGCAATTTGTTTTCTTCACCAATCATGACGATGTTGCTACCTTAAATAAGGTGATGCTTTATATTAAAAATAATGAATCAACAAGGATTCTTAAAATTGTTGCAATTATTAATGAGGAGCACGCCATTGTACCCAATTTAAAGATGGACATAAAGGTGTTAGATCGTGCTTACCCAAATATTCATATTCAATTTGTGGAAGAGCAGGGCGTCTTTGGTCCGGATAAAATTAAGGAACTGTCCAAGCGATGGGGAATTCCCGTTAATTTTATGTTTATAGGTTCTCCTGGCGATAAATTTCCTTATAAGATTCAGGAGTTAGGCGATGTAAGATTGATTATTTAAAAATGTTGAGGTATTCACTTTAAAAGTTATGACAATTATAAGTTCTGATCCTTCTTGTTTTTTGTACATTTATATAAGGCTTACTATATCTTAATAAATTAATGGGATTTAAGATGAATGGGGCAACTTTCTATTTTTAATAAACAGATAGTAATTATGAGCTTTATATCAGAAAATGTAATTCCAGGCAATCATGGAAAGGTATTTGGAACAAATGCAAAAGAAGCAAGTGACTTAAAGTGGATTGAGGAGAACTTAGTAAAACTTGATGGCATAAAGGATATAATTTTCAAAGATGGCTATCCCGTCGAATTTACAGTGCATACGACAAAGATGGTAGAAATAAAGGAAATTGAAAAATTAGTTAGGGCATTAGGGTTTCATGCTATTCCCAAGGGACTTTTTGCTTTATAATCACATAAATAAAACCTGTTTTATTGCTCATTAAGAGTCTGCTTCAAGGTTAAGGCTATTTCACTTTCAATTTTGTCCAAACCGTAATCTGCATACAGTTTAATAATGGCCGCAACGGACCAAGCCTGATGAATGCATCCCTTTCCTACTTTTGGACTGTTACCGTTAAAAACCTCGGAAATGCAGTGGATACCGTTGTGGGAATAGAAGTGCTCTTTTAATTGCCCTAGTTCGAACAGAACCTTTTTTTTAATCTTCAAGGAAGTTCCATATATGTTAAAATAGGACTGAAAATATTCATAAAGCAAAAAAGGCCAAACCGTTCCTTGATGATAGGCATGGTCACGCGACCATTGATTACCTTCATAAAGTGGCTTATATTCAGAATCATTCTGGTCCAAGGTGCGAAGTCCAAATGGTGTGTATAGCTTCTCTTTCACAGCTTCAAAAATTGATTTTTGTTGATCAGTACTCAAAACTGTAAATGGTAGGCTTAGGCAATACATCTGATTGGGACGGAAGGAGTTGTCTTGCGAAATCCCCGGTATGATTACATCAAATAAAGTACCTTGGGGGTTGGTAAAATAGGTAGTGAAATTAGATTCAAACTTGCTAATTAAATTCAAATAACAATCTTCATTTGCGACTCCCATAATTTCACAGAAATACTCATATATTTTAAGAGCATTATACCATAGTGCATTAATTTCTACGGGGCAGCCAATTCTCGGGGTAATTACCTTTCCACTTACTATCGCGTCCATCCATGTAAGCTGTACATTGGCCTCCCCACCATAAAGAAACCCTTCCTCTGTAACGTGAATATTGTAGCGGGCACCTGAAATATGGTGGTCCAATATGTTCTTCAATATTGTAATATGACTTTTTAAGAATGTAAGATCCTTGAATTTTTGATGGTAGTCATAGCTCGCTACAAAAAGCCATAAGGTGGCGTCTATGGTATTATAATGAACTGGGTCTTTGGCGTTATCTGGAAATCTGTCTGGAATCATGCCTTGATCAACACTTTTGAAAAAGGTGTTCAATATAGATTTGGATAGCTTTTTGTTACCTGTGGCTATCGTCAATCCACGCATGGCGATCATGGTATCCCTTCCCCAATCCGTAAACCAGTGATATCCCGCAATTATAGACATGCTATTGGTAGATTTTCTTTGAACTAAAAATTGCTCTCCGGATGCCATTAGGTCTTTGAGAAATCCGGCCGGAAGCTTGTCCTTGTGGGATGTTGTTTTTTTGTTTTTAGCAGACAGGATATTTTTTATTCCCTTATTCACTATTTCTTCTTCCATTGTAAAGTAGATAGTAATATCCTCTCCAGGAAGAAGCTTTTGAGCAAGATATCCAATTCTATAATAGTCGCATTGAGAGCCTAACCCCCGGGCTTTTCCTTTTGAAAGGATAATATTTTTAAACCAACAACGTGCTTCAAAATATTGTCCCGAGGTCCAGCCGGTATAAACCGGCCGACTTCCGTATTGTGGGAATGTTTTTAAATGCTCCTTATTGAATTCTGTATAAAAATTAAAACAGGAATCTTCTTGAAAAGTAGTATGAAAGTCATTGTAGGCATAGAGTGGGTGTAATTCCAAAACTACGGGTGATTTTCCATTGTTGGTATAGGTCACCACTGTAGTGTTAGATCCAGCTACCATTTTTACATTTTTATGGAGTTCCCAATTGCTATCGGCAAATTGCCAGGAAGGAGAGGGGTTAACATCAAAACTCTTTAAATAGTGACCACTCTCGGGAAAAACAACTTTGGGATATTGATTGGCAGAAAGATTATAATATTGGCCATTTACAAGAGCACGTTCTTCGATTTTCGCAACTATCACCATCCGATCGGTAGGCGGTTCAAGAGCAGCAACCAAAAGACCGTGGTACTGTCTAGTATTGGCGCCGTTGATGGCCCCAGAGGCATAACCGCCCAGTCCGTTGGTAGCTAACCATTCCTTTTCAAATAAATTTTCCAAATTAAAGTTATATTTCTTCCATTAAATTAGCAACCAAAGCGGTCCATCCGGTTTGATGTGAAGCCCCGACACCTCTACCGCTATCGCCATGGAAATACTCATAGAACAGGATGAGATCCTTAAAATGGGGGTCTTGGTATTTGTCTTTGTGCAAGAGGTGAATAGGCCTATTGCCATCTACATCTTTTTCAAAAAGTAGTATCAACCTCTTGCCAATTTCATCACTGATTTCCTTTAAATTCATCATGTTTTCGTTCCCGGTTGGATAGGTGAATTTCAGCTTGTTATCAAAGTAGCTATGATATTCCCTTAAGGAATTGATAAATAAATAATTCATAGGCATCCAAATTGGTCCTCTCCAATTAGAGTTTCCTCCAAAAAGGCCAGTTGAGGATTCAGCCGGTTCATAATTAATTCCAAAGGTTTCACCGTTTATGTTGATCGTGTATGGGTTTTCATGCACTTTAGAAAGAGACCTAATACCGTATTGGGAAAGAAATTCCTTCTCGTTTAAAAGGCTTCCAATTAATTTTTGTAATCGTTCCTTAGGTACTAGGGACAATAGTACATCTTGGTCTTCGCTGTATTCTTCCATCACCTGATATTTTACATTTTCAATACGATGTTTTCGAAACCATTCCATACTTTTTCTAAATCTTGGAAGTTTGTCCAGATACTCTTTTTTTATATTCAATACCGCTGTAAGCGATAACAACCCTGATATGGACCGTACCTTTATAGGGACTGATTCTCCTTGCGGCAAGATTAATTTGTCATAAAAAAAGCCTTCACCTTCATCCCATGACCCATTATAATCCTGACCTATATTGTTTAAGGCTTCCGCTATAAAGACAAAATGCCCAAAGTACTTCATGGTCATATCTTCGAACGACTCGTCTACAAGAGCAATTTCTAAAGCCATTTCCAACATGTTTAGGCAGTACAGTGCCATCCAGGAGGTTCCGTCTACCTGTTCCAGGATTCCGCCACCGGGAATACCGTGACTTCGGTCGAAAACTCCGATATTGTCCAGGCCTAGAAATCCTCCTTCAAAAACATTATTCTCAAGGCTGTCTTCCCTGTTTACCCACCACGTAAAATTAAGTGCCAATTTGTTGAACATTCGTTTTAGAAATGCTATATCTCCAATACCGGTCCTCTTTTTTTCCATTTGATAAACCTGTAGGGAAGCCCATGCCTGTACAGGTGGATTAACATCGCTAAAATTCCATTCATAAGCTGGAATCTGTCCGTTGGGCGCCATGTACCATTCCTTGGTAAATAACAACAATTGTTCTTTGGCAAAATTGGAATCTACAAGAGCCAGGCTAACACAATGAAACGCGGTATCCCATGCTGCAAACCAAGGATATTCCCATTTGTCCGGCATAGCAAGAATATCATGGTTTCTCAAGGTTTTCCATTCGCGGTTTCTGCCAAGTTTCCGTTCTTCTGGGGGTGGCATTTCTTTATGGTCACCCAACAACCATCTTTCCACTTCATAATTGTAATATTGTTTGGACCATAATAGACCTGCAATGGCTTGTCTTTGTATTTCTAGCCCTTCTTTGGAGGCTGTTTTAAAAGTGGCTTCCAAGAATTCTTGTGACTCCTTGATTCTTTGATCGAAGGTAATATCGAATTCTTCATTGAAAGGGGCATTTAAGGAAGCGGCAGTTAACCTTAGTTTAAAGGTTTTGGATTCTCCACCCTTTAGTTGCATCTCATACAATGGTGAGAATTTGGTGCCTTCTATTTTTCCTGTACCAAGC
This sequence comes from Arenibacter catalasegens, assembly GCF_002909235.1. Lineage (GTDB taxonomy): Bacteria > Bacteroidota > Bacteroidia > Flavobacteriales > Flavobacteriaceae > Arenibacter > Arenibacter catalasegens. The sequence continues at coordinate 59,712 of NZ_PHQQ01000025.1, forward strand.
ACATAATCATTGTTCAATACAGCCTCATGGAAAAGGTCTTTTTTATAGGGGTGATCATTGGGTTGAGCATAGATCTTTTCCATATTGGTCTCATTTTCTGTAAATAACAGTTTAGAAGCCTCTTCAAAATAAAAGTTATAGTCGCCTACATAGGCATGCGAAATGGAAGCATAGGGTGTGCCTTTATGAAATTCTTTTTTTATTACAGGTTTAGATGATACTTTTTTGAAATCCCAATGATTCCTGATCCAAAGGGTGGGCAACAGGAAGAGAGGTGCCGGCTTCGAATTTCTATTTCTGACGGTTATTTTTATTAGAATGTCTTCGTTGTCTGCCTTGGCATACTCCGTAAAGACGTCAAAATATTCATTGTTATCAAAAACACCGGTATCCAAGAGTTCATACTCCAATTCGTTTTTACCCCGCTTCCCATTTTCTTCCATCAGTGGTATGTACGGAAATTCATTCTGTGGATATTTGTAAAGATGCTTCATGTAGGAATGGGTAGGGGTATTTTCCAAATAGTAATACAATTCTTTCACATCCTCACCGTGGTTACCTTGTGGCCCGGTTAAACCGAATAGTCGCTCTTTTAATATACCATCCTTACCATTCCATAAAGTAATTCCAAAACAGATATTGCAATAGCGGTCAGAGATACCAGCTATACCATCTTCCCCCCATCTATAGGCTCTACTTCGCGAATCGTCATGGGAGAAGTAATGCCATGCATCCCCATTGGGACTATAATCCTCTCGTACTGTGCCCCATTGCCGCTCGCTTAGATATGGGCCCCATTTTAGCCAATCTTTGGTTTTCGATTGGTTATCGTCCAATCGTATTTGTTCTTTAGATGCTTTAATTTTAGTCATTTAAATATGGCCGTTTAAAAAGTTTAAAGCTGCTGACCTAAGGTGGTGTGCATTTTATAACCTCTTACTTATACAATTAAAGATAAGATATGTTTAACACATATGTGCCAACAAATAGTTGTCGTTTTGTAAATTATTTTCAGAAGGTAGACTACCAGACGCTCTATTTTGAACTAGAGACAAGTACAAGTAGTTTTAAGGAAATTCTTTTAATAGAAATATTGATTCGCTTAATACGAGTGTAGGGCAATAGCTATTTTGGATATAGCATGCGGTTAAGCTACCTCATTTACCTTTGAGTAATGGCTTACAATTATTCCTTTCTATTGTATGGTCTTATAATGAGGCCCAAAGGTCTGTCATAGGTAAAGTAATTGGACATCCAATCCAGGAAGGCAACGACCTTATTTCTATAACCAACCAAGGACATAATGTGGATCAACATCCATACGATCCAGGCAAATGTTCCGTGAAATTTCCATTTCGGCAAATCCACGACAGCCTTCTTTCTACCTACAGTGGCCATAACACCTTTGTCATGATAAACAAATGGCTGGAGGGGCTTGTTGTTGATTATATTTAATATGTTCTTTGCTAAATGTTCTCCCTGTCGTTGAGCTACTGGGGCCAACATGGGAAGGCCTTTAGGATTTATCGTGTCTATGTGCACTGCGACGTCACCAATGGCAAAAACACTTGTAGTATTTAATACCCTATTAAATTTATCCACCGAAATCCTATTTCCAGATATAATATTTTCCTTGCTTATACCTTCAATAGGCGCCCCTTTTACGCCAGCGGTCCATATCACGGTTTTAGTTAAAAAAGTGGTGCCATCGGCTAATTTGATTGTACTGCCGTTGTATTCATTTACCAAGGTGTTTAGATGCACTTGGACACCCAATTTCTGTAAATATTCCAAGCTTTTGGTCGAAGCGTTATCGGACATTGCAGAAAGCAGTTTTGGCGCAGCTTCGTATAAGTTGATCGACATTTTATCAAGATCAAGTTCCGGAAAGTCTTTGGGTAAAACATAGCGTTTCATTTCTGCCAGTGCCCCTGCCAATTCCAAACCTGCAGGACCACCTCCGATTATAGCTATATTCATAATTTCCTCCAGTGGTTCTCCATCAGTATTGGCCAATGCTTTTTCCAAATTTTGAAAAATGAAACTTCTCATGTTGAGGGCATCAGGAATCGACTTTAAAGTCAATAATTTGTCTTTAACGGGTTCAAAATTGAAAAAATTGTTTTGGCTCCCTGTAGCGATTATCAAGAAATCATAGGAAACCGGTCCTATTGTAGTCAACAATTGATTGTCCTTTTGTTCTATCGATGTCACTTCTGCCAATCTGAAAGAAATGTTGCTGTTAGTTCTGAATATCCTTCGCACGGGATAGGCAATACTATCCGGTTCCAACCCACCGGTCGCGACTTGATACATAAGGGGCTGAAAATTGTGATAATTATGTTTATCGATCAACAGCACATTTACTTTTTTATGTCTAAAGGACTTTGCTATGGCTATACCACCAAACCCAGCTCCAATGATTACTATTTTGGGTATATTATTGTCTTTCATTTGTCCTGAAGATGTAAAATATGAAGTAATCTGTGAGCGATCGGGGCAAAAATAACGGCAAAAATACTTAGAAAAGCTATTCCACTATACAGTGCGTAGAATGATGAAAATAGTTTGGCCCCGACCGTTTTCATTTCGTTCACAGGTCCCATGCCAGTCAGAATCATAGCCGCATTATAGAAGGCATCGACCATATTTAATCCGTTAAAATAATGATAGCCTATGGTTCCTAACCCCAAAGAAAAAAGAATTAGTAAGAATGAGAAAAGAAAGTAAGTCAAGACCCTAATTATAAATTTGCCTAAAGGCAATATTGGGGATGTTTTAGGTTCAAGTTGTATGGACATTATATAGGTGCCTTTAATTTTATTGGGGTACTTTAAAAGTACGGTTTATACTTTAAATCGAAGTATCCTAGATGAATTAACAATCGGTGAATTTCGAATAATATATTAAAATTTTGTCCACTAATGTTTAACATCTTTTTAACCTGACAATCACTTAATTATCAGTGCTGTTGGCATTTTTTTTGTGGTTGATAATCTAAAAAAAAGGAAGTTTAATTAAAATTCATTCAGATGAAAAAAATTGTGTTTACCCTTTTGTTAGGTTTTATGGTGACTGGATGCCAGGCACAGAACGACCGAACTAAAACCATAGATGATTTAGTAGAAAAAAAAACGGACAGTCTTGGTGTAGATGAACCAAAAATAAGCTGGAAAGTGGATAAAAAATATGACGAGAAGGGAAACGTTATAGGGTATGATTCCATTTATTCCTACTCCTATAACAATCTTGGCAACTTGGCCAAGGGGATGAATCTTGATAGTATTATGAATTCAATGAAGTTTTTTTCCTATGACAATTTCTCTTCCTATAGGGAAGACCAGTATTTAGGTCGGATTTTTAATGAGGATTCTCTGTTGAACGTCAACCCATTTTTTGATGATTTCTTTGAAAAGCAAAGGGCCAATAATTTTTCGGATATGCGGCAATTATTCCAACAAATGGACTCCCTTCAGAATATGATGATGGAGAAACATCGGAATTTTATGCCGGATGAAACCAAAAGTAAATCCAAAATATAGGGAAGCTACCGTATTGAGGGAAAGAATTTAAGGAGGCTATTTTTTGATGTAAAATAATTTAATCTCTGCTATTTTAAGATAATAATGAATATTTAACATAATTCATACCATTCTGTAAAAATGTACATTGTACGTTTCCAAATTAATCTCTATCTTGACCTCCCGTACTTGTCCTCAATATTTTTGAACAAGGTAATGCACAATTAATTTTTAACTTTAAAAACTAATCAAACAAGTAGAGCCATGACCAATATTAAAAATAGTAGAAGAGATTTTGTTAAGAGCAGTGCTTTGGTATCAGGGGCATTGATTTTACCTACCATGCAGATGAATGCTATGGTAAATGTAGCCAACGATAAGAAACTAAAGATAGCTTTGATCGGTTGTGGGGGTCGTGGTACAGGTGCGGCACAACAGGCCTTGCAAGCAGACCCCAATGTAGAATTGGTGGCTATGGCAGATGCTTTTGAAGATCGGTTGCAAGGCAGTCTTATGAACTTGCAAAAGGAATTTAAGGACACTAAAAAGGTTAATGTTCCCAAGGCAAATCAATTTGTTGGTTTTGATGGAGCTGAAAAAGCCATCAACCTGGCAGATGTGGTTATTTTGGCCACTCCTCCAGGATTTAGACCACAACATTTTGAATATGCTGTTAATGCAGGCAAGCACGTGTTTATGGAAAAGCCCGTAGCTACCGATATTCCAGGGGTAAGGAAGGTATTAGCTGCGGCACAGGTTGCTAAGGATAAAAAGTTAAATGTTGTTGTAGGTCTTCAAAGACATTATCAGGACAGCTATTTAGCTGCATTACAACAAATAAAAGATAATAAGATTGGAAAAATTGTGTCTGGCCAAGTGTATTGGAACAGTGGCGGGGTTTGGGTTAGAGAGAGACAGCCTGGACAATCGGAATTGGAATATCAGATGCGTAATTGGTATTATTTTAACTGGTTGTGTGGAGACCATATTTTGGAGCAGCACATTCATAACATAGATGTGGCCAACTGGTTTATTGGAGAGTATCCTCTTTCTGCCCAAGGGTTTGGAGGTAGACAAGTAAGAACAGGCAAGGATCATGGTGAAATTTTTGACCATCATTTTGTAGAATACACGTATCCAAGTGGTGCTGTAATCGCTAGTCAATGTCGACATATGCCTGAGACAATGAGTAGGGTAGCAGAAACTTTCCAAGGTACCAAAGGGACTATAGAAACTTACGGGGATAATGCTTTCATTAAAGATTACGATGGAGGAGAGATATTTACCCACCGTGGTAAGGATGATCCAAATCCTTATCAAGTAGAGCATATTAAACTTTTTGAATCTATCAGAAACAAGGGTGTAATCAGTAATGCCGAGAATGGCGCAATGAGCACTATGAGTGCCATTATAGGTAGAATGGCCACCTATTCTGGGCAAGTAATTAAATGGGAGGAAGCAATGACTTCCAATATTGATCTTGCACCGGATAACTTAACTTGGGATTCACCGGCACCGGTTCAGCCTAATGCGGATGGTACCTATAATATACCAATTCCAGGGAAGACGGTGGTAATCTAATTAGTAGGTTCAGTAATATTGAATCCCAATTTTTCTTAAGTGTTTAAGAAAAATTGGGATTTTTTATGTGACTCAAATAGTTATTTATTAACCAAGGTCGATTTCAACAACCTTTTTATTTACCGTTTTTGCCCTGATATTTTTTAAGGTCTTACTCTTATTGTTTTCCACATCCTGGATTATAATGGTATATTTTCCTTCATCGAAGACTTTGGGGGCAAAGGTATTTGTTGCCAATCTTATTGAATAAACCAACTGGTTGTTTTGATCAAAAACCGAAATCACAGGCCTAAGTTTGTCTGCAACCTTTATAAGGGGTAACCAAGCAACTGCTTTACGACCATAATTGTCTTCTTGTTTTATAGTGATAGGCCACCCTGGAAATTGCTCATTTTTATTGCTCATAGGGTTAGCATATCTTGGCCAACAAGCCGTTGTTATGGTTCTTTCCCTTTTGTTGAAGGTTACCAAGCCATAACCAGTTGCCCTATTGTGAACAATAGCAGGCTCAATACCAGTGTTGAAAGGATTACCTATGGCATGGACAGATATTTTATTCCCAAATCCGTCCTCATGGTCGCCAACATAGGCCGGATTTTCGTAGGTATGTTCCTCGCTTTTTACTTCGGGCCAGAATCTCCTGGGCCAAATATTGTTCAATGCCGGACCGGCAAAGGCGTAACCACTATCACAATGTTGTTCAATGCCATATTGAATAAAACTACCCAAATGCTGATCTCCGGCAATATGAAAAGCATAACATTTTCGAATGGCCCTTACAGCTTTATCCCTTTCATTGGCAGGCCAACCATTAGAATCCATGTCCGCGGTAGGGACATCTCCCAAAACATATTCTCCTTTTTGGGGAATAGGCAAGGAGGGAACCACATCATCGTTTAGGGCCGGTTTTGGCAAGGTCGCCACTGTGGCGAAATTGGTTTGGGAAAGGACCACTTTCATTTCTGCGCCATTGTTCCAATCTTGGGTCCAATGATCAATAAAGTCGTGCTGTCTTTTTCCCAAAAGAACGGCATCCAGATCCCGGTATTGTTTTATATCGAATTCTTTATTCTGTATCCATCCATTTCTTACCTGGGCTTCTGAAGGCAAGATGTGCTTGGGGGCCGATTTAAACTTTCTGTCCTCCAAAATGGCAAAACTAAGTCCACCGTAGTTCCAAGTCGTATAATAAACGCCAATATTCTGTTGTACAGGGCTAGGGTCGTAGGGATCAGGTAAGTGGCTGGTCTGTGTAAACTGAACCATATTCACCCATTCTGCAGGCATTTTATACCCCCCTGAATCCTGGGCCAGCATTCCATATCCTTCACTTGTATCGGCTTTTTTTCCACTCTCGCCCCATACATTGCCGTGATAAACATCATGGTCATCAGGGATTATGGCGCAGGGCTTATGTCTAAACAGTTCCCTATAAGACCAACCGAACATCATCCATTTTCGTAAATAATCCAGACATAGGTCGTCCATATCTGCGTCACGTTCTGCACCAAACCCCCCGGTGGCTTCATAAAATTGGTCTCCGAGGAAAAGAATAATATCAGGATTTAATTTGGAAACATTTTCATAAACGTCGTTGTCTGGAAAACCATAGTGAAAATTACAACTAAAAACAGCCGCGGAAACAACATCCTTATCCATAGGTTCTTTAGCTATGGTTCCTTCGTAGGTGTATTGATGGGTTTCATTTTTTAAGGGAATTTCTACCAAGATTCGGTAAGGAACATCTGCGTTGGTATTCCAGTTTTCTACTTCAAAGTTCACTGCTCTTCCTATATGCTTCAATTTGGCGTTTGTTCTGGTTTTCCAAATCCCCTGTTCTTTGAATTGCAAGATTACCGCATGATCTTTAATTTCTTCAATGGGAGCCAATTGGGCGGTTAGTTTCAGCTTATTGTTGTGGAGAGTGTACTGGGCAAAACAAATAGGGCCATATAATTGTTCTTTGTTTGAAATTAGTTGGTTTGAAGATATGCTCCAATGGGAAAAACCCACTGAGGGTTGGGATTGACTATTGGTTTTCGATTTTAAATCGGCGAGCAAAGCAAAATTGCCTTCAACACTTTTACCGTCAACTCCTATGTTTTCTTGGGCATGTATAAGTTGATCGGTTATGGAGTCCAGTATCAAAACCTTTAATAGGTATTTGTTTTCATAAGGCTTAAACTCTGCCACCAATTTGTAGTTATTCGGTATTTGGTTAAGGTTAGTTTCGAAGGTTTTATCTCCAACCTGTAGCTTACCACTAGGGTTAAGTCCTATATTCAACCCCTTGCCGAAAACAGCAGCCGAACGGTAATCGTCAAAAGGTCCTTTACAACCTAACCGTAATCCCAAACAACCTTCATCTAAGGGTACAATATTTTCATTCAACAAGTTTATTTCCACACTCACTGCCAATGGTGACAAATCATCCGTTTTTTGTACAGTAAGTAATTGTAAGGTTCTATTTTCAGCGGTAATGTTACATATAGCCATCCCATTTTTAAGTCGCCAATCCTGTAAGCGGTTTCCCCAATATTCGGGACCTACCCATTTCATCTCGGGCCAGTTGTGCCAATTGCTTTTAAACTGTATTGCTTCTAGCGATTTTTCTCGGCCCGCTATTCCAAATGGGAATGCAGATGCGGAAAAACTGGGCAATAAGGTTCCTAGGGCAATGGTCTTGATATATTTTCGTCTGTTCATGCTTTTTTTTATTCAGTCCTTCTCAGTTAATGGAGATATTAAGATATAGCTTTTACTTTCTAGAATAAAATTTAACACATCAAGGAATATAAAATAGACTATTCCATATCTATCTCCAACCTATTGATCAATTTGCCTGAAAAGGCTGGATAGTCCTTCGGATATCTATACGCACGAAAAATTGTCTTTTTTGGTAGCGGAAGATTGTATTTCCAAACGGTTTCTTTATCTGTAGTCACTTCATGTAACATACCCTTCATTCCCTCACATATTAATGTATTTCCATTTTTTAAGCGCTGTGCTCCAGATATTACATTACTAAAAAAGTCATCTTGTTGAAATCTCCATTCAACAGATATTGGACCATTCGTAGCATTCGCTGCCAATTTGAAGTTCCCATTTTCATCAATCGGAAGCATTATTTCATCAACCGTTGAATAAGCTCTGTCAATTGTGGCATCGCCATTATTAAAAAACATAAGATTGCCACCGTTGGAAGGGAGTCCATTCAACCATACGGCATCGTGTTGTAAAAATGATAATTGTTCGGAAGGCAATCCATTTTTGTGGGCTAGAGGATTGCCCCATCTATAGACCAAATCTCCTCCTTTGCCTCTTTTACCTCCTTCATGTGTTGCCGATTCCGCGGTTGTAGTTGAGTGGTCTATAAACCACAATTCACTATAATGGTGGGCACTTAAGACAATAAGATCGTGTTCTTCAATATAATCAATGGAATTAAAGTGGGTGATGTCCATATCAATACTTTGAGAAAAGTTGATGTCAATTAATTCAGGATGTGAAGTTACATTTCCAAAATTGTCTTTTTCTTCATCAAAGTCCTGAATAATATGATCCCACTGATGCCACTCCCAAACAATTTTTGCGCTAGAGGCTCTCGTTGGTTCAATTTCTATAATATGTTCTGGCCAAACCCCTTTCGGATTGATGTATTCCGGATTTTTACCAATTTCAAGCGCTTCTTGATCAGTCTTTATTTCCCAAGCAATTACCAAAATATTCCCGTTCGGCATTACTTCAATATCGTGATGTTGGCAAAATTGGTCAGAACTGTAGTTCCAGGCCCAGGTCAATTGCCCCTCAAAACTATATTTGGCTATTCTGCCTCCGTGTCCGCGATCGCCAGAGAATACTGGATTATTGCCAGTTTTTTCAGTTCTTAAAAGGCTCCCATCCTCCAATAAATACACTGAATTATTCGGTGTATACTCACTTGTCCACTTATTGACGATGTAACCCTCCATATCTATGAGATAGGTGTTTTTTGAAGTCAGCGGTGCAATGAGGGTATAACCGTTTTGAAATTTATTTGGTGAATACATTTCAATAGCTTCCTTTAATTCTGACATAATTATGATTTCCGATTCGGAATTTTTATTAATGTCATCATTTTCGCATGAGAAAATTATGGTGGTACCAAAAACAAAAAAGAGTATCCTATAAAGTTTATGTTCCATTATAGCGGGTAAGTTATTATTGATCTCGAAAATTAATATATAAACTATTTTAAAAGCTTAAAAAGTTGCATTGCGTCATTATTCTTGCCTACAATTATTCCTTTTGTTCTATTTTGATCTAACTGGATAGGTTCCATGCTTTTTACATCTCCACTAATGTATAATCCGTTTTTATATCCTGGTGATGGCGTAAAATGTCCTTTGCCATTTCCTATGAGTAATAATCCAAAGGCGGCATCATTTCTAGGGGTTTCAATTTCTGAAGAATATAAATTTCCAGCCAATAGAATGTCATTTAAACCGTCACCATTAAAATCATCCAATAAAATTTTATTCGATGAAGAATATTGCGCTTCATTCGGCAAGGGTATTACCTCAAACTTACCGCCTCCTATATTTTCCAGATAACTTGTTGCAAACGTCGTAGCACTATAATGAAGTGAATTTTGCAAATCTTCACCATATACTTCACCCAGAGTGGCTGCCCCAAAGGCGTTGTATGTTGGGAATTTATCCTTTATAAATGGCATCTGTTCAGAACTACACGACCTACCTCTAAGTGGATAGGCCTTTCCTAAGTCGAAATAGCTTAAAACTATATCCGTAGTGCCGTTCTTATCGAAATCAGCTGAATAAACTTCAAAAGGGGCATCAGAGCTGGCCTTATATTTATAATTGGTGCCCAAGTTACCAGCAATAAGATCCATATCTCCATCGTTATCCATATCCGCACTGGCGATACTATACCACCATCCGGTTTTATTGGATAAGCCAGAATAATCAGTAATATTTTTGAAGCCATTAGTAGTATTCTCAAATATAAATATCGGAGTCCATTCGCCAACTACTACTAAATCTTTAATGTTGTCACCGTTTACATCTACCCATTCCGCATCTGTTATCATTCCTAAATCTGATAGTTCTGGTAAAAGTTCTTGGGTAGCATCTGTAAAAACAATTGTACTATTTTTAGATTCATTTTTTAATAAATAACTTCTGGAGGGTAGAGGATAGTTGCCAGGAACCAATCTACCCCCTACAAATAGATCAATATCACCATCTCCATCAAAATCAAATGGTTTTACTATACTTCCACTTGTAATCATTTTAGGAAGTGAATTACCAGTTTTATTGAAAATACCGTGCCCATCATTTATATATAGACGGTCTTGAAGTCTTTTATCCGAAGGCTCAAATTCATTTCCTCCACTTACCACGTATAAGTCTAGGTCACCGTCCGCATCGGCATCAAAGAATGTTGCGCCTATATCCTCACTTACTGCATCCTTTTTCCAAGTCTCGTTGGGCTGTTTAGAGAAGGTGCCCTTATTGTTTTGAAGATATAGTTCGCCACTATACCCCTTGGCGCCTCCAACATAAAAGTCATCGAGCCCATCTTTGTTGACATCTCCAATTGCAATTCCCGGACCAAAATTGGACATTTTATGGGGCAGTAAAATTTCTTTTTCAAAATCATCATAATGGTTTTCAATATGGCGATAATCAATTTTAGCTTCATGAGTTGCATCTAAAAATAATTTGGAATTTTTCTCAGGAGTATCTTTTCCTAAAATGGCATCTTTATAGTCTAAGGTAATTAGTTGGTTGGCCTTTAGATCTTTAAGAGACTGTACCTTGCCATCGGGCCATATGACCTTAAGAAGATCTATTTGGTTCGCTTTACCTAATCCAAAGTGTAAAATTTCTGAAACCGAAGATTGGAATCCCCTAGTTAAATATTGTTCCAAATATTGATTTCTTTTTTCGGTGGACAATACTATTCTAGCACCAATACCAAAGCGATTTTTTTCTGGACCCTTTAATTTTATCTTGAGATAATGCCCCAACCCTTGCTCTACACTGTTGTTTTTATAAATAAAGGAAAAATCGTCAGAATTATTGACAACGAGGTCTACATCGCCATCATTATCAAGGTCGGCATAGGCAGCCCCGTTGGAACTAGTGGGTATAACATCTTTGTTGTTTAAGCCGATTGAGCTAAAAGTTAAATCTCCATTATTTTTGTAGAAATAATTTTCTTTTTTCCTTTTAGGCATATGGGCCATAATGTCATCTATAAAGGCCTTTTGATCAAATGTCTTTCCGTCTTTTTTAAATTGTATTATTTTTTCTTGTTGTTGCTTTCGATAGTTGATAAAATCGTTGTTTCGAAAATCCCCTTTTATACCATTGGAAATAAACAAGTCTTTAAAACCATCGTTATCCATATCAAAAAATAAAGGACCCCAACTCCAGTCGGTGCTCGAAACTCCTGATAGCTGGGCAATGTCTGAAAATCGTGGCAATGTACCATGGATTCCATTGTTAATTTGAAGAGCATTATACATATACTGATGATGTAATCCTAGATCTACGTGTTTATAAAACCTAGAGGGATTCATGCCGCTCATACTTGTTTTTATATCAAAATTATGTTCAGACATCATATCCAAGGAAATAAAGTCGAACAGGCCATCATTATTGAAGTCCGCAATATCATTTCCCATGGAAAAATTGGAAATATGGCTGGTGGTTTGCAGTATCACCTCTTTAAATGTACCATCTCTTTGATTTAAATACATATGGTCTTTTTCGGAATAGTCGTGTCCAACAATTATATCCGGCCAATTATCATTGTCCAAATCGCCAATGGCAATTCCTAAACCATATCCCAACATATTATTAATGATACCAGCTTCTTTTGTAACATCCTTAAATTTTCCATTATTGTTTTGAAAAAGCCTTTCTCCTCTATACTCGGATTCAGTTTTTAGGTATTCCTCTATAACTTGATCTGGATAAAGGGTAATTCCATGATTTATAAGAAACATATCCAAATCTCCATCCTTGTCATAATCAAAAAAAGATGCTTGAGTCGAAAAATGGGGCAGGTCTAGCCCATATTCTCTTGCATTTTCCTCAAAAACCGGTATTCCTTCTGAATTATTACCTTTATTAATATATAATTCATTTCTTCTTTTATCCGGGTCACTGAATTTTCCTGACTTACTTATATAAATATCCAATTTTCCATCACCATTTATATCAACAAATGTTACCCCCGTGGGAAAGCCATATTTTCCTTCAAGATTGGCTATATCGGTAACATCCTCGAATTTCATATCACCTTTGTTTAAATAGAGTTTATTGGAATTTAAATTGGATATAAAATAAATGTCTACTAAACCATCATTGTTCAGATCTCCCGCGGATACACCGCCGCCATTGTAATAATATTCATAAAACAAACCGTTCATTGTAGTGGTTTCCTTTAATATATTTTTAAAATTAATTTGAGAATTCTCTGGTGAAATTATTGAGAATAGCGAATCTGAATGTTGATCGTGCTCGGAGTTATCTTTATTGTTCACATCGGAACATGAAAGGACCGAGAGTACTACAAGACAAATTAACAAAGTATATTTTAGGAATAACATTTAGCTGCTTTTATATTAAAAATACCACAATAGGATTGGAGTAACAAAAAAATGAGGCCAGGATAAATATCCGACCTCATTTTTATAATTAAAGCTTTATATCATGGGATTATTCACCATAATTTGGATTTTGCTCCAAGGTATTATCGGGTAAATCGAATTGTTTTCCTGGGATCGGCCATAAATAATCTCTCGATGGATTAAATGTCCTTGTTCCACCTGGATCAACTATTCCGTTCATAACATCTTCTGCAATTCCCCATCGCCTTACATCTGAATATCGTTTTCCTTCCATGGCCAACTCCACTCTTCTTTCATGGCGAATAACTTCTCTCATTTGTGCTTGTGAAAGTCCGGCAGGAATATCCGGCATCATAACACTTGGTCTTGAGCGTAACTCTTTTAGAGCCGCATAAACACTGGCATCTGGACCAACCGCTTCGTTTTGAGCCTCTGCATAGATCAACAATATCTCAGCGTATCTTAGAATGATAACATTTAAACCAGTAGTGGTTGGGTAACCAGTCGGTGTTACATTGGTGTCTTCATCATATTCTGTATATTTTTTGAAAGCGAAACCAGTGTATGTATTTAGATCATTTAAGGGTACTCCATTATTGTAGGTAGATCCAGGTACAAATAAGGTTTGTTTTAACCGAGGGTCCCTATTTTCGTAGGGATTGGCAGGGTCATACAATGGAGAAGTACTTGTTGGTAAGCCGTCTACCATGTCATAATCAGCTACCAATTCCGGTAAAGGCATGATTGAGGCCCAGCCTCCTCCACCATCAGCTCCAATATATAACTCGTAGAAATTACCAACCTCTGGAGATTTAAATTGTGCGTCAAAAATCACCTCTTCATTATTCTCATTTTCTTCCTTGAACAAATCCCGGTAGGAGGGAAATAAGCTGTAGCCCATGCCCATAACCTCGTTAGCGGCAACAGCAGCTTCTGCATTTCGATTATTAAACAACAAAACCTTTGCTTTTAGAGCAATTGCAGCACCTTCAGTAGCTCTTCCAGTTTCGGATGCCGTTGTTTCCAACATCCCGGCAGCAGCGTTCAAATCAACGATAATCTGATCCACTACAGCTTCTTTCGTATTCCTTGGTAATGCTCCGTGCTCCAATTTTGGGGCTTCTAAAATTAGAGGAACTCCACCATAAAAATCTGTTAACTGAAAATAGAAATATGCTCTTAAAAATAAGGCTTCCCCTTTCATTCTGGTTTTTATGGCCTCATCCATCTCAACGGCATCAATATTATCTAATAATGTGTTTGCCCGTCCAATACCTTTCCAGAAATCATCCCAAAACCAGTCAATCGATCCAGGTCCCCGTGCATCATGTGTTCCATCTGCAATGGCTTTAAAACCCTCCCAAGGGTAATTGCTGTAAGCATTGTCCGCAACTGCATCCGTGTATAAATAATTTGATGCGTAACTTTGTAATCTGTTGTAAACCCCGTCAATCCCCAGTTTTGCGTCACTTTCAGTCTTCCAAAAGGTTTCGGCAGAAATCTGGGTAGTCGAACTTACCTCTAAAACATCTTTGTCACAAGATGAAACCAGGCCTAATACCAACAGTAAATAAATATAGTTTCTTATTGTTTTCATAGTTTATTTTTTAAAGTGAAATGTTAAGACCCAATGAATATATACTTACATTGGTGTAAGATCCCCTACCAGCTGTAACGCTCTTTTCCGGATCTAATCCTCTATAATCCGTCTTTACATATGGGTTTTGGGCGTTTACATAAACACGCAATCTGTCCAAACTTAATTTTTCTAGCAACTGATCAGGAAAGGAATAGCCAAGTTGAATATTCTTTATCCTGAGGAAGGAAGCATCTTCAAGAAGGAAAGAAGAATCTTGCCATGCATTGACGTTATAGTTGCTGGACCTAGTTAATCTTGGATAGGAATTATTTGGATTTTCTGCTGTCCAAGCGTTATCTTGCCAGAATGTTGGTATACCAGCTCCATTAAAAAAGGGTTTTTGTTCGTGTTCGGTAATAGCATCTACACCTTCAACACCTTGGAACAGGGCTGAAAAGTCAAAGCCATTATAACCAGCATCCAACGTTACACCATAAGTTAGCTTTGGAATTGAACTTCCTACTGCCTGTCTATCCCCTGCATCGATAATGCCATTGTCGTCAAAGTCTTCAAATTTAACATCTCCTGGTTTAGCAGTCGGTTGCGCACCATGAGCAGTTACTTCTGCTTCATTTTGAAAAATACCTATCATTTTGATCAAGTAAAATTCATCAATGGGGCTCCCTTCGGCTATTCTAGTATATCCACCAATGGCAGGGGCTGGAATCTTTGTAACTTCGTTATCAATAGTGGTAAGGTTAACACCGACACCATAATTAAAATCGCCGATGGTATTTTTATGAGTCAATGCAAATTCAAATCCAGAATTTCTAACCGAAGCCAAATTTACGGTTGGGGGTGATAATCCTCCAATAACAGAGGAAATACTAACCGGTCTTAAAATATCATCTGTCAATTTATGAAAATAATCAACGACTAATCCCAGTTTTCCACCAAAGGCCAAAAGATCAACTCCAATATCAGTTTGGGTAGAAGTCTCCCAGGTAACCTCTGTATTCGGTAAACTGGTCTGTGCAGCTCCACCTACTAGTGAACCTCCATAGGAATAATTTTGACCTAGAGCATACGTTGCGCTGTATTGGTTAGGGTCAATAGCCTGATTTCCTAGTTGTCCCCAAGAACCTCTTAATTTTAAGCTATTAACAATATTACTATCCCTTAAAAATGATTCTTCGGAAATATTCCATCCCGCTGAAACTGATGGGAAAAAGCCCCATTTGTTACCTGGTCCAAAATTAGAAGAACCATCGTACCTAAAATTGGCCTCCAATAGATACTTCTCCTTATAATTGTAGGTTGCCCTGCCG
Organism: Arenibacter catalasegens; assembly: GCF_002909235.1. Classification (GTDB taxonomy): domain Bacteria; phylum Bacteroidota; class Bacteroidia; order Flavobacteriales; family Flavobacteriaceae; genus Arenibacter; species Arenibacter catalasegens. The sequence continues at coordinate 75,363 of NZ_PHQQ01000025.1, forward strand.
AAGAAAGATTGTAAACCGAATTCCACCAAATATCCTTCAGCAGTGGGGTCTATGGATCCAGCATTTATTTCTTGAAGGGCGTTGCTAGGAATTCCAGCTTTTGTACCTCTTAAATAATCAAACTTGCTTGTTTCTTGCTGAAAACCTCCTAATAATCCTATGTTATGGTTTTCTGCAAAGGTTTTATCGTACGACAATGTACTAATAAAAGTTAGATCAGTATCCTGTAAAGCTCTATTATCGGCAGATAGGGCAGAACCACCAAAACCTAATGGTCGAGCCTCAAAAGTTTTTGGATCGTAGGTGAAAATTTCCGGTCTAAATATTTTTTGGAATTGATTTCTTTTGGATACACCTACTGTACCTCTATATTTAAAGCCTTCTAAAATCTCATATTCACCGGACAAGTTCAATACAATATTATCTTCACCGATATGATTTTTTCCATTCTGGGCAGCTGCCAATGCATTTTGAGAAGCACTTCCGATCCATGTATCACCATATCTACCATCTTCGAGAAGAGCGGTGTAATATGGTTTCGCTCTATTTACCCATCCGGTCAAAGTTCCTGATCCCATAGGAGATTCATATACATCATCATGTCTGCCGGATATTTTGACAGAATAATTGAATTTTTCCGATACTTTTGAATCCAAATTGAACCTAACGTTGTACTGTTGGGCACTAGTCCCCAAGAGCACCCCATCTTGATCTAAATAACCTACGGAAAAGGAATATCTGGTACTTTCATTACCACCGCCTATTCTTACGTTATGTGAATTGATTTGTGCAGTTCTATACAAAAGGTCATTCCAATCTGTGTTAGGATAGATATAAGGATCTGTTCCAGTTCTAAATTCACTAATTTGAGCCGATGTAAAAAATGGCGAGGCCGTAGGATCTTCATTTTGAATGGCAAGATTATACAACTCCATCATGTCTGCTGAATTTGTTACATAATCCGTTAATCTTGTTGCATTTTGTACACCAGAGTAAAAGTCATAAGCAACGGTAAGTTTACCTTCCTTTCCTTTTTTTGTTGTTATAAGTATAACACCATTAGCTGCCCTGGACTGGACCCATAAATTGAGGTTGATGCTGCATCTTTCAGAACAGTTACACTCTCAATATCTGATGGGTTTACATTACTTAAAGATCCAGCCAATCCATCGATTAATACTAAAGGATTGTTATTACCTAGTGTTCCAACACCTCTAATTCTAATGGCGGCATCGTCTCCTCCTGGTCTACCTGAAGTTTGCGAAACCGAAACTCCTGAGGCCAATCCAGATAATAACTGTGTTGCACTGGTAATAGGTCGATTCTCTATTTCTTCTGCATTAACTGTAGTTATGGCCCCGGTCAGATTAATTTTCTTTTGGGTGCCATATCCCACTACAACTACTTCATCTAACTGACTTGCATCTTCTTTTAAAGACACGTTAATTGAATTTCTACCATTTACTGGTACTTCTTGGGTTAAGTAACCCAAATAAGAAATGGATAGCACATCGGAATCTAAAACATTAATGGAATAGTTTCCATCAAAATCCGCAATAACCCCCTTTGAGGTTCCTTTTACTGTAATGGAGGCTCCCGACAAGGGAACTCCCGAAACATCTGTTACAGTTCCCTGCACTTCACTGTTTTGTGCTTGAATTGAATAAGTGAGCACTAACATGAATAGGATAAATCCTTTTGAAATTAGTTTTTTCATTGATTTAATTTAAGTTAATATTTAGTTGATCTTAAAGTTTAATAAGTGTTTAACAATTAATAAGGTTTACGTCATAAGGGGCTTTTGTTTTGGGTTATTGATTTTTTGTCTGCAACTATTATAAATATAAAATCATTAAATACTATTTAGGTTTTCAAGTGGATTGGGCTAGATCTTTAGTTGGATAACCCATTCCATTTGCATGGAACGGGTCTTTAAAAAACAACTAACTCAAACAACTCAAAATATCATTAAATGGTGTAATAACCAATGTTTAATACGTGTCCTTAATCCAGTTATATGGCTTTCTCTTAATCCAAGTACCTCTGGTAAAATCAGGGAAATCCTGTGGTTCACCATTATTTTCAATGGATAGTTCAGATAGCGGGGTAACAGCACTCCAGGCAGCTGCATCGTATGCATCCATAGGAGGTGCGATATTCTCCTTGGCAGATTCTATAAAGGCGTTCATAACATAGAAATCTATTCCTCCGTGACCGGCTTCAGTGGCGCTACTGCCAAATTTTTTCCACAAGGGATGATCATACTTTTCCAACCAGGTATCCATATTTTCCCAACCATGGCCTTCAGTGGTGCCCTCGATATGGATTCGTTGTGTGTGATAGTCGAAATCCGTAAGCCCTTGTGCCCCTTGAACTTTAAATCCTAATGAATAGGGGTGGGGGTTATTTACGTTATGGGTAACAATAATTGTTTCTCCATTGGAAGTTTCTATGGTAGAGGTAATGATATCTCCCTGTTTAAACTTTAGTTTCGCATTGGGATGATTTTCGCCAGCGGTATCTACAATATATTTATGCAAGCCAACACCTTTTGTAGCATGTGATGTAAGTGATAGAAATCGATTTCCTCGATTGATATCTGCCATAACGGCTATTGGTCCCAAACCATGGGTAGGATAGACATCGGCGTTTCTTAACAGGGAATGTTGTGTCCTCCATGCCGATTCTGAAATACCTTTGTCTCCAAATTCGGCACCTTTGCCATATGCCGTTTTCCCGTCATTAAATTTCACCCCTCGTAAATCGTGCTGATAACCACATCTAAAATGCAATAGTTCACCAAAAACATTTTGCTTTACCATATTCAAAACGGCAAGTACATCGCGTCTATAGTTTACATTTTCCAATATCATTAGATGGGAACCAGTTTCCTCATGAGTGTTTACAAGATCCCAACATTCCTCTAAGGTATTGGCAGCCGATACTTCAATACCGGTATATTTACCCGCTTTCATGGAATCTACTGCCATTTTGGTGTGCCATAACCAAGGGGTGGCGATAACCACTGCGTCTATCTCCTGTAGCGCCAACAGATTTTTATAATCGTGTTCATTCTTTCCAAAAGCCTTCGCTTTCTTTCCTCTTGCTTTTTGTATATGGTCTTGTGCAATATCAATACGGTTTTGGTCTATATCACAAATGGCAGTTACAACTACATCATTTCTCCTTAAAAGATTGTCAAGGTGATTGGTTCCTCTTAGCCCAACACCAATTACAGCTACTTTTAATTTTTGTAGGTCTTTGGCCAAAGAATTGGTCCAACCTAGATTGGGAAGTAAAGCAATACCGGCACCCGTAATGGCGGTTTTTTTAATAAAGTTTCTTCTATGATTCATCAATCTAGTTTTAAGGGTTAATTAATGTTAAACAAATATTAAAATTACGTATATGATAAAAGTGTATATTTTTTGCTTTGTAGGGGTAAATTTTTGGAAAAAGAGCCATATTGCCGAATATTTACACCTTTTAAGTAAATATTCCTCTTTTACAGTGAGGTATTTTTAGGGTACATTTGTTAAAGCTCTATAAAAGCGTTTATTGGGATTATATCGAAATATATGAGAAGGGAAGGTATTATTTTGAAGACATGGATGTTCCTGATTTTGGGAGTGCTTTTTAGTCCCCATGTATTGTCCCAAAAAGGTGCTAATTTCATTCATTTACCCTTTAGATTAGAGAACCAGGGTGTAAAAGTGACCCACACTGTCCAAGACAGTTTAGGTTTTGTTTGGTTGGCTCACGAAAATGGGGTTTCCAAGTATGATGGTTATAATTTTGAGTTTGTTCCTTCCTCCAAAATATTTAAAGATAAAAATTCAACAGACCCTGTAAAAAGAATAACTAAAGATAACCACGGTACTATTTGGGTATTGTCCTTAAATGGACAATTATCCTATTTAGAAAGAAATGGTAAATTTTCTTCCATTGATAATAAAGTACAAGGTTTTCAGAATAGACATAAAACGTATCTGACACAAAGTGTTGGAGAAAATCTTTTCTTGGCAACGCAAAAAGGGTCTGTTTTCGCTTACAATCATGTCCATGCTCGGATGGATAGTATAACAACTATTCCCAATATTTCCCTGGATGGATCCCTAATTATATCCATGGTTGTCAGAAAATCCAAGGAATTAATTTTAAGTACCTACTTAGGACCTATTTATTCATACTCCTTAGATAATCGTAAGTTGGATACCCTAGATGTTCTTTATGATTATATGCTTCCCGAAAGCGCTCTTTTAACATTGGACAATAAAGATAGGCTTTGGATATGTTCATCATATGCAAGCTTTGGTTTGCAAGTTTATGATTTTGAAAAAGATAGCTTTGTTCAGGACGAAATCTTTCAAAATAATACGGCATCCCAGTTGAATGAAGTTTTTATGGCCATTTATACTGATTTCAATGGTAATATATGGTTAGGTACGGATGGAAATGGTCTCTATAGAATTGATCCAGAATTAGGCAAAATAGACATCTTTAAGAATAATGTTTTAAATGACTTTTCGCTTAGCAGTAATACTGTAATAGACATAAATGAGGATGTTAATGACAATTTGTGGGTGGTTACTAATTACGGAAATCTCAACATTTTAAGGAACGAGAATAGCCAGGTGCATTATCATTCTGGATCTAAACAAGACAAACCTGCTAGAGTTTTATCTACATATAAGACAAAAGAGGGTACTTTATGGATAGGAACCGATGGAGAGGGTATTACCAAAATAGCACCCAATGGTGAAGAGGAACAGTTCTTTGAAAATTCCATCGATCATAAGGGATATTATATTCATTCCATAAATGAGGATCATAAGGGTAATATATGGGTAGGGACCTATAAGAACGGATTATGGGTGTACAACGACCTGAACCATAAGTTTTCTAAAGTCCCGCTGCGGAATTCAAGAAATAATATGGTCTTGGACGTTCGTTTTATTTTCAAAGATTCTAAGAAAAGAATGTGGGTGACAACAGACCTGGGGGTATACATATATTCGGATAATTTTACCTTGTTGGCCTATTTTGAAAATGGTACTGCTGGATTAATTGGGTCAATTTCACAGTCCGTGGTAGAAGATTTCTCGGGTACTGTTTGGCTTGCTTACAATGGAGGTGGATTATTTAGGTTTAATGAAAATATAGATAACCTATCAAAGTCAAGGTTCACTAGGTTTTCTGATCTTAACGATAATAATGTTGCCAACAAAAATCATGACATTTGGTCAATGGCATCTGATGGAGAGAATACTATTTGGATGGTTACCGTGAATGGGGATTTGGTGAAGTTTAGTATTGCTAATCAAAAATTTGAACATATTAGGATTAAGGGAACTTATGACAACACCATATTTAGGTCTGTTTTATTGGAAAATAAGGGTAATTTATGGTTGGGTTCAACCAATGGCATATGGAATTTGAATGTTAGGGATTCAATCTCAAGGGTTTTTAAAAAAAGTGATGGACTTCAGGATGATTCCTTTATGCAACGAAGTGCCCATAAAGGACAGGATGGAAATTTCTATTTTGGGGGATTAAATGGGGTGAATTATTTTAAGCCTAGTGAGATCGTAAAGAAGGAGACTATTGCTCATTTATTTATAGAAAAAATAGATATTTTAAATCAACCTGCCAATTCCGTTATTCCAGATCAAACCAAAGTAGGGGTTGAAATGATAGAGGAATTGAAACTGGATCATGACCAGTCCTCATTTTCTTTTCGCTTTTTGGCAATAGACAATGTACTTTTTGCCAATTACAACTATGCCTACAGATTAAAAGGATTCAATGATCATTGGATTTTCTCCGAAAAGGAGCGCTTGGCCACCTATACAAACATACCTCCAGGAAATTATACTTTTGAAGTAAAGGCCAGTTCTGGAAATAGTGAATGGGACATTGAACCGAAATCAGTAGGTATCTATATTTCACAACCATTTTGGAAATCTCCTCTGGCTCAATTTTTTTATACACTTTTATTAATTGGTCTAGTATACGGTATCATAATCTGGATTAGATTTAGAAATAGAGTAATTGCCGATGAGCTGGAACACCGACATGAAAGGGAGCTATATGCATTAAAAATGGACTTCTTTGCCAAAATGTCCCATGAAATTCAAACGCCATTGACCTTGATATTGATTCCCTTGGAAAATATGTTGGACCGGGCTAGGAAAAGCGGCAATGTTCTTTTACAACAACGTCTTCGTTTAATATCCAATAATGCCAATAGATTATCAAGGATCGTTTTCGAACTTACATCACTACGCGATAAGGAACTGGAGAAGTTGACATTGAGACCTACAGAAAATAATCTTGTACAAGCTTTAAAGGATATTTCCAATTCTTTTGAAGAACAGGCGGCGTTTAAAGGGATCAGTTTTAAATGCAGCTATCCCAGCGAAGAGCTGAAAATTTGGTACGACAAGGATAAAATGGAACATATTTTTTTTAACCTCCTGTCCAATGCCTTCAAATTCACCCCCAAGGGTGGGGCAATAACTTTGGATGTAATAGTAGAGGATTGGGAAAGAAATGTAAAAATATCTGTAACCGATTCAGGTCCTGGAATTCCAAAGGAGGAGCTAGAAAATATTTTTCAATTGTTTTATCAGGCCGATTCAGGTAAGCAAAAAGTAGGTACTGGAATAGGTTTGGCCCTGACAAAAGAACTGGTTGATTTACATAACGGTAAGATCGATGTAAAATCGGACACCTCAAAAGGCACATGTTTTAGTGTTCGATTTCCTCTTGATGAAAATAGGAAGGACAGTTTACAAAGCGATTTAATAGTTGCGGATGCCATTATTGAAGCAGAGGATATTGACAATGAAATAAAGGAGGAAATCTATGCAGTAGGGAATACGAAACTGGCCAAAACTATATTAGTGGTAGAGGATAACTATGAACTGCAAATATCCCTGAAGGATATTTTTAGTAATTACTATAATGTTCTCTTAGGGGAAAATGGGGAAGAGGGCTATGCCTTGGCATTGGAGCACAACCCAGATTTGATAATTAGTGATATTATGATGCCAAAAATGGATGGTATAGAAATGAGTGCCAAGCTTCAAAAAAATGAGCATACCACTCATATTCCTATAGTACTCCTAACCGCAAAAAAAACATCAAAAAACAAAATACTAGGATTACGTACTGGTGCCATTGAATATATAAATAAGCCTTTTAATATCAACGAGCTAGTGTTAAAAGTAAATAACATCATCACAAGAGGTGATCGATTGATTTTAAAATATAAGAACGATCTTATAAGTACCCCAAAGGGTGGGCCAGGTAAATCCCAAGATGAAATTTTTCTTGAAAAATTGGTTGGTCTAGTTGAAAATCAGATGATTAATCCTGATTTTAAGCTGGAGAATTTGTCGAGCGACCTAAACATGAGCTATTCTGCGATTTATCGAAAATTCCAAGCTTTGACTGGCAAGAAAATAGTAGATTTTGTTAGGACCATGCGGCTTAAAAAAGCAGCTATTTTAATTGCCGATTGTAATTATTCCGTATCAGAGGCCGCATTTTTGGTAGGCTTCAACGACCCTAAATATTTTTCGAAATGTTTTAAAAAGGAGTTTGGTAAGAATCCGAGAAGGTTAAAGGGAAAAGTAGAGGGTAGTGGGGTATCGGATTTATAGCGTTTAGAATTTAGTTAGATACTAACAACTTTTACGACCATAATTATTAAACTGACGCAAACAAATATTTTGGAGTTAAGGTTTCCAAAAGAGTAGCAAATAATATTACATAACGGTATATGGGATATAGGAATAGTATTGGAATATGTTTTTTATTATTGGTTTGGTCCTGTACCACTTTGGCCAAACAAGATGTTCCCGAAGAAATTGTTCAAGAAGAACTAGTTTTTACCGAAGCGATAAATCCCGGTGGGAATAGCTGGGTAGTAAATAATGTGGAGGAGAATCAAGAGCTTATTTCCGATAAGGGGATACGGAATTGGAATGATGGGAAAACTATTATTCGCACCTATTTTAAAACCGATAAAACGGGTCCATTGAATGTTGGCTTAATGCTTAAGGTGTCTAATGGAATCTCAAAACTTAAAGTTTCATTGAATGGTATCGTAAAGGAGATTGAAGTTTCCCAACAGGAGAATAAAATAGTGGAGGTCGGAGTCTTTAAAATTACCCAACCAGGGTATCACTATGTGGAACTGCAAGGTTTGGAAAAAACAGGAAGTACTTTTGCGGAAGTTCAGGAAGTGCTTATGGGTGGACAAGCTGCAAATGGCAATCTTACCTATGTGAAAGAGGATTTTTATTGGGGTAGAAGGGGGCCATCGGTACATTTGTCCTATGCCACTCCGGCCGACACGGACATTCAGTGGTTTTATAATGAAATAACGGTACCCGAAAATGAGGATGTAATAGGATCATATTTTATGGCCAATGGTTTTGGAGAAGGCTATTTTGGAATGCAAGTAAATTCGGAAACGGAAAGAAGAGTACTTTTTTCCGTGTGGAGTCCGTTCGAAACCCAGGATCCCAAAAGTATCCCTGATGAGTATAAAATAATTTTACGGGGTAAAGGGGAAGGAGTAACTACGGGGGAATTTGGGAATGAAGGTTCTGGTGGACAAAGTTATAAGGTGTTTAACTGGAAAGCGGGGAACACTTATAAATTTTTATTAAAGGGTGAACCTTCGGTAAATAGTTCTACGGATTATACAGCCTATTTTTTTGATCCGGAAACTGAGAAATGGAATTTGATAGCCAGTTTTAGAAGACCACATACCAGTACCTATTTGACCAGGCCACATTCCTTTCTAGAGAATTTCATGACTGAGGTGGGCCACATATCCAGAATGGGGGAATATACCAATCAATGGATTTACGACACTAAGGGCACTTGGCACGAACTTACCAAAGCCAAATTTACAGCAGATGCCACGGCAAGAAAAGGATCAAGGGAAGATTATGCAGGGGGTGCTATAGGGAACAAATTTTTCATGAAGAATTGCGGTTTTTTTGATGAAAAAACTGCCATGGATACCTTCCATGAAAGAACGGCCAACGGTGTAGCTCCGAATATCGATTTTTCATTATTGGAGAAACCAGTGCAATAGCAATAAATCCATTAGGAAATGTGTTAATTTGAAAATTGGTAAAGGAGCTAAAGGGAATTGAAACGGGCAATTGATATTAAAAATATTGATTGCTTAGAAGCCAGAAGCCATATAAAAAGAGAAAAGAAAATAGAATTAAGACAAAAAATAGAATCAAGACTTTAGTTATTAGATTAAAAAGGCGTCAAGCCAGAAACCAAAAAAGATACAATGAACAAATTAATTACTCTAATTTTAATTCCATTCACCTTTTTATCCTGTAAGGAAGAAAAAAAAGCAGAGGCCATCTTGGCTCAGAACTCCAAACCCAACATCATCTACATTTTGGCAGATGATCTGGGATATGCGGAATTGGGAGCCTATGGACAGGAAAAAATTGAGACCCCTAATATTGATGCCCTGGCTAAAGAAGGTATGTTGTTCACACAGCACTATACCAGTGCCCCTGTTTGTGCTCCTGCTAGGTACATGTTACTTACCGGGACACATTCTGGACATGCCTATATTCGGGGCAATGAAGAATGGGGAGAACGTGGTGATGTATGGAACTACAAGGCAATGGCCAAGGATTCCGTTTTGGAAGGACAGCGACCTATGCCGGACAGCACCATTACCATAGCCAAAAGGCTAAAAGGAGTTGGGTATAGCACGGCCATATTTGGCAAATGGGGACTGGGAGCTCCGCATACCCGATCCATTCCAACAAAAATGGGCTTTGATTACTTTTTTGGATATAATTGTCAACGCCAGGCGCATACTTATTATCCATTGCATTTATACAAAAATGAAAACAGGGTACACTTAGATAATGACACCATTGCACCCAATACTAAATTGGCCAAAGAGGCAGACATAAACGACCCGGAAAGTTATGCCCCCTTTACATTAAACGATTATGCACCGGACCTTATGTTTAAAGAACTACAAGGTTTTGTGGATAGAAACAAGGAGAATCCGTTCTTTATTTATTGGGCTACACCAATTCCCCATGCAGCCATTCAAGCTCCTCAAAAATGGGTAGATTATTATAAGAATAAGTTTGGGAAGGAAGAACCCTACCTAGGTGAAAGAGGCTATTTTCCACATCAAAACCCCCATGCCGGTTACGCTGCCATGGTTTCTTATTTGGATGAAAACATAGGGAAATTAGTAGCGAAGTTGAAGGCAGATGGTCTATACGATAACACCTTGATTGTTTTTACATCGGATAATGGTCCCACTTTTAATGGAGGTTCGGACTCCCCTTGGTTTGATAGTGCCAAACCATTTAGAAGCGAGCTGGGTCGTGGAAAGGGATTTGTATATGAAGGCGGAATTCGGGTGCCTATGATAGCTTCATGGCCCGGACATATAAAGTCAGGAACCACCACTGATCATATTTCTGTGCAGTATGATGTTATGGCCACCTTGGCAGATGTAGCAGGTTATGAAAAACCAAGTTATACGGATGGGGTAAGTTTTCTGCCTACCTTACTTTCAAAGGGAGATCAAAAGGAGCACGATTTTCTATATTGGGAGTTTCCTGAATATGGCGGGCAATTGGCTATTAGAATGGGCGATTGGAAAGTGGTGAAATCCCATCTGAAGGATAATAAAAATAAACCAAAATTGGAATTGTTCAACCTAAAGACGGATATTAAAGAAACTACAAACGTTGCGGATCAATATCCAGAAATACTTGAAAGAGCTGCCAAAATATTGGAAAGTCAGCATAAAGAACCTTCCATTGAAAAATTTAAGATTCCGGCCCTAATTGAAGGTCTGTGAAGAAATGGATTTCATAATGGACCTATTATTAAGTAGCATATATATCTGCTCAGTATTTCAAATTAAATATATTTAATTAACCATAATTAAAAAATGAAAAACATTATAATTATTTTGCCCGTGGTTTTATTATGGGCTCTTTCAGGTATTGCACAAAACACAGGAATAATTCCACAGCCTTTGAGGGTAGATATGGAAGAATGGGAGTTTATTATTACTTCCAATACGCCTATAATAGCTGACCGCCCCAACCAAGAAAATGCAAGCTATCTCCAAGAGTTATTGAAAGTGGAATATAAGAAAGAATTGCAAATTAAAAGAAAAGGGGGAAAAGGAATCATCCTTAACCTCAACCCTAGTTTGGCCCAGAAATTAGGGAAAGAGGGATATACCTTAAAAGTGGGTAAAAGTGCCATATCCATTTCTGCAGGGACAACTACAGGTGTTTTTTATGGTATAATCTCCCTTAGACAGTTAATCCGGACGGTAGAGGACGGTAAAAATAGGAACCTATCAATTTCCGGTATGAGCATTGAAGATCGTCCACGATTTAGCTGGCGTGCTTTTATGCTGGATGAAGGCAGGTATTTTAAAGGAACTGAACAGGTAAAAAAACTACTGGATCAGATGTCACTTCTAAAGATGAATGTTTTCCATTGGCATTTAACAGACGACCAAGGGTGGCGATTGGAAATAAAAAAGTATCCAAAATTGACCCAAGTAGGATCCAACAGGAGCAATTCCCAAATTGGAGGATGGGATAGTGCAGAAAGATCTAACACCCCTCACTCCGGATATTATACCCAGGAAGAGATTAAGGATATTATTGCATACGCCAACGAAAGGCAAATTACTATTATTCCTGAAATCGAAATGCCCGGTCATGCATCCGCAGCTATTGCGGCATATCCTTGGTTGGGAACTATTGGAGATCTTAATGAGGTACCTACTGTTTTTGGAAAGCTCCCAGACTCCTTTAATGTGTCCGATCCACGGGTTTATGAATTTCTTGAAAATGTACTATTAGAAGTTATGGAGTTATTTCCTGGTAATATAATCCATATTGGCGGGGATGAAGTAAAATTTGATGCATGGAAATCTTCAGTGGAAATTCAAAATTTTATGTTAGAAAACGGATTGATATCTCCAGCCGATTTGCATATTTTTTTTACCAACAGAATATCAAATTATTTAAATAAAAACGGGCATCGAATGATGGGCTGGAATGAAATTTTGGGAGAAAATGTTCATGAATGGCAGGAAACTACGGACATTGAGGTCAAAGAAAATTTGGCAAAAAACACACTGGTTCATTTTTGGAAAGGGAATTTAGACCTGGTGTCGAAAGCGGTTCGTGAGGGATACGAAATTGTAAATTCTTATCATGAATATACCTATTTGGACTATTCTTATAAATCTATTCCCTTGGAAAAGGCCTATAGTTTTGACCCCATTCCTGAAGGATTGGAAGAAAAACTTCACAATAAGGTCATTGGAAGTGGATGTCAAATGTGGGGGGAATGGATTCCTGACACTATTGACATGGATAAAATGGTATTTCCTAGATTGGCAGCTTATGCCGAGGTTGGCTGGACCTCTAAAACAAGAAAGGATTATCCAGTTTTTCGTGCCAACTTGAATCGATTATTGGTGGGATGGAAAGATCGGGGATTTACATTGCCAGAGAAATTTGAAAAAGAGGATTTTAAAGAAAATAGATAAACTTAAACATCATATGAAAGTATTAATTGCTTTTTTTTTGCTGGGTAGTTGGATCAATATTGCGGTCGCTCAGGAAAAAATTACAGGGGATGAGCTAAAAGAACACATTACCTATTTAACGGCCGAAAAAAATGTAGGTCGGTATCCAGGAGGAAAAATCAATAAAAGGATCGTTAGCTACATAGAAAAGCATTTTAAAGAATCCAATATCCCTCCTTATTTGAAATCCTATAAACAACCATTTATGGCCCAATTAAGGGTTAAAAAAGGGGATAAACCTAAAAAGGCCGTTAAGACTTGGAACATTATAGGTTTTATTGAGGGAAATGATCCTATTTTAAAAAATGAATTTATAGTGCTTGGAGCCCATTATGATCATTTAGGTCTGGGTGGTGGCCCCTCCTCAAAATCTGACAAGATAAGCATCCATCACGGTGCAGACGATAATGCCAGTGGAACTTCTGCCTTAATGGAAATAGCCGAAGAGTTAATGGCGAATAGGGCCGAGTTAAAAAGAAGTGTTTTATTGGTTGCTTTTGGCGCTGAGGAGCAAGGGCTATTGGGGAGTAAATATTTTGCGGATAATCCGGTTGTACCATTATCACAGATCAAACTTATGATAAACATGGATATGGTAGGTAGATTAAACGAAGCCAAACAGGTTTATATGGGGGGAGCGGGAACCTTTCCGGGAGGTGTGGAATTAATGAAGGAGTTGGGACCGCCTTTGGGATTATCACCTGTGGTTCATGCCGGCTCTGTAGGAGGTTCAGATCATGTGTCTTTTTATAAAAAAAACATTTCGGTTCTGGGAATCCATACTGGGGGCCATCCTCAATACCATACCCCTGAGGATACGGTAGACCTTATTAATTTTGAAGGTCAGAAACAGGTCTGCGAATATATTTTCAACGCTATTATGAAAGTGGCTTCAACAGCTTATGCTATGAAATTTATTCCCCAAGGGGAATAGAATCACTTTCGTTCTTTACATTTGCAGAATCATAAATTATTTAGAATGCAATATTATAAGCTATTAAGTGCCCTTCTATTGGTGGGATTGTTGATTCAGTGTAAGGACGAAAAGAAGTCAACCGTTGAAAAAGAAGTTAATGCCCCGATTTCAGAAGCAATGGAATCCAAAATTGATACCACCCCTATTTTAGTGGAAAAACCTGTGAACATACAGGCACCTAAAGGAATGGTGTGGATTCCAGGAGGGGAGTTTACACAAGGTGCTGTACCCCAGGATAAAATGGCTATGGATCATGAAAAACCGGCCCACAAAGTAAAGGTCAATGGTTTTTTTATGGATATCACAGAGGTAACCAATGCGCAATACGCAAAATTTGTAAAGGAAACTGGATATATTACTATTGCGGAACGGGCAATAGATTGGGAGGAAATGAAAACCCAAGTTCCTGAAGGCACGCCAAAACCGCACGATTCCATATTACAGCCAGGCTCCTTGACATTTAAGAAGACCAAGGCTTCAGTTCCCAATCTTTATGATTTCTCACAATGGTGGAACTGGACCATTGGGGCTAACTGGAAGCAACCTAATGGACCTGGTAGTTCCATAAAAGGTAAAGATAACGACCCTGTTGTGCAAGTGGCCTATGAAGATGCCTTGGCATATTGCCAATGGGCAGGTAGAAGATTGCCCACAGAGGCAGAATGGGAAAGAGCCGCAAGGGGAAATAAGTCGGAAAGTATCTATTTTTGGGGTGATGACGATTCTGTCTTATCCCAAATGGCAAATACATGGGAAGGAGAGTTTCCTGTAAATAACAGTAAGGCGGACGGCTTTGAACAGCGCGCGAGAGTAAAATCTTATCCTGCAAATGATTTTGGATTGTATGATATGGCAGGTAATGTTTGGGAATGGACAAGTGATTGGTACAATACCAATTATTATAATGAATTAAACGCTTTAAATGGTCCAGCGGTAAACCCTCAAGGAGCTACAAATCCTTATAATCCCAATATGCCATACGCAAGGGAGAAAGTAATGAGAGGCGGTTCTTTTCTTTGCAATGCTTCTTATTGCGCCAGTTATAGGATATCCTCAAGAATGGCGTCGAGTTTGGATTCCTCTTTAGAACATCTAGGATTTAGGACTGTAGCCACTGTACCTATGCTATCAGAGGAAAAATAATAATCGTTATCACTTAATTTTATAATCCTCTGGGTTTCTGCTTAGGGGATTTTTGTTTTAAATGTTGTCTAATTTTGGTCATGTAAGAGGTGGCTGCCGGTTTATAAACGTAATACTTACGTTTATAAAAGTATTTTGCTATATTTGTGGTCTAATATCACTTTGACATATGTCTTTTCCAGAAAAATTTGTCCCAGAGCTTGTTATTGAATCCCCCGGAAGGATCAATTTGATTGGAGAGCATACGGACTATAACCTTGGTTACGTATTACCAACGGCCATTGAGAAAAAAATCACCTTTAAATTCAAAAAGAATAATTCCAAAACGGAATGTAATCTTTATAGTTTAGGTTACAACACTGGTTTTACGCTGTCTTTGGATAAAATAGCCAAGAGCAATGTAGAGTGGGAAAATTACATTCTAGGTGTTTTAAATGAAATACTGTTAAAGACAGATAAATTACGGGGTTTCGATTGTACCATTGAAAGTAAATTACCAATGGGTTCTGGTCTAAGTTCTTCTGCAGCCTTGGAATGTGGTCTGGCTTATGGTCTTAATGAACTGTTTGGTCTTGGTCTTTCGAAAATGGATATTGTGTTTCTTTCGCAAAAAGCGGAACATAGCTTTGTAGGAACACAATGTGGTATAATGGATCAATTTGCCTCTGTAATGAGCGAAAAAGGGCATGTAATCTTGTTGGATTGCCAGTCTTTGGAACATCAGCAGATTCCTATACAAATTGATCCCTATAAAATAATAATGCTGAATACCAAAGTTGCCCATAATTTGGCATCCAGTGAATATAATACAAGGAAACAGGAGTGCGAAGAGGGTGTTGCCATATTAAAGAGACATTATCCGGAGGTTACTTCTTTGAGAAAATCCACTAACGAAATGTTGGAAGCTTGCAAAGGTGAAATGAGCACCACTATTTATAAAAGATGTTCTTTTATCATCAGGGAAAATGAAAGGGTCTTGGCCACTGCCAATGCCTTACGGAACAATGATTTAAAACTATTTGGTGAGTTGCTATATGAGGCACACGACGGAATAAGTAAATCCTACGAAGTTAGCTGTCCGGAATCCGATTTCTTGGTCGATTTTTCCAAACAATACGATGCAGTTCTGGGAGCTAGACAAACTGGCGGCGGATTTGGCGGATGTACCTTGAACATAGTGCATAAAGACATGGTAGATGAGTTTATAAAAGAAGCTACCAAGGCATACAAAGCAGCTTTCAATATAGAATTGGATGCATTTGAAGTTAAACCAAGTGCTGGTACCTACATACAGAATTAAACGTGATGGCAAATAGTTTTAATAACAATCCGCATAGAAGGTTAAACATCCTTACAGGAGAATGGATTTTGGTATCCCCTCATAGAACTAAAAGACCTTGGCAAGGTAAGACCGAGAAAAGTGCAACCACGGACCTGCCAGTGTTTGACCCGTCTTGCTACCTTTGTCCGACCAATGAAAGAATGGGAGGAGGGGTTAATCCTAGTTACGATAAACCTTATTCTTTTGTCAACGATTTTTCGGCACTTTTACCAGATGTTGAAGTTGAAACATATGAGAATGGTCTGCTTTATGCTGAAGCTGAATCCGGTATTTGTAAGGTGGTTTGTTTTTCCCCGAATCACTCCCTTACATTGCCCTTAATGTTAGTATCCGATATTACAGCTGTAATTTCACTTTGGCAAGAAGAATATAGGGAATTGGGGAGTAAGGAAAGCATTAATCACGTTCAGATTTTTGAAAATAAAGGTGGTATAATGGGATGTAGTAATCCCCATCCCCATGGTCAAATATGGGCGCAGAATAAAATACCGCAAGAGGTACAAAAGAAAATAGGCAACCTAAAGGCCTATTGGCAAAAGAACAATAGAAGTATATTGGAGGATTATATTGAACAGGAATTGAAGTTGGACGAGCGTATTATATTGGAGAATGAGCATTTTGTGGCTCTTATTCCTTATTGGGCGGTATGGCCTTATGAGACTATGATCGTTCCCAAAAGAAAATTGGCACATATCGGTTTACTTTCGGAATCCGAAAAGATATCCTATGCTGAAATCCTTAAACAGCTGACCATCAAATACGATAATATATTCAACACCTCTTTTCCGTATTCTTCAGGGATACATCAGGCACCAACAGATGGTAATGACCACCCTGAATGGCATTTTCATATGTCGTTTTATCCGCCATTATTGCGTTCGGCGACCATAAAAAAGTTTATGGTTG
This sequence comes from Arenibacter catalasegens, assembly GCF_002909235.1. Lineage (GTDB taxonomy): Bacteria > Bacteroidota > Bacteroidia > Flavobacteriales > Flavobacteriaceae > Arenibacter > Arenibacter catalasegens. The sequence continues at coordinate 92,373 of NZ_PHQQ01000025.1, forward strand.
GATACGAGATGTTTGCAAATCCACAGCGTGATATTACGGCAGAACAAGCTGCAGAAACAATGAAGTCTTTGCCCAATACACATTACAGCCTGTTAGAATAATAGATTTAAAATTGAAATCTTTTATAAATGCTCAGGACCAAGAAGGGTTTCAAGACCAATGTTACTTATAATAAGTGTGTATTTGGTAGGGAATAACCAACTCTGCCCAATTCTGTTTTAGCTTTGTCCAACACAAACGGGTTGTTGTAAACAATTGATATTGTTTTGTTTATAATGTCAATGTCCAAAATTCTCAAATCCAAAATCCGACTGAGGTTTCTAGTAATTATATTTTTACCTTCTTCGGAATTAAGCTGTTCAATTTTAATCAATGTTGTCATGGGATCAAGGTATTGGGTTACTACTTTCAAAATTAAAAATCCAACACTTTATGTGAAATGATTTAAATCAGTTGCAGTTTTTTTTTCAATTTTATGTTTTTGAGCTCTAATGGGGAGATATCTTAATTTGAACTTTTAGACTTTAAGGGAAACCTATAATGTTGATTCACAAATCCATTCTTACTCCATCTGTACTGATGGGCTTATTCATAGAGATCAAGCCTGTTTTTGAGATGGGTGATCTCATCCTGCATTTTTTCAATTCTATTAAGGAGTTGGGTTATAACCGATATGCCTTCCAAATTGATGTCCAAATCGGAATAGAGCCTAATTATTTTTTCTGCTTTTGGCAATTGCTTAATGGGGAGGTATTGAACGTTTTCTTTAACAACGATGTCTACTAGTCCAAATTCATAAAGTTCCATTACAAAATGGGTTTCAATTTTATGACTTAAACAGAAGTCGGTTATTAGTATATATTCCTGTTCCATGTTATTAAATTTGGTGATTTTATTTACTTGAGGCCATAGATCAAGTTTCTTTATCCACTTACATTATTCTTTCTTAGCGCTGTTAGTTCTTTAAACAGTGCTTTTTCTTTCGGTGTTAAATTAGTCGGGGTAACAAGGTTATAGGTTATATATAAATCCCCGTAAACATCATTTTTTTTATAAACAGGGAAGCCTTTGCCTTTTAATTTAATTTTGGTACCGTTCTGCGTTTCTGGTTTAACATTGAGTTTTACTTGTCCGTCAAAAGTATTTACCATTATTTCTCCACCCAACATGGCTGTGTATAAGTCTAGGTCAACGGAAGTGTAAAGGTTGTTTCCGTCCCTTTTAAAGGCGGTATCGTTTATGATTCCAAAGCTAATATATAGGTCACCATTTGGCCCTCCTTGATGTCCAGGTCCACCATGTCCGCTAATCTTTATCGTTTGCCCATTTTCGATTCCGGCAGGAACCGTAATCCTAATATTTTTACCGTTTACTTGGAGTGTTTGCTTGTGGGTACTAAAAACATCCCTAAGATGTAATTGCAACTCCGCATTTAAATCCTGCCCTCTAAAACCTGTCTTTCCCCCTCCCGAAAAATTACCGGACCCTCCAAACATAGATTCGAAAAAATCTGAGAAATCGCGTTCTCCATAATTTTGTGAAGAGCTTCTCTGGCCTCTACCACCGGCGGAACCCTGTGAAGCCCTTGCCTTTTCAAACTCTTCAGCATGTTGCCAATCCTTTCCGTACTTGTCATATTTTTTACGCTTTTCCGGGTCGCTAAGTACTTCGTTGGCTTCATTAATTTCCTTAAATTTCTTTTCGGCCTCTTTGTCGTTGGGGTTTACATCTGGATGGTGTTTTCGTGCAAATTTTCGATATGCCTTTTTAATGTCGCTTTGGCTGGCACTTTTGTCCAAACCCAATATTTTGTAGTAGTCTATAAAATTCACCTGTCCGTTGTTTATACTTTACACTTTATTGCCTGTTCAATCAAGAATATCAAAAGCATTGCAATTGCAATACTTTCTTTTACATTTTTGAATAAAATAATTGAGCAATCTGCATGTCGTAAAATTATTGAAATCGATCCTAGAAAGAGCTGATTAAAATCATATCTCGCTTCATATTTTTGCTTAAATTTAATAGAAACTTAATAATAATCGCTATTGGAAATTATTTTAATCAAGTTAAACAATAATTTATTCCATTGGTAGATTTTTAGGATGTATGACATTTAGGTTAGAAACCTTGGTGCCAATTGACTTTTGATAATCTAAATATATTTTCGAATGAAAAATATTTTAATACCCACAGATTTTTCGGATAATGCATACAGAGCAATTTCCTATGCCGTGCGTTTGCTTAAGAATGAGGATTGTAGTTTTTATTTGTTGCACACCTATACACCGGCCATTTATCAGTCGGAGTATTTGTTGCATAGTCCAGGGCAATTAGGCCTTGGAGATATATACCGTGCCGATTCAGAAACTAGATTGGAAGAATTAAAATCAAAAATAATTTCAAATTATAACAATCCCAGACATCAATTTATTACACAAAGTGCTTTTAGCGTATTAATGGAGGCCATAGATGAAATTGTGGAGCGTAAGAAAATAGACCTTATAATTATGGGGACCCAGGGAGCTACGGGAGCAAAGGAAATATTTTTGGGCAGTAGTACAGTGCATACCATTAAAAGAGCTAAATGTCCAGTACTGGCCATTCCCTTTGCTTATGAATATGAGACTCCAAAAAGCATTTTATTTCCAACAGACTACGAAATTGATTACAGTTTAGCCTTACTGAGAGAAGTATTGCTTATTTCGGAAATTCATAAATCAACTATAGATATAATGCATGTCTGTACCAGTTATGAACTTACCGATAAACAGGAAAGGAACAAGAAAAAATTGAACGCATTGCTTTCAAAAACGGAACACCGGTTCCATGAACTACCAGATCAAGGAGTTATTGAAGCGATCAATAATATTCAATCTGAGCAGCATGCCCAACTTCTGGTCATGGTTAAGAATAAGCATAGTTTTCTAGAAAATCTATTTTTAAAACCGGTCATAAATCAAATTGGGTTTCATACAAGTATACCGTTCTTAGTCTTGCCATTTCATTGATTGGGATAGCTGTATAATTGACAGATTTTAGAAAATCATTATTTGTTAAATGGATTTGGCCTGCTATAACCGAGAACACAAGTATGGGTAAAGGGAGTAAGTAGTCTTGTAGAATACAGGAGTGAAAAAGTTTATTTTTGAGCAAAGATTCGCAGAATTGAAAACCTTAGATTGTATTTTGGAATTTGTTTTTTGTTTTCTTCAGTGGAATCAAATTTCAGAAGTTTTCCAATTTCACAACAAATACATAGGTTTTGGTTATATGCTTTAACTAACCATAGGTTAAGCCACTACTTTTATAATAACTTTTTATAACTTTTGCTGTAAGTTTTTTATTGAAAATCCTACTTTTGCTTTCTAATAAGTAATGAAGACATTGATTATGGCAGAAAAAGTAGAACGTTTAAAAACGTTGATTATTGGTTCGGGACCAGCAGGATATACTGCGGCAATATATGCGTCTAGAGCAGATTTAAAACCGGTATTGTACACAGGAATGGAACCTGGGGGGCAATTGACTACTACTACAGAGGTTGATAACTTTCCTGGTTATCCAGACGGGGTCGACGGCCCAACGATGATGATACAATTACAGAAGCAGGCTGAAAGATTTGGTACTGAGGTACGCATTGGTATGGCCACTGCTGTGGATTTTAGTGATGAAGTAGGTGGCATACATAAGGTTACCATAGATGACAACAAAATTATTGAAGCAGAAACCGTAATTATCTCCACTGGGGCTACAGCAAAATATTTGGGTATTCCTAGCGAGCAAAAGCTACGTGGCGGCGGAGTATCGGCATGTGCCGTATGTGATGGTTTCTTTTACAAAGGACAGGATGTAGCCATTGTTGGGGCAGGTGATACTGCCGCGGAAGAGGCGTCTTATTTGGCCAATATTTGTAAAAAGGTTACCATGTTGGTAAGAAAGGATGAAATGCGCGCTTCAAAAGCTATGCAACATAGGGTAAATAGCTTGGACAATATTGAAATCCGTTATAATACTGAAGTGGATACCGTTTTGGGTGATCAAGTGGTAGAAGGCTTAAGAATGGTCAACAATGTCACTGGAGAAAAAGAGGATATTGCTATTACCGGTTTGTTTATTGCCATTGGTCATAAACCAAATACGGATATTTTTAAGGGACAATTGGAAATGGACGAAACAGGGTATTTAATTACCCAAGGTAAATCTACAAAAACAAGTAAACCCGGAGTTTTTGCCAGTGGAGATGTTCAGGATAAAGAGTATCGACAGGCGGTAACGGCTGCTGGAACAGGTTGTATGGCGGCCTTGGATGCTGAAAGATACTTGGCTACGGTAGAGACCCATCAAGAGGTTTAGTCCAAAATTGATGCTTGGAAATTATTGAATACGCCCCTCCACTTTAATTGGGGAAAAACAAAAACAATCTGTATTTGGAATTATTATCCACCTACAGATTGTTTTTTATTTGGTACCATGTGTACCGCATATCTAAGATCCTCTATTGAAATAGTTTAAGGTGCAATATTAATTTAAACGCTTATAATTTTCGGAATTAATACGATTTCCATCTGCATCAATAAAGATTTGGCTGTAATTATCACCTTCCAATTTGAGTTCCATGTGCCATTCCATATTTTCATTGGCAACTTTTCTCATAGAGGATGACATGTATTCCAATTTTTCTGTCAATGTACTGTCCGTAGCGACATAGGAACCATAGCCAAACCATTCAATGGAATCCGTTGGAACATAGCGTGTCCACATAACTTTTCCTTTATAATACATTTTAATTTGACGGTAACCTTCCGTAGGAGGAATGGTCTTTATTACATCGTTGCCATCGTAATTGTTAAAACTTACTAGTTCCCAGGTACCTTCAAGGGTATTTGGGCTTTGAATTTTTGTAGAAGCAATTTTGGTGGCGGACACCAAAAATAGCATCAAGAAAACTATTCCAAGTATTTTTTTCATGACTATTTTATTTATGAGTTTAGATACTAATAAGTTACGACTTTTTTAGATTATTAACATATTAAACTAAAACTATGTTAAAAAAATCCTTAAAAGAATTGGATAAAATTAGTTAGGAGCCTTATTGGGCTGAAAATATTTTTTTAAATAAACCGAGGAAAAAGACTTTGCCAAATTGTCTAGGAATTTGCGACCAAAATCTTTAATGTACTGTAAATTGGGCCAAAAGGGGAGGGGCTAAAGTTAATTTGTAGAAAAGGGGTATGGGTTGGCCGTTTATTTTTAGAAATATGAATTTATAAGATTACAGAGCAAAAGGATATCCTCTTTTTTGTGATGGGCACTGATTACAATTCTGCTCATAAGTTTAGCATCTACATCTGGGTAACGAAAACTGGTCACCACTATCATTTGTGCCTTTAGATATTTGGTAAACTCTTCATCGTTAAAACTGAAGGCAGGATGTTCTTTCATAAATTTAAATCTATCCAGCGCTTTAATGTGCGACCTGAATAATTCAATATTATCTTTGAGCATAGCCCTTTTTTCATTGAAGAGTTCACTTCCGTTTATAAGGCTGGCCAAGGCGGCAGGTGTTGCTGGACTGGCTCCACCAAAAAAAGGGGTGTCCACCAATTCTTCCATTCGAATTTTAGATCCAAAAATGGTACCTGCCTGAATACCGAAACCTTTACCCAATGAGCAGCAAACAATCAGTTCTTTAGGTTTTAACTCTCGCAGCATACTATAAACACCACCCCCATTTTTGCCAACTATTCCGATCCCGTGTGAATCATCTACCACTAGAATGATTTTTTCCAATGGCAGCATTTTTAATCCGTCGAAATCGGGATAGTTGGATCCAGAAAAATCGATGGCGTCTAAAAGAACTACTGGTATGGTACTCTGATCGACTTTCAAATGAGCTCTGATGGCTAAATTTAAGGCAGTGAAATTTGGGTATGGTTTAAATTGTTCATCAGATAGGCTAGGGGAATAAAGGGCAGTATGGGTGTTGGGAGCATAGAATAGCTTATTTGTCTTGGTATCCAGAGTTTGTCTCACGAGTTGTCCGGCCAAATACCCGGACGATAAACTGATGCACGCCTCGCTTCCCACTAAATGGGATAAATGCCGTTCCACCTCCTCATAAATGGAAATTCGAATATTGGATTTTCTAGACGCTCCGTAGTTTGTGCCGTATTTCCTAATGTTGGATATGAAAATATCCTGGAAAGCTTCATCTGTCTGAAGCCCCAGATAAGACGTGCCTCCAAAATACAAGTATTTCTTCTGGTCCAACTCTATTTCCCTGCCAGGGAAGCCATCGATATAAAAAGTCATTATCGTAAGCTTATTCCACTACCACCTAAGGTAGGAAAGATTACTTTTCCATCCTCCTTAATAATAACCCCATCGGCAATGTCTTCTTTTAGCAACATGGCGCCGTCCATATCTACATAATCCAATTGTGGAATTAGTTGGGCTATGGCCGAAATACCTACTGAGGATTCCGTCATGCAACCGACCATTACTTTTAGACCTAATTCCTTGGCCCGTTTAATCATTCGTCTTGCAGGGGTAAGGCCACCGCATTTCGTAAGTTTAATGTTGATGCCATTATAATGAAACGCGCATTTATCCACATCGGATTCTACTATACAGCTTTCATCGGCCATTATGGGTAGTACACTTTGGTGCATCACTACTTCCATACCTTTCCAATCATCCGCTTTTAGGGGTTGTTCAATAAATTCCACTCCCAATTCCTTTAAATAAGGGGCATTTAGGATGGTTTTATCGGCTGTCCAGGCACAATTGGCATCAACCCTAAAGATGGCATCAGTATGCTTGCGCAGTTCCCTTACAATAGCTACGTCCTTATCAGTACCTAGTTTTATTTTATATATGGGCCATGGCATCTCTTTCATCTTATCTACCATTTTATTTATGGAATCCAACCCTATGGTATAATTGGTAATCGGATAAGTACTGTTGTCCGTATCCCATAATTCATATAGAGGTTTGCCCTGTATTTTTCCATACAGATCATTGGCAGCAAGGTCTAATGCGCAAATGGCAAAATTACTTAGGTTCTTCGAAACCAAAAATGCATGGAAGGCCTCAGGGGTCTTTATATTAAATTGCTCAATATCTTTTCTCACATGTTCAATCTCCGCCTGCATAGTTTCAAAGCTTATCTGGTAATAAGGGTTGGATGTAGCCTCGCCATAACCCGTTTTATCATCCTGTGTCAGAGAAACGACCATGGAATCTTGAAAATCATGGGATTCCCTAGAAATACTGAAAGTGTGCTTTAAAGGGAGTACAAATTTTTTAATCTTTAACTTCATAACAATAATTATAGGACGAATATAAAGAAAGATGATGTATTGGAAAATCAAAACCCATTGAAATCTCAATGGGTTTTATTAACATTTGAATGCCAAGGCGTGTACTATGGCCAGGCTGGAGTTTTATAATTTGCTTACGCTGCCTGAACTGGATTTTTTGTGTTCAACTTTCGCTGCTCCGGTATAGCGAATATCTCCACCGCTACTAGCTTCTGCTATTAAGGATTCTGATACGTTTACAGTAATTCCCGCCCCACTACTGGCGCTGGCATGGCACTTTGATGTGATTAAATTTTCAGCCTTTATTCCTGACCCACTGCTGGCATTGCTGTATAGGGTTTCAGTTTCACCAACGACTTTTATGTCGGCACCACTACTGGAGTCCGCAGTTACTTTTTCGGCCTTTAGATCCTCGATTTGAAGTCTGGAACCACTACTAGCGCTTAGTTCAATATTTTGTGCCCTAATGGCATTCTGGGTAATTAGGGCAGCACCACTGGACGTCTCCAAAGCGGTTATTACAGGTAGGGTTACGTAAACCTTTTTGGTAGCCCTACCAATATTTTCAATGGCATGAATTCGCAAAGTTCCATTTTTGACGTCTGTTCCTATAAGGTCTATTACATTTTGGTCAGCTTCAACTACAATCTGGAAATCATTGCCTTGGGTAACATAAACATCCAAACCCTCCGAGGCTGAAATTAATGTAAAATCAGAGGTTATGGAACGGTGGTCTTCTTCAACAATTCCATTTCCCTTCTTTCCGTTTCCAAAATTAATATCGAAACCGCAGGAAGAAAACAAAATTGCTAGGATAAGGGTGATGGTAATTCTTGCTAATGTTGTCATGATTGTTGTTTTTTGTCTTGAAACAAATTCCTGGGGGGATAGGGTAGTTCAAGGATTGATTAATGATGTTATTTAATGATTATCTAAAATTATTAATTAGGCTACTTTAATCATACTACAATTTACTGAATTGTTATTAGGGCTTACTGAACTGTATCTTTTTTTAGTTCTGTATTTTTACTGTCCTTAGTTTGGAACTGTACACCATTTTCATCGATTTTGAGTTTAAAATTATCCTTGCCCCCTTTTAAATCGATATCCACACCGTCTTCATTAATAATAATTTTGCCATTATTATCATCAATTTCATCATGCTCTTCCTCATCCTTTGGACAGTCCAAACATTGCAATTCCCCACTGTCATCCATTTGCCACAGGTATTTGGTAATCTCACACCCGTCCATATCCTTATCGTTATTGGCTCTTAATATCCAACAGCTTTGGGGCGATTTGTCAAATTGCAGCTGCGTACCAATGGGCAGGTATAGATAGATTCTTACCTCTTGGTCCCTGTATTTATTCTCTTTGGCCGTAGTCAAAAAATCGTCGAATATTAAAGTGTTGTTTTGAATGGAATAATTGTGGTTGATTTTACCGGCGGTCTCTGTGGCATTTTTAAACGAGTTACCATTCGCATTTTTACGTATTTCGATTCGGGCAATAGAGTCTTTGGACATTTTTAAGCTTAAACGCACATCCTCCGATACCAGAACCTCTTCACCATTGTCGGTGTAATCCAGCACAACCCCATTTATACCTATATTATTGCTGTTATTATCATAGGGAGATGACTTTAAACTGATTTTTATGGGTTGGTTGGGCTGCTGTATTGAAAGTTCCTTCTCAACAGAGACATTACCGGAGTAGGCATGGGCAGCGGCTTGGCGTATGCCAAAAACAGTCAATAAGATAACAGCAATCAACCACAATCCTAAAAGTGTGAATTTGGCAATATTACCGATCGATTTCAAGTTGTTGACCAAAATCTTAAGGCCAAGATACATGAGAAAGAAAAATGGAATCCCAATGGCAAAAAAGCCTAAAAGGGACACTAACCATACCGGGGTATTTGTGGAATTCACCATATAGTAAAAATCGATTCCTGGTAAGTGAATAATATCCAAAATGCCCACCGTAAAAAGTCCCACGATCAAGGCAACAATTCCTGCGGCACCTATTACGATCAGGATAATCCCAATGAATTTGCCAATGATCTTAAAAAAAAACATAATTAAGTCCGCAATAGCATTAAAGAAACTGCGACTACTATCCTTTACCTTGTGCCCCATTTTTTCATAGTCCACATTTTTTACTTTTTCAGCTACGTCATCAAAGCCTTCCTTTACTTTTTTTTCAATATTGCTGATATTTACTTCTTCCCCACGCATATCCAGTTTTTGGGCCGTGGTTAGGGCTTCTGGAATAAGGATCCATAAGAGACCGTAAATAAAAATAAAGCCTCCCCAAGTAAATATGGTCAACAAGATCCATAACAGTCGTACCCAAAGGGCGTCTATCCCAAAATAGTGGCCTAAACCAGCAGAAACACCACCGATATATTTATGGTCAATGTCCCTGTATAATTTTCTTACCCTTCCCGTATTTTTAGCTGCCTTGGGGTGATCTTCAAAAATATCTTCGTCGACCATATAATCTTCAGGTTGCCCCATGATGCCAATAACCTCGTCAACTTCCTTTTCGGTTATTACTTGTCTTTCGTTTTCCATTTTTTCATGGAACAGTTCGGCAATTCTAGCCTCAATATCCGCTATAATCTCCTCGCTACCATTTGTATTGGCAAAAGAACGTTTTATGGCCTCTAAATAGCGTTGAAGCTTACTATAGGCTACTTCATCTATATGAAAGAATAAATTGGCCAGATTTATATTTATTGTCTTGTTCATTTTAGTTGTTTTTTGTTTTGGTTACGAGGTTCGTCGCATTTCTTAATTCATCCCAGGTTGTATCCAATTCTTTTAAGAAAAGTTTACCTGTTTCTGTCAATTTGTAGTATTTCCTAGGTGGACCTGAGGTAGATTCTTCCCAACGATAATTGAGTAGCCCCGCATTTTTTAGTCTTGTTAGCAAAGGATAAATTGTACCCTCTACTACTAGCATTTTAGCGTCTTTTAGTGTGTCCAGAATTTCCGAGGTATATTTATCCTCCCCGTCTAGAACTGAAAGTATGCAATACTCCAAGACTCCCTTGCGCATCTGTGCTTTTGTGTTTTCAATATTCATAGTTGCATGATTATTATAATTTAACTGTTCGTTTTTTTCGATGATTGCATTTTAGCATTTCTCTTTTGATTGATTTGATGAATAAACTCTGGAATTAGTGTGATGAGTACTAATTTTATACTGTATTATTTTATAAATGTTATGCTTATGGGATACTTAAAATCCTGCCCCTCACTGGTACGAATGGTGGCTAAGATGGTGTAGACTATATTTACTAAAAATAAACCGAACTGTGCAACACCTGCTATTCCTAAAGGCCAGAGTAGTTTGCCCAATTTAAGAGGGTTAAAATCTAAATCAAATCCATTGAAGTTGTTGAATTGGTTAAAACCTAAATTTCCCTGATGAAAAATTTCCGGTATAGCTCCAATAAAGAAAGGAACAGTGAAAATTCCTAGTACAATGGAATAGAGTAGAAGGCTAATCTGAAAATTAAGGGCACGTTTGCCATTTTGGTCTACGAAACCATAATCCTTCTTGTTGGCTGTCCAAATTATTAATGGCAGGAGAAAATTCCCAAACGGAATAAAGTATTTAGAAAAGGTGGAGGCATGTATTATTGCCGATAAATTTTTTTCGTGTTTGCTTAGTGTTTCGGTCATGGCTTTATAATTGGTGTTCTAAAGTTTCTCTATTTGTTGTCAATTCTAAATGGCAACAAGCACAATTTCTATTTAATGCAAGGATCCGATTTATGTCCCAGAGCTATTTGATTTTTAGAGTTACATCTACTACGCATAATAACTTCCTATGCAAATATATATCTAAAAGAAGGTACTATGCAAAACAAAGTACTAAAAATTAACAATATATTAACATTTGTAAGCTCGTGTATTTTATATACTTTTGAATAAAATGAACTACCTCGAGGCAGAGCCATCGAGGTATCAAAATAAACGTAATTGATTCTTATGTATCACGCTATATTGAGATTTTCCCTGGTTTTGGAGGTATTTCTTAATTACCTCTTCATTCG
>NZ_PHQQ01000026.1 GCF_002909235.1 Arenibacter catalasegens
ATTGCTCGATCCTTCAAAGTGGCGCAAAACGAACCGAAATCCCTCAGGGAAGTGGCGCAGTTTGAACCGAAATCACTGGCGCAATGAAACCGAAACGCCTGGCGCAATTTGGTCCGAAGTATCCAAGCCGAACAAAAACACAAGAAATATTATACTTGTAGTTGAATTTAGTTTTTTAATTAAAACAGTTTTGCTTGTCATCATTTTATTTTTAATTGTTAAAGTGGAATACAAAGATATCCGGGCTTTTAGCACCTTTAAAGACAACTTTGTGTCAAAAACGGACGAGTAAAAAAATGAATTCTAAAAGTGTTAATTTCCCACAGTTATGTTTGATTGCCAGAAACCCAATTTGATATACCAAAGGATATCCATATCTATTTAGACAAAAAAAGCCGTCCACTAGTGAACGGCCTTTAAAATTTAATCAAGAGTTGTCTAAATGCAATTTGCAGATGTACATGTTGAACCGCAATTGCAATTAACACATTTACAATTTGGATTCCCGCATTTTACATTGTCTGTTTTTTGAGAGCTATTGCTCACTATTGTTGATTTCATAATTATGTTTTTTATTGTTTTTTAATGAAGTAAAAGTAGCCTTTGCAAGGATGTATTTGTTATACTTCTTTGGGAATTGATTGTATAGTTTTGGGTTAAATCTTGTCAATAGGGAAACGGTGGGCAATACCCATTCCCTTAAAAAAAGTGGGAGTTAAACCAGTAATATTTTTAAACTGTTTTGATAGATGGGCTGCTCCACAATAATTTAGTTCATAGGCAATTTGAGATAATGTCATTTGGTCATAGGTCAGCAACTCTTTCGCTTTTTCAATGCGCTGTTCAATAAAATAATTCTCAATTGTTCTTCCTTCAACCAATGAGAATAAACTACTCAAGTATGTATACTCATGATGAACGTTCTCGGAGAGGTAAGTGGACAAATTTATTTTTATGGCTTTTTCATCCACTTCATTACGAGCCCTTTTAATTACGAGGTTTTTAATTTTCTCAATAAGCCGCCCGGTATTATTATCAATAATTTCGAAGCCTAGTGCTTTGAGTTCTTCATTCAGCTGCTCTTTTTCCTTTGTTGAAGGCGCTATCATTAACCTTATTTCCCCAATACTGACTTTTTGAAAAGGGATTATATTATTTTTTAAAATATTCTCGACAGCAAGTATACAGCGGTTGCAGACCATATTTTTAATAAGTAGTGTGGCAGTAATCATAATACCTATTTATTGGTTAAATCTTTTTATTGTAAACTGGTTGTTGAAGGCTAAAATATAAGCACTAACAGTAAAATCAAGTGATGAGCAAAACATATCATAGTTTGGAGGAATCAATCCTGGGTCTGAAAAAAGATTATAGGCAACATCCCAACATCCATGTAGAAAATAACCCATAGCAAGTATATGAACACCCTTTTTAATGCCATAATAGGCCAAAAACAGGAACAAAACTGCTTGGAAGGCATTTACCACCAAAGCCTGTATATCTGTCCAGACAAAACCTACATAGAGAAATCCAATTCCGGATAGGATAAGCCCATAGACTATTTTTTTGTCCAAATGCTTTACTATGCTAAACAGTAAAATAATGAGGAGTCCAGAGGAAATTCCAATAGTGATTGGTATCATAGTGTTTGTTTTTTAAATAGATTTAATTAAGAATTAGCTGATTTTCAGATTGATCTAGCATTTCTGTATAATGAACACTATTGTGGTTCTTATTATATTCTTCGAGACATTGTGTAGAACAAAAATAGAGTTCGTTTTCATTTGGATGATGGATTGCATATTGAGGGTTGACGATCAACATACGGCAAATGGGGTCGACAAGAGTGGTCGTTGTTTTTTCGATACTTACTTCATATATTTCTTTTTGGCCATTAATATTTTTAAATAGATGACTGCCTTTCGATTTAAATGCACAAATAGATTTATTCGTTAATGATTTTACAAAGTCATCAGAACACCAAAAGGTACCTGCCAGGGCTTTAGCGGCAATTCTGGACGCCAGATTAACAGTTGATCCAAAATAACTATCCGTCCGGTTCAAAACTTTACCAAAATGTAAGCCCCCATGTATCTGAAGAAAATTTTCTTCATTTGTTGTGTTGGCCTCTAAATTAAGAGCAGTGGCAAGTAAAAAGTCAGGATAGTCGGAGACGAACATTATTTCATCCCCTGTGCGTTGGTGCATTTTGCTATCGCCAACTAGGCAATTTTCTGCGATACGTATATATTTGTCAATTAAATCAGCAGCAGAGGTGGCACCATGGGTTTCCGTAAGTGCGGAATATCCCGATAAATCTGCCATTAGAATAGCTATGTTTTTTTCCATTGTTAATGTTTTATAATACAAATGTATCCTAGAATTTAGGCTGGCAACGGACAACAAGATGTCAAAAACGGACAACCCATTTGTTAATTTAACAGAAGCAAATTTGAAATTGAAATCATCTGGTCAAAGGAAAATAAAAAACCAGCAGCTCTCGACGCTGTGAAGTAATTTCGCTGCCCTGTCAGGTTTACAGACTTCAGGCAATACGGAATTCTAAAATCATTGAATCTTAGAATTAATACGGCTATTGTCTTAAGTAAAGGGGAGGTATTCATACCTTTGTGCTTTTAATCCAATGCACTTAGATATTGGTCAAACAATAGCACTATTTTGTTGAATATTAAATGGAGTAAACCATCCGGATTAGATTTTAAAAAAGCAGTGCTTTTTATGGTCATCAGCACCTTTTCATTTGCCTTGATGAATGTTTCCGTAAAATATTTGGCCCGTATCCCGACATTTCAGATTGTATTTTTCAGGTGTTTTGGCTCCTTTGTATTGGCAACAACCTTTATTTTGGTCAAAGGGATTCCGATATTGGGTAACAAACGGAGATTAATGTTGTTAAGAGCTATTCTAGGTTTAACGGCTATGAGTTTGTTTTTTCTTTCCTTAAAACACCTACACGTGGGTACAGCTGTTTCCTTACGTTATGTGGCCCCTATTTTTGCAGCTATTTTTGCCGTTTTCGTGTTAAAGGAAAAATTAAAAAAAATTCAATGGCTTTTTTTTCTAACTGCTTTTGCAGGGGTACTGGTTTTAAAAGGATTTGATGGCAATATCAATTCTACAGGACTAACTTTAATCTTAACTGCCTCCGTTTTTAGTGGAATGGTATATGTAGTTATTAGAAAAATAGGAGTGGCAGACCACCCTGCGGTCGTTGTAAATTATTTTATGTTCGTAGGTACTGTTATTGGGGGACTTTTGGCGATAACCGTATGGGTACAGCCCACAGGATATGAATGGGCATTTTTACTTATTCTAGGTGTTTTTGGTTTTATGGGGCAATTATATATGACCAAGGCATTTCAAATAGCAAAAACAAATCTTGTAGCTCCTTTAAAGTACATTGAGGTGATTTTCACTATTTTAATCGGTGTTTTATGGTTCAATGAAGCCTACTCTATTTATAGCTTTATTGGATTATTTATGATTATCTCAGCCTTGGTATTAAATACCTTGGTGAAAAAGGATTAAGACCTAAGTAACCTTAATTTACTGGCCTTGGCATATCAACTTCTACAGCTGTTTTTATAGTTGGATTTTCTTCTACAGCGGTTTTTTAAAATTAATTGCTCTAATATGAATATCAAATCACAAATTAGGTTTAGTTTTGTTATTGAAATGGGGTGCTTGCAATATGGGCGGGCTGAGATGATACCCAGGGGTTTTAACTCTGAACCTGATCCGGATAATGCCGGCGTAGGGATTTTAATTCGAGGAAGCAATCTAGCTAATCGATACTATCTTCATCTTTCCATTTCATTAACTTAAGTATGGGAATCGATGGAGAATTTTTTTACGCATCTTACCTTGTTGCAAACCTTGGGAACTGTTTTAGGCGTAACACAGGTTCTGTTGGCACGGAATAACAATATCCATAATTATTTATTTGGGATTGCTTCAATTCTAATCGGTATCTGGGTACTTTATCAGTCAAAACTGTATGGAGATATTATACTCCACCTTTATTATCTGGTTATGAGTGTCTATGGTTGGTTTTATTGGAAATTCGGTATACAAAAAGAAGAAACACCAATTTCTTATGCCAACACCTCGGAACGAATTACGGCAATTGGAATTGTAGTGCTTTGTTTCGCACTTATGTGCTACTGGCTGGTATTTTACACTAATACAGATGTTCCCGTCTGGGATGCAGCCGTAAGCGCCTTTGCATGGGCCGGGATGTGGCTCATGGCCAAAAGAAAGATGGAAAATTGGATCTACCTAAATATTAGCAATGTCATTGCCATTCCACTTCTCTTCTACAAAGAGCTTTATATATATGGCGGACTTACCATTTTCTTGTTTATAGTGGGGACCTCAGGATATTTTAAATGGAGAAAAATAATTATGCATGATACAAATAGACAAACAGCAAGAGCTTAGGAGACTTTGTTCAGGAGTAGAAATATTTTCTAAGGAAGTTTTGGATTGGATAGGCAAAGAAAACTTATGGAGTATATGGGTCCCTAAAACTTATGGGGGATTGGAGCTGTCCCTTGCCTACGGACTTCATAAGCTGAAGGAATTGGCTAGGATCGATGCCAGCCTTGGCTGGACGGTTACACTGTGCAGTGGTGCCAACTATTTTATTGGAAACTTTGAGGAGAGTAAAGCCCGTGAGATTTTTATAAATTCCAAAGTTCCTGTTTGTTTGGGAGGAAGTGGAGGTGTTTCTGGAACTGCTGTAATATGTGATGATTATTATAGCATATCCGGTAAATGGGGCTATGCTACCGGAGCTCCTTATCTTACACATTTTACTCTAAATGCCGAAATTATAGAAAACGGAATTAAATTGATAAATGATGATGGTTCACCAAAAGTGAGGTCATTTGTTATTCCGAAAGATGAGGTCCAGATTATTAAGGATTGGAATACAATGGGACTTAAAGCGTCAGCTACCCATTCTTTTGAAGTGAAGGATCGATTGGTTCATAAATCTTGTAGCTTTCTGTATAGCGAGAATTATTTACCTCATTCTATTTTTAAGATTCCATTTGGTCTATTTGCCGATGTAACACTATGGATAAACTATATTGGAATGGCCGAACATTTTTTGGAAGAAGCTGTCCTAAGTGTGTCAGATGTGAAAACGATTGAGTTGAAGGGTGTTATTGAGACTGCCAATCACAATATTTTTACTTACGCTGCGGAGATTGAGAAATCTATTGATGACGGAATGGTTTTTAAAACGGAGTACATTGAACTGATACACAATGAAGCCGCAAATTCCGTGAAAAGTATTTCCAGGAGTATCATAGAAATTTTTCCTCATTTAGGAGTAATAGCAAGTAGGAATAACCATCAGTTGAACCAAATTTTTCGTGATTATTTTACAGCGACGCAACATCACATTTTTACAAAAAAATAAGTAAAATTGAACTGGGAGCAACTTATGAAGCCCATCTTAGCTGTGAATTGATAAACTGCATTACACCTAGGCAATTCCTTTTCGTAATGGGTAAGATTATTTTTTCGCCCTTTTGCAGGGCATTTGGGATTGGTTATAGATTGAACCAGTAGGTAAGTTTAAAAACCAAAGCCCTATTCTTGCTCGCAAAATTGGCAGGAAAATAATTTTCCGTATAAACTATATAGAAATCCGAAGCTGGTTTATATCGCCATTGAAACCTAGCATTCAAGTTCATATTGTCCGTTAAATTATTATACTGATAATAACCGGTAAAAAAGAGTTTATCGGTAAAAGTAACATCCAACTTTGGACCTAAAAGTATTAACTCTGCACTTCCATAGTCTTCGTCCAGTTTTACATTATTATAATCAAAACGCATAGCAATATTTACATAGGGCTGAAAGCGCATATCGAGTTGTCCAGCTATATTTAGATTGGTGCCATTGTAAAATCCACCATACGTAGAATTCACAAGGAAATTCATTTTCCTTGTAGTATTGCTTTGAAAAGTGGTAGAAATAGTATTCCACCTATATTCCTCTCCATTCAAAAATTTTCGGGCCTCCGCATCGTTCACTGGATTGAAATCAAAAGTTAGTTGTTGAAAAACATGTCCGAAATCCAAGCTTAGGTTAGATGAGTTTTTAAACTCAAATGCATATCCTATAGAATATTCCCTGTCCACCATGGTGCCGTCAGGTAAATAGGTGTCATTTATTCCAGCTTGGGGCCCTGAATATAACAAACTATTGTTCTCTGGGTATAATTTATAAGTCAGCTCGGAATAATAACCCATTTGTCCTGGATATACCATACTTCCCGGTACATAGCCAACTTCGGCATTAAAGTTTTCATTAACAAAAAAGGTCCCCAAATTAGCTAAGAGACTACGATCGGAATACTGAAAAAATGCTGAACCTGACATGGTCTTTGCCTTATTTCTATCATCAAAGGATTGAGCTAAAAAGGAACTGTGGTACCATCTATTATCTTTACTTCTTAGCACAAGGTCGGCATCTATGACCCTATTGTATGTGTTTGGCCTAAGCTGACCTTCCATAGCAGGTCTCCCAAAAATACTCGGATGGTAATATCTTAAGGAATCACTTTGGGTAACCCCTAAACTTTGCTTGTTCACAAGGGTCATAGAAAAACTGGATTGTTCATGAAACATTCTTTGTACTGTTGCCACAGTGTAGTTTTGGGCAGGTAGTCCCAATTCCAACATTTTCTTTGTCTGCATATTCATGACCCCTAAGCGCCATTTTTCATTTATTGTACCACTGAGTCTGGCCCCGTACATTATGGGTACTTTTTGGGAAATTCCGGAGGTATCCTGTATGATGCCTATGCGTCTGGAGAAAAATGGTCTGGCAGAATCAAAACCAGCATTGTCAAAAAGATCGCTATTTTCCAAGAAGAATTGTCTTCGTTCGGGGAACCGAAATTCAAACCTGGAGAGATTAAGTATTTGTTCATCAACTTCTATCTGCGAGAAATCTGGGTTTACGGTGAGGTCTAAATTCATAGAGGGTGTAATGCCAATCTTGGCATCGAAACCGGTCTGTAGTTCTGAAGAGGATTCAATAGGATCCAGCTCCCTATCTTGGAATGCCCCACCTGATATATATGGTATGATAGAAATGTTGGTACTGGCCTTGGGAATTGGATCTTCCCATACTAGCTGACCGGCATAGGCAAAGGTGCCCGTATAGAACTGTCTGGGTGTACGGACCCAGGCCGACTTAATATTTCGTTTTTTATCCAGCCTGTCAAAGGTGACGTTCCACTCCTTAACATCGCTCTTATACTTAAAACTTTTAAATGGGATTGCCAATTCGGCAATCCACTTATCCTTGTAACGAACTACCTTGGAATACCACTTGTTGTCCCAGTATATATTGAAGGCATTTTCACCATTTCCTCCACTGGAAACAGTGCCTTCCCTTTGTGCCCCAATGGCGGTAACGTTAAAAAAATACCCGTTAAGTCTGTCGTTGTAAGGCCCAAAAATAAAGGATACATTGTCGTTTATGGAATACTTGAAATCCCTTCGAAGTGTACTTACAACATCTGGCGTGTCATCATCATAACAGACAAATGATACATATAGAAATTCATCGTTATAGGTCATGCGCCCTTCCGTTTGAAAAGGAGATGGTAAACTATCAACAGGAAAGTTTTGATACCAATTGTCGGCTACGTCGGCCTCCTTCCAAGCAGTTTCGTCCAAGACGCCATCCAACACAATTTCGCCATGGAATTTTTTAATCTTTAGTTTTGTTCCTGGATGGTTTTGGGTATGTCCTACTAAGAATAAAAAAAGTAATGCCAAAAGTAAAGAACACTTCATCTATTCCGAATTAATTATGTAATTATCAGACAGTCAGTGTTAAAGATAGGGTATTTTTGGATATTTTTTTAGTGCATCATTTCCCATTTTTCTTGTGGATATAATAAACTTTAATGAATTGGAAAATCGTTATGAAGGTAATTTTGGTTTTAAAATAACTTTTAAGGCCATGAATATATAAAAAGGAAAATAACAACAGTTAGGGGTTAAGTTCAACTGCACTAATTATATCTATTTTGAGGGAAGTTGGCCAATAATTTGGACTGAGACAGTATGTCTAGATCTTAAAAGTTACAATTCCACAGTCCATTTCAAAGATTTGCCCCGAGATAGAAGTGGCTTTGTCCGATAATAAATATTCCGCCATTCCTGCAACTTCCATAGGGTCTAGGAATTTCTTTAATGGATGACGCTCTTTTATGTTTTCGATCATCTTATCATTGCGCAGAAGCTTTGAGGCCAATTGGGTATCTGTAACTGTTGGGGCAATGGCATTTATGCGTATTGTTGGTGCCAATTCTGCACCCAGGGATTTTACTAAACCCTCAACACCAGATTTGGCCGTGGCGATACTGGCGTGGTAAGGCATGCCTAATTTAGAAGCTACCGTACTAAAGAGTAATACCGAGGGCATTTCGCTTTTTTTTAACACGTCCAAATACTTTTGAATAACCTTTACAGCGCCAATAACATTTATTTCAAAGTCATCCCTAAAGTCCTTTAAACTTAATCGTGCAATAGGTTTTAAATTGATACTTCCAGGACAATATACCAAGGCATCCATAGCTGTAATTTCTGGCAACTCGTCCCTGAGGACATCACAATTAAAATGAGTTAAATTAGCGTGGATTTGTTCTGGCGATGACCTACTAATATTGATTATTTTATGGGAATCAATCAAAGTTCTAACAATTGCATTACCTATTCCTTTGCTACCTCCAATAATGACTATTGTTTTCATTTTTGATTATACTATATGTTGGTAACCAGGGGTTTGCCTTTTAACCTTTTTTCTACTTTTCGTTTAATGACGGTTAAGCGTTTCATTATATCCATAATATTATTGTCCTTGGTCAGCCTATAAATTTCATTTAAGCTGAGGATCAAGGATTTTGCTTCTCTAGAAATTTCAATTCTGTCGCTAGTTGAAAGCGATTTTAGTTTTCTTTGTTCAAATTCTAATGCTTGATTAATAATTTCCATGTTAATAGCCTGTTTTGAATTGTTATTGTTTATAGGCATTTAATCGGGATTGCGCCGTAATGTTAGCTCTTGAAAACCGCATGCTACATTAGCTGCCTAATTACTTGTGCTTGTGCGTTTTCGACTTTACGTATTACTACTTGTAATATATAGTGCCCAAAGGGCTTTGTTTCCTCATTTTAAGGTTTCAGTTGGCGCTGTACACTTTTAAGTGCCAGCCGTGGCTGTATTCAACTGAGCAATAATTGAATGGTGTAAGATTTCACAGGCTTAATAAAGATATAATCTATATTATTCTTCCTGTAAATTGGTCATAATTTGATGTACCATAATTTGTTTCATAGCCATATTTTTGTTCCAACAGCTTATCAAAGAATGCTTTACTATCTTGAAATATTTGATTATCCCTAAATTTAATGTATCGGTTCTGAGCCTGTATACTTAGAAAACTTCCTTGGTCAATATCCAATTGGTAATATGGAATTACCCAGGTAAAACTCTTATTAACCTTGTTGATTTTAGCAAGGATACCCAACGGACGTAATTCTATATTTACAAAAGTGGCGTCGAAAGGGGTATTAAGATAAGTGTCCATATTTGAACTGGCTTCTTCTATAATAAGTTGTTTTGAGCCAGTGCCATTCATTTTAAAGATTTTGATAAAATTGAATGACTTACCTACCAAATCATTGATTAGGTGTTCAATCTCCCTAGTTTTATATGTGGTATCTAAAATCATCCTTTACACTAAGTATTCAAAATTACAAAATGTTTAATGAATTTTAAAATTGATTAAACAAAAATGAATTCTATTTTCTTATAACGTTATAAGTATTAACTATTTAAGGCTTGTTTGGATTAGAAACAAGTTTATTGATAAGACCATTAAAAATAAAGCCATGAAACGGATAAACAAGGTACCAGTACAATCTTCCAGGCAAGCCCTTGGGCCTAAAAGTGGCCGTTTGTTTAAGGAGCCCATTTTCAATCTTGAATTCGAGCCATGCCTCTCCTGGCAGTTTCATTTCGGCGTATAACAATAGTTTTTTTTCGGTTTTATCACTAAAAATAACGCGCCAAAAGTCAAGTGCATCACCGGCATCCAATTCTGTTATATTTGTTCTGCCCCGACGAAGGCCTATACCGCCTACCATCTTGTCTATATATCCCCTTAATTTCCAAAGAATATTTCCGTAATACCAGCCAGTAGTTCCTCCGATAGACCAAATTTTGTTGATGGTGATCGCCTCATTCTTAATTTTTCGTTCCTTGTAGTCTTTAAAGCAACCGTACTTGGGAACATTCACGTATTTATAAAGATTACCTTTTAAGTGACCACTGCTTACCATGGAATCTTTCCAACTGGATACTATGCTGTTTTGTTCAATTTTCTCAAAAGCCAGTTGTACAGCCTGATTATAAGGTATCGGGTTAACCTCCATAAGCTGATTAATGTTACTAGGTCTTCCAACGATTTGGATCCCCATACTATCTACTAGGGTGGTTGCCAGTCTGTAGGAAGTGGAGGTGACGAAATATAGCCAATAAGAGGAAAGTTTAGGTGTCATAATGGGAACGGTTATGATATAGCGTTTCAATCCCCTTATTTGCGCAAACTCAAGAAGCATTTGCTTATAGGTCAAAATTTCTGGGCCAAAAATGTCATAGGAGGTATTGTAAAGTTCAATTCTATCCTTAGCTTTTGACAAAAAAGACAAAACATCCCTAACGGCAATGGGTTGAGTTCTAGTATTGAGCCATTTTGGAGCTACCATAATGGGTAATTTTTCAACCAAATCCCTAATGATTTCAAAAGAAGAACTTCCGGATCCAACGATTATTCCAGCTTTAAAAACGGTAAGGTTGTAAGAACTAGAAACTAAAATTTCTTCTACATTTTTACGGGATTTTAAATGTTTAGAAAGTAGTTCTTCATTGGTAATCCCACTGAGATAAATTACCTGTCTTATCTGGGTCTTTGCCATAGACCTTTTGAAGTTGGCAGCACAGGCGGCTTCCAATAGCTCAAAATTATCAGAAGAATTAGACATGGAGTGGATTAGGTAATAGGCCACATCAATATCCGTTGGAATGTTCTTAAGTGTTTCCGATTTTAGAAAATCGACTTCAACAATAGAGATATTCCCGTCATTGAGGTGAGTACTATCCACTCTTAATTTATCCCTGACCGCACAGACCACATGATGCCCTTCATTGATTAAGATAGGAATTAAACGTTTCCCAATATAACCGGTCGAACCCGTTACTAGAATTTTTAACCTAGATGTTGCCGCTGATTTTTCTATTGCTTTTATGTTGATTATTCTATCTTTTGACATGGTATATATTGAGCTTGTAAAGTCGATCGAGTCTGAAAATATTCAGTTCAGTGGTAATGCCCCAATTTTTATTGGAAAAACGAATACGCAAAATGATTAAAATTATTGAGGTTGTTTACTTTGGCAAAGGAGTAGGTCCTAATTTGGTATTGTCCTAGGTAATGTAAGTATGTCCTACTTCCGAATTGTTATCTAATGCTCCTTGGTTTATATTGTACTGCGAAAGATACAAAATGTTTAATCTTTTATTAAAATAATTAAACAAAAATTAATACATTATAAATAGGTCATAACTATAAAAATGGAAATTCTTTATAGTTTTGGGAATATTCGGACGTCTTAGGCACAGCAATCTAATTACAAACTAAAAAGCAGGTTTCTCAAATAATAATAGCTAATTAGGTTATCGCGGTGTATTATAAATTCATGTGAATATTCTTCAGTGGCAAGGCAAACTATGAAACCTTGATTAAAATAGTAGGTAATAGGCAATACACCTGTTTTTTCTATAGTTTATCCACTAAATCTTCAATACTGAAAAATGGAAATATGGTATTAGGTAATTCTTTTATATTGATTTCCTTTAACTTTTTCCCTATTATCCAAAGCTCAGTTTTGAAGTCTATAAGCAAATTGTCATGGAAGTCCTTTAGATATTCGTTAATTTCATCTTTAAAGGGTTTTATAGTAAAATACGAAATAAAAACGATATTGTCGTACAGTTGTTGTAAATCCCTTAGGCTGGTGGTGGGAATGCTTTGCCCGAGATAAATGGCATAATAACCATGCTTCAAAATTTCATAATTTATATATAACAATCCAATTTCATGAATTTCATTATCTGGAAGAAATAGTACAAAGGTTTTGGAAGTATTGGTAGGTGCCTTGATTTGAAGGGCTTCATTATTAACCAAAATTTTCTGTTTAATTAAGCCAGAAATAAAATGTTCTTGAGATGGAGTTATTGTATCTGTTTGCCATAAAATCCCCAATTCATTTAACAATGGAATAAAATATTCATAGAATATTTCTTTAAACGACTTTTCTTTTAGAAGGGTATTGTAGGTATTTAAAAAAAGAGCCTGGTCAAACTTTAGCATGGCCATTTTAAAGGAATTCATAAAGTGGCCATCAATGTTTTGAGAGTAAACTAAATCTTTTATCAGTTTTGGGATTTGATTTGGATCTAATTCTGAAATTTTGGAAATTTTATAACCGTTATTGTAGAGGTAGGTAATATTCAAAAGTTTCTGCACATTTTCAACATCATAATACCTTATGTTAGTGTCTGTCCTATTCGGCTGAAAAAGATTATATCGTTTTTCCCATATCCTGATAGTATGGGCCTTTATCCCGGAAAGATTTTCAAGGTCCTTTATACTAAAGACGTTTTTAACAAGATTCATTTATTCCATTGATGATTATCCGAAAGTATTCCTTTTATGGCTCATTTCAAAGTTTTAAAAGAAACTCCATATAGCCTGAATTAATTGGGGGGGAGATAATTATGACAAAAATCGAGGTCTGGGCCACAAGTATACGGAGTTTGAAAATTTGGTGTCATTGGGCCAAATCGTATCTTTAAGGCTGAATAATTATATTTTGAAATCAATTGCATTAACCATTACTGAAAATAGTAAGGAACTGTTGCAGTTCTTGAAAAGTTCTAATTTTTCAAAGGCCATCCTCATTGGTATTGCCGTTACCCTACCGATCGTAGTGGGCATTGGACTTGGGCATTTTGAAATTGGACTGGCACTTTGCTTAGGGGCTTTTTGGAGTTCACCAAGTGATGTCAGTGGAAGTTACCGTCACAAAAAGTTTGGAATCCTGTTTTCCGCAGTATTGGTTATGTTGGTGAGCTTTATTGGAGGGTATTTAAAGTTAGAGACTTGGTTTCTGCCCCCTATTTTAGGGATATTGACCTTTGCTATTGCGTTTATTTCGGTTTATGGGTTTAGGGCCTCCCTCATTAGTTTTTCGGGATTGTTGGCCTTGGTGTTGAGTTTCGCCCATGATTCCCAAGAATTGGAAATTTATGAATATGCCCTTTTGGTAGGTGTAGGCGGACTTTGGTATTTGTTGTTGGCAACACTTTGGTACCGTATAAATCCAAAAGCGCAGACTGAAGAACTTTTTGGTGAAACTTTT
Organism: Arenibacter catalasegens; assembly: GCF_002909235.1. Lineage (GTDB taxonomy): Bacteria > Bacteroidota > Bacteroidia > Flavobacteriales > Flavobacteriaceae > Arenibacter > Arenibacter catalasegens. Next base: position 13,538 of record NZ_PHQQ01000026.1, read on the forward strand.
GCCCTCACTGCTGAATTTCTTGAAACCCGTGGTAATTTGGTTGGTCCACATGCGGACCGAAATGAATTGCAATCCAAATTATACGAAATACAAAGTAAGCTAATTGAGCATCATGAAACCCTGAGGGAAATTTTACTTCTTTCACGTAGAAGTTCAGGTAGATCTAATTATCAGGCGAAGCGTCTATTGGTGTTTGTTGAATTGGTGGATATGCTTGAAACTGCCATCGCCAACCCGGTTAATTATGATAAAATGGATGCGCTTTTTAACCACCACCCTGAATATGTAAAGAGTTTTCAGAAGCTAATCTTCGAAATGTCCCTTCAATTACGTATTATGGCCGAAGTGGGATCCGACCAAAGCAAATTTCCCAGAAATTCTAAATTGGCAGAATGTTTTGTAAAAGTGAAAGAGGAAGTAGCTTTTTTTAGAATAGAAGGGGAAGCAAAGGATTACGAAGGATTTATAATGCTTCAAAACCTGCTGGAATATCAGGAAAAACAATTTGAAAAACTTAAAAAGATAAAATGGCTGCTAGGCAATCCGGATATGGGTTCGGTTGATTTAGTAGACCAGGCTGCTTCCAAGAAGTTTATAGTGCACCAGGATTATGACCCCAAACTTTTGCTAAGGAACCTTAGTTTTAAGTCTACCATTTTTAGGCATTCGTTGCGGTTGGCGGTTACAGTCATGATCGGTTATGCACTGGGCACTTTCTTCGATTTTCAAAACCCCTATTGGATACTTCTAACTATAATCGTAATCATGAGACCCAGTTATGGGCTTACCAAATCACGATCAAAGGATAGAATTATTGGAACTCTTGCAGGTTGTGCCATAGCAACGGGTTTTGTATTTATTATTCAGAACCCCTATGTGTTTGGTGCATTGGGAGTGGTATCGTTGGTTATAGCCTTTTCAATGGTACAAAAGAATTATAGGGCAGGGGCAACCTTTATAACTTTGAGCGTTGTGTTTATATACGCCATTATACGCCCAGATGTATTAACAGTTATACAATTCAGATTATTGGATACCTTGATCGGTGCCGGACTTTCTTTTATCGCCATGTTGTGGATTTGGCCCGCTTGGGGCTTCATGGAAATTAGACAACAAATAGAAAATAGTGTCAGGGCCAATAGGGAATTCCTTGTCCAAATTGCCGATTTTTACGAACGCAAAGGAAAAGTAACTACCAACTACAAAGTTTCGCGCAAAGACGCTTTTGTCGAAACTTCCAACCTTAGTTCTGCTTTTCAGCGAATGGCACAGGAACCTGTATCCAAACAAAGAAATTTGGATAAAATTTATGAATTGGTAGTGTTGAACCATAGTTTTCTATCGTCCTTGGCTTCATTTAGCACCTATATCCAGAACAATCCTACCACTGAAGCGTCGTTAAAGTTCAAAGACTTTATTTCTAATATTGATAAAAATTTGGTGGAAGTACTTTTTGCCCTAAATGATTCGAAATCAGGCGATACGTCCATAGACCTTCCAGGGGGCAAAATTTCTAAAGAACAGCTTCCGACTTTTGTACCTAAGAACATTGCGGATTTTCCAAAGTTGGACATTCAATCGGAGCGGAATCTTCAAGAGGCTCACTTGGTAACAGAGCAATTACAGTGGCTATTTTCCTTAAGTAGAAAAATGTTAATTCTTATTAAAAAAAATGACTTGGATTAATATTGAAGGAGTAATCCCTCTTTCATTAAGAAAACTAAAATTGAACATGAAAAGAGCGCTAAATAAATTAATTCTTTATGCGAAAACGCAGCGGTTGATTTATGCATTTTTTTTAGTATTCTTATTTTTAGATTAATAAAAATTTTTAGATAAATGAAAATTAAGATTGATGGGTTTGTCCTATCCATTATAGCTGTTATAGGGATAGCTTATTTTTTTCCGGAATGGGGAACACAAGAAAGTAAAATTCCGATCGATGCGATTAGCGCTATGGGTATTTTTTTGATTTTCTTTTTTTACGGGCTTAAATTGAGTCCTTCTAAAATAAAATCAGGGCTAAAAAATTGGAAACTGCATCTGTTAGTTCAGGCTACCACGTTTGTTGTTTTTCCACTAATTGTTTTGGCTTTTTATCCATTTTTGAGAAGCGAAGAGGATGGGGTCCTATGGTTGGCCTTCTTTTTTTTAGCAGCTCTACCCTCCACAGTTTCGTCCTCAGTGGTTATGGTCTCTATGGCCAAAGGCAATATCCCGGCCGCAATTTTCAATGCTAGTATATCAGGTATAATCGGTATTGCAATTACGCCACTTTGGATGGGAGTCTTTGTTCAGGATGCTGGGGCAGATTTGGATTTTGCCGAAATTTATACAAAGCTAATAGTACAAATAATTTTACCGGTAGTATTGGGGATTTTACTTCAGCGTTACCTTGGGGAATTTGCACAGAAATATAATAAGCGGCTTAGCTTGTTTGACAAATCCATTATCCTACTCATTATCTACAAAAGTTTTTCAGGGTCGTTTGATGAAAACATATTTAGTTCAGTATCCCTAAAGGATTTATTAGTTCTTTTTATTGCTGTGCTGGTATTGTTTTATATAGTGTTCTATTTAACAGGTTTTGTGGCCAAAAAATTGAAATTTAATACGGAAGATCAAATTACGGCTCAATTTTGTGGGACCAAAAAATCCTTGGTTCACGGTACCGTTTTTTCTAAAATCTTGTTTGGTAATATGGCTTCCATAGGCATTATATTACTGCCTCTTATGATATTCCATGCTACACAGATTTTGATTTTAAGTATAATTGCCGCTAAACGGGCGAACAGACCCGAGCAATAGAAATTGCTTGCCCAAGTTCTGCGTAAAACTACAATTGATTAATCTCCAAAAGGCAATCGCTAAGTTTTGCTGCAGCTATTTATTCTATATCTGCCAGTTGGTCTTTTCCCTTTACCATTTTCGATTGATGCTCATTTACCATAGCATTGATTTCGGTAATGATTTCTGGATGACTGGCCCCTAAATCGAAGTTTTCCGATGGGTCCACATTTAAATTGTACAATAGTGGTGGATTATGTACTTCCTTTTTGCCAAACTGACCATAGGAACCCTCCGTAATAAAATGCGCTTTGTAATCTCCAAGTCGGGCCGCATACAACTGTGTTCCCCTATAGTAGAAGACACCTTCTCTTGGAGATGGTTCGCCTCCTAATAAGGTGCCACTTAGGTCAAAACCATCCATAATCCTGTCCTTGGGCATTGGTACACCGGCCAGGGCACTAAAGGTGGAGAAAAGGTCCATAGTGGTGCCCAATTCGGTTACCACGGCAGGTTTAATATTCGTTGGTGACCAAAAAATACAAGGTTCGCGCATGCCACCTTCCCAAGTCATACCTTTGCCGGCCTTTAGTAATCCTGCACTTCCACCATTAATCCCATAGGAAAGCCAAGGGCCGTTGTCCGAAGTAAAGACGACAATGGTGTTCTTGTCCAATCCTTCTTCCTTTAAGGTGGCAATTATTTGGCCTATGCCATAATCAATTTCCTCAATCACATCACCATAAATTCCCCTTTCACTTTTGCCCAAAAAGTCCTTTGAGGCAAATAGGGGTATGTGGGGCAGATTGTGGGCCAAATAAATAAAGAAAGGGTTGTTCTTGTTTTTTTTGATGTAAGTTATAGCCTCTTCCGCATATCTTTTCGTGATGGTATTTTGATTGGCGGGTCTTTCAATAATTTCGGTATTCCTCATTAAGGGAACATTAAAATTTTCTGTAGCTAAATTTCCTCTGGCCTCTTTGAATTCTGCCCATTCTCCTACAAAATCCATGTCGTTGGAGTAGGGGATGCCAAAATAATAATCAAAACCATTGTTGGTGGGCAGGTATTCTTCCTTATGTCCTAAATGCCACTTGCCTATACAGGCGGAATTATATCCAGCTTTCTTCAGTTGCTCTGCCAAGGTTATCTCGGAGCTTGGTAAACCATATTTAGAGTTTGGAAACAACACTCTTTTTGTATCACTTGCCATTCCGCTTCTTACGGGTAACCGTCCTGTTAATAAGGCTGCCCTGCTAGGCGTACAGACACTGGCCCCTACGTAAAAATTGGTCCACTTTTGACCTTCGGCAGCCATTTGATCCAGATGCGGAGTTTTAATGGTAGGGTGGCCATAGGTTCCTAGGTCCCCATACCCCAAATCATCCGCAAAGATAATAATGAAATTAGGGGTTTTGCCTAAGTCTTCTTGGCTCCAGCTATTGCTGTAAAACGAGGCAACGAACAAAATGGTCATTAGAATTCTAAGAATGTGATTTGTTGCGGGTTTGGGTTTGATCATGGAACTATCTATTGATTATAAGGGATGGAAGGTAATAAAAAAAATATTTTAATTATTTGTGTAAACAATCTTTGTTCAAAATAGATGATCTAGTCGATTTTTGGTAATGGCTTGGTTAGAAATTTCACCCAATAACCTGACTCCGTCAATAAGTTTTTCAAATCGAGGATCCTGAGTAACCCCTTTTTTGTAACGGTAGTATATTTGTTGAATAATCACTGCTATTTTGAATAATCCATAAACATAGTAAAAAACAATATTGTTTACTTCCCGTCCACTTTTAAGCGTGTATTGCTGAACCAATTCTTCCCGAGATAGGTTTCCAAGCAGATTTGTAGGTGTAAGGTTCAATACTTTCATAAAATCGGGATCGTTGGGATTTACCCAATAACCCAGAGTGGTGCCCAAATCCATTAAGGGATTTCCTATCGTGGCCATTTCCCAGTCCAGTACAGCCTTTACCTGAGTCCAATCTTGAGGGTCCAACACTAAATTGTCATATTTAAAGTCGTTATGGATCAAGGTATAGCTTTTTGGTTCTTTTGGCATATTCTCTTCTAACCAATTTGCAGCTGCTTCAATTTTCGGTACAAGGTCGGTTTTGGATTTGAAATATCGTTTGGTCCAACCATCAACCTGACGCTCCATATACCCTTCAGGTTTACCAAAATCGTCCAAGCCAATTTCCTTAATGTCCAGCTGGTGCAGGTCTACCAAGGTATCTACAAAATTGTTTGATATGCCCAGCATTAGTTCTGGATCGGGAAGCATAGCAGCAGGCATTTTCGCTCTTAAGATAACACCTTCCACCCGTTCCATGAGGTAGAAGGGGCAGCCTAGGATGCTTTCATCTTCACAATAAAGGATTGGAGTGGGTACTTTACCATAATTTGGTTTTAAGGCGGTTAAAATGTCGTATTCACGCTTCATATCGTGACCAGATTTTATATTGGCCCCAATGGGCGGTCTTCGCAAAACATACTCCATATTGCCGAATTGCACCAAATAGGTCAGGTTGGAATAACCACTTGGGAATTGGGATATCTTTAATTCCCCATCGACGGACAAGTATTGCTCTAAATAGGATTGCAAATTATTCATTTGCAATTCTTCACCTTTGCGGACGGTTGCTGATTTATCGTTCCAAGTATTCACCATGGTTATTGGTTTTTTTAGACCAAGCAGGTTATTTGAACCTATTGGTTCTTATGTTCTATATTCTTTCAGAATCTGTCTGGCCAAACTGCTTTTGTGTACCTCGTCCGCACCGTCATAAATTCGGGCAGCGCGTTCGTGTCTGTAATAGAAAGACAAAATGGTATCGTCCGTAAGGCCTAGGGCTCCATGCACCTGGATAGCCCGATCTACTACATTCTGAAGCACGTTGGCGCAATAGAATTTTATTACGGATATCTCTTTTCTTGTTTTGTAGGCCCCTTGTGTATCAATTTTTTTTGCCGCATCCTGAATCAACAATCGGGCAGCATTAATTTCGGCCCTGGATTCGGCAATCCAGTTTTGAACGGTCTGTTTATCTGCCAATGTTTTACCATGGGCCAATTCCCTAGAAACGGCACGTTTGCACATTAGATCAAAAGAGCGCTCGCAAATCCCCATCCATCGCATGCAATGGTGAATGCGTCCTGGACCTAATCGGTTTTGGGCAATGGTAAATCCTCCGCCTTCGGCACCAAGTAAATTTGATTGTGGGACTATGACATCCTGGAATTTAATTTCGGAATGACTTTCCCACCCACTACCGGAATGGCCCATAACGGATATGTTTCGAACCATTTTCACGCCTGCACCATCTGTTGGCACAATTATCTGACTAGCTTTTTTGTGGGCATCTGTAGCATCGGGATTTGTGACCAACATAACAATGGCAAAAGCTGCACCATCAAAGCCAGTGGTAAACCATTTATGACCATTTATAATGTAATTGCCTTCTTTTTTATATGCCATTGTACCCATATTTACCGGATTGGAGCCAGCATAGTTGGGTTCGGTCATGGCAAAACAACTTCTAATGTCTCCTGCTAAAAGTGGGAAAAGGTATTTTTCTTTTTGTTCCTTGGTGCCAAACTCGATCAATATTTCCATGTTGCCAGCGTCTGGTGCCTGACAATTAAAGCTGTAATGTCCATAGGGACTAGCCCCTAGGATTTCACTGATTTCTCCGTGCTCGGAATTTGTAAGTCCTAAGCCACCGTATTCTTCAGGAATCTGTGGCAGCCAAAGGCCCAGCGTTTTTACTTTTTTGCGAAGTTCATTCAGTTTTGGTAATTTTTCCTCCCAACTGCAATTTAAAATCCATGGTTCCAAGGGAAACAATTCTTCTTGAACAAAGACTCTGATGTTGCTTTTTATATCTTCGAAATTCATGGCACTTTTATTTTTTTTGGAAGCTTCTATCTACAGGAAAAACCAGCTTAGGATATTTTATTTGTAGTCACTGGATCTCTATTGCAACACTACTATTTGCCAATAAATTTGGCTGGACGTTTTTCCAAAAAAGCACTTACACCTTCTGCAAAATCGTGACTTCCAAAAGTGGTAACTTGTTTGTCTGCCTCAAAAGCTATCGTTTCATATAAATCATGGCCCATGGCATAGAACATATCTTCTTTGGTAATACCTACTGCTAGGGTTGGGCGTTTAGCCAATTCATGGGCCCAAGTTTTAGTGGTCGAAAGCAAATCGGTATCATTTTCAACTAATTTATTCGTTAGGCCAAGGCTTAAGCACTCCTGCGCCCTTACTTTTTTTCCTTCCACCGCTATCTGCAGGGCTTTACTATATCCTACTTGTCTGGCCAAAAGCCAGCTTCCTCCACCGTCAGGACCCAAACCTATATTTACAAAGGCATATAATAAGGCACTGCTTTCAGACATTACCCTAAAATCACAGGCCAAGGCAATAGAAGCCCCTACACCTGCAGCAGTTCCGTTTATTGCTCCAATAATGGGCTTACGAAGTGTAAAAAGAGTGCGCATTAAAGGTAGGTAGGTTTTAGTAATATAGGCACGGCCTTCTTCAGGGGTAATTTGACCGAAGACAGCCATATCGGCACCGGCACAAAACCCTTTTCCTGCACCAGTAATTACTACGGCACGGATGTCATCATCTTTGCGGATTAGGTTAATGGCGTCTGTAATCCCGTTTACCACATCATCGGTAACCGCATTGTACCTTTCGGGCCTATTGAGGGTTATAATTCCGATGTCACCTTCTTTTTCAAATAGAACGGTATTGTTATGGTTTTTTTGGATGTTCTTGGTAGTTTCCTTTTTGATTGGGGAATCTTCTTGCTTTCTATTTGGATTACAATAGACTTGAGCTATAAATTCGGCAACACAGGCCGGTTTTTCTTCTCCTTTTAACTCAAAGACTAACTTTAATTTGTATTTGCCACCACCTTCAAATGGAGTAAATTCAAGTAAGGAAACACGGGCCCTTAATAGGGAACCTACTAGTGTGGCATTCATAAATCGCACTTTGTCCAAACCGTAATTTACTCCCATGGCAACGTCCTGTACTTTGAAGGTTTCATAACAGAATTTTGAAGCCAAGGATAGGACTAGAAAGCCATGTGCTACCGTTTTTTTGTAGGGTGAGTATTTTGCAGATTTTTCGGGATCTATATGTATCCATTGGTTGTCGTCCGTCGTTCTGGCAAAGGTATCGATCATTTCTTGGGTTATGGTCATCCAATTGGATAATCCCAGCTCCTTATTTAGGTAATGATTCAAATCTGATAGATGTGGAATTTCTGTGGAATATGCCTTGTCTATTACTCTTTCTTCAGCCATTTTTTATGTATTAAATCTAGAAAAAATTCTTTTATTTGATTGAAATGCATGGTTTTATGCGATTGTTAATTGAATCCACCAGCTATCATATGGCCTCCATCAGCAGTAAATACCGAACCTGTACAATAACTAGATGCGTCTGAAGCCAAAAAGCACGCCAAACCGGCCATTTCATCTGGTAGTGCCATTCTTCCACTGGGTAAATCACGGGTTACTTGGTCCAATATTTTTTCATTCTGCCATAAGGCCGAACTAAATTTAGTCTTGATCAGGCCTGGGCAGATGGCATTGGAACGGATTCCAAATTTACCCCATTCCACAGCTTGGGATTTGGACAGCATGATTACGGCCGCTTTGCTTACACTATATAATCCCAATCCAGCACTTGGTTTCATTCCCTCTACGGAAGCTATATTGATGATACTTCCGCCTCCTCTTTTTTTCATGATGGGATAACAATGATTGGCCAATAGGAAGGGAGCCTTAACATTTATGTCCATTATCTTATCAAATAGGATATGGTCCATAGTGTCCAAAGTTCCATAAAACGGATTAGTAGCAGCGTTGTTCACCAATATGTCAATACCTCCATATGCTTTGACAGTTTGCTCTATTAAATTTTGCACTTGTTTTTCATCACCAACATGGCAGGCTATTCCTTTGGCTTCAAATCCATCTGTTTTTAAACTATTGGCAACGTCGTCAACAGCTTCTTGGCTGCGAGAACTAACGATGACCTTTGCACCATATTCGGCCAGACCTCTGGCTATTGATTCACCAATTCCCTTGCTCGCTCCCGTAACAATGGCCACTTTGTCCTTTAAATCGAATTTTTGCTTTATTCTTGTTGTCATGATGGTTGCTTTTGGAGGGAAATGTGTAATATATTTAATTAAAGAATAGAATCTGGAACTTCTCGATTCCTAGGTCTTTTGCAATTCTACTACACGGGCATGGCACCACCATTGGCGTGCAAGGTGTGTCCACTTATAAACCCAGCTTCTTTGGAGGCCAGGAAGAGATAAGCGTTACCCATATCTTCTGGGGTACCTATTCTACCCACTGGTATGGTGGAAATACCTGCCTGAATAACATCTTCCGGCATGGAATCGGTCATTTCAGTTTTTATAAATCCAGGTGCTACCGCATTAACGGTAATATTGTATTTTCCTACTTCCCTGCATAAGGAGTGGGTAAACCCCACTATTGCAGCCTTACTTGCGCTATAATTGGTTTGTCCAAAGGCGCCTTGGAAGGCATTTATGGAAGATGCAGAAATGATCCGCCCATAATTGGCCTCCTTCATATGAGGTACTACCGCTTTAGCAGTGATGTAAAGGGAATCTACATTAACCCGCATAACCTGGTCCCATTCCTCACGGCTCATTTTCAAAATAGAACGGTCACGAATAATTCCCGCGTTGTTGATCAGGATATCTATTTTTCCATAATCGCTTATAATTTTGGTAACGGCATTGTCAACGGATTCTTGGTCAGTTACATCTACGTTTTGATAGAATATTTTGCCACCGGCCTTTGTAATGTTCTCTGCGGTTTGTTGGCCATTTTGTAAAACATCCCATAGGGCTACGGTGGCCCCTTCATTACAAAAGACCTTACAGACTCCTTCACCAATTCCTCTTGCCCCGCCTGTAACGATTACTACCTGTCCCTCTAGTTTTTTCATGTTTAATAAAAATTTGAATGATTTTAATTCAGTAATTTAAAAAACTTTGAAGACAAACTCTAATGAAGGAACAAGTATTATTGTTAGAATAACAACTACTGGAATACGTTCTTGCGATTTGGGGAATTTTAACTCCTGAAAAAAGAATATCTACCTAATAGGTTGTGACAGAGCAGCGGGAGGTAAAAAGAATCCTATTATTAATGTGGATAGTAGGATTTAAGATACCTATAAACTATGTGATGGTAAATGGGCAAGGGAAGGCAATAATTTATGTAATTTTTTTTAGGCGGTTTCACTAAACGCTCATAAAACAAGAATACCCTAGATATCAAAGAATTTGACTCTAGGGTATTTATTAATTGGAAAAGATCCAGATTAAAACTGATATCGTAATCCCAGTGCAATATCTAGACCTAAATCGTTATTGTTGTAACGTTCATCGCCAAAAGCTATTTCTGGTCTAAAGTCTAAAGATATTAGTAACGGGATGTCAAAATTGTATTCAATACCTATATCACCTGCGCCAAACACAAAAGTATCAGTATAATCATTACCGTCATTAAAGTTTTTATTATCATTAAAACTATAGGATCCAACGCCACCGCCAAGACCAACATACCAATTAAAACCATTTTCAATGTTCCATACCCACTGGTGTAAGCCGGCAAGCTTAAAGCCATCATAATTCTTGCCATCTCTCCAACCTAGATCCACTTCTAGTCTATGGGTAGTGCTTAAACGTGCCTGATAGGAAATTTCACCACCAAATCCGTCATTGTCTCCAAGTCTTAATCCTAAAGCATTTTGGGAAATGGATTGGGCGTTGGCCGCAACAATAGTCAGTGTTAAAACTGTAAGTAAACTCAATATTTTTTTCATAATTATGTTTGATTAAATTTAACTGCAAGATTAGTGAAAATTCGGCTTCAATAAGTCCTCCATCCAACCAAATTATAACTCATTAGATGAAATTGAAATTTATTGTTTAATTCAGTCAATTTTAAATTTTGTTGGACCAATTAATAATGTTTAAAGTTCGAATTTTGTTGTCAATGGTACTTTACTCCAAAACATGACAATCCACATTTTAAAAAACAGATCATTTAGAATAATTGCTATCGTGATGGCAATGATTTTATTGATAATTGTAATCTTGCAATTCGGAGCCAAAAGGTATATTGTGAATTTGCTTAACGTAAAAATACCCGATCACATTCACTTGGGTTATAAGCAAATGGGGGTTAATGTGTTGGCGGGTTCCATTGAATTACGGGATGTTATTTTGGAATTGAGAGATAAGGGTACTGGAGATAAACATTTAGAATTGCGTTCGGAGATGCTAAATTTGGATGGCCTTGGATATCTAAATTATTTATTTGGAAATACCTTTAGCCTCAATGAAATTAAATTATTACGTCCAAAAGTAAATTACTACCCTGGTCAATTATCTACAAAACATGACACCATTAGGACAAAAGGCTTTGTAATGGAAACTGTTTTATCTATAGCCAACTTGGCCATTGTGGATGGGGAATTCCAGGTAATTGAAAAAGGTGCGGATTCTTTAGATTTTTTGGTGGAGAAGGTGAATTTATTTGTCGAGAATTTAAAAACGGACCAAGATTTTATTGGAAGGAAAATACCGTTCTCTTTTGGCGACTACAACTTGAGTACAGGTAAATTATTTGTAGATCTCGGACCCTTTGAAGCTTTAACAGTACGGGGAGTAAGCATACAAAATAAAGATGTGCAATTAAATAATCTATCCTTGAGCTCAAAATACAATAAGGTTGCCCTTTCCAGGGAATTGGACAAAGAACATGACTATATAGATTTGGAGATTCCTCAGGTTAAATTGTCAAAAATGGATTTCGGATTTAATTCGGACCAATTTTATCTAAGGACCAATCTGGTACAAATCCATAACCCGACACTGTTTCTATACCGCGATAAGTTGATTCAAGATGATTGGGAGCAAAAAAAGTTATATAGCCGAATGTTACGAGAGTTGCCCATAGATTTGGATATTTCTGAGGTCGATATTGCCAATGGTCATATAACATATGCGGAATTGGTTGAAAAGGGAACTACAGCAGGAGAGCTTGTGTTTTCTGATTTAAATGCAACTTTGAACAACATTTCAAATACCTATGAAAATATTGAGGAGACCAAGATAGAAGCAAGAGCCAAACTTATGGGGAAGGCCCAAATTCAGCTCCGTTGGAATTTTGACACCAGTAAAGAGAACGATGCATTTTATATCTCAGGGGAAGTTAAGGATTTTGATTCAGAGAGCTTTAATCAATTCCTGCAATCGAATCTTCGAGCTAAGGCTGAAGGGGATATAAAAGAGCTTTATTTTACGATTAGTGGGGATGCTATAAGTGCTAGCGGGGATATGAAAATGAAGTATGAAGATTTTCACTTTAAAGTCTTGAAAAAAGATAGATTGGGAGTGAATAAATTATTGACATTTGTTGGAAATATGTTTACAAACGATGGTTCTAAAACAGATGCTATGGGCTATAGGCATGGGGAGATTTTCGCAAAAAGGGATGGGACCAAATCGTTCTTTAATTATTTATGGCTCAATGTCAAGGATGGTATTGTAAATACACTTACAGGAGACGGCAAAAAAGAATAGTTTTTCAGGACTAAACGGATAACTTTTAAAATTGCAGGTACATTCCAGTTTTTAGTTTTCGAATAACTTTTGATTATGCAGAAGCCCCAATCCCTAAGACCCTGGGAACAGAAATGGGAGTAAAATAAGGCGTAGAAATGGCTAGATTTATGCAGGAGGTCCATATGGATTTATCACAGTTCAAATTTAATTGAGCAAAAGAAAAAATGGTTCAAATCAACGTTTCCAACCCATGGGTCTTAACTTGTTATTATTAATAAAAATTAAAAATTATTATGAAAACAACACAGACCGATATCGGAATTAAGAAAGATAATAGAAAGGCCGTAGTAGAAATGCTCCGTAAACTTTTAGCGGACGAATATCTGTTGTATACCAAACTAAGAAATGCACACTGGAATGTGGAAGGAATCGATTTCCATACCAAGCATGTCTTTTTTGAGGAAGAATACAACAAAATAGAAGAAATCGTTGATGAAGTAGCGGAGCGTATTCGTATGTTGGGGTTTTATTCCCCGGGGACATTAAATGAGTTTTTAGAACTTTCCCATTTGGAGGATAAAAGTCCAAAAAAGAATGATAGCGCTAGCTTAATGGAGGGTTTGTTAAAGGACCATACGACTATTATACAGTTTATTAGAAAAAGTATTGGGGAGAATGCAGAAGAACACAATGATGAGGGAACTGCTGATTTTATTACTGGAATAATGCAGTTACATGAGCAGATGTCTTGGATGCTAAGGGCTTCCTTAAAAACATTTGTGTAGAATAATTTTATTTATCACTACTATTGGGAACGGCAAGAATGAAAATTCTTGCCGTTTTTTTAATGCAAATCTTAATGCTCTTATGTACGCCCATGCCTATATCAATGATAATTTAGAGCCCGGTCATAGCATTTGGTTGGCTATGATTTTTCATTGGCGCTAATGGCTGTAATAACTTGACTTTCGATAGTATTTTTTACTGATCGGAAATAAAAAAACCAGCCGATATGACTGGTTGTTGAGAGACGTATCAAACTATATATTATGCTGTTACAGCTATCGGATTTTGGTGGTCCTGATAGTATTTGGGACTACAATTATACTTTTCCTTAAATATCTTAGAGAAATAACTCCTGCTAGTCAAGCCTACACTATAGACAATTTCAGAAATATTGAGATCCGAGGTTTTAATAAGATGTTCTGCAGTTTCAATCCTTGTGTTCCTTATGTAGTCTGTTACTGTCCTATCAAATAACAACTTAAAACCTTCTTGTAGCTTTGCGGGTGAAAGGCCTGTTTTTGAGCTTAGATATTTTAGGCTATATTGAATTTCTGGATAATTTTTTATAAAATTGGCCATTTCCTTAATATCCTCTATCTCCTCTTTGTTCATTGATCCAAAATTATTTTTTACATTTTTCTTGTCTTCTTTATGTTGTTGAATCTCCATAGCCAATATGAGGTGCACTATACCCTGGATAAGTAGGTTTCTTACCAATCCCTTTTGGGTAATGGCCTCCAATTCCTGCATTCTCTCTGCAATTTGTAAATTAAAGGACCCTGTATAAGCAAAAGTTTCACAATCTTTCTTAGGCATAAAAGTCTTTAATATTTGCCTTTGTAATAGGTCGCCCCCTTCATTATCTGAGGTAACCTTATGGGTGTCCACCATAATGTTGGAAATCTTAACGTTTACGTTTGCTTCAAAGAATAAGGTGGTGTCCTTGCTGGGGTCACATGAGAAAATTCCCGTCTGAAACTGATTCAATAGTCTTTTTTCTCCCTTTATTCCAAAACTATGGGTTACTTTTCCTTTTGCACAGTACATAAAATGGATAGGATTGGAGACAGGCATATTGTTGATGATAACGGTATCCTCGTTAAAAACAAGGTCGAATTCCATAAAGGATAAATTGTTCTTAAATGATATGCCTCTAATTTCTCCACGAACAAATTTATTGTCAAGTATTAGATTATATTCCTGTGGACGAGTAACCAGATTACCTCCTAAATCTTGCTGTAACTGATTAAATATGTTGTCTATATTATTCGATTTTAGATATACTATTTTCATGGTTCTGTGTTTTAAATTAAATGCTTTATTTTTCTCTTATTACCTTTGTAATAAATAATACTACAGCCGTCAGTAGGAAAAAATGTATTTTAATCCCCATGTCGTACACGAATAATCCAATGGCCCAGATAATGAGCATTATTAAGGCTGAAATAATCAACGTTTTGGACATTACGTGCATTTGGTAACTACAAAGACTTTCATAGCCATTGTACAAATTAGATTGAATCTTAGTCTGATTCAATGTTATTGTTGGTCATTCCCAAGATGAAATTTTCAGGTAAATCGTTATTCGTTTTAGAGTTGGAATCCAAAGTCCAACTTTTACCAACTTTAGAATACAAATTCAAAGAAAATTGCGATACTGACTTTTTCATGGTAGTTGTCTTTATATGTTAATTTCTGTGTTGTACAAATTTCGATATAGACGGATGCTTTTCTGTTATACAATTTTTAAATTCTGTTATATAATTCTACGAAAAAGGAACGTTTTTAGTTAATACGACAGTTATTTTGTGGTTTGAACCAATGTTTTTGGAAATTAAATATTAAGGAAGGAGGGGGGATTGGAGTATTCCGGATGTAGTTTTAGGGAACTAATAGAGAGAATCCGTTAGTACTAGGGAAAAAGAAGCCAGTGCAATTTAGGCGGGTAAATAAATGTAAAAAATAGCTCCCTTATTGGGTTCACCCTTAGCCACGATATGCCCTTTGTGCTTATTAACTATTTTCTTGCAGATTGCCAAACCAATACCTGAACCCGAATATTCATTTTTGTAGTGTAGGCGAAGGAAAAGTTCAAATATCTTATCGGCATTCTTCTGGTCAAAACCAATACCGTTGTCCTCGATTGATATACAGTAATATTGTTTGGCCTTTTTATGGAAATCATCTGTAATTTGGTTGCGTTCCAGTTTTACACAGTCGATTTTAATTTGAGGCCTTTGTTGTAAACTGTGATATTTGACCGAATTTGAAATTAGGTTATTAAAGAGTTGTTCTAATTGGAATGGAACCCCACTTATCTCGGGTAGGTCTCCAATTATGATTTCCATTCCTGTTTCTTTAATTGGGGCTTCAAGATCTTCCAGAACCTTTTCTAAAACAAGGTTCAGGTCTACCAATAAATAATCCTTTTTGGTAATATTTAATCGGGAATAGGATAAAAGATATTTAATAAGAGTCTGCATCCTGTTGGCTGACGATCTTATTTTATCTAGATACTCTTCTTCCTGTTTGGAAAAATTATTGGAACTGCTATCTGATATCCGGGAAATAAATAACTGTATCTTTCTCAATGGTTCCTGTAAGTCATGACTAGCAACTCTATTAAAGGATTCCAGCTCCTTATTGGAATGCTTCAGTTCTAGATTTTTATCTTTTAATTTTTGTTCGTTTTTAAGCTCTTTGGTTATATCTTTTACTACCCCTATAAATTCGCTTTGTAGGAAGTGCCCTGTATTCTGAAGGTATTTAACTTTCCCAGTTTTTGTGATGATACGGTAAACAAAATTACTAATTACATTATCCTCTAGAGCCAATTTTACTTTCTCGTCATAAATCTTAAGGTCTTTTGGATGAATATAAGGTCTATAGTTTTCAGGGGTGAGTTTGAACTCGTTGAGTTCGCATTCCAACAGTCGATAAAAATTATCGGACATGTGCGACTCCATATTTTTGATGTTCAAACGATAGCTGCCAATTTTTGCTTCTGCTTCAGCATCGTTCAAAATGGAATTCTGAACCATTAATTGTTCATTAAGCTCCAACAGCCGCTGTTTCGTAGTTACAATTTGGGTAATGTCATAAGAAGTGAGGGTAATGCCGTTATGTAATTTGTTTAAGGTAGTATGTATCCAAACAGGCTTTCCTTTCAATACATACTGAGTTTCATGGGTTTCTATAATTCCTGTGTCAGCACATTTTACCATTAGGTCGTACAATCCGGATGAATGTACAAAAGGATAGATTTTAGAGATTGAATTACCGATGACCTCACTTGTCAATTTTCCAGTAAGGTTTTCGCTTTCTTTGTTGGTAAACAAATATTTAAAATCTATTACATTTCCTTCGGCATCGCGCTCCGTGTTTAAGTGGCTAACCGTGTTGCTTGTACTTTCAAGAACGTTGTTCAAGAATGCTGTGGTTTCTTCAAGTTGTTTGTTTTGTGATTCTAATTTTTCGTTCAAGACTTTCAAGTTCAGAGAATGTAGCCTCTCCGAGGTGGTATCGGTGGAGGTGGTTAGGACTCCGTTCTCCATTTTTACTGCGGTGGTTTTAAACCAAAAGGAATTTCCGCCATAATCAAATAACTTTTCAAATTTTCTAGGAGCTCCTTCTTTTATAACAGCTGCTAGTTCTTCAAAAATACCATTCTCAAAATTTATGGGAATGAGCTCCGACATTTTTTTATGAGCTATCTTATTTGGTTTTTTCCCCAATACGGCCTCTATTTGTTCGTTGGTAAACTCGATGTTAAAATCCTTGATTTTACCTGATGCATCATAAATGGGCAAGAAATAGCTGATAATGTTGTCTGTGCTGGCAAGAATGTTATGCATGAATTTTTCTGCAGTAGCCTTTTTCCTGCGTTGTGCATTAATCTGCAAATAGGAAATAACGAATATAAACAAGGCGAAAATACCCAACAATAGTGTCGTTATAGGGGTAAAAAAGATTTGTGATCTATAGTTCTTCGTTCGTTGTGCAAGCTGCAACTGAATTTCTCGTTGCATTTGATTTTCAAGCAAGTTTAATTGGGTAACAGCACTGGAGACATCCGCTATTTTTTTTTGATCACTTTTGGAATAAGTTAATTTTTGGTAGGGGATTTGTGACATGACCCTAAGGGCCTGGTAAAGGCTATCCTGCCAATAGCTTACCTTGAGAAGCGTTTTTTGTTGTGCAGGATTATGGCCTGTGAGTTCTTTTAATTTTCTATAAGACGCCAATACCTCGGGTTTGTAAACTTCAAAGGTGGATATCCCCAAGGTATCCTGTAGCAATACGTTTTTGAATTCCGTAGATTGCATTTGGTCATAGTAAGAAAAAAGCTGGTTTATTTCCTTATTGATCTGCAAAGTTTTGGAAACCCAGTCTGCTGATTTACCTAGCCGTAAAACCTGTTTGTAACTAACACTCCCAATGAACATTAATAGGGCAACGGCCAAGATAAGCAGGACCGTAAAAAATTTTGATGAAGAAGCCAACTTTTTTAATGTCATACTGTTAGACCTTTAGATCCGTAATAAAAAATTATCCCTGTTTAAAGCTGAGGTGTGGTATTGCCAATTTAACTGTAAAACTTTGTCTATTGCATTTTTAAGCCCTCCAAAACTGTTTGGTTTGTTAATGTAGATATTGGCCCCGTTTATAAAAGTCTCTTCAATATCGGCTTCTGAGGAAGACGTGGAATAGATGGCGACCATTAGCTCCTTTAGGCAGGGGTTGTTTCTAATTTCATTGAGACATTGCATTCCATTTTTGATAGGCATGTTCAAATCCAGAAATATAATTTGTGGTAATAGCACATCGGGCAAGATCAAGTATTCCATTAATTCTTGGCCATTGTTGAATAATGATAGATTGGTCTTAATCTTAATTTCTTCTATAGCCTCCTTAAACAACATTCGGTCATCTTCATCATCATCGGCCAGGGCAATATACATGGTATGTAAAGGCATAGTTTTGTTTGGTTATTCTTGGGTTAAGGCTCTTTCTTTTCGTTTCTGAATTATTTTCAGAAATGTAGAGGGGGTTAGGCCAGTAGTTTTCTTGAATTGGGCAGATAAATGGGCCACACTGCTATAATTAAGTTTGAAAGCTATTTCTGTTAGGGTTGAATTATTTTGACTAATTAGGTTTTTTGCAAAATCTATTTTTTTTAAAATCACAAAATTCTCGATGGAGGAATAGGTAGTTTCCGAGAAGATTGAAGATAAATAAGTATAAGTATAATCCAATTTTTCGGAAAGATATGTAGAGAAATTATAGCGTTTGGGAATTTCTTCATGATGAATCCATTCCGTAACGGTATCCTTTATGCGCTGAACTAAGGCCACTTGTTGATCATCCATAATTTCTATGCCATAATTGCCCAATATATTGGCCATTTTCTCTTCTTCATTTCTTGTAGGTGGTCTGTTAAATTCAACTTCTCCTACGCCATGTATCGTATAATCTAATCCTAGGATGTCCAATTGTTCACGCAAAACAGTTTTGCAGATAGCATTAAAATCGAACTTTAGATAAACTCTCATCAATGGTTTATTATCACGGGTTATAATGGCCAATTCCAGTCCTATAAAAGTAATTGAATTGGACGTATAAACAAAGATGATAATTTTTTGATATGCAAGAAAATTCCTAAACTATTCTTTTATAAACAGATTCCCTGTTCTAGGTCTTTTGGTTTAATGTATGAGGCACTTTTAAAATTCAATTCCATATATCATTAAGTACCTACTTGTGCCCGTGTATGTTCACAAGTGAGGTTGGTTAAAATCCATTTACCTTAGTACAAATTGTCTATAACCGATTTTTATGCATCTATTATTTTATAGTGCTTAAGGATATGCGATTCTTATTTAAAATTAAAAAACGGACAAGGTCCAGATAGGAAAATGTCCGTTTAGTATAAATTTAAACCAATGATTATAGGTTATTTAATTGTCGTCCGTGGCATCATCTATTTCATCCCCAATTTCTTCCACGCCTTCCTTAATGCCATCGCCTACCTCTTCTACTCCTTCTTTGATTTTTTCTCCGGCAGTTTTATCTTCCCTGCAGCCATTCAATGCTGAAAAGGAAATGGTGAATAATAGTGTGAATGCAAGATATAATAACGATTTTCTCATGTCTATGTAGTTTTTAGATTAATATAATTGTACTAGTTTAAATACCATAGGTTGATTTATGGTGTATGGTTCTATCTTTTAAATTTTGCTTCTTCCCGTAAATAAAGAGATTACAAATAGTATTAAGAAAATAAAAAATAGGATTTTAGCAATACTTGCAGCTCCTGCTGCTATCCCGCCGAATCCAAAAATCGCGGCTATTATTGCTAAAATTACGAATGTGACTGTCCAACGTAACATAGTGTATGTTTTTAAGGTTAATATTATGGGCCATTTTCATTGCCCTATATACAAATGTCCAAGTTTTTTCCCGGGTTTATTTGTCGTATCCAGTTAATGTTTAACTCAGATAGATGTGATTTCCGAATGTGTAATGCGTTAATAATTAGCAAGTTCATTTTCTTATTTGAATTGCAGTTAATTGATTTTTCAGCATTGCATTCGGGTTGTTCCTAACCTTTTTATGGGTAATTAGCTATTGCTAGGTGGGGGAGCTTTGGTCTAACTTTTTTTGAAAGGATAAATAAAACCGGGACTGGGTTCACATATGGTAGCCAATGACTTTACTATAAGGAAAGTAACTCAATTCCATGTTTGAGAATCATTCCAGTTGGCGCGGCCTCATAGTATACAGGTTCTAACATAGAGGCGTATGATATATTGTTTTTAAAGAATTCTTTTGAAATAGGGTGGGCTATGAGCTTGAAGTTAGGGGTAGCATTTAAAAGATTTTGGATTTCTTTTTCATTTAAATCTTTCGCTAGCCATGAACTGCTTAATTCTTTTGGAAGCATCATGGGTACGGTTCCATCTATATTCTGAACCGTTTTTAGGTTGTGGTGGGTGTGTGTTGTTATTATAGAGCAGGTTAAGAATCCATCGTCCAATTTATTGTATATACCTGTTAAGCAAAATGGTAATCCGGAGGCTCTGTGAAAATAGTAGGGATATAGAATTCCATCGATTAAGTAGGATGTAAAAAATCCAGTAACGGGGATTAAGCACCTTCTTTGCATTAGGGCACTGGAATACCAGGAGGGGTTGTTCATGGAGTTAATATTGAGGTTTAAGGAATTGAAGATATCCTGGAATACATTCCAATCATCCCTATAGCCTTCTGGCAATAGTCCCCAAATAGCCGGAACGAGTAATTCTTCTTCCTCCATGGTTATTATAGGAATGGTTACTTCGTCCAAACCGTTGATCAACACCTGTTTACCAAATAAATCAGGGTATTTAAAGCGCCTATTAAATTCTTTTTCCAATGTTAACCTACTAGCTGTATTGGATAGTTTGTGATACATAAAAATAAATTAAGTAAAATCTAATCTTCACGGGAACTTTCGTTTCGCAAAAACAATTAATTAACAACATACTAAAATCCTTTATGTTAAAAGTCAAAAATGAAAGAGGATGCCAACCATCCTCTTAACGAACAGGATTATTGCTGTAGATTAACTTAAATCTTCCAAGCGTTTTACTTGGTTCAAATCTGCTTGAATTTGGTTCATTTGTTGCGTTAAAAGGGTAGCTGTACTAGGAGGTAGATCTGTTTCCGAGAGTACCTCCCTATATTCCTGTACAGACGCTTTTTCTCCTCTAATGGCCTCCTCCAGCATTGCTTCATCGTCGTCCGCTGAAAAAAGGGCCTTAACGTCCATCCATGTTCTATGCAACGCAGCCGTTACACTTCCATCTTCTTCCCATTTTTGACCTAAATTAGTGATTTCACTTTTCAGTGCCGATCCAAAAGTATTTCTTTCAGTACTTTTTTTAACGAAGAAGGATTTTAGATAAGGATTTTCCGTATTGTCCAAAGCCTTTTTATATCCCTTTTCGGCATCGTAGGTTTTTTCTAAAAGATCATTTAATTTTTCACCTATTGTATCAGTGTATGTCCTCATTTTATATGTGATTTTAAAAGTTAGCGAAAGTTTTTTTATTGATGTCTTCCGCATAGCATCTTATGGCCCAAAGTTAATAGGTTGTTAAGTAGCGTATTAACCCTAAAAAATATAATTTTTGTCACATCCATTTAGTTTTCTTTAGGAGGTGTTTTTTTCTTCACCCTTAAATTAGGTGTTTACAAATAAGCCCTAGGTAGCTAAAAATCTATTGTATGATGAATTATGGAAGTTCATTAATGCATTGCAGGTGATTCTTGCATATGTTTCGCAAAAGGAAAGGAAATTCTAGTCGTAAAAGAATCTTTTATTTTTGGAAAAACATTAGCTTTTCTTCATAAAATCTTTAGGAAAATCCAATGTACGGATGGGAAAAGGAATGTTGATTCCATTTTGGTCAAATGCTTTTTTAATGGCTATCATAGCAATGGTTTTGGCTTTTAATACTTCTAAGGATGAAGTGGATTTAATCCAAAACCTTGTTTCAAAATTAATGGAGCTATCCCCGAATTCGGTATAAAGAAAAATTACTTCTTTAGCATTTTCTATATTGTCAAAATTGGACGTAATGGTTTTGCATACCAATTCACGAACAAATTCCAGGTCTGAAGAATAGGCGACACCACAGCTAAGAATTACACGGGATTGGGATGTGGTGGAAAAGTTTCTTATGGGGTTCTCTAATACCAATTTATTAGGAATGTAGACCAAATTGTTATCCGATTGTTTAATGGTAACTGCTCGCAAATCTATATCGACCACCTCGCCTTCATAATTGTTACTTTCTATCCAATCCCCAAATTTAATGTGTTTTATGTAGGACAGTACTATGCCCGAATATGTGTTGGCCAATGCGCCTTGCAAGGCAAGCCCTACCGCCAGACCAGCAACTCCGGCACCTGCCAAAATAGTATTCAGGGTTTTGCTTAAATCTAAAATACCAAGTACTAAAAATAATCCCGTTAGAATTACCAAAATTGACAATAATTTGGCAATAACTTTTTTCATGGATTTTTGTAAATTGCTATTTCCAAGTAGCTTCCATGTTATTTTGGCGACATATTTTGCAAGTATAATAACGATTATAAATACTACCAGTGCTAGAATTATGTTGGGTAAATTCACTATTAAACCATCTACCCAGGAAGACAGTCTGTTAATCATATCACCCCAAGCCTTGTCAATATTAAAAATCATAGGTGTATTTTTTTAATCATTGGTTCAGAAGTTAAGAAGATTTTTTTGATTCCCTCCAACGGAGCGGAAATATCCTGAATTATTGGGATACAATGTTATAAAAATGGTTCCGACGTTTTTAGCTATCGGAACCATTCATTTACAACCAACCAAACCATCTTATCGTGACTTACTTTTGTAGTTTAAAGTAATTCACAGAAGAATACTTTTATTACATTTTCCTAAATGTCCCCCGAAATTCAGGTTTTTCTAATTGCCAAATCGAAGTAGGCAATTTCTTTTCTTTAAAACAAATTTATCCAAGATTGTAAAAATAACTGTGCTCTATTCTAATTATTATTAGCTCTTATGCAAAGTAGCTGCCATTTTGGGGAATTGAAATAAGTTATATTTCATTTGTTTTCAATCATATGTGATACTATTTCTTGGCATTGGGCTACTCGCAAAAAAGGGATTTACTACCTTTAAAGAACTCGTAAATTGGGCAATATGTGGAGATCGGCTATTAAAATATTGAAGACGCTTTATAGTAAGGTGTTACAGAGTATAGCCTTTTATCCAGTGCTCATTTCTTTCGGATTTTTTCTTTTGGCCTTTATAGTATTGGAATTGGAAAGTTTGGAGTTGGCCAAAAACTTGAAAGAGAAAGTACCCTATTTATTTATAGAAGATTATGAAACGGCTCGGTCCATATTAACAACTTTAATTGGAGGAATTCTTTCATTAACAGTATTTAGTTTTACTATGGTTATGGTAGTACTAAGCCAAGCCTCGGCCAATTTTTCGCCAAGATTATTGCCAAGTTTAATTTCCAATAGAAAGCATCAATTAATTCTGGGTGTGTATATAGGTACATTATTGTACTGTATCATAATTCTGATAGTTCTGGGCGCTCATGGAATAGACACCCATTCGGTGGGGTTTTCAACTATGTTGGCGGCAATTTCAGCAGTGTTTTGTATAGGCTTATTTGTATATTTTATCCATAGCATTTCGGTATCCATTCAAATTCAAAATATAATTGATAATATTTTTCGGTCCAGTTCAAGACATTTAGATAAGGAGTATGAGGATTTTAATTCTTTAAAAGTGGGTCTTCAAAAATTAAGAATGGACAATTTTGAAACTATTTATTCCCATAAGTCTGGCTATTTTAGAGGATTTGATGCCTCATTGTTAAGTGATTCCTTGGTTGAGCATGGCCATCATTTAGAAATACTGCCTTATGTTGGGCAACATTTATGGGAAGGTATGCCAATCATTAAGGTTCAGAATTCGCTCGAGGATGGAGATTTGGAAGACTTGTTACTGTGTATAAATATCTCCAGTAATAGAAATGATCAAAGTAGGGGTATCGACGGATTTATAAAATTGATGGAAATTGCGGTCAAAGCTATGTCGCCGGGAATAAACGATCCAGGAACAGCTATTGATGCTATTAATAAATTGGCGCCTTTGCTCATAAAGATCATGAGGTTTCCGAATAAAACTTCCAATTCGTTGAAGGGAGGTAAGATTATTCTTGTTCGAAATAACATTACTGCCAAGGAATTATTACAAATTATTGTACAGCCTATCAGGTTGTATGCCAACAAGGATAGCTCAGTGGTTCTTGCTCTTTTGGGAGCTTTGAAATATATAGCACAGGATTCACAAATTTCAACAGAAAGTAGGGAGGAAGTTACAAAGGAATTGGAAGCCTTGAAAATGGATGTAGAGGGTAACATCGATAATAAATACGATCGGGAAAAAATTTTAACATTGTTTAATTAGTGTAGGTGGTATTCAAGGTGGATACCCTTTGTCGCTGTTATATGGTGTTGAAAAATAAATGTAGTTCAGGAACTTTAACTTTAAAATCGAAACAATATGGAATATATAGAATCAGTAAACCCATATAATGGTAAGGCGTTGGAAAAATATAACACGTTTTCAGATCGGGATATTAAAACAGTATTGGATAAGGCCGAGCTTGTATTTCAAAGTTGGAAAAATGAAAGTGTGGAACATAGGTCTGGACTTTTAAAAAATTTAGGAAAAGCTTTGCTGAAAAATAAAGAAGTTTATGCCCAATTGATGACCAAAGAAATGGGGAAGCCCATAAGCCAAGGTCTAGCGGAAATTGAAAAATGCGCATGGGCCTGTGATTTTTATGCTAAAAATGCGGTTCAATTTCTGGCCGATGACCTTATAGATACAGAGGCGGAAGAAAGTTTTATAAGTTATGACCCTATCGGTTGTGTATTGGCCATTATGCCATGGAACTTCCCTTTTTGGCAGGTTATCCGCTTTGCGGCGCCCACGCTCACAGCTGGTAATACTGTGATCTTGAAACATGCAAGCAATGTTCCTGGCTGTGGCATGGCACTTCAAGAATTATTTAAAACGGCAGGTTATCCAGAGGGTAGTTTTCAGTTTATCCTAGCGGACCATAAGCAGCTTGAATCCATAATAGGTAATTCTGTTGTCCAGGGTGTCACCTTAACGGGGAGTGAGAAAGCAGGAAGGGCAATAGCTGCTCAGGCGGGTAAGCATTTAAAAAAATCTGTTATGGAACTAGGAGGTAATAATGCTTGTATTGTTTGGGAAGATGCCGATATGGATACCTATATGGATACCATGGTAATGGCCCGAATGCAGAATACGGGACAAAGCTGCATTGCGGCAAAAAGATTTATAGTGTTAGAAGCTATTTATGATGAGTTTATAATGAAATTTCGCAATAAAATCCAGACCCTGAAATCCGGAGATCCAATGGATAAACAAACTGATATAGGGGTAATGGCCAAAGAGGATCTTGCAGCAACCTTGGCCAAGCAAGTACAGGATTCGATTAATAAAGGGGCTAAAGTTTTATATGGTAATAACAGGAACGGGGCCTACTATGAGCCTACAATACTTACAGATGTTGTTCCCGGGATGCCGGCATTTGATGAGGAGTTATTTGGCCCAGTAGCGGCTATCGTAAAAGCAAAAGATAGGACCGAAGCCATTGCTTTGGCCGCGAACTCCAAATTTGGCCTTGGCTCCATGCTATTTACAGAGGATATAGAATCGGCAAGAGAAATAATTGGAGAAATACCCGATGGGGCATTTTTCATAAATGAAATGGTAAAGTCGGACCCCAGATTGCCTTTTGGGGGCACTAAAGCATCAGGATATGGCAGGGAACTGTCTATGGAAGGGATGTTGGAGTTTGTGAACAAAAAGACCGTTTACATTAAAATATAGCGTAGAAAGAGACCTTTTTTCAAAGCATTTGGATTATGTGAAATACTTGGACAAATTAAATCCAGAACTTGCGTTTCATTCTATAGAATCCTATGATAAAACAGAGATACATTAAAATAATCAACGTTAGGTGGAATCTTCTAAAATGTACAAATTCGTTTAATTGGTTTAAATAATTATAAAATCGGGAAGCTTTAATGGGGGTATATCCTACATAAAAAATTAGCAGACCAATGCTTATCCATTTAATACCTGTATATCTATAATCCAATTTTTTTGATACATGGCGGTGTTCCCAGAAAAACAGAATTATGCATATCAAAATTATGAGTGCACCCGTCAAATAGCTATATATCTGGGATTCCAATTTAAAGTTTTGAAAAAAAAGATTTATAAAGGAAATGATCAGAAATAATATTCCACAATATAAGATATAGTTTTTGTACTTTTTACTTTCTATATAACTCCAATACACAAAAAAAAAGTAGATAAAGAACACTAAATTGTAAATATTATAAATAATTACATTGTGATTAACAATAGTAGTAAAAATGGAAATATGGAACACTTCGTAGTTCTTTGTAAAATAACCTAATAATTCCGTTAAGAAGGTATACATTAAAAGAACGGGAAAATACTTTAAAGGACTGCTGTAATATTTAGGATACCTTATTAATGCCATTAATAAGGCTACCGCATAGAGAGGCTCACTGGCATTCTCTAAAATAGTATCCAATACTTCCATTTTTACTTTGATTTGGGTTTATGAGCTATGTTAATCTTCGTGGTAGGGTGGAGGTACCATATTGGCCTCGTTTAAAACAAGACTTTTGTTTTTAACATAGTACGGGGCGGGGGAGGCCGTTGGCATAAAAGAAGCCTCGGATTTGGGTTTTCCCGACTGTTGCCTGTCCATGTCTCCATCTTTTTTGGGTTCCAGATTATCGGTAAGTAATACGGGAACATTGGTGCCATCGTCTTCTTCCCTTATATAAAATCCGTATTCTCGATCATTCTTATCCTTGACGGCAGGGATGATGAAAAATGAATTTTGTTTTGGATGTTTTATTTCCCGACCATCTTCAAAAGATTTTTTATCTGGATAATTTGAAAAATAAAAACGTAGGGAAGAAATCTTCACATCTGCCTTTTTTGCCTCCTGCTCAATATAGTGCATGTATTCCTTAATGGTATTGTAATCATAATATCCAAACCGGGCCACGTCAAATTTTTTCTCCGGTGCAAGTTCATTTTCGTATTGTTCAATTAGGCTAACCCGGCGTTCACCGTATGCGTTGTACATAGTTTTTGCTTGGTCTACGGTAACGATCTGTTTGGGAGCTTCAATTTCCTTGGGTTCAGGTTCTTGAACAGGCGGTTTTTCTTTTTTTTGTTCACAGGACATTAGGCCAAAAACAACTACGGCTCCGAAGCATAATTTGGGATAAATTCTTTTTAGATTTTTCATAAGTTAAATTTTTACAGTTAATGTTATTAAAAATAAAATTTTAGAGGTAAGAGTATTGGGGGAAAACTCTTGTTAAATTATATGTTAAATTAATGAATATTGTACATCTAAAAAAATGACATTATGAAATAAGTTGATTTTTATGGTTAGAATTGAAAACAAAAAAAATCCCATTTGGCTTTTCAACCAAATGGGATTTTAAACTTTTTCCCATTTTATGGGAATAGTGCAATTATAATTTATTGATTCATGGTCAACAAAAACTCTTCGTTGTTCTTGGTTTGCCTAAATCTCTGTTCAATGAATTCCATAGCTTCTACAGGATTCATATCTGCCAAGTACTTTCTCATGATCCACATTCTTTGAATGGTGTTTTCATCCAATAAAAGATCATCACGTCTTGTACTCGAAGATGTAAGGTCTATAGCAGGGAATATTCTACGATTGGATATTTTTCTATCCAATTGCAATTCCATATTACCTGTTCCTTTGAACTCTTCAAAGATTACTTCATCCATTTTAGAACCGGTTTCGGTAAGTGCAGTTGCAATAATAGTTAAGGAACCTCCGCCTTCAATATTACGTGCAGCACCAAAGAAACGTTTTGGTTTGTGAAGTGCATTGGCATCCACACCACCACTCAATACCTTTCCTGAAGCTGGTTGTACCGTATTGTAGGCACGTGCCAGACGAGTAATGGAATCCAATAGGATAACCACATCGTGTCCACATTCTACCAAACGTTTTGCTTTTTCCAAAACAATATTGGCAACCCGAACATGTTCTGTAGCTTCCTTGTCAAATGTAGAGGCAACAACCTCACCACGAACATTACGCTGCATGTCCGTAACTTCTTCTGGGCGTTCATCTATCAAAAGAATAATTTGGTAAACTTCAGGATGATTGGCGGCAATACCATTGGCAATATCCTTTAAGAGCATCGTCTTACCAGTTTTAGGCTGGGAAACGATCATGCCCCTTTGTCCTTTTCCGATAGGGGAGAATAAATCTATTATTCTCGTGGAAATGGTACTTTGCCTTTCGGCAAGGTTAAATTTTTCTTGAGGGAATAATGGGGTTAAATGTTCAAAAGATACCCTGTCCCTAACAATTTGAGGGTCAATCCCGTTTATTTTATTCACTTTAATAAGCGGAAAATACTTTTCACCTTCTTTTGGCGGACGTACATTCCCAAGTACGGTATCCCCAGTTTTTAGTCCAAATAATCTTATTTGGGATTGGGATACATAAATATCATCTGGAGAAGAAAGGTAGTTGTAATCCGAAGATCTTAAAAATCCGTACCCATCCTGCATAATATCCAGAACACCTTCACTTTCAATAATACTGTCGAACTCAAATTCAGGTTCTTTGTATTTATTTTTCAGGTCCTTATCAAAATTACTGTTGATTTTGTCAACGCTACTTTTTTGATGGTGTGGATTTTTTTTATGCTGAGGTTTGTTAGGTTGTGGCGTATTCTGTTGTACTGCATTTTGTTGAGGCGCAGCCTTCTGAAACTCTTTTTTAGCCGGAACGGGTTTATTGTGCTGGCGAGGTTTTCTTTCGGGTTTGCTATCCTCTTTCTTGTCTTCTTTATTTTCCTCAACTGTCGCGGGTATTTCTTCCTGCGAGGTAGTTTTTTCTATTATTTCTATAGGTTTTGTCTCTGGTATGTTAACCACTGGAGACTTCACGGTAGCTGGCTTAGATTTGTCACTAGCTATTCTAGACCTCTTGGGCTTGGAAGTGGTGCTGTCCTCTGTAGCTATCTCGGTTATTTCTTGGACAATTTTGGGATTGGATGCTTGTACATCCAAAATTTGATATACCAAATCTAGCTTTTTTAAAGTTTTAAACTTGGCAACATTAAGGCCCTGGGCTATTTCCTGAAGCTCAGGAAGCTTTTTTGATTTTAAATCTGAAATCTCAAACATTAAGTTTTGAATAAATTATACTTATTACGAAAATATGAAGTGTATGTTGTTCTTGTTATGGATAAAAAAGAGAATGAAATCCCCTGTTGGTAAGTAATCTGACTTATAACGTAGCAATATTACAAATTATTTTCAATATTTAGGTGATAATTTTTAAAAAGACGCTTATTTTTGCTTCTCAATTGTATTTAAAAGCATGATTCAAAGAATTCAGACACTTTATTTAATCGTAGTTATACTATTAGGGGCGGTTGTACCGTTTTTTA
The DNA here is from genome assembly GCF_002909235.1 of Arenibacter catalasegens. Taxonomy (GTDB): domain Bacteria; phylum Bacteroidota; class Bacteroidia; order Flavobacteriales; family Flavobacteriaceae; genus Arenibacter; species Arenibacter catalasegens. The sequence continues at coordinate 42,913 of NZ_PHQQ01000026.1, forward strand.
TGAATCTATGGTCTGATGCTGCTGGAAAAGAAATATTCGCTGAAAACGAGGTTTTCGTTTCCATTGCTTTTTATATTGTTGCAGTTCTTGGACTGGTAGCTATAGTTTTATTTAAGAATAGACAAAATCAATTTGTAGTAAACAGGTTGAATATGATATTGAATCTTTTTTTACTAGGATTTTTCGTTTACCGATCACTAAACTTATCCGGAGAAACTATTGTTTCTGAGAAGGGTATTGGGATGCTGATTCCTGTATTTTCTATCGTTTTTTTAGTCCTGGCCAACAGGGCAATAAAAAAGGATGAAGATCTTGTAAAATCTGTGGATCGTTTACGTTAAACCTAACATCTTAGTAGTATTAGTGCGTGAACCCGGGGTAGTGCCCGGGTTTTTTATTGGTGAATATCTGTTTTAAAAAGTTGCCTTGCCACGAATTTAAAGCAGTTGGATGAACTAATTCCGCTTTTTCTGCGGGATATAATGTTTAATTCTTTAGGGTCATAGAGCCCCCTAGTAATTATCCTCTTTTCCCTAGCTCAATGATTTCCAAATCCTTAATGTTCTCTTGGTCTATAGCAAACCGCAACATAGTCCGTATTTGATGAAAACCGTGTATACCACAAGCACCTGGGTTCATATGTAGAAGATTTAACTTTTTGTCCCACATTACCTTTAGGATATGTGAGTGTCCGGAGATAAAGAGCTTAGGGGGATTTTTTTTTATCTCCTCTCTAATCCGTACATTATATTTATTGGGATATCCTCCAATATGGGTTATCCAGACATCAACATCCTCACATTTGAATCTGTTGTCCAAAGGGTATTCCAATTGGATCTTATGATCATCAATATTTCCGTAGACTCCTTTTACCGGCTTTATTTTTTGTAGGGTATCCATTACCTCAAAATTGCCAATGTCCCCTGCATGCCAAACTTCATCTGCTGCCTTGGCGTATTTTAGGATTTTTTCGTCCATATGGCCATGGGTATCGGATAGCAAGAGTATTTTTTTCATAAGGCACTGTAGAAAATTAAGGCTGGTTGAATGCTAGGTTTAATTATTGGGATTGTTAAACTGGTCTAGCCAAAAACATAATTACATGTGTGCAAAACTACAATTTCATCTTGGTAAAACATTTTCACAAGCTGTTTTTCTCCATCAGAACAAGTATCTTTGCCAATTACAAAACTAAAGCATTCATTTGAGATATTTCGTTCAATTTTCTTATAAAGGCAAGGCATATCACGGTTGGCAAAAGCAACCCAATGCGATAACCGTTCAGGAGGTTTTGGAACATGCCTTTTCCTTGATCTTGCAGGAACCTGTGTCCTTGACGGGGGCGGGGAGGACGGACTCAGGGGTCCATGCCAAGGTAATGTTCGCACATTTTGATGTTAAAGAACTTTTTAACAGTACAGAATTACTTTACCGTTTAAACGCTTTTCTGCCTGAAGATATCGCTGTAATAGCAATTGTTAAGGTTCCTGAAGACGCACATGCACGCTTTGATGCTTTGGAACGTATATACGAATACTGGGTAGAACAAGATAAGAATCCGTTTTTGGCGGATGAGGCCTATTATGTGAAATATCCGTTAAATATAGAGCAGATGAACCAAGCGGCTGCTATTTTAGTGGAACATAAGGATTTTGAATGTTTTTCAAAGTCCCATACCGATGTAAAAACCTATCTATGCGATGTTAGAAAGGCCTTATGGGTAAAAGAGGGTAGCAAGTTGATTTTTACCATTAGCGCCGATAGATTTTTGCGCAATATGGTACGTGCTATTGTTGGGACTCTTTTAGATGTTGGTATGGGTAAATCTTCCCTGACGGACATAGAGTCTATTCTGGCCAGTAAGGATAGGTGCAATGCTGGGGTATCGGTGCCCGCAAAAGGATTATATTTGACAGCGATAAAATATCCAAAAAATATTATTGATCACAATGGATAAGGATACAGGAAAAGCATTTGATTATAGATTGTTTAAGCGTTTGCTCAGACATGTTAGACCATATAAATTAACCTTTTACGGTGTTGCCGTAGCGGCGATCCTACTATCTGGTTTTGCTGTGCTTACCCCTATTTTGGTGGGTGAGATCGTGGATAGCGCCATTACCGACAAGGATGGTCAAAAATTATTGACCTTGACCCTTGCCATGGTAGGTGTTTTATTAGGGGAAGTTTTAAGTCAGTTATATTTTAATTATTATGCCAACTGGCTGGGGGAATCGGTTATTAAGGATATTCGTATAAAGTTGTTTAATCACCTTATGGGGTTTAAGATGAAGTATTACGACAATTCTTCCATAGGACTATTGGTCACACGTGCTGTGACCGATATGCAAAGAATTGGAGAGATTTTTAGTGAAGGATTCTTTGTAATTGTATCCGACCTACTAAAGATGTTGGTGGTAGCCATAGTAATGCTCGTTGCTAATTGGAAGCTATCCTTAATCGTATTTGCAGTTCTACCCATTATCCTGTATGCTACAAGATTGTTTCAAAAAGCGATGAAGGTGGCTTTTATTGAGGTTAGGACACAGGTTTCCAATCTAAATTCATTTGTACAGGAACGTATTACCGGGATGAAAATAGTACAGCTTTTTACAAGAGAGGAAATAGAAAAGGAAAAATTTAGGGAAATTAATGAGAAACACCAAAATGCATGGTTAAAAACAGTGTGGTACAACTCCATCTTTTTTCCTGTCGCTGAAATCGTTTCATCCATTACGGTAGGTTTGATTGTTTGGTACGGTGGATTGCAGAATGTTGCCAGTATTAACCAAGAGGAATACGGGACCATTTTCATGTTTATATTGCTATCCAGTATGTTGTTCCGGCCACTGCGTCAAATAGCGGATAAGTTTAATACCCTACAAATGGGGATGGTAGCTGCCAATAGGGTATTTAAAATTTTGGATACGGACAGTAACATTCAAGATATAGGAACTATAGATAAGGAAAGTATAAAAGGGGATATTGAATTTAACAACGTGCGTTTCGGTTATTTGGAAAATGAAGAAGTGCTGCACGGAATTTCCTTTAAAGTTAAGGCGGGAGAGACAATTGCCATAGTAGGGGCAACAGGTGCGGGAAAATCCACTATAATTAATTTATTAAATCGTTTCTACGAAATTAATTCTGGTGCTATTTTAATCGATGGAATCAATATAACAGACTACAAATTAAACTCTTTAAGATCTAAAATTGCCGTGGTGTTGCAGGATGTATTCCTATTTGCCGATACCATTGCCAATAATATTTCTCTTAAGAATGATGCTATAACTATAGAGCTTATGGAGCAGGCTGCAAAGCAGATAGGGGTTCATGAGTTTATTTCCAGTCTTCCTGGGGGTTATACCTACAATATTAAGGAAAGAGGGACTATGCTTTCTAGTGGTCAGCGTCAGTTGATAGCTTTTTTAAGGGCATATGTAAGTAATCCCAGCATTCTGGTTTTGGATGAGGCTACTTCCTCAGTAGATACCTATTCCGAACAGTTGATACAACGCGCCACAGAAAAAATTACCGAGGGGCGTACTTCCATTATTATCGCCCATCGTTTGGCAACGATTAAAAAGGCCGATAAAATATTGGTAATGCAGGACGGATTAATCGTGGAGACAGGAACACATAAAGAGCTATTAAAGCAAAAAGGGTACTACCAAAATCTGTATGAAGCGCAATTTTTAGCAGAAGAGGTGGCGTAAGTTTAGAATATCTGGTAAGGGATTAGTGCAGATCCGATTTTATTAAATTGCCCAGTTCCGTTAAATCTTTAAAAAGTACAAATTCCCCATTTTTAATATAGGAGATAATACCGGTTTCCTCGCTCACAATAATGGATAGGGAATCGGTCTTTTCGGTAATGCCAACGGCAGCCCTATGCCTTAATCCAAAACGCAACGGTATGGAACGTTCATTAGAAACTGGAAGAATTACCCGTGTAGCTACTATAAAATTATCTTCAATAACTATAGCGCCATCATGTAAGGGGCTATTCTTATAAAAAATACTTTCAAGGATTGGCTGGGTGATTTCTATATACATCTTATCACCGCTAGACTTTACGAAGTCCAAGGAATTATTTCTTGCAATAACAATAAGAGCACCCGTTTTGGTGCTTCCCATTCTTTCACATGCTGCTATAATTGCATCTACATTAGTGCCTATGGTTAGTCCGTCTTCTTTTAGAAATTTAAAGTGTTTTAGAAAGTTGCGTTTGGAAGCAAAATTGGTAGATCCTACCATTAACAAAAATTTTCTAATTTCCTGTTGGAAAACAATGATAAGGGCAATTAGTCCCACTTGCATAAAACCACCTACCATACTACTTATCATTTTCATATCCAGGACTTCGGTCAACTTCCAAAATGCCCAAACAATGACAATACCAATAAAAATATTAATGGCCACTGTTCCGCGCACCAATTGGTATACATAATACAGGAGTACAGCCACCAAAAAGATGTCTATGATATCCGTAACACTAAAATCTAAGAAGTTTAAAAAATCCAATCCTGTGGTTTTGGTAAAAATAGGAAATAAGCTATAACCGCATATTAATTTATAAAAAATGTTTTAGTCCAATTTTAAACAAATTTCCTTTTGATCAATAATTCAATTATTTCTTAAAGCGTATGGGGTGCATTAATGGCTTTATATATTCGAATGCACTCCATTGCTTCCTTAACATCATGAACCCTCAGTATATGTGAGCCATTAGTCAATACATACATATGTAAGGCCGTGCTTCCGTTCAAGGCATTTGAAGCAGTGGTATCCAGTAATTTGTAAATCATGGACTTTCTACTGATACCAGTCAATATGGGTAGTTCCAGGGAGTGCAATAAATTAATTTTTTTTAGAATTTCATAGTTCTGTGCCAAGGTTTTTGCGAAACCAAAGCCGGGGTCAACAATAATATCGTTAATGCCGAAGGTCCTTGCCAAGGCTACTTTTTCGGAAAAATAATAAAGTATATCTCCCAGAAGGTCTCTATAATTGGTTTTATCCTGCATGTTACTGGGGATACCTTTCATATGCATCATAATATACGGTGCGCGGTGCTGCCCAACTATGGATAACATATTCAAATCTAGATTTCCCGCGGATATATCGTTGATTATAGCAGCCCCAAGGGTAAGACATTCATCGGCAACCCTGCTTCTAAAGGTGTCTATAGATAAAAGGATGTCGGGGAAGGTCTTGAGCAATAGTTTTACAATCGGAATAATTCTTGTCAACTCTTCTTCCTCATCTACATGGTCTGCACCTGGTCTTGAACTATAAGCTCCAACATCTATAAAGGTTGCGCCATTGTCCAACATGGTATTTACTTGGGCGATAATGTCGGTTTCACTCTTATATTTGCCACCATCATAAAACGAATCAGGAGTTATATTGAGTATGCCCATGACTCTTGGGGTACTTAAATCCAATAAATTTCCTTTACAGTTAATAGTCATGATTTTTATAAGATAAAAGGTCGTAAAACTTTGGGAATTTAAGTTTAAACCTCGATTTTTGAATAGTTTAAAATTTTAAGCGAAATTTACACAAATTAGAAAGATTAAATGCATAATACTTCCGAGCAATACAATGCCGTCATTAAAATTTGTAGGGACCTTTTCCTGAAAAAAATGCAAGATTACGGCAGTGCATGGCGAATTTTAAGGCTTCCATCACTTACTGATCAGATATATATTAAGGCACAGCGCATAAGAAGTTTGCAGGAAAATGAGGTACGCAAGATAGATGAGGATGAGATTTCTGAATTTATCGGAATTATTAATTATTCCATTATGGCCTTGATACAAATCGAAAAAGGCATTGTTGATCAACCAGATCTTTCTCCTTCCGATGCGGTGGCCTTGTTTGATAGGCATATTTCCATTACCAAAACCTTGATGGAAAACAAGAACCATGACTACGGGGAAGCTTGGAGGGAGATGAGGGTAAGTTCGCTAACAGATTTGATTTTGCAAAAGTTGTTGCGCGTTAAGCAGATAGAGGATAATAAAGGGAAAACATTGGTCAGTGAAGGGATAGACGCCAACTATCAAGATATGATCAACTATGCCGTATTTGCAATGATACATTTAGGAAAAGAAACAGAATCCTAGAATTCCATTTTAATATATTGGAAACTGAACGGTGTGTTAACATGAAATTTATTTATTTAAGAAAAGGATAAAATTTCAAGTCCAATTTGGATTTGGATTCACAAATAGAGAATTGAATTAGAATATGAAATATATAGTGGCATTGTGCCGAATTATAGTCGGCTTTTTATTTATTATCAGTGGGTTAATTAAATTAAATGATCCAGTTGGATTTTCCTTTAAACTGGAGGAATATTTTAGTCCTGGAGTCCTTGATTTGGGTTTTTTGATGCCCTATGCCTTGGGGATTTCTATTTTTGTTGTAATACTGGAGGTATTGCTGGGCGTTATGCTTTTAATAGGTTTTCGAGTTAAATTTACACTATGGAGTCTACTTTTGATGATTGTGTTTTTCACCTTCCTTACCTTTTATTCTGCCTATTTCAATAAAGTTACCGATTGTGGTTGTTTTGGCGATGCAATAAAATTAACACCTTGGGAATCCTTTACCAAGGATATAATTTTATTGGCGCTTATCATAATACTATTTTTGGGGGCAAAATTTATTAAATCCCCTTTCGGGGATAAAGGCCAAAGACTTATTGTTGGTGTTGGTTTATTGGTTAGTACTATCTTTGCCTATTATGTACTTAAACACTTACCGGTAATAGATTTTAGGCCCTATAAAATTGGAGCCAATATAGAAGAAGGCATGAGCGTTCCTGAAAATGCACCGGTTGCCATTTTCGATTATAGTTGGAAGTTTAGTGTAGACGGAGAAGAAAAAGTAGTGGTGACCAATGGAGATTACCCAACTGTAGATGGCGAGTTTATAGGTGTGGATACTAAGGAAATTCAAAAGGGATACGAGCCCCCCATACATGATTTTGCCATTGAGCGGGAGGGGGAAGATTTTACGGCTTCCATGTTACAAGAGCCTAAATTGGTCATGGTGATTGCCTATGATCTGGCAAAGAGCCAATACAGTGTTTTTAGTGAAGTAAAAACGGTTACGGATAAGGCAATAAAAAACGGGTATAAGGTTATTGGAATGTCCGCTTCCGGTCCGGAGTATACCCAAAAAATGAAAAAGGAATATCAATTGGGTTTCGATTTTTATTTTACGGATGAAACCACATTGAAAACGATCGTACGGTCCAATCCGGGCGTCTTGGTTTTAGAGAATGGTACAATCATCCAAAAAGTACATTACAATGACTTGGAGGATTTAAAGTTTGAATAGTTGGAATAGGCATTTGTCTGAAAATAAAAGGCAGAAGACCTTGATTAAGGAAAAGAGAACAATATAAATTAGATTTAAAATGAGAAGTAAAATAGTTGCAGGAAATTGGAAAATGAACAAGAATTTAGGGGAAACGGAAGTGTTGTTGGCAGAACTTTCCGCTAAACTTCCGGATACTAAGGCAGAAGTAATGGTGGCACCAACTTTTGTGAATTTGTCCGCAGCAGTCGACAACTTGAAATCGTCCTCCATCGAGGTTATTGCCCAGAACATGCATTTTGCTGAAAATGGAGCTTATACCGGTGAAATTTCGGCCAATATGCTTTTGAGTATTGGTATAGAGACCGTTATTATTGGGCATTCTGAAAGAAGGGCCTATTTTGGGGAGACGGATGAAATTTTATCTAAAAAGGTAGTAGCTGCCTTGGCAAATAACATGAGGGTAATGTTTTGCTTTGGGGAGGAATTGGAAGATCGTAAGTCTGGAAATCATTTTAAAGTAGTGGAAAGCCAATTAAAAAATGCGCTATTGTCTTTGGATGCTTCTAGCTGGAATAAAATTATATTGGCCTATGAGCCTGTTTGGGCAATAGGCACGGGAGAAACTGCTTCCCCGGAACAAGCACAGGAAATGCATGCGTTTATTCGTAATACAATAACCAATGCCTATGACGCAGGCATAGCTAATAATGTTTCCATACTTTACGGAGGTAGTGTAAAACCTAACAATGCCGTTGAGATTTTCTCTAAACCGGATGTAGACGGTGGTCTAATAGGGGGAGCCGCTTTAGTTGCTGATGACTTTATTGCTATAATTAAAGCATTAGCGTAAAGAAAAATACATTATATCAAGTTCTGTTGAAAATCACTTTTTTGAGGTTTTTGTACATTAAAATAATTTAAAAGACCCGTTGATAATTCAACGGGTTCTTTTCCTCTAATAGGGTATCCAACTAGCTAATTTTAATAAAATGTCGAATTCTATATATATTGAGTATAATTTTAAGGTAGATCCTCTTCAACCCGCCTCAGATATCCTGATAGCGGAATTGGGAGAGGTGCAATTTGAAAGTTTCGTGGAAACAGAAGATGGGGTTCAAGCATATATAAAAAAGGAAGATTGGAATCCCAATATTTTGGATGACTTACAGATTCTTGAAAATCCATTGTTTAATATTGATTATGATTTTTTGGAGATAGAACAAGAGAACTGGAACGCTACATGGGAAAGTAATTTTAATCCTATTCAGGTGGGTGATCAGTGCGTTGTTAGAGCGCCTTTTCACGATAAACCCAAAGTGGAATATGATATTATTATAGAACCCAAAATGAGTTTTGGTACAGGGCATCATGAAACTACCCATATGATGTTACAGCATATTTTGGATCATGACTTTAATGGTAAATCTGTCTTGGACATGGGGAGTGGAACCGGGGTTTTAGCTATTTTGGCAGCAATGAAGGGGGCGATTAATATAGATGCCATAGATATTGATAACTGGTGCTACCTTAATGCTCAAGAAAATATTGAACGGAATAATTGTGGCCATATCAATGTTTTTGAAGGTACCGCAGAATTACTGTTGGATCAAAAATACGACATTATCATAGCCAATATAAATAGGAACATATTGTTGGAAGATATTCCGGCCTATGTAAAATGCCTTAAAAAAGGTGGAATTATGTTCCTGAGTGGCTTTTATGTACAGGATATACCCCAGATTACTGAAAGATGTACGGAAGAAGGGTTAAAATTTGAAAAAAACCTTGAAAAGAATAATTGGGTTGCTGTAAAATATGTATTTTAGAAGGTATTAAAATTGAATTCTATGAGTACCAAAGAAAAAGTCTCGGAAGAATTGCTTTTGGAAGAGGAGACGCTAAAACAAAATGAGATTGTTTTGTTCAATGATGAGGTTAATACTTTTGATCACGTTATTGAAACATTAATTATGGCCTGTGACCATACTCCGGAGCAGGCGGAGCAATGCTCCTTAATTGTCCATTACAATGGAAAATGTACGGTTAAAACAGGGGAGTATAACGATTTGGAACCTAGATGTAGTAAGCTTCTGAATGCGGGATTAAGTGCTGAAATTGTTTAAGCAGAGAATAGCTTCATAAGCCCGTACTTCTATATTGAAACAAGCCAACTGCCTTTTAAGTTAAGGACTGGTTAGTTTCTTATGATTAATTTCACCAAACTTTAGGTTGTTCCTTAGTGGTAAATTTTCGATCTGAATTTTTGTTGAAGGGGGAGGTTTTGTCTTAATTAGGCAATTTGTTCTGTAGTAAGCCGTAGGTAAAGGTTCCCAATAAGGCGCCTGCAATGACTATTAACATACTAAAAATACCAGTGCCTACCAAAATGTACATAGGTCCAGGGCAGGCTCCTGCCAATGCCCATCCAAATCCAAAGATGGTGCCCCCAAGTATATATCTTGCAACCCCCTTATCCTTCGGTACCAGATCAATGGCTTCGCCTTCAATACTTTTTATCTTGTATTTCTTAAATACCCATATAAATAGTATGCCTAGAAATACCGCAGAGCCAATAATTCCGTACATATGAAAAGATTGAAACTTGAACATTTCATAGATACGATACCATGATACTGCTTCCGATTTAACCAGAACAATACCAAAGAAGATACCTACTAACAAGAATTTTAAGAATTTCATTTTTTTTATGTTATATACTTTTCGCTGAGAACAATTTCTGCAGCCCGAAGCTTATTATTAATTGATTGCCGTTATTATTATTTTTGAATTGAATATTTTGCCATCACGTGGACGGTGTAAATCTCGCGATTCGGTTTATGACCCAAAAATGAGGGGTAAAATAAAGAAGGTCATTATGAGTCCCCCTATAAAAAAACCGATTACAGCTATAAGCGAGGGCAATTGTAGGTTGCTTAAGCCAGTAATGGCATGGCCCGAGGTACATCCTCCGGCATACCTGGTTCCAAAGCCTACTAAAAATCCAGCAATGACCAAGATTGATAACCCTTTTATGCTCAACACATTTTCCCAACTATAAATCTCAGGGGGTAGGAGTGATTCTCCAACCTCAGTAAACCCCAAAGTATTTAAATCGGAAATGGTTTCACTGCTCAAAGCAATTGCCGAACCATCCGACAAAAATTGGGTTGCTATAAATCCACCAATAATTGCACCTAGAACAACGGTCAGGTTCCAGCGTTGGGACTTCCAGTCGATCTTGAAATAGTCTGAATATTTTCCAGCACCACCAATAGAGCAAAGTGTTTGTAAGTTGGACGACATACCAAATGTTTTTCCAAAATAGACCAGTAATAACATTGTTAGAGCGATCAAAGGCCCAGAAACATACCATGGCCATGGTTGAAGTATATATTCCATATGATTTAATTAATTTGCAAAGATAGTACTATCTGAAAATCTATATGTAATAATTGTTACACAAGACTTTTGGAGGGGAATATGGATTATTATTAGTTAAGTACGATCTCATCTACAAATAACCAGCTTTTGCCTCCTGGGTTAGGATGCCAGGAAGGATTCTTAAGTTGACTCATTACTTCTACTTTTACAAAATTGGATTTCGTAGGTGGTATGTTGAGGTCAAAAAATTGGAATTTGGTATCTGAATTGGGGCGTTCAGTCCTTATTTTTTCTGTATGTACTAATTTAAAGTTGCTGCCATCAGTGGAGACCCATATCTTAAAGCCTACAGGGTAGAAGATCCATTTCTCCGGTGAAGAAAATGCGCCTATGGATACCGAGGAAATCAATTCTTCCTTTTTGAGTTTTAGGGTTGCTGCAAAACTACTCCCTTCATAACCGATCCAATTTCCATCAACAAAATTAATAGACCCCCTTTTTAGATCTATTAAGGTTTTTCCTCCATTACCCTTGTATTTGTCGTTGGGTTTATTGTTTAGGGTTATGGAACTTGGAAGAATGTTCGATTTTTTAAAACTGACGGTTTTTACTGGACTTAATGCCCATCCTTTTTTAAAGCTAACGGCTTTGATCTGGGCCGATTTGTCGAGTACAATAGGGCTATTATATTTTATGGAAGTAGTGTCCGGTTCGGACCCATCCAGAGTGTAATAGAGGTCAACTCCCTTAAAGAAATAATCTAAGGTTACTTCGATGGAATCCGTAAAAAAATCGGTATCTGCAATTATGGAAGGTGGTTCCAAGCTCGACGGAGTAAAGAGGTCTTCATCTAAACTTACGACCGTAACAGCCAGATGTTTACTGCTGTAGCCCTCCAAGGCTTCCTTCGTGATTTTGGAATTCCATGGATATAAAGTTTTTAAACTGGAAAGGGTGTTTAATTGTTCCAAACCCTGGTCAGTTATTTCGGTACCGTATATATTTAGTGACTCCAAGTGTTTTAAATCACTTAATGTTTGCATGGACTTGTCTGTTATCAACGTATTTTGCAATTGCAATTTGGTGAGATTATTAAATGAAGCTAAATAGGAAGAAATAGTATCATTAAAATTTGAGTTACTCAAATTGAGTTCAACAATATTCTCTGCATACTTTTTTAAGACCCTAAGATTACTTTTTCCTAAATCTTTAAGACCGGACAAGTTTACTATCAATAATGGATTGTTTGCAGCCAATTTTGTAATAACAGGGCCATTTATGTTTATGGTAGCCAACCAATCCTCTGAAACTATTTCCACTTCTTTCGCAATAAGGGCCCTTGTAGAGGTGTCCTCTTCCAATGAATTTAGAATAGCACTGATTTTCTCCGTTTTGTCCAATGTCCCAGCAACGCAATCAAAGCAGTTTTCATGCCCGATCCACCATTCCAACAATTCAATTTCTTGAGCAGTAAGTTGAACTTTACCCTTTGGCGGCATATGGTCCTCGTCTTCCATAGGTAGTTTAATGTGATGTGTTAAACTAGGTAATTCACCCTCTTTGGCCTCTAAAATACTTCCTGAGTCACCACCAATAAGGAGCTGCGCTTTGTTGGTCATAATTAAGCCTCCCTTAATTTTATTGGGATTGTGGCAACTTACGCACTTATTATCCAGAATTGGCTTTACAATATCGTTGAAAACGAGTGCCTTGTTAACGTCAGTAATAACAATTTTTTTGGTTTCTTTATTATTAAAAAGGTAGTCTTCGCCATGGGTCATGCTCCCCCCAAAATGTCCGGTTAAGCTTAAGAGCCCAATTACTGCTATAAATAGAGGCAGATAAATAGCTTTGGACCAGGCTCTAGGATATTTCTTAATAAGATAGAGCAAGGTGGCGCCAACGGCCAAACCTACCGCCATCCAGCGATGTCTGAATAATAAGGTCTCATCATAACCTCCATCTTCCCCCAATAACCAACCGCTACCTACTGATAATATCGTGGTCAATGATGCTATTGCAAGGGCAAATGTAATTATGTTGTATTCTGTTCCGGAAGCTTTTTTTCTAAAGTAGAGTTCCATTAGAAAAGCCAATACAAGTATGCCAATGGGCAAATGGACCAATAGGGGGTGAAGGCGCCCAATGTTTATTATCTGTAGTATCATTTATTCTATCAATATTTCATATAGGAACATCCGGAGCGGGGTGTCCTTACCTTGGTCTATTTTGTGTTATTTTCTTATGTTTCTACCAATAAATTTCAAAGGCCTTTCAACCGTTAACATGAAACCCTTTAAACATATTGTTGAATTATCCCATTTGAAATTAGGTCAAAATATCTTTTACAATGTGTCCCTCTACATCTGTTAATCTAAACCTTCTTCCTTGGTACTTATACGTTAATTTTTCATGGTCTATGCCCAATAAATGAAGCATTGTAGCCTGGAAATCGTGGACATGGACCGGGTCTTTGACAATGTTGTATCCAAAATCATCCGTTTCCCCATAAACAATCCCCGGTTTAATTCCACCACCTGCCATCCAAATAGTGAAAGATCTTGGATGATGGTCCCTGCCGTAGTTGGTATCGGTTAAAAGTCCTTGAGAATAATTGGTCCTTCCAAATTCCCCTCCCCAAACCACCAGGGTGTCTTCCAATAATCCACGCTGCTTGAGGTCTGCTACCAGAGCGGCTGAGGCTTGGTCTACATCTTTTGCCTGTTTAGCAATTGCCCCTGGAAGATTGTCGTGTTGATCCCAACCCATGTGGTATAACTGGATAAAACGCACGTCCTGTTCCGCCAATCTTCTTGCCAATAGGCAATTGGCAGCATAGGTACCCGGAATTTTGGCTTCGGGTCCATACATTTCATAGATATAATCGGGCTCTTTGGTTGTATCCATGACATTTGGGACGGATGTTTGCATCCTATATGCCATTTCGTATTGGGCAATTCTGCTTTTAATTTCGGGGTCGCCTGATTCCTGATAATGTTTATCGTTTAATGCTGCTAGATTGTCCAGCATTTCACGTTTAACCTCTTTGGTAATGCCTTTTGGGTCATTCAAATATAATACGGGGTCTTTGGCGGCTCTAAATTGCACTCCCTGATGAAGGGAATGTAAAAAGCCGTTGCCCCATAATCTGGTGTATAGTGGCTGTCCATTTGGTCTTCCAGTACCTCGGGACAATAAAACGGTAAAGGCTGGGAGGTTTTCATTTTCACTGCCCAGACCATAGCTCAACCAAGATCCTATACTGGGTCTTCCAGGTTGTTGGGAACCTGTTTGAAAAAATGTAACTGCCGGGTCATGATTGATAGCCTCGGTATACATCGACTTTATGATGCAGAGTTCATCTACCATTTTCGCTGTATATGGAAGAATGTCACTTATATGGGTGCCATTTTTGCCATGTTGACTAAAGTTATGCAAGGAACCTACCAATGGGAATGTGTCCTGTCCAGCGGTCATGCCAGTAAGACGCTGCCCGTTTCTAATAGATTCCGGGAGGTCTTCACCTCGTCTTTGGTTCAGCAAAGGTTTATAATCAAAAAGTTCCAATTGAGACGGTCCGCCACTTTGAAACAGATATATTACCCTTTTAATTTTGGCAGGATGATGAAGGGAATTTAAGATGCCCTTTACTCCGTTTAAACTATCATCCTTGGTAAGTATACCATTTTTATCTTTTCTAAATAGGTTTGCACCCAATAAGGAGGCCAACGCTACACCACCCACGCCTAGGGCTGTTTTGCCCAAAAATGATCGTCGATTTAATATCAACGACCTTTCCTCTATAATTTTTTTCTCACTCATAATCAGCCTCTAGTTATAGTTTCATCCAAGTTTAAAATGGTGTGCGCGGTTAAGGCCAATGCGGCCAATTGGCTTTCCGAAATGTTTTTATCCATTTCAAAGGCACCAATGGACAAGTATTCTTGGGCCTCGATTCCTTCTCCTTCGACCTTTAGGAGCATACTGGAATAATAATTGTTCAACATAGTCAATTCTTCCTCATCCGGAGCTCTAGATGTGGCCAGCTTAAAAATATAGCTAATCTGGTCACTGGTTTCTTTATGGCGATCAATGGCATTTTTGGCAAGTATTCTCGCTGCCTCTATAATTTGAGGGTCGTTAAGCAATACTAGAGCCTGTAAGGGTGTGTTGGTCTCTTGGCGTTTTACTGAACAAAGATCTCTAGATGCTGCATCAAAAGTCATCATACTGGGAGGTGGAACCGTTCTTTTCCAAAAAGTGTACAGACTTTTTCTGTAAAGGTCTTTCCCGGTACTTGTAATGTATGTGGCCGTACTTCCACCACCACCACCTGTAGTGGCTTCCCAAATACCAGCTGGTTGATAAGGTTTAACACTTGGTCCTCCTACTTCCCTGTTGAGCAATCCACTAATTTTCAAGGCTTGATCCCTAATTAATTCTGCCGTAAGTCTTAATCTTGGGGCACGAGCCAAAAGTTGGTTTTCAGGATCTAATTCTAGTAATTCTTTGGAAACGGTAGTACTCTGTTGATAGGTTGCCGAAAGGGCAATGTATTTGAAAATCTTTCTAGCGTCCCAACCTTCATTTCTGAATTTAATGGCCAGGTAGTCCAATAATTCCGGATGTGTAGGGAGAGAACCTTGATTGCCAAAATCAAACGAAGAGGCAACTAGTCCACTACCGAACATACGCTGCCAGAACCTATTCACCGTAACCCTAGCTGTTAATGGATTGTCTTTATGAAACAACCATTTTGCCAAGCCCAATCGGTTTTTAGGATAGTCCTCAGGAAAAGGGAGAATGGACTCGGGTGTGTTTGGGTATACCTGTGTTGTAGGTTGGTCATAGACGCCCCTGTTCAGTATATAAGAAGGTCTTATTTCCTCCATCTCGTTCATAACCATGACAGGAACTTCCTTCATGTTGGATTTTTGTAGTTGTACAAAACTCAATACGCCATTTTTTTCCTTTTCCGTTATGGTCATAAAAGGCTTAGGAATTTTACCGGCACCTCCAGGAGTCAGCCCAAGTTCATCAATATTGTTGAAAAAGCTAAACAGTTCAAAATGGTTTTTTTGACTTATAGGGTCATATTTGTGGTCATGACATCGGGCACATTCAAAAGTAAGTCCTAAAAAAGCAGTACCAAAGGTCACGGCTCTATCCTCTACATACTCAATGCGGTATTCTTCCGGAATAACTCCACCTTCAAAGGTAATCTTGTGGTTCCTATTGAAACCTGTGGCAAGAATCTGTTCTGCATTGGCATTGGGAAGTAGATCTCCTGCCAATTGATAGGTAACAAATTGGTCATAGGGCATATTTTCCTTAAAGGCGTGAATAACCCAATCCCGCCAAGGCCACATAATGCGTTCAAAATCGTCTTGGTATCCATGAGTGTCCGCGTAGCGGGCGATATCCATCCATTCAGAAGACATATGCTCTGCATAGTCCATTGTATTTAAAAGGGAGTCTATAATTACTTCATAGGCATTAGGGGAATTGTCTTTTGCGAAACCTTCAATTTGCTCCACACTTGGAGGTAGTCCTGTAAGGTCATAAAATACACGGCGAAGCAATTTCTCTTTTGAAGCTTTTTCATTGGGCTCCAATCCATTTTGTTCCAGTTTTGATAAAACAAATTGGTCAATTTCATTTTGAACCCAAGTCGTGTTGTTCGTTTTTGGTAGTTTGGGTGTTACAGGAGCAATAAATGCCCAATGAGTCTTAAATTCAGCACCCTGGTCTATCCATTTTTTTAAGATTTCCTTTTCATATTCACTAAGGATTAGGTTGGATTCTGGCGGAGGCATCATCAGTGATTCATCTTTGGTGAATATCCGATTAACCAGTTCACTTTTTTTAACATCGCCAGGTACAATGGCGTAATGGTCTTTATTTTTTCCCAATGCGGTATAAGCGTCTTCGGCAGTGTTCAATGAAAGCCCGCCCTCAATGGCATTTTTGTCAGGGCCATGGCATTTGAAACATCTATCCGAAAGAATTGGTTTTACATCAAAAGTAAAGTCAATTTTATCTGGAACCTTACCTTTAAATTTATTGCTGCTGGTTGTTGCCGATGTTGGTCCTCCGCTATTACAGCCTACTGCAAATAAGACCAGAATTACAACCAATAGTGTACAAGTCCCAGTTTGGAACCATGTAGAGGAATATTTAGGGAAATTAACAGACATTGGACTTTTAATAAAATAATACCTTCTAAATTAAGGTCTTTATATTTATTTAACAGTAAATTTCGACAAATGACTATTAAGGGAGGCTAAATGCTGTTAAAAAAAGGGATTAAGCGTAATAACGACATTTTATTCTAAATTCTCATCTAGAATTTTACTTTTAACGTCGTTTAGATAGCTTCGGCCAATGGTGTATCTTATACCTTGCACTTCTACGCTGTTACCTTCAATAGCTTCGATTTTATCAATTGCTATGGTGTAGGACCTGTGAATTCTTATAAATTTATCCGAGGGGAGTTCTTCAGTAAAACTGCTCAGGGTTCTATGAATAATATATTTATTGGCTTTTGTCTTTATCCTGATGTAGTCCTTAAGACTTTCTATGACGATAATGTCGTCCAAATAAATTTTTTGTAATTTTTTCTTATCGACCTTTACAAAAATGCTCTGATTGTCATTGGTGCTGTGTGCTTCGTTTTTAGAAAACCCCTCCTTTAAGTTTATTATTCTGTGGACTGTTTTTAAAAATCTGGGAAAAGGAATGGGTTTTACCAAGTAATCTATTGCCTCCAATTCAAAACTTTTAAGGGCAAAGTCTTCGTGGGCGGTCGTCATTACCACCATAGCTTTTGAGTTTATACTGCCCAGGAGATCCAGGCCGTTCATGATGGGCATATTGATGTCCAAGAATATAATGTCTACCTCATTCCTCTGCAAAAAAGTGGAAGCGTCAATGGCATTGGTGAAGGTCTGTACCAAGGCCAATTCTTTAATTTGTTCTACGTAGTTTTTTAATATATTGATTGCCAGAGGTTCATCGTCAATTATTATTGCCTTAAAACTCATTATACTTTTAATTTAAGAATAACATTAAACATTTTGTCCTTTTCAAAGATAGAAAGATTATAATCTTTTGGTTCGTATCCCAATTCCAATCGTTTTTTTACATTGGAAAGTCCAATTCCATAATCTCGTTTTAATAATTTATTATTTTTCTTAGAAGTTACATTATTACGGACTTCAAAATTTAGGATATCGTCCACTACTTCCAAATTTATTTTAATATACATATTGCCTATATTTTTACTGGCACCATGTTTAAAGCAATTTTCAATAAAGGGCATTAAAAGCATTGGGGCAATTTTTTTTTCTTCGATATCTCCCTTAATATTCAAATCAATTTTCAGGGAATTGTCAAACCGAATACGTTCCAAATCGACATAATTTTGGATGCATTCTATTTCTTTAGTCAAATCTTGATATGGTTTATCCGTAGCATATAACAAGTACCGCATTAACTCTGATAACCTAAGTACAATCTCTGGAGCTCGGTCCGATTTTTCTAAAGTTAGGGAATATATATTATTTAGTGTATTAAAGAAAAAATGAGGGGATACTTGAGATCTAAGGAATTTCAATTCCGTTGTCAGTTGCCTTTTTTCCAATTCATGTAATTTGCTGTTTTCATTTAGCCAATCCACCGTAATTTTTATAGCAGTTACAAAAGACATCACATAAAGTTCGCCCAACATAGTGACAATGGCATAATTTAAAGTAAGGCTTTCCACGTCCCCTGCTTCTGGCATTACATTATTACTAACTAAATAATAGGTAAGGTTGAATTTTATTATAAGTCCAATAAACAATGTGGCAAGTAATAAAACAGTATAAGTGAAATATCGTTTGGTATATACAAATTTGGGCATTAAAAAATAAATATTGAAATATGCCAGTGCCATATGTATGGGGAATCCCAATAAATTGGTTTTAACGGCATAGACAAAATCCTGATGTATATTTCCCCAACGAAAAATATTGAAAAGTATATAAACGGCCCAAAAAATGATATGGTGCTTGTAATTGATGTTAAATTCACCAGAGTTATTTTCACCTAGTATTTTATGATTCAGCTTATTAATTTGCATAGGTGTTGATTACAGTCTTTAATTCTAAAAATAGACGTTTGACTTTACGGGTTGGTTGTTGGTCTAAATTTATTCTCCTTCCTCAAAAAAAATTAAATATTTAATTATATTAAGTAGAACTCACTAATTATTTTTTTGAGTAACTTCTAAATTTTGGCTGCACAGCCATGAAAATTTGGGGAAATTATAAAAAAAATAAGAGTAGATGTCTATTGTGGCTAAAAATCATAAGGCTATGGCCTTTTTTTAACCTAAATAGGCGGAAATTTCTGATTGGCGGACTATTTTCTACAACTCTAAAATATAATTTGATGAACGTAATTGATGTGGCGATTATTATTGCCTATATAGTGCTTACCCTCTTTGTTGGAATATGGGTTTCGAAAAAAGCATCCAAGGGACTCAAATCTTATTTTTTAGGAGGGAACAATATAAAATGGTACTATCTGGGGCTCAGCAATGGTTCTGGTATGTTCGATGTTTCCGGTACGGCTTGGATGGTAGGTATTCTCTTTTTGTATGGCGTAAAAAGCTTTATGTTCATGTGGCTCTGGCCAATTTGGAACCAGATTTTTGTGATGATGTTTTTGGCGGTCTGGATCCGTAGATCTAATATTATGACCGGTTCGGAGTGGATACTTACTCGCTTTGGGGATGATAGGGCCGGGAGGGCTTCCCATATTATAGTTGCTGTATTTGCCATTGTAGCTGCCGTAGGCTTTATTGCTTATTTCTTTGAAGGGGTAGGTAAATTTTTGACCATTATCCTACCTTGGGATATGACCATGCATTTAGGAGAGATGGTTTTGCTGACCTCGGAGCAGTCGTATGCCATGATCATCATATTTTTGACAACGATTTATACCATAAAAGGCGGGATGTTCTCCGTAGTAGCCACGGAAGTGCTTCAATATATCATCATGGTAATTGCTGGAATTCTTGTAGCAGGTTATGCTTTTTTTGCTTTTACCGATGCAGAGATCAATTCCGTGATAAGCACGGAGTGGAAAAATGTATTTTTTGGTTGGGAATTGGGTACCCATTGGGATAGGGATTTTGATGCATTTAATAAATTGATAGACTCGGAGGGTTATAAGATGTTTGGGGCATTAATAGGTATGACCCTTTTTAAGGGCTTTTTTGCCAGTATTGCAGGCCCTACTCCCAGTTACGACCTTCAAAGAATATTGTCTACACGGTCAGTGAAAGAGGCGGCCTATATGAGTGGGTTTACCAATTTGGTGTTGTTTATTCCAAGGTATTTGCTGATTTCTGGGATTGTTGTAATTGCCTTGGTGGTGCTTGCGCCGGAAATGATTGGGAATCCTGGGCTTACTGGAGCGGAGCTCGAGGTTTTACTGCCCAAGGTAATCAACTTTCACGTGCCGGTTGGGATAAAGGGATTGCTGTTGGCTGGGTTACTTGCTGCCTTTATGTCCACCTTTTCTGCCTTTGTAAATGCCGGTCCAGCGTATTTGGTGAATGATATTTATAAGAAGTATTTTAAGCCGGAAGCATCGCATCAACATTATATTAAGGCGAGTCATATAGCCTCATTTTTGGTAGTAATTTTGGGTGTTTTTATGGGATTTTTTGCAGATTCCATCAATTCGCTGACGCTTTGGATTACAAGTGCATTGTTCGGGGGTTATGTTGCTGCAAATTTTATAAAATGGATTTGGTGGCGATTTAACGGCTGGGGGTATTTTTGGGGTATGTTGTCCGGGTTAATTATTGCTTCGTTACAATTTGTATTGGATAACAATAAGGGCAATTTTACGGAAGGCACCTTACTGTACGATCTTTCCCATGTCCATGCCATTTATCTTTTTCCTATTATTTTTGGAGTCTCTCTATTGGGTTCTTTTTTGGGAACCTATTTTAGCCCAGCGACCGATAAGGAAGTTTTAAAATCTTTTTACAAAAATGTAAAACCATGGGGTTGGTGGAATCCGATATATAAGGAATTAAAGGAGGAAGATCCCACATTTGAAAAAAACAATGAATTTTGGTGGGATATGATGAACTGTGCAGTGGGGGTAATTTGGCAATCCAGTATGATCGTACTCCCTATTTATTTTATGATTAGAGATTACCCTAAGGCTATTATTGCATTGGTCGTCTTTGGTATCACCTCGACAATTTTAAAATTTACCTGGTTGGATAAAGTTCGAAAAATACCGAATTAGAATTAAATTGATGAGTTCCTTGGTCTAAATTATAGATCGATTAAATTAGAGAGAAAATAAGTTGAATCATAATAATTAAATTAAGATAAAGTGAGTAACATTCCATGGCAAGAAAGGCCTGCCAATAGTGCAGATGTAGTTTGGCGATATTCAGAGAACCCAGTAGTTAAGAGGGATGCAATTCCTACTTCCAATAGTATTTTTAACAGTGCGGTAGTGCCATTCCAAGATGGATTTGCCGGGGTATTCCGCTGTGACAACAAAGCGGTCCAGATGAATATTTTTGCCGGTTTTAGCAATAATGGTATAGATTGGGATATTAACCATGATCCTATTCAATTTCAGGCCGGAAATACAGACATGATCGAATCCGATTATAAGTATGATCCCAGAGTAGTATTTATAGAAGATAGGTATTGGATAACCTGGTGTAACGGATATAATGGCCCAACTATAGGAATAGGCTATACCTTTGATTTTAAAGAGTTTTTTCAATGTGAAAATGCTTTTTTGCCTTTTAATAGAAATGGGGTGCTTTTCCCAGAGAAAATCAACGGAAAGTATGCTATGCTGAGTAGGCCAAGTGATAATGGACATACACCTTTTGGTGATATTTACATTAGCTATAGTCCAGATATGAAATTCTGGGGAGAGCATAGGTGTGTCATGAAAGTAACCCCTTTTGTTGATAGTGCTTGGCAATGTACCAAGATTGGTGCAGGACCCATTCCCATACTCACAGAGGAAGGTTGGTTGACATTTTATCATGGAGTAATAAATACCTGCAACGGATTTAGGTATTCTATGGGAGCTGCTATTTTGGATAAAGAGCGGCCTGATCAAGTATTGTATAGAACCAAACCTTATTTATTGGCCCCACAGACCAATTATGAATGTGTGGGCGATGTGCCAAATGTAGTATTTCCATGTGCTGCACTACATTCGATTGAAGAGGACAAGGTTGCCATTTATTATGGTGCTGCAGATACGGTTACCGGCTTGGCTTTCGGACGTATATCAGAAATTGTAAAATTCACGAAGGAGAATAGTTTATAATCCCGATTTTTCTGGGAATAAATAGAATTTTGATTAGCAACTAAAAAACCAAAATTATGAATACGAGTTATTTCAGCCAAACCAGAATCTGGTCATTGGTGTTTATGCTTTTATGCATTGGCACTACCATAATCAACGCCCAAGAGTTAATACCTCGGAGTTATATAGCCGTTAAGGCAAATGAAACATTGGTAATAGATGGTAAAGGAGATGATGTTTCATGGCAGAAAGCAACCTGGTCCCAGGATTATATTGATATTGAAGGTAAATTAACACCTAAATATAAGACCAGGATGAAAATGCTGTGGGACAACGATTACCTCTATGTTATGGCAGAAATGGAAGAGCCGCATGTGTGGGCCACTTTAAAACAAAGGGACACCGTTATTTTTTATAACAATGATTTTGAAATCTTTATTGACCCTGACGGCGATACTCATAATTATTACGAATATGAGATGAATGCCCATAATACACTGTGGGACTTGCTTCTGACCAAGCCCTATAGGAATCATGGTAAAGTAATCGACAGTTGGGATATTCAAGGAGTAAAATCGGCCGTAAGTATTGATGGAACATTAAATGATTCATCGGATATGGATAAAGGATGGACGGTTGAAATAGCTATTCCATGGAAGGTGATTACTGAAGCCGGCAATGGTAATAATGTTCCAGAGAACGATTTTTGGAGGATTAATTTTTCAAGGGTAAACTGGCATTTTGATTTAACGGAAGGGCGGTATTCCCGGAAAAAGGATGATAATGGTAAATTCCTTCCCGAATATAATTGGGTCTGGTCACCACAGGGAGTTATTAATATGCATGAGCCGGAACATTGGGGGTACGTTTATTTTGCTTCCGATGAAATGAGTGGAAAGGACAGTTTTTCAATTCCGCATGACGATTATATAAAATGGTATTTGTATAAGCTCTACCGTGGAGTTTTACAGGGGAAAAAGGATGCTGAAAAGTTAGTGACAATTCCCAAGAATATTTTAGGAAAGTCTATTAAGCCTAGTTTGGACAAGCACAGATTTGGATATAATATTTGGGTTAAAAGTCCATTTACAGGTAAAATATTGAAGATAAGCGAGGATGGGAGATTCCAGAGTATTGATGAATAAAAATGAAATGATCTCATAAACTTGTGGGGTTATTAAAGGAAATGGTTAATGCGAGTTAAATGAAAAAGAGAATAATTCAAGGCTTTAGTATAATGCTGCTACTTATCCTGATGGGTTGTAGAGAGGAAAGTAAAACCATTTTTACGGAAACTGATATAAATATTATTCCCAAGCCATTGGAAATGAAATTTAACCAAGGCGCTTTTCGGTTTACCAAGGATACTAAATTTGTAGTGGCCAATGATGAGGTTGAGGTTTTAGAGGTATTGAAGGATAGATTTACCGCTGTGACTGGATGGGCTATGGAGGTGGTTTCTACTGTTCCCAGCAAAAATTTTGTTCAATTATCCTTGGATTCCACCCTTAAAGAAGAGGAATATACCCTAAAAGTGACAGATAATAATGTCATGGTTACTGCCAATGGCCCTAAGGGTTTTTTATATGGTTTGGAAACAATCAGACAATTGCTTCCAGTGGCGATAGAAAGCAAAGAGCTGGTAGAAGATGTAAATTGGGATATTCCCAATGTGGAGATTAAAGATAGCCCTCGATTTAAATGGCGTGGTTATATGCTGGATGTTGCCAGACATTTTTTCGATAAGGAATACGTCTTGGCCACTATTGATCAATTGGCACTTTTGAAAATGAACACCCTGCACTTACATTTAGTAGATGATCAAGGGTGGCGTATTGAAATAAAAAAATACCCAAAATTAACGGAAGTTGGTGGTTTTAGGGTCGATCAAGAAGACATGCCTTGGAATGCAAGACTTACACCTGATTTGGGAGCAGAAACTACCTATGGCGGATTTTATACCCAAGAGGATATTAAGGAAATTGTAGCTTATGCTAGTAGTAGGGGCGTTACCGTTGTTCCGGAAATAGAAATGCCAGCTCACGTAATGAGTGCTATAGCGGCTTATCCTGAACTATCCTGTTTTCAAAAACCAATCATGGTACCTTCCGGAGGGGTGTGGCCCATAACTGAAATATATTGCCCTGGTAAAGAAGCTACCTTCGAGTTTTTGGAGAATGTTTTGTTGGAGGTGATGGAATTATTCCCATCGCAATACATTCATATGGGCGGTGATGAGGCTACAAAGACCAACTGGAAAATCTGCCCTGATTGCAAAAGAAGGGTGGCAGAAGATGGATTGGCCAATGTGGAGGAACTTCAAAGCTATTTTATTCAACGGATGGAACGTTTTTTAAGTTCCAAGGGAAGAATTTTATTGGGATGGGACGAAATATTGGAAGGTGGTTTGGCTCCTGGAGCAACCGTCATGAGTTGGCGGGGTGTAAAAGGTGGTCTGGAAGCTTCTGAAGCCGGTCATGATGTAGTTATGAGTCCAAATTCGCATTGTTATTTCGATTATTACCAAGGGGACCAAGATGTTGAACCCTTGGCTTGGGGCGGTAATTTACCGCTAAGCAAGGTGTATCAATTTGATCCTGTGGTTGAGGAAATGACAGCAAACCAAGCGAAGCATGTTTTAGGGGGACAGGCCAATTTATGGACGGAATTTGTTCCGACCAATGCCCAGGCGGAGTATATGACTTATCCTCGTTTAGCTGCCTTGGCGGAAGCAGTTTGGAGTAGCAAAGCAAATAGAAATTGGGGCGATTTCTCCAAAAGAGTTCCTAGCTTATTTGAGCGATATGGTGAAATGGGAATTAATTATGCCAAAAGTGCCTATCAGGTAACAACTGAGATTTCGATCAGTCCAAAAAGTTCGGCAATATCGATAGCGCTTAAATCAGAATTTCCAGACTCCGATATTCGGTTTACCCTAGATGGTAGCGATATTACTTCGGCCTCTGAAAAGTACACTGCTCCAATAGACATCAAAAAGACGACCACTATCAATGCACAAGTTTTTGAAGAAGACAAGCCGGTAGGTGCCTTATTTGAAAAAACAATTACCTATCATAAAGCTGTTGGAAAACCGGTAACCTATATTAAAAAATACCACGACAGTTATCAGGGTGCCAAAGAATTGGGCATGGTAAACATAGTTCGTGGTTCCAAAAATTTTCATGATGGCCAATGGCAAGGCTGGCTAGGTGACGATATGGAGTTGGTAATCGATATGGAGTCCCAAACGAAATTAAGTAAAATCACTGTTGGGGCTATGGAAAATCAAGGTTCCGGAATCTACTTCCCTATCCAAGTGGAGGTTTTGCTTTCTGAAAACGGAAGAACCTTTAAAAGTGCAGGTATTGTAAAAAGGGAATATGTGGCCAATAATGGTTCGGAATTAAAGGATTTTGTGGTAAAAATTGAGGAACAAACCGCAAGATATATTAAGGTTATAGCAACAAATTTAGGCAATTCACCTTCAGGAGGAGGCTCTTGGATGTTTGTTGATGAGGTGGTGGTAGAGTAATTTGAAGACTTGGTGAAACACACCCCTAACCTCCCGCTAAAAAGCGGGACAGGCCCTATCAAGAGGGGAATGTATTCAGGCCATAAGAAAAAGATATGACGAGGAGGAATAGATTTAAATACTCATATAAGGATTAAAGAATGTCATAGTAATTAGGTCGGTGAAGTATTTCGCTAGTGATATAAGAGTCGAATCCAGTTCCAGGTACATGTAAATTAAAGAACAATAATGAACTTACAAAACAAATTTTTAATAGTATTCAGTATTTATTCGTTTGTGGTTTCCGCCCAAAAGCTGCCTGTAGATTATGTGAACCCCTTTATTGGAACCTCTAATTTTGGAACCACCAACCCAGGGCCCATAGCGGTTAGGGGAATGGTTAGTGTTTCTCCTTTCAACGTGGCAGGGCCCAAAAATTTACCTCTAGAAAAGGATAGTAGATGGTTGTCCACTCCATATGTACAGGAAAACACATTTTTAACAGGATTTAGTCATGTTAATCTAAGTGGTGTAGGCTGCCCCGAGTTGGGGGTGATTTTGGCCATGCCTACCACCGGTGATTTGGAAGTTGATCATTTAAAATACGGAACTGGCTATTCCAATGAAATCTCAGAAGTGGGATATTACTCCAATACTTTGGACAACTATAACATAAAGGTAGAGGCCACGGCAACGACTAGGGTAGGGGTAAGCAAGTATTCCTTTCCAAAAGGGGAAGCCAATGTTTTGATCAATCTAGGCTTAGGGTTGACAAATGAACAAGGCGCTTCTGTAAGGGTAGTTTCTCCAACGGAAATAGAAGGCATGCGCAGTGTAGGGTCATTTTGTTATTACAAACCGGAGGAGGCATATCCTGTATATTTTGTAGCACAATTCTCCAAGCCCGCCGACGAGTATGGAGTTTGGAAAAAACCAACTAAGTACAATGGAACAGAAGCAGAATGGATGGGCTATAATGGGAAAACGCGTATTATGCCAAACTATACCAAAGAAGTTATAGGAGATAGTATAGGTAGCTATATGCGTTACCAATTTAAGGAGCCTACGGTTGTAGAAATGAAGGTTGGGGTTTCTTATGTGAGCATTGAAAATGCCCGTGAAAATTTGGTAGCGGAAACAGCAGCAAGCAGTTTCGATCAAATCTTAATGGAAGCCAAAGAAAACTGGAACAAATATCTATCTAAAATTGAGGTTGAGGGAGGTAAGGAAGAAGATAAAGTCAAGTTTTATTCCGCCCTATACCATACCTTAATACATCCAAGTACCCTGAATGATTATAATGGGGACTATCCGAAAATGAAAACTCGGGAAACCTTAAAAACGGAAGATACCCGTTATACCGTTTTTTCCCTCTGGGATACGTATCGGAATTTGCACCAACTTATGAGCTTGGTATATCCTCGGCAACAATCCGATATGGTGAAAAGTATGCTCCAAATTTATGATGAGAGCGGTTGGTTGCCAAAATGGGAACTAAATGCCACAGAAACCACCACTATGGTGGGCGATCCTGCGGGAATTGTAATTGCAGATACCTATTTAAAAGGCATTAGGGACTTTGATGTGGAAAAGGCGTATTCGGCCATGGTAAAAAGTGCAGATCAGATTGAAGGTAACCCCCTTCGCCCAGGACTTAAGGATTATTTGGATAAGGGTTACTTAACTACAAATACTATTAATAGCGGATCGGTGTCCACCACTCAAGAATACAATATTTCAGACTATGCCATTGCCCAGTTGGCCAAAAAATTAGGTAAAAAAGAAGATTTTAATCGATTCTCCAAAAGATCGATTTCCTATAGAAACCTTTTCGACAAGGAATTTAATTTGTTAAGACCAAAAAATGATGATGGTACTTGGTTAACGCCATACAATCCAGAATCAGGAGCTAATTTTGAGAAGAATTTAGGTTTTATAGAGGGTAATGCCTGGCAATATTCCTTTATGGTTACCCACGATACAAAGGGTCTTATAAGACTTATGGGAGGAACAAAGGCCTTTACCAATCGCCTTCAGGATGTGTTTGACAAGGGTCAATACGATATGGCTAATGAGCCGGATATTGCTTATCCTTATTTGTTCAATTATGTAAAAGGTGAAGAAAAACGAAGCCAAAAAATGGTTTCGGATTTACTCAATAAATATTACAAGAATGCTCCAGATGGACTACCAGGAAACGATGATACGGGTACCATGTCTGCTTGGGCCGTATTTTCAATGATGGGAATATACCCGGTTAGTCCAGCAAATCCGGTATACACTATTACATCACCCAAATTCAATAAAATAACCATTCATTTGGATACCGATTACTACAAGCAGGAAAAATTGACGATAACTTCTAATCTTTCGGAAGAAAACCAGTTTATCGAAAATATCAGTATTAAAGGTAAACCTCATAAAGGATACTTTATAAGCCATGAAGAATTGGTAAACGGCCAATTGTTGGAATTTAAATTGAACAATTAGATATAAATCAAATTGAGAATGAAAATATTAAAGGTTAAAATCAGATTTCTAAGTCATTTACTCGTATTGTTGATATTTTCATCTTGTAATATGGATGGGTTAGAACTGGTTCATGAGAGTAAGTCCGACTATGAGATAGTATTCATGGGCAGTGCTACTGAAAGCCAATACAAATCTGCGGAAATACTACAGCATTATATTAAGGAAATTAGTGGGGCAGAATTGAATTTGGTAGGTGAAAGTTCGCAAAATTTAAAAAAGAACAAGATATACGTAGGAAATATAAATGACGAAAATCTGGAGAGGGAAGAAATCGCCATAAGGTCAAAAAATAAGAACTTGTATATTTCTGGTGGATCGGACAAGGCAACAAAATACGCAGTTTACGAATTTTTGGAACGCTACCTGGGTTGTAGGTGGTATGCACCAGGGGTTGAAAAAACTCCATCTACGCTGACAATTAATGTGCCTGCAATTGATTTTGAATATACCCCTCCTATAACCACTAGAACGGTACATTCAAAATTGTTTTATGATAATGCGGATTTTGCCGATAAGCATAAAGTGACACATGAATCGTTTCCCAATTATGTTCCCAATGCCAGGGTACATACCTTTCATTATTTTCTTCCTGAGGAACAATTTTATCAATCCAATCCGGAATACTATGCTTTGAGGGGCGATAAGCGTCTGCCTACCCAACTGTGTTTAACCAATCCTGATGTCCTTGCAATTGTAAAAGATTCTGTTGCCTCTTTGTTTCAACAATATCCCAAGGCCAGTGTGTTATCGGTAAGTCAAGATGACAATCAGCAACATTGCCAATGTGACAATTGTATGAAAATAGACAAGGAAGAGGGAAGTCCGTCCGGTACCATGATTAGGTTTGTCAATGAAGTTGCAGCTACTTTTCCAAATAAGAAGATATCTACTTTAGCCTATCAATATACAAGGAAGCCTTGTAAGACAAAACCCTTAGACAATGTATTGATTACACTTTGTTCTATAGAATGTGACAGAAGTGCGCCCATTGCTGAGAAATGCACCGATTTTTCAAACGATTTAAAAGGATGGGGTAAATTAACCAATAATATAAGGATTTGGGATTATACAACTCAGTTCACCAATTTTTTGGCCCCATTTCCCAATATCTATACACTGCAGCCAAATATTAAATTGTTTAGGGATAACAATGCCAAATGGGTTTTTGAGCAGCACAGTAATAATCCCAGCGAACTTTTTGAACTTAGATCTTATATTACGGCCCAACTCCTCTGGAATCCTGATCAAAATTTTGATGCCCTGCTGACCGACTTCACAAATGGCTATTATGAAGAAGCGGGACCATTTGTAAAGAAATACATTACTAAAATTCATGCTAAAATAAAGGAGGACAGTGATTTCTTCTTGTTTCTGTATGGGGATCCATCCGAGGCATTTACTTCCTATCTGAGTCCTGAACTATTAACGGATTATTCTAAACTGTTTAACGAAGCAGAAAAAGCGGTTGCGGGTAAACCAGATATAGTGGGCAGATTAAAAATGGCCCGGTTAGGGGTAGATTACGCAGTCTTGGAAGCCTGTAGAAAGAGATTAACGGATGTTTATAGACTTTTGATTTCCACTGGCGATGGTAAAAAAAATATAAATCCGTTAGTAATCACCTTATTGGATAATTTTAAGGCAACCTGTGCCAAGAATAATGTGGTGTTGATGAATGAAATGGGTTTTACCGTAACGGAATATTTGGCAAATTATATGTCTGCTCTAGAAGTGGCAAGAATGCCAAATAAGGCTATGGGTCAAACTGTGGTAACGAATACAAAACCTAAGAAATATGCCAAAGAGGATCCAATGGTTCTAACTGATGGCGCACTTGGGGGCAGTAGTTTTTATGCTAATTGGTTGGGCTATGAGGGTAATGATATGGAGGTGGTTGTGGATTTGGGAGAACCTACAACCATTAGTACAATTTCCTTGGCCTTTTTACAGGTTACCAATCACATAGTATTCTTTCCTTCAAAAGTCACCTATTCGGGCTCTATGGATAATGAGCACTTCTTTAATTTAGGAACTATCAATAATCCAATGCCTTTAACAAAGGAAAGTAAGGTGAACGACATTCAATTTTTTAAGTTGGATTTTGATCATAAAAGGTCCCGATATATAAAAGTGAGGGCCAAAAACACAGAGACCCCCTATTGGCATCACGCGGCAGGTCTGCCTTCCTGGCTTTTTGCTGATGAAATTATAATTAATTAAAACTAGAACAACATGAAAATAATGGGAAACAGATTTTTGTTAATAGCTTTCATTATTACGATCGTTACTCAAGGGATTAACGCTCAGGCTATTTATGAGGATGAAAGGTATGTTCCGGAAACAGATCCATTGGTGGTCGAAAAGTTGGAACAGTGGCAAGACATGAAATTTGGCTTATTAATGCATTGGGGTACCTACAGTCAATGGGGGATTGTGGAATCATGGTCGCTTTGTCCTGAGGAGTATGGCTGGTGCGAACGGACTAAGGGGTCTGATCCCAGTAATTATAACACTTATAAAAAAGAATATGAAGGTTTGCAGACTACCTTCAATCCAGTGAAATTTGATCCCGAAAAGTGGGCCAAGGCGGCAAAAAATGCAGGTATGAAGTATGTGGTGTTCACCACCAAGCATCATGATGGATTTTCTATGTTCGATTCCAAATACACGGATTATAAAATAACAGATCCAAAAACACCATTTTCAACCAATCCCAAAGCGAATATCACTAAAGAAATATTCAATTCTTTTAGGGGACAGGGACTATGGGCAGGAGCATACTTTTCAAAGCCAGATTGGAATACTCCTACTTACTGGGACCCTTATTATCCACCACGGGATAGAAATGTCAACTATGAACCAGAGGCCAATCCTGAAAAATGGCAGGAATATGTTGATTTTACCCACAATCAAATTTTGGAACTGTTAACAGATTATGGCAAGGTGGATATATTGTGGCTCGATGGAGGTTGGGTAGCCAAAACCCCAAAATCGGAAATTACCAATTGGTATGAGCAACAGCTAGTAAATAATGACAATGGCTATATAAAGCATCGCATCATCAATCAAGATATTAAGATGGATGAATTGGTAGTCAAGGCTAGGGAAAAGCAGCCCGGATTAATTGTGGTGGACCGTGCGGTTCATGGAAAAAACCAAAATTACTTAACTCCAGAGAACCGTGTGCCCGATAAGCCACTACCATATCCTTGGGAATCTTGTATCATTGCTGGCGGGGGATGGTCCTATTCTTTTGATGCCAAATATATGTCTGGCCGTGAGGCCATTCACACCTTAGTGGATATAGTGGCCAAGGGAGGAAATCTGCTGTTGAATATTGCGCCAAGCCCTGAAGGGGAGTGGGATGCCGGTGCTTATAAGTTATTAAATGAAATTGGGGATTGGATGTCTGTTAATAAGGAGGCAATTTACGGAACACGATCTATGGCTCCCTTTAAGTTTGATAATGTATGTGTTACGGCAAAACCAGATGGTACTGTGTATCTGACTTATTTGGTTGAAAAAGGGCAAACTGCGTTGCCATCAGAAATTGTGTTTCCTGACTATGTTTCCTCAAGAGGTACTAAGGCACAACTTTTAAGTTCTGGGCAAAAATTAAAATGGATCAAAAAAAGTAATGGAATGGCAATTCAACTGCCAAAATATGCAGAAGCTAAACTGTTGAGTAAAGAGGCTTTCGTAATTAAAATAAAATAGGGGATAATCCGTGGGGTTAGGCAAATCAATCCTACATTATTAAGGCCATTTTTGCAGTTATATTTGTGTGAAATTGAGGTTAATTAAACTTTATTAAATATCCAAAACCCTCAAAGTTCAATAAATTTAATGGTAGGTCGCCTTATTGAAGAATAGGAATTTTAACATAAAATTATCCAAATAAAGTCATTATCCTGATAGGTTTTATACCTGTCAGGATATTTTTTTGAATACAAATTGAAATTTCATATCTATTCATTTTCGAAAACGTTTTAGTGATCATGTCATCTGTCCCGTCACAGTAGTTATCAGTCGAATTAATTTCGGTTCGCGATCAAGAAAAGGAAAATTTAGTAATTATTTAACATTAGGGTAACTCCCTGTGATATTTAACAAAACCTTTAATTAATTAACTAACTTAAAATTATTAGTATGATTAAAAAATTTCATTACTATCTTATGCTGGCCGCGTTCCTGGTTGTACAGGGAGTGGTAGCTCAGAACAAAACCGTTTCCGGTACGGTTAAAGATGATATCGGTACTCCGTTACCTGGAGTGAATGTGGTAGAGAAGGGTACTGTAAATGGAGCCTCCACCGACTTTGATGGTAACTATTCTATTAATGTATCCAATTCTGCAACCTTGGTTTTCTCGTCTTTGGGATTTACTACCAAAGAGATGGCTGTCTCCGGGCAATCCACAATTAACGTTTCTTTGGAAGAAGACTCGGAACAATTGGGTGAAGTTGTGGTTACTGCTTTAGGTATTAAAAGAGAGACTAAAGCTATTGGTTATGCAATGACCGAGGTGCAAGGAGAGGAATTGGCAAGAATCAACGTTGTGAATCCTGTACAGGCATTACAAGGTAAGGCGCCTGGGGTTAGTATTGGTGCTTCGGATGGAGGGCTTTTTGGTAACTCTAAAATTCAAATTCGTGGTGTATCTACCTTAAATTCAAGCAATAACCAACCTATTTTTATAATAGATGGTGTTATACTGGAAAATGGGACGTCAGGAGCTAGTGCGGATTGGAATGGTTCATCTAACGATTACGGAAACATTCTAAAGAACTTAAACCCCGATGACTATAAGACGGTATCCATTCTTAAAGGTGCCGCAGCAACGGCATTGTATGGTTCTAGAGGTATCAATGGTGTTGTTTTGATTACCACCAAAGATGGATCAGGGACTAGAGGTATTGGTGTTTCTGTAAGACAATCCGTTGGTTTTGATATCGTATATAAGGGGCCAGCTTTGCAAAATGAGTACGGACCTGGAACTTTGGCAGGCTATGTGGATTATGGTAATCAAGATAGTAGTGATAATTACTACAACTGGGATACACAACAATTTTCATATAATGCCGCTGGGCAACCATCTATGATCAATCATGCTGGTGGTGGTCTTGGTTATGGGCCAAAATTTGATGGTAGGCTAATAGAGGATTATGACGGAAACATGGTTCCTTATGAGGCGCAAAAGAGCAATATGTTGGATGCCTATAATACTGGTGTTAATACCAATACTTCTGTTGCCTTAAGCGGAGGAAATGATAAGGGGAATTTTTACCTTTCTGATTCGTACAATGACAGAACAGGGACCTTGCCCAACAATTCCTTTAAAAGAAACGCTTTAATGTTTAGGGGGTCATATAACTTGGCACCATGGTTAAGAGCAAGCGCTACAGTTTCTTTTACTGAATCTAATTCCCACAATCCAAGAAATGATATTTCTCAGGGCTTTTTTGATGGTACTTTTGAGAGGAACTACAACACCACAAAATACAAGCAACAGCAGTTCTGGCAAGCTCCCCATGGTGGAGTTCCTAATTCAAATTTTGGAGACGATTTTACCAATGTACCCAACAGAGGGCTATGGTTTGCCTATGAAAATAACAACAATTACAATAAAGAAACTGTTGTAAGGCCTATCGTTAGCTTGGCTGCCGATGTTACCGATTGGTTAACTATTACAGCTGAAGGTAATATGAACCATTACACTACGGAATACGAGAATAAAGAATTGGGTAGTGGTTTTGCCAATGAAGGTGGTTATTATGAATTAAGACACAATAAGGATGTTTCCAAAACAGGTAAATTAATCTTTAATTTTAATAAGGATATCACTCCAGAGCTTTCGGCTAATTTGTTGTTGGGGGGTGAAATCTGGGACCATGAACAATCATATACAAGGGCTTGGACCGATGGTGGTTTAATAGTGCCTGGTAGATTTTATATTGGTAACTCCTTAAGAACGCAAAGAGGTGAGGGTGGTATTTCTGATACCAAACAACTTAATTCCGCTTACTTTTTGGCTCATTTAGAGTATAAAGATCAATTGTTTTTAGATGTTACCGGGCGTAATGACTGGTCTTCTGCCTTGGTGTACACAGATGGTACGGGTAATAATTCTTACTTCTATCCTTCTGTATCCAGTTCTTGGGTGTTTAGTGAAGCCATTGGAACATCTAATTGGTTTACATTTGGTAAGTTGCGTGCTTCGTGGGCACAGGTTGGTTCTGATACCAGTCCATACACTATCAATAGAGGTTATGGCCAGGGAAATATAGATAACGGAGGAAATTTTGTTTACACGAACACCGTGAATACTACTTTAGTAGACAGAAGTATTAAGCCTGAACTAAAAGATTCCTATGAGATTGGTGCGGATGTACGCTTCTTTAATAATCGTTTAGGGATCGATGTGGCTTATTATGATGAAACTATTTCGGAGCAAATTGGTAATGTTCCATTGCCAAGTGAATCTGGGTACAATAATCTCCTTACTAACATTGGTACTTTGACCAATACAGGTTTGGAAGTATCAGTTACTGGAACACCTATAAAAAGCAATAATTTTAGTTGGAATACGACCTTCAATTATTGGGACAATACCACAAAGATAAGTGAGGTTCACCCAGATTTTGGAGAATACAAGAGCTTAGGTGGAGACATTGGCTACGGTAATTTCCGCGTGGGATCTGTTGCTTTTGAAGGTGGCGAATATGGCGTATTATATTCGGATAGCGCCCCTAAGAAATTTGAATCCACTGATCCAAACCACCCTAATAATGGTAAAAATCAGTTGATTTGGGTAGATTCAAGAAGAGGTGCTTATTATGAAAGAAGCGGTGTTCCTGAAAAAGTTGGAAAGGCACAGGCAGATTTCGAGGGATCTTGGAATAATGAATTTAACATAGGAAACTTTAATATGTCCGTATTGTTGGATGCTCGTTATGGAGGTCA
The DNA here is from genome assembly GCF_002909235.1 of Arenibacter catalasegens. Taxonomy (GTDB): domain Bacteria; phylum Bacteroidota; class Bacteroidia; order Flavobacteriales; family Flavobacteriaceae; genus Arenibacter; species Arenibacter catalasegens. The sequence goes on from NZ_PHQQ01000026.1 coordinate 77,980, forward strand.
TATGGCTTCTTATTCTAGTAGATATGGTACCTCTTATGGTTATACTGAAAGGTCATTACGTGGTAGAGATCCGGAACATGGTGGTTTATCATGGGCATCTGGATATGATGATGTACAGGGGACACAGTTTAGTGATGGTGTTATACCCGATGGGGTATTTGCCGAAGGCCAAATGGTAACGGCTCCAAGTGGAACATCTGTTGATGTTGGGGGAATGACATACCAAGAAGCATTCGATGCTGGACATGTAGAACCAACCCATGCAAGTTATTATAACTATCGTCGAAACTCCTGGGGTAACGGTGTAGTTAACGATGACTGGTTTTCTGAGGTTAAATATATTGCATTAAGAAATATATCTTTGGGGTATAATTTACCAAAAATGGCTGCAAGTAAAATGGGAGCTAGAAATGTATATTTGGGCATAAATGCTAGAAATGTTGTGTATTTGTATAACTCCTTGCCAAACGATATCAATCCAGAAAGTTTCAGGGGAACCACTAGTTCGGATTCTTTCCGTGAGCGTTCTTTTAGTCCATATATGGCTAGCTACACTTTTTCAATTGCTATTGACTTTTAATAATAAATAATTATAAAGATGAAAGAAACATATAAAATAATTTTAATTCTCTTGGCAGTCTTTATCGTAGGTTGCGATAAGGAGGAGTTTGCTAAGTTGAACAGTGATCCATCTACGCTCTCTGAACCAGATCTTAGATACTCGACAGCCAAGGTGATAAATGATATGTACACCAATGATTACGTAATTTGGTTTTATACCAATTTTGATTATGTATATCCTTGGAGTCAGATTACCGGCACTGGAGTAGGTAACCCTGAAACTTTTGTGGAAATGGCTGCCCAAGGTGGGTCACAGAATGTATATGGTATAATTCCGAACGCCAAGGATATTAGGGCCAAAATAGACGCATTGCCTGAAGAGGAAAAGGTCACGATGCGGGCAATTAAAGGAATCACATTTGCTACTCAAGTAGCAACAGCGTTGACCCAAACAGATTATACAGGGTCTATGGTGTATACTGAAGCCGGTTTGGCACCTTATACTTCACCACCATTAATTACACCTGTTTACGATCAACAAGCACTTTTGTTTACTACTTGGTTGGCAGAATTGGATGGCGCAATTGCAGATTTAACGGCTTCAGAACAATTTAGCTTAGCTAGTCAAGACATTGTTTATAATGGCGATTATGGCAAATGGGCTAAATTTTGTAATCTTTTAAAGTTAAGGATTGCTGCTAGGCTTGTAAATGCGGACAGAAGCAAGGCATTAAGTATTGCAGGAGAAGTAGCTAATTCATCTGCTGGTATTATGAATGCGTTGGACGAGGATTTTATATATAAAAGAGGAATAAACTACAGGGGAACAGGTAATGGTACACAGCCAGGTACAGGTGGATTAAACCTTGTAGATTTCTTACGGGATAATAAGGATCCTAGAGTACGATTTTTGTTCGATAAAAATGATTTTAATGCGGAGGTTGTTCAGGCCTTTATTGATGCCGGAAGAGAACTTCCAAGTTATGTGGAACAATACGTGGTATTCAACGGTAGTGGGAATTTTGAGAGTTGGTCTGGCCCAGGAGAACCTTGGGTAAGGTATCATGGAGCTCCAGTTTCACCGGATAAGCAACAGGACGGTGCTTATGATGATTATTTTCAACAAGCATCAAGGAATAGAATTACCTTAGGTGGTGTGGAAAAATCGTATACTTCAACTTCTTCTTTTGCTGAAAAGAACACGCGTACCGGAATCGACTTTACTTACCCAACAAGTCCGGGTGGGCGTTTAATTCAAAAAAACGGCAACCATCCTGCATTAGAAGTAATATTAGGTTCATCAGCTGAAACCAACCTTTATTTGGCAGAATTTAAATTGTTAGGAGCAAATGTTCCAGGAAGTGCTCAGGCATATTTTAACCGAGGAGTTGAGTTATCTATTCAAAGAATGGATATTCTTGCTAAAAATTCGGGTACATATTACTATGAAAACGACCCGGTTTATCAAGACGAGGCAATGGCAGCAACGGCATCTACCAAATTGAAGGCTAATGAAATTGCTGATTTGTTGGCACAGCCAGATTACGATCTTTCCACCAAAGGTTTGGAAAAAGTGTATATTCAACAGTATGTTAATTTTGCAATTACCCCGCATGATACCTATACGACTGTTAGACGCTCTGGTATTCCTATGGTTGGTAGTTCTGTTTTGGCCCGGGAGCCTTTCTTGGCTGCAGGTGCTCCCTTGACGATTCCAAGACGTTTTGAGATTGGAACTCCTACAGAGGATAATGTTAATTTTGCAAATGCAAAAAAATCCATAGAGGAGCAAGGATTTACTACAGGTACCAATGATCCAAGTATTTTAAATACGCAAAGAATTTGGTTTGATGCTAGTAATCCAAATTACGGAGAAGGACCTAAGAGTTAATTATTATTAAGCTAGTTGAAAAAAGGGTTGATCTTATGGGTCAGCCCTTTTTTTGTTTTAACAATATTGGCTAGACTACTCATTCCAATCTATGTGAAATTATTGAGAGGGTTAAAAATGATCCAAAGTCAAGTCCTATTCTTCAATGAGACTGAGAACGGTTAGAGGGGTAAGGTAGAGGTCATGGAAAATACGCTACAAATAAATTTTTGCGTCCATTTAATTTGTAGAGTGAATTAATATGGATAGCACATTCTCTAGAAATAAAAACCATACAAAATAATTCAATTTTGTATGGTTTTTATTTTACAATCATAGTTGATAGTTAGTCATTTGACTTTTACGTAAAGTTGTTAGTCGAATTAATTTCTTTTCCTTACCAAGAAAGCGAAAATTTAGTAATTAATTAACATTAGGGTAACCCCCTGTAAACTTCTAATTAACTAACTAAAAATTCTTAGGATGATTAAAAAATTTCATTACTATTTATTATTGAGTGCATTTCTCTTAGTACAGGGAATGACGGCTCAGACCAAGACTGTTTCCGGGACAGTTTCCGATGATTTGGGTACTCCACTGCCAGGTGTAAACGTGGTAGAAAAAGGTACTACAAACGGTACCTCAACAGATTTTGATGGAAACTTTTCCATTAAAGTTTCCAACAATGCCACTTTGGTGCTGTCTTCTTTAGGATTTACCAAAAAAGAAGTTGCAGTGGGTGCACAAACTTCTATTAAAGTTGTTCTTGCAGAGGATGCTGAGCAATTAGGAGAAGTTGTTGTAACTGGTTTGGGTATTACAAGGGAAAAGAAGTCCCTAGGTTATGCTACTGCGACTATTAGTGCAGAAGCTTTGACCGAAACGGCAACACCTAACTTTGCAACAGCATTGTATGGAAAGGCTCCCGGTGTTAGTATAAACACTACTCCTGGTGGGTCTACCAGTGCCTCTAACATAACTATAAGAGGTGTAGCCTCTATTACAGGTAGAAGTCAGCCGTTAATTATTTTGGACGGTGTGCCCATTAGGGACGGTGAAGTTTCCAACAATAATTATTGGGGAGACCAACGTTTAAGAGGTAATGGTCTTTTGGATATTAACCCAGAGGATATAGATAACATTTCCATTCTTAAAGGTGCATCTGCAGCAGCACTTTACGGTTCTGAAGCGGTGAACGGAGTTATATTGATTACTACAAAGAGCGGTAAAAATAGTAAGAAGGGAATGAAAGTAGATTTAAGTTCTTCTTATAGCTTTGACAAAGTGGCATATCTTCCAAGATATCAAAACGTAAGGGGGCCAGGTGCTCCATTGAACGTTTCTAATGGCGGACAGGATGCCGAAGGATTTATATATCATGATGTAGATGGGAATGGTACTGCCGAAACAAGGGGTGTATTGGGGTATAGTATTAACTTTGGACCTAAGTTTGACGGTAAACCAACCATAGGTTGGGATGGAATAGTAAGGCCTTATGAAGCACAACAGGATAATTATTCTGGACTATTCAACACAGCTCACAACACCAGTGTTAACATGTCCATTACCAATGTGACCGACAATTCCAATTTAAGATTTTCTTATACCCGTCAGGATAATCAAGGTATAAGTTTAGGTGCTGAGGAGAAAAAAAATGTATTTAATTTGAATACAACATTCAAATGGGCAAAGGATTTTTCTACAGATGTAATCGTGAATTATGTTAATCAATCTGTCTTCAATAGACCTTATTCGGTAGACCGATTGACCAATAACTTTGGAGGTATGATGACCAGATGGGATCATGGCGACTGGTATTTGAACAGATATAAAACAAGTAAAGGGTATCGTTATGTTCAAGGAACTGATCAGAGTTTAACTCCGGAGGAAAACATTATATATCCTGGATTTAGAGGAGATATTGGAGACTTTATTTGGAGGGTAAAGGAGAATATGTTGGAAGAACAGAGCAATAGAGTAATTGGTACTATTACCAATACCTGGGACGTTACTAAGGGGCTAAACCTAAGAGGAAGAATTTCTAGTGACTTCACCAATAGAAAAACTGAGGCCAGTAGTTCTACAGAAAGACCTTTGGCTTTTGGTAATTCTGGTGGGTTTAGTATGAGCAATGATAATTTCAATGTATTGTACGGTGAATTGTTGTTAAGATATGAAACTCCAATTACTACAGATTTGACGCTGGCCATGATGGCAGGTTACAATGCCACCAAACAAAACGAGTCTAACTTAAGCAGAGGAACAAATGGTGGACTAAGTGTAGAAAATTGGTTCGACATTTCTGCATCCGTAAACACACCTAATTCCGGTAGTAGTCGTAGCTCTATTGTAAAAGATGCCATATTGGGTACTATGAATTTGGATTACAAAGGATATTTCTACGTAGAGGGTACAATTCGTAAGGATAAGACTTCCACGATGAACCCAAACAACAATAGCTTTGTGTACCCATCGGTAAACTCGAGTTTTGTGCTATCAGAGGCTTTTGATCTTCCACTATTTATGAACTATTTTAAAATTCGCGGATCTTGGGGTATTGTGGGTAACTACCCTGATATTTATGGAGCCAACATTGCTTATAACCAGAATACGTTAGGTTCTCAAGGTGGTAACCCTGTATTGTATACCACTATACCTTCCAGTTTTGGAAATGACGGGATTAGACCTGAAGAGAAACATGAGTATGAATTTGGTATGGAGCTTAAATTTTTTCAGGGTAGGCTAGGTCTTGATGCTTCCTACTATAATGCCCAAGTAGTTGATCAGATTCTTCCTTTGACGCTTCCAAGTAGCTCAGGGGCAAATTCAGTGCTTACCAATATCGGTACACTTAGGAACAAAGGTTATGAGTTAGGTTTGTCAGGTACTCCTGTAGACACTGGATCTTTTAGATGGGATATCATCGTAAACGTTGCAAAGAACGAAAACAAAGTTGAGAAATTGGCACCAGGATTGGATGAATTATTGCATGCCGATTATGACGGGAATGCTGCACAGTTGAAGTCGTTGGTAGGACAACCCATGGGAGATCTTTACGCGCATCCGGTTGCTACGGATTCCCAAGGTAGAAGAATTGTTGATCCTAATGGATTATATAAGGTTGATGCTGATAATATGGAAAAATTCGGTAATGCCATGCCCAAATGGACAGGTGGTGTAATGAACTCCTTTAGTTATAAGAACATTACTTTGGATGCACTTGTTGATGGCCGTATTGGTGGTCACGTAATGCCAACGGCGTTGAATTGGATGATCAGTCGTGGTCTTACTGAGGAAAGCTTAAATTACATGGATACTGAACATGGCGGTCTTAGCTATTATGAGGACGTTAGTGGTACAAGAATTCAGACTACTCCTAGTGCAACTGCTGGTCCAGGCGGAGAGGTAGTATACCATGATGGTATTTTATTGGAAGGGGTTACCAATGATGGTCAACCTAACGATCAAATAGCTTCTTCTGCTGATTATTATTGGACGGTTTATAACTGGGGTGGACCTCAGTATAGTCCTAACACTCGATATGAACTATATATAAAGGAGAATACGTATTTTAAAATGAGGGAATTATCCATAGGGTATAAAATGCCGACAAAAGTATTGGAGAAGATCGGACTTAGTAAATTACAGTTTTCTGTTTTTGGTAGAAACTTGTTTTATCTGTACAGAACAATTAAGGATATGGATGGAGAACAGACAACAGCTGGCTCTAGATGGTTCCAAAACGTTAATAACGTTGGTACCAACCCTTCTACTCGTTCTTTCGGTCTAATGGTAAGAGCTAGTTTATAATAATATAAATAAGAATATTTAAAAAGATATTTCATGAAAAAATTATCGATAATGCTCAGTATTGTTATGGCTACGGTCATCAGCGGGTGTACTGAGGCAGATTTTAGTGAGAATTACGCAAACCCTTCCAAAGTATCGACAGCTACAGTAGAAAAGCAATTTGCTGGAATGTTCGTTGCGAATAGGGAATATGTTCTTCCAGCCTATTGGAACTATTTTGTAGTTCTAAGAACTACATTAACACGATATACCCAAGCAGTGGGTTGGGTGAACGCTTCAAACCAATATGTTCCCGGTGAAGCCGGTATTGGTGGGCGATGGGGAAATTACTATGATTTCTTGTCGCAATACAGGGAGTTGGAGAAAATTTACAATAATCTTTCTTCAGAGGATCAAGCTGATTTAAGGGTGTATATGCTTACAGCTACTATTTACCTTTATGATCATACCCAAAGGGTAGTTGACCTGCATGGTGATATTCCTTTCTCTGATGCGGGTAGATTAAGTCAAAATGGAGGTGATTATTTGGCTTCATTACCAGCTTATGATACTGCCGAAAGTATATATACTACCATGTTGGATGGCTTAAAAGGTTTTTCTGATGAATTGAACAGCATTAACGTTAGTCCTGGAATCATGATTGGTTTTAAGACTCAGGATTTTGTTAACGGTGGTGATATAGCTACTTGGAAAAAGTATTGTAATTCACTTAGATTAAGAATGTTGACCAGAGTTTCTGGAGTTTCGGAGTTTCAATCTAGAGCGCAGTCCGAGATTAGTGCTATTTTGGCAAATCCAGGACAATATCCTTTGGTGGAGACCAATCTTGAAAACGTTCAAATAGATGTTGTTAGTTTGGATACCCCTATTCACTCCAAAGGCTTCAGGGGTGGTTTGGAAGATTGGGATGGCAACTTGGCCGGAAAGGCAATGATCGATCATATGTTGGATAATGCGGATCCTAGATTGAGAGCTATGTACGAACCAGGAGAGGAAGCTGGTGGTACCTATTTAGGTTTAGATCCTTTACTAAGCGAGAATGTACAAACTACATTGGTAGCTGGAGGAACTCTATCCAGATATAACCGTTCAACCTTAAGTAGAAATGAATATTTCCCCGGACTTTTGTTTACTGCAGCTGAAGTAAGTCTACATAAGGCCGAGTATTATCTAAAGGCCAGTAATGACGCGATGGCTAAAGCTAGTTATGAGGACGCCATTGAAAAATCTACGGAATTCTATTATGACCTACGTGAATTAAGTGCAGATGGAACCTCTATTGATCTAGTTCCTACCAATGATGCAGAAGTACAGGCTTATATTGGTAGTGCCGATGTAAATTGGGATAACGCTACAACGGCTGCGGAAAAATTGTCCTTGATTGCAACTGAAAAATGGATACATTTTAGCGTTCTTCAATTGCCTGATAGCTGGGCTGAGCAAAGAAGATTGAATTTGCCTCAATTCTCATTTCAACCTGATAACGCTAACGAACAGACATTGCCACCTAACCGTTGGATTTACCCAAATAGCGAGCGTGTTTATAACACTGATAATTATAATACGGTAAGTTCTGAGGATAATTTGACTACCAAATTGTTTTGGGACGTAAACTAAGGAATTGAGTTAGTTTTAATTTTGTTTTAATAAAGCCCGATACAGTTATAGTATCGGGCTTTTATTATGGTAGCAGAGTCTGCCGGACAATTCGATTTAAGAAGTTTTAATATAGAACGGCGCGCCATAGATCCATATCCACCTTGATCCTGGCTTTTAGGCGAAAGCTTGTTACGGGATGGCTTATAGGTCGAACCCCGCTAATAAAATAAAAATAAATTGAGATGTATTTATTTTTGGATTTTAGAACCTATAAATATCATTGGTAATCCCAGTCCAAACCTCTGCATTATGTTGTAAACTTGTAGTTGATATATTTTGCTATTGATCAACGATACTGTTCATTTCTGGGATGATTGCAGTTGGTTAATCCCTCATTTTATTCTCAAAAAGAAAGACTCCATTTTTGTTAGCAATCACGATATCAGGTTTCTGGTCTTTGTTCATATCTTCCACCACAATATTAAGGCCTGCACCCGAATCGTGGTCGATAATATGTTCTTTGAAATAAGGTTTTTTGCCGGGAGTAAATTCAATATAAAGAAGAATTGGCGCATCACTGTCCCCCGCATCGTTGCCATTATGGGCCAAGTAGCGTTTGCCTGTAATTAATTCCTTGCTACCATCTCCATTGATGTCCGTCATAATAGTTGAATGCGTTTGGGAAGTGGTATTGCTAATTAGGTTCGTATTAAAGTTTAGCCCATCTAGCTGTTCGTGCCACCATATTCCCAATGCGTGGGCCGAGGCAGTGACCACATCGTTTTTACCATCATTATTTATATCCAGCACCTGCATATGGGAGCAGGGATCGCTTAGATTTGTGCTGTGAAATTGCCAATTTCCAATGGTTTTGTCAGCTTTTCCTTCAAACCAACCTTCAGCAATCATTACATCATCTACACCATCATTATTAACATCTCCCAAGCCAATACCATGGGAAAACCGCTCCGTTCCCGGCACATTTTCAGTGCTGATCGGAAAACGCTTCCATTGGGTTTCCCCCGGGTTCAAGGGAGCCTGTAGCCAAACAATTTGATTTTTATCCACATCTCCGCAGAGTATATCCAACCTACCATCCCCATCAATATCTACAAAACCTGGCGATTCATTGGAAATACCCATTCCGTCCGCAATGATATGCTTCTTCCAATCTCCAGATTTGTTTTTAGGGTTTTCAAACCAAAAACCTGGTTTTCCAGGATAGTCTATTATGATTACATCATGCCATCCGTCCAAATTTACATCCATACTCAGGTTCAAGAAAGATTCACAGTATTCCTTCCATGGGTTAAAGGTTCGGGATGGTGCCATTTCGTGTCTCTTCCATGAAGGTGCTTCGAACCAATAATAGCCTGCTACAATATCCATCAAACCGTCCTTGTTTAAGTCACCAACAGCAACTCCTTCTGAAATAAAATCCCTTGTGAGCACTGTTTTTTTAAAATTCTCGTTGGTTTTACTCTGCCCAATGGAGGTTTGGAGGCTACCGAAATATATCAAAAGACCACAAAAAACTTGTCCAATAGTATTTTTAATTCCCGTTTTCATTTTTTGGTTTTGTTATGGTATTAAAATTAACACTTTTATAAATGCCAATGTTAGGTTATTATTCACTCAATAGTTTTTCGACGAGCACTAATTGTAACCTAGCTTCCTCTGATTGCTCTGGGTCTAGTTGACCATGGTACTTTTTTAATAAATTTTTGGATGCTGCGGTTTTCAATGCGCCAATCCTTTGAAGCGTATACGTTAGAATATTAGGGATTTTGGTTTTTCCGGCCAATTGGAGCGCACGGTCAGGGTCCAGGGGAATTAAGGGTTCGGTAGCGTACCATAACATTAATGGGATATTGTGGTCTGTTAAATCTTCCGTTTTCTGAACTAGTGCCTCCAAAACGTCCCAGCGCTTTGCGGGTGCCAAACGAAGCATTCCAGAGGCTAGGTAGAGCCTTACCAAAGGTGATGGATCTTTTTTGGCCATCCCTACAAACTTTTCTAAGGTGGTTGGTGATACCTTCTTATCCTCGGTCAACAATTGTATAGCCCAACTTCTAATATATTCATTGTTGTTGCTCAGTAAATCATATAGTTCTTTTTCGTTTAGCCCTTGGGTAACGTGTAAGGTCCATAGCGCTCGTAGTTTTCTGGTTACGTCTTCATTATTGGCTAGAATAGCTTTAAGCGCAGTATGTACTTCAGGATTACCTCCTCGCTCTTGTAAGATTGTCCTAGCCTGTCTCACATAAAATTCGTTGGGATGCAATTGGTAGTTGACGAGTTCCAGGTCGGATGCTTTTTGCAAATCAACCTTAACCCACTGATCATTTTTATGGCTGATCTTAAATATCCGTCCCAAAGTCTTATCATGCACATCTGGGTTGGAACTGTGACATTGATTCTGGTCGTACCAATCTATTGCAAATACAGATCCACTGGGGTCATATTTGAAGTTGAGCCATTGGGACCAGGAATCGTTCATGGCTAGAAAATCCTTATTGTGGGAGCCGACATATCCAGACCCGGATCTAGTAAGTTGATCATTGTTAAGTTTAGATCCATTGATGTTGTTCATAAAGATGGTATTCCGATATTCTTTGGGCCATGAATTTCCGCCCAAATAAATCATTGCGCCTGCATGGGCATGACCCCCACCAGCTGCCGCTGACCTAAAATTACCGGCATGAGGCCCACGGTCGCCCAACCAATGTACATGGTCCCCAATGGTTTTAATATCATCATAGGTATAGGGATTAAAATGATTCCCTGCCTGACGTTGGTATCTGGCCCCTTGGATAACGTGGTATAGATGTGGAATTACGCAAACCGTGATAAACGGATGACCGTAGTCATTAAAATCAATTCCCCAAGGATTGCTGCTTCCTTCGGCAAATACTTCAAACTCATGTCTCGTTGGGTGATAGCGCCAGACGCCTGCGTTGATTTTAGTTCTTTGTTTGTCAGAAACTCCGGGCTTGCCTACATTGGAATGGGTGAAAACTCCTTGTACGCCATAAAGCCATCCATCTGGTCCCCAGCGCAGATTGTTTATTACCTCATGGGTATCATCCAATCCCCAACCATCCAGTAATTTTTGAGGTGGTCCCGATGGCTTGTCTTTTTCAGTATCGATTGGAATATATAACAAATACGGGGCAGCCCCCAACCATACACCTCCCATGCCTATTTCTATTCCGCTAACCAGATTTAGGCCTTCAGTAAAAACCTTTCTCTTATCTAAAGTTCCGTCACCATTGGTATCCTCAAAAATGAGAATACGATCTTTTCCCTGTCCTTCAGGGGCGGGAGTAGGGTAGGTGTGTGCTTCAACGACCCAAAGTCGACCGCGAGCATCCATGGTAAAGCTTATTGGGCGAACTACATCTGGTTCCGAGGCGGCCAAGGTTATTTTAAAGTCGTCGGGCAAAGTCATAGCCTTTGCTGCTTCTTTCCCTGAAAGGCCTGAATTGATTATAGGGTCCAATGGAGGCAGTACAATAATGTCATCCTTATTTAATTCATTGGGAAAAAAGGGTCGAGTGGGGTAGAACCGGAAGTCATCAAAATTTATATGTGCCCATTTATCATCCTTTATATATGGAATTTGTGAGATACCGGTTTCGTCATCAATAATACGAATAAATATATCCTTTTGTAAATAAGGTTTAAGATCTATCACTACGGGTTGCAGCGTTGCCCTGCCTTGTCCAGTGGAACTATAGATGACTTGATCGGTTTCGGTGAGCTTTATTTCCACACGCGTGTCGGCCAATGCACCACCCGATATCTTAAAGGAAGCATAGGGATGGGTTACCTTGAAAGGTACAGAAATTAAAGTACCCGTGAGTTTATAATTAGTGGTGCCTCCACTGGTTAGAAAGTAGTTGCCATCAAAGGAAATTTGGGCATCAGTCTCATGTACTGGGGAAGGGTCTTGTTTATAGATAGGATTTTTAAAAGCATTTCCGGTGGCCGTCCAATCTTGAAGTGAACCGGTTTCAAAGCCGAGGTTCAGCGGTTTTCCATTTTTTGTGGGTAGAACTCCTGTAATGGATGGTCCCGATAGGTCTCCCTCCACGATCTCAAATTTCCCCACCATGCCCGCCGCACGATGTCCTGGAACCGTGCAGAAATAGGTGTCATTTTCCATTGCTAGGAAGGTGATACTCGTACTGGATCCCTTTTCCAATAGGGTGCCACTCTTTATTCCCAATTTCTCCATGGCAATATCATGTGTCATGGTCTCACCATTGGTAATTGTAATACGTACACGATCTCCAGGGTTGGCCCGAAGGGTTGGATTACGGGTTCCATCATTGGCGAAATACCCCAACATGGTAGCTTCAAGTGCATAGTCTTGATCAATGATCGTGGTGTCTTTTCCCGCAAGTTCCGAGGCCTCTTTTTTGTTACTTGTTCGGCAGCTCGAAAAAACAATAAATAGCAGTAGTAAAAAAGTATGGGAAAGTAAACGAGGATTGGTCATAGGCCCTGGTTATGTTGAAACAGTTAGTTTAATTCTTCTATAAATATATCTTTAAAGGCAACCTGGGCCTTTCCGTTACCATGGATCTGAAGCCCTATCAAGCCGGATTGCGGTATAGTTATGTCTTCTTCGGTATAGTCAACTGTTAAGTTGCCATTGATGTAAAGACGTATGTTCCGATTTTCGGCCCTAATTTCATAATCGTTCCAATCGTCAATTTTTATCCAGCGTTGTATTTTTAGTGAGTCTGGAGCCATCAAGGTTTTGTTTCTTCGGGATTCATCATATAGACTGGCCCAATAATTTTCTCCCCAATCTGCTTGATAGCCTGTCATTTCGTAGGATGGATCCATTAACCTTTTACTTCTAAATTGAATTCCGGAATTGATAAATCCTTCCTTCCCCATTAATTTTATCTTTAGTTTAAGTATGAAATTGGCATACGGACGCTTTGTGCATAGGAAATCATTATGAGGGACGGTATTATCCAAAGAACCACCTATGATAGTTCCATCTTTAATCCTCCAAGTAGAAATAGTATCTCCCTCCCAACCAGAAAATGTTTTCCCGTTAAAAAGGGAGATTCCCTCTGATGTCGATTTATTCTTACATGCCATCAATATAAACAGCAGCATAAAAAAGGATAGTAATAAACGTTTCATTCTGCTTTGGTTACCCCTATATTAATTAGTGATGTCTACAAATTAAGTTAAAGAAATAAGAAATCCTACAGACCCCACTTTCCTTTGAGATTTGAAAAGTCCTTAATCCTTTAAATAATAAAAATGTCCGTCTTCGGCTCCGATCAATAAATTTGGCTTGCCATCCTTATCCCAGTCAACCATGGTTGGGCTAGTGGTGTGCCCTGCAAGTTTGGTTTTGACCAGATTTCCTTTTTTCTTGAAAACAGTGATTCCGTTAGTTTCCCCTAAATTCTCGTACCATTCAATATTTTCGCTGTTGGCCAAGAGATCAAGGTCCCCATCGCTGTCCCAATCGGTAAACTCTATTTTCCTTCGACCACTACCACCTGCTTCACGCTCGTTTAAACGTAATAGGTCGTTGCCGATTTCCCCATCGGCATTTTTGAAGATACGTTGTCCTGGTTTTAGATAAAGCTTGCCCCGCTTTTTAAATCGCTCAAAAAACGCCAAATATCCTTCGTGATCTAACATTACCAAATCCATAAGGCCATCTTTGTTCCAGTCTATTGCATAAGGTGTAGTTCTCCATTGTGTGGCCAATTCGTCTTTTTCTGGATTCCACCAGTTCCATTTTGGTTTTGGAACTTTGTTTTTCTCCCAAGCTACTTTAACACCTCCCATTTTAGTTAGTTTGGGATCACCTTTTGCCCCTGTGTTTTTATACCATTGCACTTTGCCAAATATGGAATTCAACAGAATATCCTTTAATCCATCCCCATCCCAATCCGCGACAGTCAGGGTCGTATAGCCCCACTTACTTTCGGCCGGGCCTTGAATGGAGCCGCTGTTGCCTGCCATAATACGCATTACTTCACCATCGGCTTCCAGATAGATGGGTTCTTTCCATTCCGGAGTATCGCCTCCATGAAGATTTTCTATGAAACCAATATAGCCGGCTGAATTTCCACAGATCAGATCTTCGTCACCATCATCGTCCCAATCAATACTAAAGGGAGTAACTAAAGCACCGAATTTTAGATTTTGACTTCTCTGTTGGATATATTCGGGCGATTTAAATACAGGCATTTTGTTAGTGACTGTCCCTGTATTTTCAATAAATACTACCCTTCCGTCTTCATCGCCAACTACAAGGTCGATCTTAGAATCATTGTTCCAATCAAGTGCCACCGGCCTCATCATTTCCAGATCCATTTTTAGGATTCCATTATTATTTTCAAGAAATCTTCCTTTGGCATAAATGGGGTTTTCGCGAGTTCCTGTATTCTCGAAGTAGCTAAAGCGATCAATGAATTCCCCGCAGATAATATCCAGATCACCATCACCATCAAAATCGGCCATATTGGGCGTAGTATTGCCATAAACGTCTATAGGTTGGTTGCCAGCTAGAATTTTCCCATCATTTCTATATTTTCCGTTGTCGTTGGTCAATAAATAAAGGTATCCCCGAAGGTCTCCGTTGGTCCATTCCCCTTTGTCGTTAAAGGCATTGTCCCAACCATACTCACTCCAATCATCTATTCCTACGATGAGGTCCATATCCCCGTCATTGTCATAATCAACGTATTTCCAATCGCTAAAACGTTCTTTATAAAGATCAATTAGCTCGGATGCCTGGTACAGTCCTTCTGGCCTTGTATATCCATATCTTCTAAAGTTGTCGTATTCCAAACCAACTCCTAAAACCCTAGCCTCCCCCTCCACATAGGAGATGGAAACATTCCGCATGCCGTCACCAATTTTAATGGGGGTATCAAATATTGGGTTGCCTTGTTCGTCTTTGGATGAGTTTTTAAACAAAAATGTGCCATTAAATGGAACGTCTGTACACGAAATAACCAAATCTAGATCTCCATCCTGATCATAATCCATGGGTAAGGGATTGGCCCAGAGTCCCACAGCAAGATCCTTGGTGGAGGTGGTATCCTTGTATTGTAATCGTATAAGGTTGTCATCAGTGATTTGACCAATGGAAACGGTAGTGCTTGTCAAGAAAAAGCAAGTGATTAATCGTTTAAGCATCATAGGTAGATTTTACTATTTTAATTGGATTGATTAGAATATGAATTAAAGTTTTCAAATTAGGATTTATTTTTCAATTGACCAACCGTTTAATACTTTGCAAATTTTTCTAACGTATTTTGATTGTTACAGCCTTATGCATTGATGAAGAATAGGGAATATCATTCCTTACAAATTGTATTATAGGGTCGGTATAAAAAAGTTTCAATTTTTTGACAAAGGTTAGGGTTAAATTGTTTGATCTTTCCTATTTTTGCAATCTCATTTTCGGGATGTGGCGCAGTTCCCGCAAAGGAGCGGGACATACCGGTAGCGTATCACGCCCGGGGCGTGATGGTCGCTTGAAATAATGGATTATGTAGTTTACATATTGTTCAGTGAGACGTCCGACAGGTATTATGTGGGCCAGACTAACAATATTGAAAAACGGCTTGTTACTCACAATAATGGTGGTAAAAAGTATACTTCCAAGGGCAGACCTTGGATTTTGAAAAGAGTTTATCCCTGTACCTATCGAACCGAGGCGGTACAGTTGGAAAGAAGGATAAAGAAAAGAGGTATCAAACGATATCTCGACGAAAAGTAATTTTCGGGATGTGGATTAGTTCCCGCAAAGGAGCGGGACAGACCGGTAGCGTATCACGCCCTGGGCGTGATGGTCGCTTGAAATAATGGATTATGTAGTTTACATATTGTTCAGTGAAACGGCCAACAGGTATTATGTGGGTCAGACGAACAATATTGAAAAACGGCTTGTTACTCACAATAATGGTGGTAAAAAGTATACTTCCAAGGGCAGACCTTGGATTTTGAAAAGAGTCTATACCTGTACCGATAGAACCGAGGCGGTGCAGTTGGAAAGAAGGATAAAGAAAAGAGGTATCAAACGATATCTTGACGAAAAGTAATTTTCGGGATGTGGCGCAGTTCCCGCAAAGGAGCGGGACAGGCTCGGTAGGGTATCACGCCCTGGGCGTGATGGTCGCTTGAAATAATGGATTATGTAGTTTACATATTGTTTAGTGAAACGGCCGACAGGTATTATGTGGGTCATACGAACAATGTTGAAAAACGGCTTGTTACCCACAATAATGGTGGTAAAAAGTATCCATCCAAGGGCAGACCTTGGATTTTGATAAAGATTTATCCCTGTGCCGATCGAACCGAGGCGGTGCAGTTGGAAAGAAAGATAAAGAAAAGAGGTATCAAACGATATCTCGACGAAAAGTAATTTTCGGGATGTGGCGCAGTCCGGTAGCGTACACGGCTGGGGGCCGTGTGGTCGCAGGTTCAAATCCTGTCATCCCGACGAAATTGGATATCAATCCATACTAAAAACCTGTTAATCTTATGATTAACAGGTTTTTATGTTTTTAGGGATATCAAAAAAAAACAATTATATCCAAAGAACACGTCAACAATTCGGTTAACAAATTAATTTTTAGAAAAGTGTTGACCGAATTGTTAAAATTCATTGACGTAGGCTAAATAAATGTATCTTTAAGTGATTTGACTTTCGTCTGATAACAACATTTAATGTTAACAAAAAGACGAAATTATGAAAACATCTTCTTCATTCAGTATTCTGTTTTGGGTAAACTTATCTAGAACAAAGAACAGTGAGGCATCACTTTACGCGCGGATTACCGTAAACGGAAATAGGGCTGCCATCAGTTTAAATCGCAAAGTTTCAATAACCAACTGGGATAGTGACAGAAATAGGGCAAAGGGCACAGGACAAAAATCACGTATCCTTAATACCTATCTAGACGAAACTTATAATCAGTTATTTCAAGCCTATCAAGACTTAAAGTCAGAACATAAGCAGATAACTGCGCGGTCGATTAAAGCAAGGTTTCTTGGTTTGGATGCAATTAACCGTTCGGTCTTGGACATAATTAGCTATCATAATGAGGATATGAAGGGCAAGTTAAAATGGGGAACTCAAAAGAACTATTTTACAACACAGCGCTATATTTCTAGGTTTCTCTCAAAAGCTTATAAGAGTCCAGATATACAGTTGAGGGATCTGGATTATGACTTTATCATAAAGTTTGAGAAGTTTTTGAGAGGTTATATTCCTCAGGACCATCAAAGACGTATGGGAAACAATACAGTTATGAAGCATATAGAACGCTTTAGAAAACTAATTAACCTATCACGTAAATTGGATTGGATGGAACGCGACCCTTTCATTAATTTTAAGGCGAAACGAATTAAGACTGAACGTGGCTTTTTAAGTCTATTAGAACTTCAGGAAATAGAGAAAAAGAACTTCACTATTCCAAGATTACAATTGGTAAGGGATTTGTTTGTCTTTAGTTGCTATACGAGTTTGAGTTATATCGATGCTATCAATCTAAGCGCTGAGAATATTCGAATTGGTATTGATGGGGAACTATGGATTTATTATAATCGTGAAAAAACAACCAAGCCTATTCATATTCCTTTATTGCCAAAAGCTTTGGATATCATAGATAAGTATAAGGATAACCAAAAAGCGATTTTACAAGGCAGAGTATTTCCCAAAATATCAAACCAGAAATTGAATTCTTATCTAAAGGAAATAGCAGACGTATGCGGTATAGAAAAGAATCTCACTTTTCATATCGCCAGGCATACTTTTGCCACAACGGTCACCCTAAGTAACGGGATGCCTATAGAAACCGTTTCAAAATTATTGGGGCATTCAAAGATAGCTACTACTCAAATTTATGCGAAAGTTATTGAGCGCAAGGTGAGTGATGATATGCATCGCTTGCGAAAGCATTTTAATACTATTGAATGCCAACTGACTTAAAAAACCTATTAGAATGCAAAAAACGGTCAAAGTGAACCACTGAAAATGGATTTTTTTGAACCATTTAAAAATCGTTTCAGACTATGCTATAAAAGGGTTTGCAATAAATATTGCTATTCTCACTTTAATCCGGCGGGGGTGGTATACTATGTCCGTCCTTACCATTATGTTTATTCTTTAGGCAATTTTTCTATTTCATCTTGAATTCGTTTTAGACCTTCGGGATAAAGCTCTTTTACATAATATAGGTCATCAAATAGTTCCTTATATTCTATTAAGTGGATAAAGTCTGCTCGTTCAACAAAAATCTCTAATTTTTTTTTACGGTTTCTATAAGCCAATAAATGCAAAATGTCATTTTCATCTTCTGAATAATCTAAATAATCGAATAAAAAACATGCTAAAACCTTACTAGCTATATTTTCATTTTTTACAAGCCATTTTTTTACTTCGGGTTTGTTGGAACTTATATTTTTGTATTTAATTAATTCTCTTTTTGCATAATCTTCAAATTTGTGTACTTCTGTAATTTTGTCTAATTCGTTATAAAAGTCAATAAATTTACTTTCGGGGGAATTGAATACACAACAACAGGGCAAATCTCCAAAACAAGAACATAAATTTTTATAATCTCTTTTGCACTTATGATAAGCTTCCTTGTATTTTAATAACCACCATTCAATTTCAGCGATATTAAATATGTGTTCATTTTTTAAGGTAAAAATTTCTAAAGATTTATTTATATCCATATAGTTATAGAAACTCGATTTTAGTAGGAACTGATAGATGAAAGTAAACGGTTTCAGCACCATGCTTTTGAGCACTAAATTCATTTAGGTTTAATTTAACAAAACTTCCGTTTTGGAAATTTTCTAAAATATACATTCCTAATGATGATTCGTGAGCTACAATGTACTTTGTAAGGTTGGTCAAACTTGCACTATACTGCTCTAAACCCATATCGGGATTACCAATGCTTTTTCTTGTTACAACACCTAATTCAAAGACCAATACCCTTTGATTGGTAATGTCCATAGTCGTGTCCATTCCACTTAGTACTTGAAATTCCTGAATTTTTGTTGGTAAATCGTTGTTTAAGTCAAATCCTTTATCTGTTGATTTCGATTTGTTTAGGTTTACCAAAGATTTAAACTTTTCTAAATCGAATGAGCGTTGATATTCTACTGAATAACCACATTCTTTACAACCATCGTCGAATTCATCTATTGCAAAACCACAATTTTTACATTCTTGTTTAAAATCATTCATATTTTCAACTGATTTTGGGAATTATAGTAGCGTGGCTGTGTATTAATAGGTTCAATAATTTCATATGTAATTGTGATGGTTATATTCTTCCAAATTTTCAATAAAATCCATTGAAAGCCCTTTCTCCTCTTTAGTTGTCTTTAATAAATCCATTATTTCTAACCAATTGTGATATTGACCACCGTTTGCAATTACTCCGCTAAATTTATAACCTCCCAATTTTGATTGTAATAAACCTATACTTTCAAAATACAATTTGTATTCATTAGAAGAAAGACTCCTTATATAAGATTTACCAATTGAATGTCTTGGAATAAACCAATTATTTACAAAACCATCTGAAATCAAAGCAAGTTGTTTTTTTGTGAATGTTTGAGTATAATAAACCTGTTCGTTTAAATCTCCACTATTGAACATCGGCTCTACTCTAATTTTTAAATAATTACCAACTCTGTCAGTAATTTTAAAAATGTCTTTTTCAATTAGGTTTTTTTCTATGGTTACCGTTCCCATTGAACCATAAACAGCTTTTTCTCTTGTCCGTTCTGTTATAAAATTTTTAGTTAACCCTATTTTTTGATTGTCTGTAGTAAAAAACGCAATTTCTTCCTCGTTTTCCAAAAAACAACCATTTTCTAAACTACATAATAATTTCCATTGGCTTTCAGGATATCCTTCTAGCCAACGCGAAGTCGAGTCTGTTTTTTTAGTTTTCTCTATTATTTCTAAAATTTTATTCATTTCGGTCATTTTCTTAAATTACTGCCAAGAATTGCATTTAGAACATATGTTCTATATGCACCGAATATAAAATATATATTACATAAGTTATATAAATTTTTAAAAATCGAGAGGATTTTTTATTTTTTTAAAGCTGGTAGTGGCAACATGCGTATATATTCCAGTTGTCTTGCTTGAGTGCAAAAAACGGTTAAAGTGAACCACTAAAAATGTTTTTTTGTAAACCTTTATATAATCGTTTAAGACTATGAAATAAAAGGGTTTGGTGAAAGTATTGCTAAGCTTCCATTTATAGGACAGGGTTTGAATACTATGCCCGTACTTTCCAAACCGCTCAGCACATTTCCCTACATTACGCAAAAAACTTCATTTCGTTAAATACGCTTCACTTTAGAAATCTTGGACACAACTTCAAAGCTTCCGATTTCAATTGCGCTGAACCTGCCAGAAAATGGCAGAATCGCTTCATTCTTAATCTACACCTTTAAAGTCAAGTCCGCTTAACACTCTACTAAACGAGAGTAATCCATTTTCATAATCCGGTAAGCACATTCCCCTGCATTTCGCGAAAAACTACATTTCGGAAAAAGAGCTTCCCTGGAAAGGTCTTGGACACAATCCCCATTTTTGGCTTTCCATTCCGCTAACCCGATCCGCTTCGCTGGAACGGAACACTTCATTACAGAGCCAAAACTGTGAATAGCGTCCGCCAAATCTGAATTCCATTATTCATTTGGTACCGCTTCCTATGTTTTTGTATTTCACAAAAGCCTTTAGACTTACATCTGCACCCTCGCCGTTATACCCTTTTTTCGACAGCAAAATACCAACATTTTGAAGTTGAACGGACTGCATAAACCGTTCTCGCTGCGCTTCACTATTTATAAGTCCTTCTCAATTCCAAATATTGAAAATGTATCAGCAACAAAAAAAGGTAACAGCGAGGGCGCTATGGGAAGTAAATCTAAAATGAATCTTATGAAATCTTACAAAAACATCAAAAAGGAAGCGGCACCAAAAAAAACAAAAAAGGAAAACGCTCAAGATATAATAAGTAAATCACTTCAAAAAAAATATACGCAAACTGTCTGAATGGTTCAGATAGATTTTAATTAATTCTTAAATATTTTATTATGGGTACTTTAAAAAATCACGTACAGTTAATCGGAAACGTTGGACAAGAGCCAACCATTACAAACCTTGAAAGCGGTAAAAAAGTAGCACGCTTTTCATTGGCTACAAACGAGTATTACAAAGATGCCAAAGGCGAAAAACAAACGGACACCAATTGGCATACTGTAGTTGCTTGGGGCAAGACTGCTGAAATTATAGAAAAATTTGTAAGCAAGGGTAAAGAACTAGGTGTTACAGGGAAACTTAAAACCCGAACCTATACAACCGATGATGGCAATGAACGCTATGTAACAGAGGTTGAAGCAAATGAAATCCTATTACTTGGTAGTAAAAACGATAAGTAGGATTCAAAAATTAAAGAGGGCGTAACCGTCTAAAGATGCGCCCTCTTTTTTTCATTATTCACACATTAAATATATTCACAATGAAAGCACAAGTTAACGAAATTAAAGAAGGATTACAACATTTTCACGGTACGGAAATGTTCTATCAAATCCCATTATTACGAACCCGATTTACGGACGGACTTAAATATTTATCCGAGGTCGCAGAATGTTTTTGGCTAATTACGGACACTTCCGTAATTGCAAAAAGTTTGATAAATAGAAGCGAATTTGTAACCATAGATTTTAGAAGATTGTCCAAAGAAAAACAGGATTATACAGGTTATGAAGCTGAAATTATTTATACCGATGGGAACGATAATATTCTCGAAAAACAGGGATATAGAGTAACCGATTTTCCGCTTGATGAACTAAGGTTATTTTTTGTAAATAATACGCTGATGTTACCAAGCGAATACTAAAATCTAAAGCTATGGTATATCTCAATTTTACGGACCTGAGCGAAGAAGCTCAAAACCGACTTTTAGAAAATTCTAAAATAGACGTTGAACGGAAATTTGGCGATAGTATTCGCAAATACGTAACCGAAAATTACACTTGTTTTGAAACGATGATTGAAGAAGAAGCGATGCGAAATTTATACTCTTATAAATTCATTTTCAATATCTAATTTTTTTTGAAATAAGAAATAAGCACCTCTAAATTTTGGAGGTGCTTTTGTGTTGAGATAATCTCAAGTCAATAAAAAAACGTATCTTTATTTCGCTGGAAATACAGCACACAAATTAAAGTAAGGTTATCCACTTTTCGACTTTCGCCGATAACCATACACATCGAAAAATAACATATCGGAAAATTATTTTCCTAAAATGGCAATCAGCTTTTTGAGCTGGATTGTATGGATTTTTGTTCGCCTGTGGCGAACGAAAAGGAATAGCAAGAGGGTAACACGCTGCGCGATGTTTCGGATTCCTTTTCGTGTTCAAACAACTGATTATCAGTCATTTGAAAATATTTTAATTTCCTTACAATCAACTATTTGCGACAAACGGGCTGGAAACGCCCATTTTTAGAGAAGATTTTGCGACAAATCGGCGAATTATGGACTCATTTATCGGAATTAGATTCAAAAAGAAAACAGCAAAACGTTTTCAGGAATTTTCAAGAACACACTTCAAATCACATACTGAGGCGATGGCAACGATGCTCGATTTTTTCTTCTACAACGAGATATCGCCAAAGGAAAAATTGGGTCCGACTGGTCGGACAATCGAAGCTTCTATTAAGAAACGTATCAATGCAGTAATCGCTATAATGCGAGATATGGAAAAGACCCAAACCAAGCCGACGGTCGCAATGATAGAATCACTTTTTCAAACGGAAACACCAACAAAGAAACCTTTGATTTTAGAGAAGAAATTTGTAGAAGAAAAGAAGAAAGTGAGATTCAGAGAAAAGCAAAATCACAACAACGAACTTTAAATTTTTGAGCTATGTATATCACAATTACACCTCAAAAATCAGGAGGTACTTACTCACAAAGTTCAGCGGATTTTGTGGGTTATCTAGAGAAAGAAAACCGAGGTTTGGAACAGGAACAAATGGAACACTTTTTCAATCAATATGGCGATGAGATTTCAGCCGAAGAAGTGGTAAAAGATATCGATGGAAATGGTGCGAAATTGAAGAAGACCGAACCGAAGTTTTATTCCATTACGGTCAGTCCTTCAAAATATGAATTAAACAGATTACAAAACAGCAGCGAAGATTTAAAAAAATACACTCGTGAGCTGATGAAGGATTATGTAGCATCTTTCAATCGGGAAATTAATGGTCGTCCTATTACCATCGATGATATAAAATATTATGCGAAAATTGAACATCAACGAACCTTTAAAGGAACGGACTTTCAGATTAAAGAAAACCAACCCTACGCCACAAAAATACTTCAGCTCAAAAATGACATCCGTAAAATAGAAAGTGGAACACTAAAAGGGAATATAAAACCCAAACAAAAGGAAATGGCAAAATTGGAACGTGAAGCACCACACCAACAAAATGGCAAACGTATTGTTCAAGGAATGCCAAAGGCGGGAAATCAAAGTCATATTCATATTATCGTGAGTCGAAAGGATGCATCCAATACATTCAGCCTTTCGCCAGGGAGTAAACACAAAGCTTCGGAAGTGGAGATGCACGGTAATAAAGTAAAACGTGGTTTTGACCGTGATAATTTTTTTCAGAGTGCCGAAAAAACCTTTGATAAAACTTTCGGCTACCAAAGAAATTTTGCTGAGACCTATAAGGCAAGGAAAGATTTTATCAAAAACCCAAAAATCTATTTTGCATCATTGATGAAATTACCCACTAACGAAAAAGCATTGGCGTTCAAAATAATGGGCAAATCGGGCATTCCGATGCTGCCAAGTATTCCAGTTACGCAAGCACAATTGGCAATGAAAATAATTAACAGGCTACGACGTGGTGCAGAAGTGGCCATTAAATCAAGTTCCATAGGAATCTAAATTATGCAGTTAGACAATCTCTTAACGGTTCTTTTAATTATTGGTTTAACCAGTACGGTTTTCTATGGAATGTTTCGGATAAACAGATATGCCTTCCTAATCAATTTTCTGATGCTTGGTGTCCTCGTGCTTTATCTAAACGAACATACACAACTAAATTTAATAGCACTCTATTTGGTCTGTCCTCTCACATTAAATAATATAGGACTGTATGTTTTTTTGCATAAAACCGAAAAACCTAAAAATGGCAATAGTAAATATCAGGTCAATTTCACTACCACCAAAGGAAACTTCAAATTGGATAATATTAAACGTGGCGCATCGGTCATAGGTTCTGCTGGTAGTGGAAAGACTGAAAGTGTTGTCTATGGTTTCCTGAAACACTTCCGGAGAGAAAACTTTTGTGGGATTATTCACGATTACAAAGATTTTGAATTGACTGAAATGGCATATCCACTTTTCAAGGATCGCGATATCCCATTTAAGGTCATTTCCTTTGATAGAATTATACATCGAGTAAATCCTATTGCACCGCGCTATTTAGAGAATGAAGAAAGCGTAAACGAGGTTTCAAGGGTGCTAATCGAAAACCTTTTAGAGCAAAGGGAATCTGGAACGACTGGAACAACCAAATTCTTTAATGATGCGGCGGAAGGTTTGATTGGCGGCTTGATTTGGAAATTGAAAACCGATTATTCTCAATTCTGCACCTTACCACATTTAATAGCTGTTTATCAATATCTGGACACCGACAGCCTTATTAAGTTTTTGGAGACAAATACTACGTCGCGAGCGATGGCAGATGCGTTTATTAGTGGAAAAGATTCTGAACGGCAGACCGCAGGTGTAAAAAGTACATTGGCAAATGCGCTCAAACGAATTAGCACACAGCGTATTTTTATGGCATTATCCGCAGATGAAGTGCCTCTCAATATAAATAGTCCAGAAAATCGTTGTGTGATTGGATATTCTATAGATACTGACCCCCCATTCTAGTGATGTTGACCCCTCTTGCTATTTTGGTTTACAAAAGATAAGACATGACAATATTACAGTTTTTTTCTAAGACTATTTCCTTTGAGTTCA
>NZ_PHQQ01000027.1 GCF_002909235.1 Arenibacter catalasegens
AAAAATAAAATGACGGTAATCAATGCGGTACGGGCCAAAATAATCAACAGGATCTTTACTTTGATCAAAGAAAACAGAAAATATGAAAAAAACTATAATTTACCCTTGGTCAATCCATAAGAATATCGGGATGGCTAATGCCTTCTGGCTGTAGAGAACTGTTCACTGGAAACTATCTGTCGACTACCCTATTAGATCAGCATTATTAAATTTATAGACGACTAATTTAAGGACACCTTTATGCCAGATATAAAATAATCGGGATTGTCCGTCCCAAAAGCCATAAAAACGTATAGGGTGTTATTCTTTATAATTGGGGAGACAAAGGCTCCCAGGTGATCCCAAGCCCAATCATAGGCAGGATACTTTTTGTACAATTGCACAGGGTTTACCAATAATGGACTTCTACTATCATGATTCCAACTACCTCCGTTCCACTTAACCAGTCCGTATTCCCGATTCCTAGAAGTTAAATAGGTAGACCCTAGATCTTCACCCCCTAGGAGAATATAGAGTTCCGAATTAAATTCCATATATGCAGCATCATCTGCTTTCCCCCGTAAATAACCACTTCTGGTATTTCCTTTGTGGATAATATTGGAAGAGATAATACTTTGATTCAAATTCAGGGCATCGAACAAATTTGAAGCAACAATCTCATGGATTTCCCTATCTATAAAACTTGGATTTCTTCGGTGAAATAATATCCTGTACTCATTATTAAATTTGGTGATGGACAAGGGAAAACTGTTTTGATCTAAACCATTCCATTCCGGAATCATTATTTCGGTTGGTTGTTGCAAAATATTTAGCTCCTCATCCACAATCATATATGCAGAAGTATAATTGTTATTGGGCTGTTGTACCCCTAGCAGCACTAGTAAACTACCGTCTTCCAACCTAAGCGGATTTCCCGTAGAAAACACGTTGCCATTTGCTTTGGCAAAAGGGATAGTCATCGTCTCCAATACTAGGTCATCATGGTAAGTCCAATCTTCCAAGTTGGTACTGCTTGCATAATAAATACTTCTTTTGGTATGAGGACCGAATACTACAGGAGTTAATAAAATATAAGTGCCATCAGATTTTTCAATGATACCCCCAGGTTGAATGTAATGCAGGTTTTCTTCAGATATAACGGTAGGGTAAGGGCTAAATAATGGCCTATCATTAATAATTTCGTAATTGATAAATGGATTAAAAAATTCCAAGGTCGAACCAATTCTGGTATTTAAACTTCCGAAATAGGTATTCCCAAGGCCGATCCAACCCTCGGTTGTATTTACACTTACTATTTCAACTACGGTTGAAGCTTCCGCATTTTGGGTTACAAACCAACTTTGATTATTGGTACCCTGCACCAATAGGTTTTCCAAGTTTGAATAATTGGTTTTGATTCTGTTATTGCCCTGATCATATTCTGTTATCTGTATTGGATTCTTTCTGGCAATATTGCTGGATCTATCGGAGATTAGACAGTTGGAAAAAAAACTGTTCAAACTGCCTGCTGGGAAAACCTCTTCTGGCAATAAAACCTCTTCCACTGGCACTTCCTCCTCCTCCTCCTCTTCTGGCAAAGTCTCTTCCTCTGTTGGAATTACTTCTACATTAGTCACTGGGACAACATTGTCCGAATTACAAGCAATAATCAAAAAGAGTATTGAATAAAGAAGTGGTTTTTTCATTAACAGGGTTGGTGGGTTAAGCTATATAGGATAGGTTGGAGATGGAATTAATTTCTTTATATCCTGGGAATATTGGGGTCATATTTGGTTTAAAGATAGTGGTGGTTTTATATGAACGTAAACATACGTTGTTTTAGTGGAACAACGCAGCACAAAATTTATGTCAGTTATCGTTTCCATCAAGGGTCAAAACTACTTATGAACATACCTTGGAAGAATATTGACTACTTCACAATCCATAACCCCGCTACTTTCGCGCGAACTGGCGCAAAATTCATTCCCCTCTTCGTTCTTGGAGGGGAACCGATAGCTGATTTACACCCAAGGAGTTCTCTCCCGATAGATATCAGAACGCATTCGAACGGACAATTTAGGTCACTTCGGCAGAGTCCCTTTTCTGGACGAGAGAAGTCACACATAAAAGGCTGGAGCTACTTGTGCGATTTCTCATATTCATTCGAAATGACTGGTTCCGCAAACTTGAAAATTAGACTGAACATGAACTTCCCTGATTACTGAAGACTGTGCACTTCTCACTATTCAATTCTCAATACCATCCAACGCCAATTAAGCTTCACTCCAAATTAACCCGTTCCCAGCCCGCCTCGGGGAGTTCAAAACGATCCAGTTTCATGACCTTTCTTTCCCCATCGTAATATTTGTATACCAAGTACACGCAATCATCCGAACTTTCAATATAAAATAGGCCCAAACGTTTTGGAAAAGGAAGTCGCATCAATTCGCATTCCTTGTTCAACTGGTGCGCACCTATTTCCATTAAGAGGCGTTTAATGGCATATCGATCATGATTCCTATATACAATATATTTCATTATTTGGATATAATCCTATTTTATGGATATTTTCCAAATTTACAATTTTTTGATTTTGTAGTCAATCCAGAAAAGTTAAATTCTTAAATTAGGGTAAAACTATTTTTATGTGTTTCGGTACCAGGGCAACCACCTCTATTAAGGATGTGGAAAAATTTTACAATGTTTCCAAATTAATGGGCAAGACCCCAATAGAAGGAGAACTCACCTATCACCACGCCAACGGATGGGCACACCCCTTGTTATGGATTATCCCCCAAGAAAGCAGTAACCATATTACCCCTTCGATGTGGGGCATAATGCCACAAAGCAGTATGGGAGCTGATTTTAAAAACTATTATTAGGATGCGGCCAGATTTGGGGCGGGACTCAATGCCCAATCGGAAAAATTTTTTGATCATTTTATTTATAGGTTCAGTGCCATGACCAAACGTTGCGTAATTCCTGTAAACGGATTTTACGAACCCCATACGGCACCTAAAAAGTTCAAGATTCCTTTTTATTTTGAACGAAGAAACGAGGCCCTTATGAGCCTCGCCGGACTCTACACTACGACTAAGGATGGTTACAATACCTTTACCATCTTGACCAAGGCCGCCACTCCCCTTTTTAAAAAAATACACAACACCAAAAATAGAAGGCCCATTATACTAAGGGATGAGGATGTGGACCTATGGTTGAATAACGACCTCAACGAAGAAGAAATCCGTAATGTCATGGAAGATGATATGGAGGATGTGGCCTTAAAAGCCCATCCCATTAGCAAGGATCTTTACAATCCCAAAATAGATTCCAACAGGACAGATATAATTGAGGAAGTACAATACGAGGAATTGGAGATTGAGTATTAGGTACTCCCCTGCCTTATATATCCAGCTATTCCTGGTCACAGTAATTTTAGGACAGCACTTAGCTAGTAATTTACCTACTCCCTTTCTATACCAAAAGCCTTAGCCGGATTTACAGACATCAATAGATTAATATCCTCTTCCGTAAAGCCTTGCTTTCTTAGTTCCGGAAGGAGTTTGCCAAAAATATTAGTATAAGGGGTAATGGTTTGTTGTTGTTTTTGGGGATCGTACCAACCCGCATCATGGGATATTAGAATTCGATCTAGAATGCCATGTTCTTTGGCAAACAACAGTTTCTTAAGATGCCTGTCCACTTCCCAACCCAATCCGTCCAGACTTATCCAGCAACCCATGGCGGCAGCCTTTAGATAGGCATCGTTATCATCTTCCGCCTGAGCATGTACCCAAATAAATGAGTTTGGAGAAACCCCGGTTTCTGTAAGTATCTTCAGTTGAGGCCATAGACCTATAGCTCTTCCGGTATGGGAAGCAATGGTTAATCCCGTTTCTAAACTGGTAAGGGCAGCGGCTTTTACCAATTTTTCGTGTAGGGTATCCAAAGGGTCAGCAGTATCTACCCCAATCTTGATAAAACCAGGTTTAATAGAAGTACCATCTATGCCGTTCTTAAATTCAGTTATCCACTTTACCGCTAGTTTTTCAGCCGTAATTTCTTGGACATATTTAGGGAGGAATTTATTATTTCGCGCCCCATATAGCCCTGTATTGGTGATGATCTTCAGTCCTGTTTTTACAGCAAGTTTTTCTAAAAGTAGCACATCCCTTCCTAGATAAGCAGGAGTGGCATCCACAAAATAATTAACTTTAAAGGCTGCCAGTTCTTCCAAATAAGGAGTTACTTCCGCAATTATGGTTTCGTGGCTCCAACTGCCTGGTTGAATACTATCGGCCCCAATAAAGTCGACCAGAATATGCTCATGCGACAACCATATTTGGGTGAAATCTACGGGGCGACTTCCTTCCACATCTTGTATATATGGTAGTTGCGCGTAAATTGAACCTCCAAAAGCCATCACAGCAATTAAAAATAGGATATGATATTTTGGAAGCGTGCCCATCTTTTATTCAACCATCGATTTACATATATGCCCCCTATTTCATGGCGTCCAATGCTCCGTTTACAAAGCCAACACATTCAGCTAGGCCTGCAAAAACATCATCGGAATCCTTTTCAAATTCCATGGCCATTACTCCTGTATAGTTAATCCCTTTCAAGGTCTTGAGAACGGCCGGGATATCTAACACCCCTCTTCCAAACTCGATCGACTTACCATCGGCCTCCGACTTGTCCACATCTTTAAGATGAACATCATACAAACGATCAGCGTATTTTTTAATGTTCTTTACGGGATCTAATCCCAGTCTTTGTACATGACCTACATCTATACAAAGTCCAATACGGGAATCGAGCATTTTAATTTTATTGTAAACCACTTCAGGTGTTGGGTACACCTCATCTCCTGGCCCATGATTATGTATGGCTAACTTTATATCGGTCTCCTTCACCTTCATTTCCACCAAATGCAATAAGTCGTGATTGGGCACCCCTATAATCACCTTGATCTTGGCCGCTTTAGCATAACGGAAAGCATCTTTAACTTCCTGTGCTGTTTTCATATAGATAACCCCAGCGCCATAAAGACTTATTCCGGCATCATCAAATTTTGAAGTTATAGTTTTTATCTCTTCCTCACTGCTCTCCAATGGCATATGCATGCTTTTAAGCGCAATGTGCTTGAGATTTAATCGGTTGGCCATTGCCAATGTTTCATCCAAACTAAATTTTCGCGTGGAATAGGATGCCAATCCCAGCGTGAGGCTTCTTGCTTTCGTGCCTACATGACTTGCCCCTAAAATTTCCTTGAATGGACTAGCGGTCAAAACTGAACTGGTAGCCAATACGCCACCCAGACCAAGGGTTTTTAAAAATGAATTTCTTGAGTATTGCATTGTATTTGGTTTTAAAGGATGTGGTTTTTATAACTGTCTCTATTATAACTGTAAGATATAAAATCTTTGGTGCACTGTTAACAATTGGATTTATAAAGCTCGTAAATCATATTGTCTTCATTTGCAGAGTCCTTTCTGCTTACATTCCATATAAATTGATTTCTAAGCAGTAATTTCTTTGAGCTCTCATTTTGTTTGGTAGTGAAGGCTTCGATTGCATTAAGTTCCAATTGGTGGAACCCAAAAGTAATCACTGCTTTCACAGCCTCGTCCATTATGCCCTTTCCTTGAAATTCAGGACTTAAGTCGTACCCCAATTCCGCTGTTTTACGATCCTCGGAAAAATTCCAGAGAACAATATTTCCTATCATAGCAGGACTATTTTTTACGGTAATACACCATTGGTACAGTAGCCTACTGCTAATTCCGTTGTTAGTCTTAGCTATAAAGGCCAGTGCTTTTTCCTTTGTTTCTGCAGGCTGTCTTTTCACAAACTTGTTGACTTCCTTATCCGAGCGTAGATAACGGATCATTTCCCAGTCTGTCTCCACCAATCTTCGCAATAGAAGTCGGTTAGTTTCCAATTCCCGGAAATTATTTGTTGTAGTCATCTCATAAAGATACAATCTTCTGTTTAGGTAAAACAAACAGCAAAAGCCCTATTTTGCTAGATGATTTCAAAATAGGGCTTTGGTATACTTTATTTAAACCACAGACTTATGTTATAATCCAAAGTCCAGCGTTAGCAATTTAATTTATGGACTCAATAATTCAAGGTGGCACCAAATCCAAGTCCCATATCACTATCATAATGTGAGGAAAGTCCTAGATTACGTGTTACGATATACTTGAAACCAGTCATATATTCCTTATCCGTATTAACCATAAAGGCCCATCGCAATCTTGGACTAACCGGAATATCCTCCCGCATCAGTTGAAAACGTATATTCCCGTCCGTAAATATCTCTCCTTGTATGGTTACCAACATTGGTAAGGTATATTCAGCTCCAAGACTTGCTACAGCCCTGGTATCCTTTGTATTTCCTTGCCCAAATATGTTTTTTTCTACGCTTCCCTCTGATTTTCGATAGCGCCAATCGAACCCTACAAATGGCATAAACCACTGATTTTTTCCAATATATCTACCGATATGGGTTTCACTTTCGTAACCATGTCCATCATGATACCCTAAACGCCATTCCGTACCAAAACTCCAACGGGCATTTTGCAGCATTGCCATTCCATCGTTGCCATTGGTTGCAAAGTCGTTTTCCGCCATAAAATGGAATTCGTTACTTTCCTTTTGCAACTTCTTGTAGGCCCATTCCTTATTGGGAAGATACGGATTGGGAGCTTGCTCCTCATAAGAAAAAACACGGTTCATTCCCGCCATCATATGATAAAGAATGTGGCAGTGAAAAAACCAATCTCCTTCCACATTTGCGAGAAACTCTATGGTATCGGTCTCCATGGGCATTATATCCAAAACGTTCTTTAATGGCGCAAATTCCCCTTGTCCGTTAATTACCCTAAAATCGTGACCGTGCAGGTGCATGGGGTGCCTCATCATCGATCCGTTGTAAAGTGTTATCCTTACATTCTCACCCTTTTTGATCAAGATTTTATCTGTTTCTGACAGCACTTTATTGTCCATGCTCCACACGTAACGGTTCATATTTCCCGTTAGTTCAAAACGGAGTTCCCTGACGGGGGCATCTTTAGGCAAGGTCGTAGGATGTGGTGCTTTTAACATTCCGTAATTTAAAGTCACCAAATCTTCATCGGTTTTCATGGAATGATTTGCATGGTCCATTTTCATATCAGCACTGCCAGTAACCTCTGGATACATCACTGTGTTCATATCCATTTTTTGAAGGGACATATCCATGCCCATATCATCCATGGTTCCGTCCATATTCATCATGCCGTTCATCATTTTCATACCTTCAAAATACTTCAGTTTAGGCATTCTACTTTTCAATTGAATGGTTCCATTTCCCAAGTAAATTGAGGCCGACTTGGTACGGTCCTCTGGGGTTACCAAAAATTCATAGGCAGTATTCTCCTGAGGAATATTGACTACCACGTCATATGTTTCCGAAACGCCAATAATTAATCGGTCAACCTCAACTGGTTCCACATCATTTCCATCATTTGCCACAACAGTTATTTTTCCTCCAGCGTAAGTGAGCCAAAAATAGGAAGACGCTCCACCATTGGATATGCGTAAACGCACCTTCTCCCCTGCCTTAAATTGGGGCAGTTGGCTTTCCTCCTTACCGTTGACAAGAAATTTATCGTAATACACATCACTTACGTCCATGGCTAGCATACGCTTCCATTCGTTTTCCAGTTTAGTCTTAAAATGTCCCGCCTTTATAGCCTCCGAATAACTCTGTACGGTGCCTTTCTTAATTCCACCCCAGTCGTTGGCATTATGCAACATCCTATGCACATTTTCAGGTTTTATATCTGTCCATTCGCTCAAAATAATGGGAACAGCAGGTAAGTCATCTATACCTTTTCTAAAGGTGGGATCCGATTCCTTTTTCTTTAGTACCAAAGATCCATACATTCCTATTTGTTCCTGTAAACCACTATGACTGTGATACCAATGAGTTCCGTTTTGAATAATAGGAAAACTGTAGGTATGCGTAGTGTTAGGTGCAATCGGCAATTGGGTCAGAAAAGGCACCCCATCTTCCTTGTTGGGAAGGTATACCCCGTGCCAGTGTAAAGAGGTCCCTTCCTTAAGTTTATTGTGAACCACTATTTCTGCAATATCACCTTCTGTAAACGTAAGTGTTGGCATCGGAATTTGCCCGTTGACAGCAATAGCCCTTTTTTCTTTGCCCGAAAAATTAACAATTGTATCCGTTACCGTTAATTCATATCTAACTACATTTTGGCCATAGCCAAAATGGATGGACAGTATTACCATTAATACTGCCCAACATTTTTTGTGTCCGATCATTTCTCAGTTAGTTTATGGTTTCTACGGTACTGCCACAACTCAACATCTGTGAACCATAATATGGATTCTTAATGATTTCGTCCTTACTAAGCCAATTGGCGCCTTTACCTCCATTGGCCATTGGACAAAATTGGTAATATACGGGTGCTTGGGATTTTGAAACCTTTATAACGTCATACATGTTTTTTGACAGTGATATAAAATAATCACGCTGTTTTCCAATGTCTTTGGTTGCCACCATACCAGCAAGGTCTTCCCTAAGGTTTTTTAGCACCTTCATCCAAACCATATGAACGTCCATAGGAAGTTTATCCATTTGCACTTCTGTCACCGATTTCAAAAGGCTTTCAGCCAAAGTGGAGGCCAAAGCTCCATCTGTTTTTATCAGGGCATCCTTAAGCACGAAATAATTCTCAAAAACACTTGAAAGCGCATTTTTGTCCTGACTAGCTTGAGTCATTGCACCATGATGTGAATGGTCATTGGCTATTTTCATGTCATGCGCCTCCATATCATGGACATCTTTTTTAGCTCTTTCATATTGGCAACATTCCGGTAAATTCGCATAAGTGTCGTCGGGCGCAAAAAAGAAATCACTGTCATAACCTGCCAAAGCAATTCTCTTTAGAATTTCTTCTTTTGATGTGGCCAGACTATCATAGGCAATGATTGCCATTTTCGTGTCCTTGTTCCAATCTACTGTGGCTTCCTTGTTTAAACTACCTGCTTTCTCAATGGTTTTCTCGCACATTGCACAGTTTCCATAGATTTTCAGGGATTCAGATTTTTTATTAATTGTTTGGGCCATACCCTCTGTTAAGGATAACAATAAGAAAATTGCCATCAATATATTTATTGATTTTTTCATCGTACCAATATTTTGTAAAAAGGTGTTTGTGATAACCTTTTCAAATTGTTAAAAAATTAATTATTCTGAGTTAATATATAAGCCCGTTCTTGTAATAAAAAGTCAGACCTATGGCCATCATAAAAAAGTCAGCCTATTTTGGGCCGTTGCCAAATGGGGAGATAAACTAATTTTGGGATTTTTGGGGTGTATGCCCAATCAACTTCCAATACATTGTAATTATTTGTTGATGTTAATTCAAAATCGGTTAAATAAACGGGAGCGTTTATGGGAACCGGGCAGTAACAAGGGTTATTGCTACAACTTCCACCCAAACCATCATCACCATGATTTTCACCTGAGTCACAGCAAGATTTTTTTTCAGTATGATGATAATTGGCAGAACAACTGTTACTTACAATTTTGGAGTTCTCCATGGAATTTCCACATGCCAAAACTTCACTGATCGGAAGGAACAGCAAAAAAACAAATAGCGCTAATATGTGGGTTCTATTTTTCATTTTTTTCCAGAAGCAAATTTACTCAAATAATCTTTTGATATTTATAATTAATATAGGCAATCAATAAATGTTCGAGGCACACAATAGTGCCCCTTGGTCCAATATAAAGTGCTCGTTACGTTTTGCTTAGGTGCCTATCCGCTCTGATAATCCTTCTGGAAGAGAATAGATAGTCGCCTCCTCCCTATCCAATCAAGAATATCCCAATATTCAATTGGACTCCGTGTACTTTTTAAAGTTATCGAGTATGGCCTGCCATCCTCCCTTTTGCATTTCCAATGAATTTTCGGATTCAGCATCAAAGCTTACTTTTACTTCTGTCTTATCCCCCACCTTATTAAAGATGACCTTTACCTGTCTCCCATCTGGCATAGTATAGGAAAACTTCTCTCCAAGAACCACTTCATCATAAATGGCTTCAAAATCGAACCCAAAACTACCATCCTTAGCTTCCATTCGAGCAGAATATTTTCCTCCTACATGCATTTCATTTGAGGCATGTGGGCATTGCCAGTCGTCTGTAGCAAAATTCCATTTTGTTATGTGTTCCGGACCGGTGTAATAATCCCAAACCTTATTTTTTTCTGCAGAGATGGTCGCTTGGACCAAAATTTTTGTCTTCTCCATCTTTTCTCTTTTATATTACTTAGCTCGGTGGATATTGTAAATCCCCTTCAACCATACCAACAAGGATTCCCATATTTCTGGTTACGTGTATCTATCAAAATTACTAAAGTTAATTATTTGACGGAATTTTTTATAAAAAAATTAGGAAGACGTTCAACGCAACTTTCTATGTTCTGATTTATATCTCACAACACAGAAATAGTCAAAAAAATCATAGTGGTAGCCGTTAGTATTAAAAGAAGGGGAACAATAAATTTTAACCATTTATCAAAACCAATTTTCACTATTGCCAAGGCTGCCAGAATTAAACCTGTAGGATTAATTAAATAAAATAAGCCCATCCCATATAAATAAGTGTCTACAATTATTTCCCTACCTATATTAACCGTATCCGCCAAGGGAGAAAAAATAGGCATGGTCAAAACGGCCATACCCGAGGACGATGGCATAAAAAATGACAGTCCCCCATAAATAAAGAGCATTACATTGGCAAATAGGCCTTTATGCATACCTTCGGTGATGGTGCTGGCATAATACAACACCGTATCGCTAATAAGTCCATCTTCCATAAGAATGGTAACTCCCCTAGCGATTCCCACTATAAATGCCACACTAAGTAAATCGGCAGCACCCTTGACAAAGGCCTCCACAAAATCGCTTTCCTTGATTCTACCGATAAAGCCTATGATTATGGCCCCTACAAGAAATGTGGCTGTCATTTCTACGAACCACCAATCTAAAAAGGAAACTCCAATAATCATAACGACGAAACACAAGGAAAACACTATTGTGATTAGCCGCAGTTTATTGGTGAATTTTACCGTAATATCCATAGTATTCAATCCAAACAGTTTGTCAATAGTTTCTTTTTGGTCATAAATAAGCGATTTTGTAGGATCGGCTTTTACCCGCTTGGCGTATCTAAGGATATAAAGTATGGTAATGGTAAGACATATAAGCAGCATTATCACTCGATTATTGAGCCCCGTAGTCCAACTAATTCCGGCAGCATCCGAAGCTATAATTGTCGCAAAGGGATTTACTGTAGAACACATAGAACCTATACCAGAACCTAGAAATACACAGCTAAGACCAACCATAGCGTCATACTTGGCCGCTAGAAAAACCGGAATCAAAATTGGATAAAACGCCATGGTTTCCTCCGCTAGACCAAAGGTCGTCCCCCCAAGGGCAATAAGAGTCGTTACCGCAATTATTAGGATATACTCCCGCCCTTTGAGTATTTCCGCCATCCAGGAAATTCCAGCATTGAAAGCACCAGTTAGGTTCATGATGCCGATGAGGCCGCCAATAATAAGGATTAAAAAAATAATGTCGGCCGCGGCTATTATCCCCTTAATGGGCGATTTTGCCAAGGCGGCAAGACCCTGAGGATGGGACTTCATTTCCCTATAAGTATTTGGAATACCTATAGGTTTATAGATATCCCCGTTTGTGAATTTTTCTATTGAAATTTTTATTCCCAGATCCTCCAAAGTTGCCTGTGTCGCCGGAAATACCAAACTTTCTTCAGGGCTTATTTTAGTGAAACTATTGCTTTTGGCATCATATGCCAGACTATCATATTTGCCGGCAGGAACGAGCCAGGTTAATATGGTTACCAATACAGCAATTAGAATAAGAATAGTTTGTGCCGTTGGAAACTTAAGTTTTTTCATGTTTATATTTGGTCAAAGTTTGGTAACAGGTTAAGGTACATAATTTTCATATACCCTTTAATCAGAGCATATTATTTAGGATTTCATTTTCTGCAAGAGATAGAAATTTTCATTTAAGATAAGTTCCTTTTGTAGTCTAATTTTATGGTTATAGGTCTTGGAGAGACTAAAGTAATCT
The DNA here is from genome assembly GCF_002909235.1 of Arenibacter catalasegens. Lineage (GTDB taxonomy): Bacteria > Bacteroidota > Bacteroidia > Flavobacteriales > Flavobacteriaceae > Arenibacter > Arenibacter catalasegens. The sequence continues at coordinate 12,166 of NZ_PHQQ01000027.1, forward strand.
TGATGATCCATTAAGGAATAATTCCCTCTCCTTTGGTAAAACTCATCCTGAACAGTTTGATAGTCGCTCGCTTTTGTCTTAGCTACCTTCTCCACAAAAAAGTGCATCAACCGTTTAAAGGCCAAGGATTCCTTTAATTCGTCTTTAAAGGATGCACTGCCAATGATATCGCCCATATTTTGAATGATGTTAAAGAGATCGAACAAATTATCTGTTTCTTCACGGTCCAAAAAGAATAAAACCCCTTCAATTAGAATAAAGCATTTTTTGTTGCCCTTTAATGTGTTAATGGTTGTCAATAATGCATCCTTGTAATCCGAACGAAAATCAACTCCTATAAAATGTAAATTTCGCTTGGGAAGCACATTGGTTTTTTGCCATTGATCTATTTTGAATCTTTTGTATTCTACAATCTCAGATTTATCAATTTCTATGTTGATTATCTTTTTGTCCAACAGAAATGGATACATACTAAACCCCGCTCCGAAATTTATTAATACCTCAATGCCGTTTATTTTAATATTCTTCCCAATGCTATCTAAAAAATATCTGTTCCTTAAGCAATGCGTAAAAGGTTCCTCTGAAGAAACCTTTTTCAGATATTCCTGTATCCATTTTTCGGTTTTGGGATTACTCCACAAATGGGCAAAAATATCTTTACTTAGGTTTACATCTGTAGCCCGAAAGGCAGAGGTTACAAATGCTGTTTCATGTATTTCTATATTGTTACTGTCCAACATGGTTTAATCAATCTTAGAACAATAATTACAACTGGCTATGAAAAATAAAACCAGTGAAACCTAAAGTTATAAAATCTTTTATTTTCCCGTGAAGATTATTTTTTACCAGAAATATATTTTGTTTTTCTATTCTAAAGTTCTCTTAATTGAAGAAATGGCCCAGTCCGGGTTGGGTCATAAGTTTTCTTTAACTCCCATAAGTTTTAGTTATCAAAAAATCAAATCCATCAGAAAATATTATCGTAAATTTAGAGGAACTATCAAATAAAAACCATCGAAAATGGAAAATAAGACACATTCAAACTCTTCATCAAACGGTAAAACATGGGATGTAAACGAATCGAGTGCACAATGCCCTTTTTTAAACGGAGAATTACATCAAGTCGCTGGTGGAGGTACTAGCAACCGCGAATGGTGGCCAAATCAATTAAAATTGAATATACTTCGCCAAAACTCTTCTTTGGTAGATCCAATGAATCCGGATTTTAATTATGCAGAGGAATTTAAGAAGCTAGATCTGGCAGCGGTAAAAAATGACCTATACAAATTAATGACAACTAGTCAAGATTGGTGGCCAGCAGATTATGGACATTATGGTCCTCTCTTTATTCGTATGGCCTGGCATAGTGCAGGCACCTACCGTATACAGGATGGTCGCGGTGGTGCAGGTTCAGGATCACAGCGATTTGCGCCCCTAAATAGCTGGCCGGACAATGCCAATCTGGATAAGGCCCGTTTGTTACTGTGGCCTATTAAAAAGAAATACGGCAAGAAATTATCCTGGGCCGATCTATTGATATTGGCCGGAAACTGTGCACACGAATCCATGGGATTAAAAATGTTCGGTTTCGCTGGAGGCCGCGAGGATATATGGGAATCTGAACAGGATGTCTATTGGGGTTCGGAAACGGAATGGATGGGAAATAAAGAACGTTATTCCGAAAGTGGAGAATTGGAAACTCCGCTTGGAGCTGCCCACATGGGGTTGATCTATGTAAATCCCGAAGGGCATAATGGTAATCCAGATCCAATAGAGTCTGCACATTATATACGCGATACTTTTGGCCGTATGGCTATGAACGATTACGAAACGGTGGCACTGATTGCCGGCGGACATACTTTTGGTAAAACCCATGGTGCTGCCGATCCCAATAAATATGTAGAAGCAGAACCTGCAGCAGCGGGCATAGAAGCCATGGGATTGGGATGGAAAAATAACTTTGGTAGTGGAAAGGGTGCCGATACCATTACCAGTGGAATAGAGGGTGCATGGACCAATACACCTACCAAATGGAGCCACACCTTTTTTGAAAATCTATTTGGTTACGAGTGGGAATTAACAAAAAGTCCTGCAGGAGCACACCAATGGAAGCCAAAAGATAATGCTGGAGTAGGAACTGTACCTGATGCCCACAATCCCAATATAAAGCACGCACCGTTTATGTTGACTACAGATCTATCTTTACGCATGGATCCTGCATATGAGAAAATATCAAGACACTTTTTAGAAAATCCCGAGGAATTTGCAGATGCCTACTCCCGTGCCTGGTTTAAACTAGTGCACCGTGATATGGGTCCGGTATCTCGATATCTAGGGCCTGAAGTGCCTAAGGAAGAATTAATATGGCAAGATCCGGTGCCTACGGTTGATCATGAATTGATCAATGTTAAGGACATTGCCGATCTGAAATCAAAAATTTTGGCATCAGGTCTTTCTATTTCACAGTTGGTATCAACAGCTTGGGCTTCGGCCTCTACTTTTAGGAGCTCAGATAAACGAGGGGGAGCAAACGGGGCACGTGTCCGTCTGGCACCACAAAAAAATTGGAAGGTAAATAACCCTACTTTATTGGCCCATGTTTTGGAAAAATTGACAGTGATCCAAAAGGAATTCAACATTTCACAATCCGGAAATAAGAAAGTTTCCTTGGCAGACCTTATTGTTTTGGCAGGAAATGCTGCTGTTGAGAAATCAGCGCAAAATGCAGGTAAGCAAGTGAACGTGCCATTTTCACCTGGACGCACTGATGCCTCAGAGAAACAAACCGATGCAGAAGCTTTTGAAGCACTAGAACCAAGGGCCGATGGTTTCCGAAATTATGCAAAGGATACCTACAAGGTTACACCAGAGGAAATGCTCGTGGACAAGGCTCAATTATTGACACTAACCACTCCTGAAATGTCCGTCCTCCTTGGTGGCTTGCGAGTACTTAACACCAATTATGACGGTTCACAACACGGGGTTTTCACAAAACGCTTAGAAGCTTTGACGAACGACTTCTTTTTGAATTTACTTGATATGGATACTACTTGGAAGGCCGTTTCGGATTCCCAGAATGTCTTTGAAGGACGTAACCGCAAGACCGGAGAACTACAATGGACAGGCACCAGAGCCGACCTTATTTTTGGTTCTAATTCAGAGCTTAGGGCCATTGCCGAGGTGTATGCCTGCGAAGATTCTGGAGATAAATTTATAAAGGATTTTGTTTCAGCTTGGACCAAAGTGATGAACTTGGATCGCTTTGATCTGGCTTAATTTTAGGTTATCCAATTTTTTAAAAAAGGTGGTCCGGAAAGGGACCGCCTTTTTTAATGCTTAATTGTTTGGGTTAAATTCTAATTTGTAGAGGGACGAGAAGTTGCACAAGCAAGGTTCTATAAATGTAGAAGCGAAACCTTGTTGTTTTTCATTGATAGCTGCCAGGAATTACCTTTCCCACCGTTATCTTATGCTTATTCCTCAATTATAACCGTTTCGGCCGTAGCTCCAAGCTCCAACAATAATTCGGTAATACTTTTTACGAACTTTTGGGGACCACATAAATAAAAGTTCTGTCCAAAGTCGGAAATATTGTTGATAAGGTATTTACGATCAATTCTATTCCCCCTAAAACCCACCACATTTTCACGGGTAAAAATTTTAATAAAATTACCATCGAGCATCTTTTGCAATTCTTCTTCCATAATAACATCTTCCGATGTTTTATTGGAATAAATCAATTTATTGCCATGAAGGTTCTTATGGGTATACAGATGTCTAAAAATGGATATAAAGGGCGTAATTCCTGCTCCACCGGCAATAAAAACACCAGGTCCCTGGTATTGAATGGCTCCAAAAACCTCGTGAAGAATAAGCTCTGCCCCCGCATGGGTACGGCCCAGCATATTGGTGACCCCCTCATGATCATTGTAGATCTTGATAATAAATTCAAGAAAGCCATTCTCCATTATTGAGGTAAAGGTAAAAGGTCTCAGTTGGTCCTTCAATTCCGGAAGGTTAATGGAAACCTCTGTTGCCTGTCCCGGAATAAAGTCATATCCCGCAGGTCTTTCCACCACAAAACGTTTTACGTCATGGGTAATATAATGTGTCTCCAATATCTTAACGATATGGTGTTTCTTAGCTTTAGGCATAATTGAACTCTAATTGTAGATTTCAAGATAATGAATAAATTATTTGCTCAGTCATTTTTAAAAGGCCCAATACTCCCTCTACTATTACCTATATTCTGGGTTTTCAAAATTCCACCTTTCCCCTTTCTGCCATTCTTCTTTAGAGTTCCCATAGGCTGGGTATCCATTTTGCTTTTTAAGCATAGAAGCCAAATGCAGAATATTATAGGTCATAAAAGTGGTGTTTTTGTTAGTGAATTCACTATCAAAACCCGTAGCGGATTCAAGTTTTTTCCCTTGCCATTCCTTATCCCCGTAGCTGGGTCCTGGTCCTACCTCTCCGATCCATCCACAATCTGCTTGGGGAGGAATGGAATACCCAAGGTGTTGTAAGGAATAAAGAATCCCCATGGCACAGTGTTTAACGCCATCCTCGTTGCCTGTTATAATGCAACCTCCCACTTTGCCATAGTAAATGTATTGCCCCTTTTCATTGATTTCACCACTCATACCATATAATCTTTCAATCAATTTTTGTGCTATGGAGGATTTTTCCCCTAGCCATATGGGGCTACCCATAATAAGAATATCGGCATCAAGTATTTTTTTGAAAATTTGGGGCCATTCGTCCTTCTTCCACCCGTGCTCCGTCATATTGGGATATATCCCATTGGCCACTTCATGATCTACCAAACGAATTACTTCAACGTCCACCTTTTCCTTTTCCATGATTTGTTTGGAAACATTCATCAACTTGGAGGTATGGCTGGGCAAAGGGGATTTTTTCAAGGTACAATTAACGTATATCGCTTTTAGATTGCTAAATTCCATATCTGTTATTTTTTATTATTATTCCCAATGGATAAATACTAGACTTGAGAATCTTAATGCCCAAAAGATAATACACAAGGGTCCAACCTCATTATACCTATCCCAATATCTCTTTTATCTCCTTTAATTCCGTTTCGTTAAAGCTAATATTCTTCAAACCTTCTATATTGTCCAGTAATTGCTCGGTACGACTAACACCAACTAGTACCGTAGAAATGCGCTGATCTTTCAACAACCACGCAATAGCCATTTGCGCAAGGCTCTGTCCTCGATTTTGAGCCAGTTTATTTAGTCGACCCACCTTATCCAAAACTTCCGGTGTAATTTGGTCTTCTTTCAAATAACGCCCGTCCTTACTGGCACGACTATCTTCTGGAATACCTTTTAAATATTTCTTGGTCAAAACACCTTGAGCCAATGGCGAGAAAGCAATTGCCCCTATCCCCTGTTCTTCCAATACATCTAACAAACCACCTTCCACCCAACGGTCGAACATATTATATCTAGGTTGATGGATCAATAAGGGAGTTCCAAGGTCCTTCATGATTTTTGAGGCTTTGGCCGTTAAATCTGCTGGATACTGGGATATGCCAGCATATAGTGCCTTTCCACTTTGAACCAAATGGTGCAAGGCGCCCATTGTTTCCTCCAAAGGGGTATCGGGATCGGGTCTATGATGATAAAAAATATCAACGTATTCCAGTCCCATGCGTTTAAGGCTTTGATTAGCAGATGCAATCAAATATTTACGGGACCCGAAATTACCGTAAGGCCCGGGCCACATATCCCAACCGGCCTTACTTGAAATAATAAGTTCGTCTCTATAGGGCCTAAAATCTCTTTTAAAAATTTGTCCAAAATTTTCTTCGGCAGCACCGTATGGCGGTCCATAATTATTGGCCAGATCAAAATGGGTAATCCCATTATTGAAAGCACAACGTAAAAGATTACGGCCCATTTCCAGATTATCGGTATGACCAAAATTATGCCAAAGCCCTAAAGAAATTAAAGGCAAAAGGATACCGCTTTTTCCACAACGACGATATTGCATGGTATCGTATCTTTTGTCATTGGCGCGATAATAGCCTGGATCGAAGGAGTCGTTTATTTCCATAGTATATATTCTCTAATTAATCTGAACAGATATCGAAGATAGCAAATCTTTTAAGTTCAGGAAGATTTCGGGTGTCCTATCCTAGGAAAAGGTAATAAAAATTGCAATGAACCCAGACTACCACTCGATTTATATTAATACAAGTCTAATATAATTGTCGGCAATAGCAGCAAAAGCCCTACATATCCGTAGCGAAGATTTTTTATTTTAATTCTATAAAGGATTTACCCTTAATAGCACCGTTGATTTTGGTTTCAATGTCAATTTGAACTGTCTGGTGGAATCGTACAGGATTTTATTCTCCAATGGATCTATCACCTGGGCCTTGTATGGAAAATTGATGGTCCGTTCCCCGCCTTCTATGGTATGTATGCCCATCCAGTTTCGGCCGATATAGAATACATCCTCGGTATTAATATACCTATGTACACCAGCTTGTTCCCAGGTCTCTCCCAATTCCGAGGCCGACCATTTAAGTTTTCCGTCCATAAACAATTCCTCACCATTTGGATCAAAAATTTTGGTTCCTTTTCCATTGGTCCATAGTACCGTTATTCCATTTTTGTTCCACTTTTTTATTCGGGATTCCTCCTTGGAACTGAGTTCAAGAAACCCCATAAGCCAAACTACCTTATATTGGGAGGTTGACATACTCTTTAGGTCTGTTCGAAGAAATAGGTCGTATGAAGTCCCTGTCTTTGCCAACGGATAACGGTTGGATAAAATATTCTCTGTAAGTTGACCATAGGTTGGATCCCAAAAAGAGAGTTCTTCATCCACCACTACCCCTACCTGTGGTTTCATCTTTTCTCCCTGTGATTGGGGGAATGTGCTGTGGAATTGCTGTGTTTTCTCTAAAACATTCAATAGTTCAGGGTCACTGAACCATCCGCCCCACATATCGAACCACCAGCCTCCATACCCATGTGTAAGCATTCTAGCAGTGTTCTTCCATAGAAAGGATACCGAGGTGTCCATATCCTCCGGACCTAGCCATACACCGCTCTCATACTGTCCGGGAGGTGCTATACCGGTTGAACGATCTTTTAACAAGGTGGTTATAGAAGTTCGGGTATCGTTTTCCGTAAGCCATAATTTACCATGGAGCTGAACAGAGTTTATTGCTGCCATTGCCGGCCAGTCCTCCCCTATTACCCGGTTATAGACATTTGGGCTCGACAGATAATCCAGGTCCGGACAATCCAACAACTTTGCCAGGGCACCGTGTCCACGCCTAGCGTCGCCTACAAAATAATGGTACCCGGAAAAGGCTCCCGTTAAAAGGTTGCCTTGGCTCTTTTCTTTGACAATTTTGCTGAAATAGGCAATATTATCGACCAAGACCTCTGCTTGGAAGCGATAGGTATCGATATAGTTCTGTTCCTGATCGGGATTCCTCCATTCCTTTCTTTTTGCCGATTCATCTATATTGGCCAATTGGGCATTTTCAAAAGTAAGTGAAGGGCTGTTCCATGCCTTTCGCAAGGCAACATTGTTCTTGTAACGTTCCTTTAACCATTGTCTGAAAGCCTGCAATCGGGCAGGGTTTTGGTCCTGATATTGTTTGGGATGATAAAACCATTCTTCTGTAAGGCCACTGGCAACGTGTATTCCCGCCAAAAAGTTGGAGTATTGGGAATCTAAAAGCCAATCCAGACAGTCACGGAATACCTCCGCTGTTTTTTCCCGCCAAATTTCCGAGGCAAAGCATTGGCGAAAAGTAGTACCGTCCGGTAAATGGGCCGATGCTTCCGGATATAGTTGCGTCCACCATTGCGGGGGATCTAGATAAAAACGGATAATTACTTTTGCCTTGGGATCTGCTTTTATAATCTTTTCAAAATCCTTTACCAATCCAGTAAAATCATATTTGCCTTCCGCTAACCAAATGGGTGGCCTAAAAGCACCTATACCTGAAATGGTATTGATTCCCCCTTCTCCCAGATAGGCCGGAATGTTATAAATATGGATACCGGTACCCGCTATTTCCTTGTAATATTCCTCCTCCCCTAAATAGGACATATAGGCATAGGGCGGATAGGTTTCACCGTCGATTACCAGAGCGGGACTACCTTCCGTCCATTTTATTTCTGCCTTAGATTGGGCATAGACCGCATTATTCCCAATAAAAAACAACCCTATTAGGAGAAAATAATGATAAGGTTTAATTAACAAATACCAAATAGTGCTTTTTTTCATTTTTAACTTTTAATTGGCCATATAAGTGGATGGGATAAGGTAAAACTATAAATAATAATCATATCCAACACTCCCATCCCTATACTCTAAGTCTCAAGAAAAAAGTTGAGTTAGACTGCAATTTATGAATTTTGGAAAAACAGTATACTAATTGCAGTCTAACTCAAAAACATCAAATGCGTATTAGATTCATTAAGACCGCATCTAAATCTGGAAATAGAGCGTTAAATCATCAATTGGAAAGAACAAAAGAAGGCTCCCAATTTTATGGAAGCCTTTTTTTTTGTTATGACACGGATAAGAGTCAATAACCTATAACATCCCATATTCCTTGTCTTTGCTAGCCTGGTTGATGGGAATACAATAAACTTAATTCAATTCTTTTGAATCCATTCGCTAAAGACCAAGAACAGCACTCCACAAAGTAACCAAGCAGGTAGGGTGACAAAGGATAGGAATACGTCGAATTGAATGGATATAAAATAGAACAGCCCAAAGCTGATCGCCCAAGCGAAAAATACGGCCCTATTGAATTTTAGGTTTGCAACTTCGGCATAATTCTTAACGATTCCTGCTTGTTTATGGAAAAAATGCTCAAATACGATGATAGCACCAAAAGGCGCTAGGATAAACCCGTACAAGGCAACAAAGCCCAACAATTTCATCGCAAATGCTGGAAAAAGACCGGCTATGGTCGCAACAGATCCAGCAATTATTGTTACCCAAAAAGTGGACACTTTGGGCATAATGGCCTGAAAGGCCAGTCCCGCCCTATAGATTGTAGGATTAGCGGTTGTCCAACCTGCCAAAACCACAGCGATTATTCCAAAAATACCTATGGCATTGTGGGCTAGAGGTCCAGGGGCTACCGTAGGAGCCTCTCCATTGGCTAGGAGAGCCTGAGCCTCCGGAGACCGTAAATAAACCGCATATAATAGTGCTGCGGCAATCCAGGCCATATAGTGACCTACATACATTCCGGCAGCTGTGGTCCATCCACTACTTGCTTTTTTCGCAAACCGGAAAACGGAAAGATCGGACATCCCTATATGCATGGCGGCATTGGCAAACCAGGACCAGATAACTACATGCCAGAAGGTGTACTTGATCTGTCCGGGAAAGGGTTCGGAACCTTCTCCCCAAATATTCCAAAATTCAGAAAAACTTTTAACTCCCAATTGATTAAGTGCCACTATGCCACAGGCCAGAAACGCCAGGACAATAATTGGGGACATCCAATTGGCCGCTTTTGAAACCGTGTCGTAGCCTTTGGAAGCAATCAATGAAATAAGAGCCCCAATAACAATCACTATAATTACCCAAGTAGGTCCATTAGGGGTAGTATCGGTAAGCTTTGGCATCTCCATATCGAATGGTATGCCAACAGCGGTTGCTGATACTGTTATCATCGCCCCTGCTAGAAAACAAAAAAGAATTCCGTTGGCCAAATTATATCCGGTCACTAATTTTTTTCCACAGATTTTTTCCAACTGATAATAAAGAGTCAATCTATTCTTTACAGCAATCTCGGCTGTGAGAAAACGCCAACTCAACACAGCGAGTAAATTGCCTATCAACAATCCAATAATCAAATCAAAAGCACTTACCCCTGCAGTCAAAAACAAGGGGCCTATCACAAATTCTGTTCCGGCCGCATGTTCTCCTGCGTACATGCCTAAAAAGCTTTTCCAGCCCTTTAATTTAGATTGGGGAACTGGTTCCCTTTCGAACTCCCCTCCTACTAAATCTTGGATTACTTCTTCTTCTATATTGTATTGGCTCATAGTTATTGGTTGTTATAATTGGTTTTAGTATCCGGTTATTTGTTCAATCTTCATCTATGACATGACATATTCAACTAAGCGAGTTGATAATTATTTGAATGACTTGGTCCTCCTGATTATTGTATAATAAATGGTACATGTTTCTTCAAGGCATAATTCTTTCTAAGAAACTTGGAGTTCAACCTTACGTCTGATATACATAGGGCCGCTCCAAGAGCAGATCCCAAGGAGGAATCCGTGGTACTTAGTTTCATATTTCTCAGATAGTGCGATATAAGTTGAATGTATATGTCATTATCAGAAAACCCACCATCAATATATAACTTCTCAATGCTCTCGTACCCACTTACCGTTTTAATACTTTCAACCTGCAACAGCACCAGTTCAACCATTAATTGGTGATAGGCGTGAGCGTATTTATCGTATGGGATTCTGGTCTCCTTTGGCATATTCTTATCCAAAATACCCGTCCATTTGAACATATGTTGAAAATCTTTTAAGATTTCAATATATATATCGTGATCAAAAGGAATGCTTTTATGGTAATCATAAGGAACTTGAAAATGTTCGGACAACTTTTTAACTTGCTCCTTGTATTCATTGCCTAGGAATAAACGAGAGGCTTTGACGGCCTTTCCATTTATCCGCATATAATTAATGCAGTTTGATTCTATGTCCGAAGCTTTCAATGCATCTTCCGAAAATGGGTTCATGGCGATACTCCAAGTACCAGTGGAAACAAGTATGAATTTTTTTCTAACACTCCGAATGTAGGGGAGTAATGCAGCAGAGCTGTCATGTATACCGACACCAATCTTAATACGTTTACCATTATAATTCATATTAATACTGGTCTCGGTAGAGACGATCCTTGGTAATATTTTGTTTATACCTTCTTTATAGACCCAATCGTGATAATCTTTTTTAGTAAAATCCCATAACGCTGTATGGCAACCAATGCTGGTATGTTCACTTACCGGGATACCTGTGAAGATAAAACTTATATATTGAGGTAAGTGTAGTGAATACTTGATTCTTTTAAAGGTCTCAGGTTTTGTATGTTTCAGCCAATAAAGTTGAATTCCGGAATTCAGCAGTCCAGAAACCGGCGAACCTGTGGCTACAGCAAAATTGGATGAGGGGCCATATTTCTTATTAAATGAATCAATAACATCTTGGGGAATCTCCTTGGTGTAATTATAAAGTGGCGTTAAAACTTTATCATTTTCATCCAAATGCACCAAGCTGGCACCATAGGTTGAAAAGTTGATAGAAGTAATGTCGTACTGCTTCGCAGCCAATATCCTATCAAAAACTTCCTTCAACCATTTTTTTAGTCGCTCCAGATCTTCTGTTGGGTAACCATCCTCATCTTTAATGTTATCAAAACGAGTATATTCCCTATACACTTCCTGAAAATCCTTATCGAATAGAAAGAATTTTTTATTGGTCTTTCCAATATCGAATACAGCCGTTACTTTCTCTTTCATTTGGTTGTATTATAATCCTGAGGCTTTGCTGTTTTTGCCCCTAGCGCTGATCAAATTTTCCCTTACCTTAAGTGAGCGATAGGCGTTTAAAGGAGAAAGTGCACCTCCCGTTTGGAGTCTAGCTTCTTGCAATAAAGGTCTGACATCTGTACGATAGGCATTCTGAAGTATCTCTTGACAGCGAACTACATCGTTTTCCATTTGTGCCGTTCTTAATTGTGATTGATCGATCAAAAGCGCCTTGGCATAGGCTTCCTGAATAGCTTCCAAAGACTGGATCAAATCCTCCAATGGGTCTTTGATATTATGGCTGGCATCGATCATCCATGCTGGGTAGGGATTTTGGGGATTATTGTTCATCCCGTAGACCAATTCGTTAAAAATTAAAAAGAGGGCATATGGTTTAATGCTGCCCACAGTAATATCATCGTCCCCGTATTTGCTATCGTTAAAATGAAAACCACCCAGTTTCCCCTTCATCATTAATGTTGCAACAATCTGTTCAATATTGGAGTTTGGCAAATGGTGGCCTAAATCGACCAAAGTATAAGCCTTATCTCCACATTCGTTTGCCAACATAAAAGATGTTCCCCAATCCTGGATTACCGTACTGTAAAAATTAGGTTCATAGGGCTTGTATTCAATGAACAGCTTCCAATCGTCCGGCAATGCTCCATAGATATTTTTTAGACTGTCCTGGGTATTTTGCAAAGCGTGCTGAAAATTGTTCTGTCCCGGAAAATTAGATCCATCGGCCAACCAGACCGTAAGACTCTTTGAACCCAATTTGTTGCCAATATCAATTACATCAATGTTGTGCTGTATCGCCTGTTCCCTTATAGCCTTCTCCCTATTGCTCAGTGAACCAAACCTATAGCTTTCCTTTGCGTTTTTTTGATCTTGAAAGGTGTTGGAGTTTACCGCATCAAAAACGATATTGTGTGAAGCGGCTAACTGCTTAATAGCTTCATAATCTTGTGGTATATCCCAAGGAATATGAAGGGATATGGCACCAGCTGTCTGGGTGAGGGCATGTAAAACACCAACATCATCTATTTTCTGTTCCAAGGTGGACGGCTCCCCCTGAAAGGAAAACCTACCAAATCTAGTCCCACCCGCGCCTAAGGCCCAACTGGGAATGGCTACTTGAAATTTGGATAATTTATTGATAACATCATGGACATTACAACCGTCCTTTGCTAGGATATTCGATAAAAAATCGAATTTTTCCTGGTGTGATTTTAAATCCTTTTGGTTCTTTTCCTGTATTTTTTCTTTATCTATTCTCATTATATTTCCAATTAGAATTAGACCTGTCAGGAATTAGCACACTACCCTGACAGGTCCTAAACAAAACTAACTCAAACTCACTCACTATCTATCTTACAAATGCATTGGCCATACCGCCATCCACATTTATTATATTACCAGTTGTCTTTTCCAAGATGGCAACACAGGCGAAAACACCTTTTGCAATATCCTCTGGATAAATAATTTCGTTCAATAAATTTCTTTTGGCATAATGTGCAGGAAGTTCGTCTACGGTAATTCCGTAAGCTTTGGCCCGACCTTCGGCCCAATCACCTTCCCAAATCTTACTGCCCACAATGACCCCATCAGGGTTTATTGTGTTGACTCTGATCTTATCCCCACCCAATTCGGCGGCCAATAACCGGGCCATATGTTGTTGTGCTGCCTTAGCAGTTCCATAGCCCACATTGTTTGGACCGGAAACAAGACCGTTCTTACTGGCTATACTTATGAAATCACCGCCCAGAGCTTGCTTGCGTAATATGGCAACTGCCTGTTTGGCAAGTTCAAACTGTCCTTTCACTAGAACATTCTGTAAAATGTCCCAATCCTTTTCGGTGGTCTCTTCCAATGGTTTGGAAATGGCAAGTCCTGCACTATGTACCACAATATCTACACCACCAAACTCCAAACATGCTTTTTTATAAGCCTCGGCAATCGATTCACTTTTGGTAACATCGCAAACCGCATAACTTGCTGTATCCGCTTTATAGGTACCCACGGCCTCCTTCAATCGGTCTTCAGCTATATCTGTCAATACCACATTAGCGCCTTCCTTTGCCAATTTATCCGCAATGGCCTTACCTATACCGCCGCCTGCGCCGGTAACCAAGGCAACTTTTCTGGATAGCGGCTGCTCTTTCGGCATACGCTGCAATTTGGCCTCCTCTAGCAACCAATATTCAATATCAAAAGCTTCCTGTCTTGGTAAAGAGGTGTATTCCGTTATGGCCTCCGCACCCCTCATAACATTGATCGCATTGATATAAAATTCACTGGCTACCCTAGTGGTCTGCTTGTTCTTTGCAAAACTGAACATTCCTATACCTGGATAGATAATAATTACGGGGTTCGGGTCGCGCACCGCCGGGCTATTGTCCTTTTTACAGGTCTCATAGTAGTCCTTGTACCCCTTTCTGTACGCTTCAAAGGCCGGTTCCAGTTTTTTCAGTACGGCTTTTGAATCACTTAGATCCTCATTGGCACTAAGATCCAATACCAAGGGCTGAATTTTGGTCCTAAGAAAATGATCGGGACAGGAAGTTCCCATTGGAGCAAGACGTGAAAGGTCGTTACTATTAATAAATTCCAGGACCACATCATTGTCCGTGAAATGCCCTATCATCCTATTTTCCGAAGAACAAAGTCCCCTTAGCAAGGGTATCAGTTGGGAAGCCTTGTCCAAACGCTCCTCTTTAGTTAGCGATTGCAGCTTTTGACCTCCAAAGACACTCCCCTTTTCCTCTATTTTCTTGGCAATATACGCTGAGGCCGATTCTATAACCTCCAAGCTGTTCATGTAACATTCATAAGATGTATCCCCCCAAGTAAAAAGCCCGTGACTTCCCAAAACAATTCCCCTTATTCCAGGATTCTCATTTAAACATTTTTCCAATTGTAGGCCTAGATCAAACCCTGGACGTTGCCATGGCACCCAGCCCATGGTATCTCCCCAGATTTCTTTAGTTACTTTTTCGCTATCCTTGGCAGCTGCTACCGCAATTAGGGCATCCGGATGTAAATGATCTATATGCTTAAAAGGTAACAGTCCGTGTAAGGGGGTATCTATGGACGGAGCCTTACTTTCCAGATCGTAGATACAATGGTTAAAAAGGCCTACCATTCGGTCCTCATCCGAAAGGCCGCCATAAACGTTTTTTAAGTTTCTTAATCTTTCGGTATATAGTCCAGCGATACCGGTCTTATTCAAAGTACCTATATCTCCTCCAGAACCTTTGATCCACATTACCTCCACCTCCTCATTGGTCAGAGGGTCTTTTTCTATGGTCTTACAACTAGTATTGCCTCCCCCATAATTAGTGATTCGAAGATCGGCCCCTAAAATATTGGACCTATAAAGAAAAAGTTCTACTTGGTCGTCACCAAGCGCCTCCGCCCTACTCTCCTCCCAGAGATAATTAACATACTTAAAATTCTTTACGGAATGATTCATATTTAATAGCTTGATAATTTTTATATTCGCTAATGTATAATAGAGTTTCTCTGTTTCCATCCTGCACTGTACTGCAAATAGGTTTTTTTTTGATTTTTTAGGACATTGTGGCAAGGAAAGGAGCTAAATTATTTGTTACTGCCTATGTCGAATCAAAAGCGGTAAACTTATCCATTCAAAATACGCACCATTATAGATATGTACAAATACCTCAAAATCGATGAAAATTCAAGGATCCCTAAATATAGGCAGATAGTAGATTCCATTATCAATAATATTTCCAATGGTAATCTAAAGATCGATGACAAGATTCCTTCTATAAATAGCTTTAGCGAAGAATTTATCCTCTCTCGCGATACTGTGGAAAAGGCATACCAAATTTTAAAGGAACGTAAGATAATTACATCTATAAGAGGAAAGGGATATTATATAGCCCGAACAAAACTCATATCCAAAGTCAATATTCTTTTCCTCATCAACAAGCTAAGTGCCTATAAAATGCGCATTTATAATTCGTTTATAAATACTATAGGAGGCAACTCGCATACAGACCTTCATATTTACCACTGCGACAACTCACTTTTTCTGAATTTATTGGAGAAGAATATTAATGTATATGATTATTACATCATCATGCCGCATTTCAAGACCGATGACCTTAAACACCTAAGTTATACCGAGGAAGCCATTAAGGCCATTAATGGGATACCGAAAGATAAACTTATTTTAATGGACAATAATAATCTTGAAATTGAAGGAAATATTGTTGAAATCTATCAAGATTTTGAAAATGATATCTACAATGCACTGAAGGAAGGATTACCCAAGATATCGAGATATGGGAAATTGATTTTGGTATATCCCGAAAAGGCAGTTTACCCATACCCCAGAAGAATTTTGCACGGCTTTCGTAAATTTTGTGCAAAACACAAATTAGATTTCGAGATCCTAGACGAGATTTTCGATGACATCATTCTTAAAAAGGGTGATCTTTTTATCACCATTGAAGAAACCGACTTGGTGAGCTTGGTGAATCAGATCCGTGACAAGGAGTTTATTTTAGGGGTTGAAATAGGTGTAATATCCTATAATGACACACCCTTAAAGGAGTTACTTGGCATCACCGTTATCTCTACAGATTTCAAGGTTATGGGTGAAACTGCTTCCCGTATGATCCTAAACCACGAGAAAGGTAAAATTAAGAATCCTTTTAATTTTATAGATAGAAATTCCATCTAAGCCTGGGTCTATAATTTGAATTAGGCAAAGTGGAGAACGCATATTTTTATAAAGATGTGTAAGTCAAGGTATCCATACTGCACGGCTGTTCCTTTCAGGCCGCTTTCACTAGGGTGAACATAGGCTAATGGACGCCTTCCCCAGCCCGTTGTTAAAACCCCTTGATTTTAGGAGCTACCTAGTAAAGAAGGGTCTTTTCTCCGGCCCCAACGGTAGGCGGGTTTGTTTAGCTCATGGCTGGTTATTTTCCTATATATAAGTTTCAATCAAAACAAAACTCAAATAACATAGGAATCAATTAATTAAAGCTGATATTTCTGTCTCCTCGAGCGCAGTCGAGTGGTATTGGACACTTATTTCATTGAAATGAGGTCTGGACTCCGCTATTAGATTAGCATTATTAAATTTATAGATGTTTAATTTATTGAAATTACTGAACACCTTCAATTAATCAACTGACATTTTAAATATAAAGTGAAAAATGTCACTTAAAAAATGTCCTATTTTTAGGGAAGCTTTGAATACTACTTTATTCTTTTCTTGATTAACATAATATTTTTTTATCTTTCCTTGAACGCTAAAGTCAAGTATTGAATATTTTTTGAAATCCCAAGCCGAATTCTTGGTTAAACTATGCCATAGTAGCTATGCCGTCTTTATCCCTTCAAAGGATGAAAAGGTCCATAGGCTGACTATAGAAAAAGTGGCCCAAGATAACAGAAACGAGACCGGGCAGGGTTATGATGACATGTGGGTTGACCATTCGTTTTTTTGCCAATAGACATAGTACCAACCAATATAAAACAATAACCCACTGAATATGTCACCATCGATAATAGCATTTTTGGCGGTCGTTCCGATCTTAACGGCCGCAGTTCTTTTAGTGGGATTTAGAACCCCGGCCAAAATAGCCATGCCCATTTCCTTTTTGGTCACTGTCCTTGTCGCCTTTACGGCTTGGGATATTGCCATCATCGATATTTTGGCCTCCAGTATCCAAGGGCTGTTCATCACCTTTGACATTCTGTATATTGTATTTGGAGCTATTGTCCTCTTGAACCTGCTTAAATATTCAACCGCACTCCGGGCGATACGCAAAGGTTTTGCCGATATATGAGGATCGAAGAGTACAGGTCGTCATCATTGCTTGGTTGTTCGGTTCCTTTATCGAAGGGGCCGCCGGGTTTGGAACGCCCGCTGCAATTGTGGCACCCCTATTGGTGGGGATGGGATTTCCTGCATTTTGTGCCGTAATGTTGGGCATGATGGTGCAGAGTACAGCGGTATCCTTTGGAGCAGTGGGTACCCCTATTTTGGTTGGTGTAAGTGGGGGTATCCAAAGTCCCGAATTCACTGCCGAGCTAGCTGCGTCAGGACTTGAACTTTCCGATTACATACAGATGGTAACCTCCCAAGTAGTTCTCCTACACGGAATAACCGGAACCCTTATGCCCACTCTCATGGTCTGCATGATGACCCGCTTTTTTGGAAAGAACAAGTCTTGGAAAGAAGGGCTTCGGATACTGCCCTTTACCATTTTCGGTGGACTTGCGTTTACAGTGCCCTATGTGCTTACAGGCCTATTTTTGGGACCCGAGTTTCCGTCAATGCTCGGCGCATTGGTAGCCATACCTATAGTGGTATTCGCAGCAAAACGCGGCTTCCTGGTGCCCAAGAAAACCTGGGACTTCGACAAGGAAAAGAATTGGCCTTCCGTTTGGTTTGGTACCTTGAACGTAAAATTGAACGGTGATAAAGAAGAAAAAAGAATGCCCTTGGTCAAGGCATGGTTACCTTATCTCATTATGGCCGCCTTATTGGTAATTTCCCGACTTCCACAATTACCTATAAAAGCGTGGCTTACAGATATCAAGATAGCGTGGACCGGAATATTAGGCACCTCCATATCCGCCTCCAGCAGCCCACTATATTTGCCCGGAACCATTTTGCTCTTGGCGGGCATAATTACCATTTGGCTACATAAAATGAAATCGGGCAAGGTCAGGATTGCTTTTAAAGACAGTGCAAAAATGTTGTTGGGTGCAGGGTTTGTACTCATTTTCACGGTGCCCATGGTCCGCATCTATATCAATTCTGGTTTAAACCCATCAGGCCTTCCCGGCATGCCCATAGCCATGGCAGAATGGGTGGCCGGTAATGTGGGCGACATATATCCGTTGTTCGCCCCTTCAATAGGTGCCTTGGGAGCCTTTATTGCAGGTAGTAATACAGTGAGCAACCTTATGTTCACCCTGTTCCAATACGGGGTGGCCATAAAACTGGCGATGCCTTCTTTTATTGTGGTAGCACTTCAGGCAACGGGCGCGGCGGCCGGCAATATGATAGCGATCCATAACGTTGTGGCCGCTTCGGCTACCGTAGGCTTTCTCGGTAAGGAAGGTATGGTACTTAGAAAGACCATAATACCGACCCTATATTATTTATTGGTTGTGGGACTTTTAGGTCTTATATTTATTTTCTATTAATTTCATTACTATGAAAAATATATTCGATGGCTTACGGGATTCGATCCAAGGGGAAGTGCTAACGGACAACTACTCCTTGGGCATGTACGCCACCGATGCCAGCATCTACCAGATTAAACCCCTTGCAGTTGTTTTGCCAAGGGATTCCGAGGATGTAAAAAAAGCCGTTGCCGTGGCCTACGAAAACAAAATAACGATACTTCCTCGTGGCGCCGGTACCAGTCTGGCGGGGCAAACGGTTGGTGAATCCATGATACTGGATTTTTCAAAACACATGAACAGCTTGTTGGAAATAAACGAAGCTGAAAAATGGGTGCGGGTACAACCTGGTATGGTCAGGGACAATCTAAACGAGGTCTTAAAGCCCTATGGCCTGCATTTTGCCCCAGATCCCGCAACCAGCAGTAGAGCAAACGTAGGGGGAATGGTCGGCAACAATTCTTCAGGAACCAAAAGTATATTATATGGTAAAACCGTAGACCATGTTCTTGAAGCTTCCGTACTATTGGCAGATGGCACCCAATTGCACCTAAAGAACTGTCCACCAGTGGAATATTCGGAAAAGGCCTCGCAAACGGATAGGGAAGGTGAAATTTATGCCTCCTTTAAAAAACTGATACATACCCATTCCGAAGAGATTAAAGAACGTTTTCCTAAAGTAATGCGCAGGGTCGGCGGTTATAATTTGGATGAATTCACCTATACCGACCAATGGAATTTGGGCAAATTGATATGTGGCAGCGAAGGCACCTTGGCAACAACATTAGAGCTGAAACTAAATTTAACGGATCTGCCCACGCATAGGTCAGTCTGTGTCGTACATTTTACAGAAGTCTTGGAAGCCATTTCCGCGGTGGAATCCATGTTACCCTACACCCCTTCGGCCATTGAAATATTGGATAAGACCGTAATCGATCTAAGCCGGCAAAATTTAACTACCAAACATCATTGCCATTTTATAGAAGAGAATCCCGCTGCAATATTGATCGTAGAATTTTACGGGGATACCATGGAAGATGTGATGGACAGACCCAGGCGCATGATCGCCCAATTAAAGGACAATGACGTTGGATATGCCTACCCGCTTTTTCCGGAAGGGCAGGCCTATGAAGATGTATGGGTTATCCGCAAAAAGGGATTGGGACTCATGTTGGGCATCAAAGGAAACAAAAAACCACTGGCCTTTATCGAGGATGCGGGAATACCCTCTAAACATTTACCGGAATATATCGCCCAAGTTTTGAAGGTTTGTGAAAAACATGGCACAAAGGCAGCCATGTATGCCCATGCCAGCGTGGGCGTAATCCACGTACGTCCCATATTGGACCTAAGACTGGCCGAGGACATTGAGCGATTGAAGGCTATTACCGAAGATACTTTTGAACTAGTGATGAAATACAAAGGATCATGGAGCGGGGAGCATGGCGATGGACTAGTACGAAGTGCCTATAACAAACGCTTCTTCGGAGAAACCCTGTACGGGGCCTTTTTGGAAATAAAAAAACTTTTTGACCCCAATAACCTGATGAACCCAGGTAAAATTGTAGAGGCACAGTCCATAGAACACAATTTACGCTATGGTACGGGGTATAAAGATCAGACTGTAAAAACCGAATATCAATATAAGACCGAAGAGGGTTTTGCTGCTTCGGTACATATGTGCACCGGGGTTGGGGAATGCCGAAAAATACTTGGGGGAACCATGTGTCCCAGTTTTAAGGCCACCAGGGAGGAGGAACATTCCACCCGTGGCAGGGCCAATGCACTTCGATTGGCCATGTCCAACCAATTGGGACCGGAGGGCCTGGCCAGCCAACGCCTTCACGAGGTCATGGATCTCTGCCTGTCCTGTAAGGCCTGTAAATCTGAATGTCCCAGCAATGTGGATATGGCAAAAATGAAAAGTGATTCCCTTCAAATGTACTATGATGAGCATGGCATCACCTTTAGGGATAAATTGATACGCGAATCGGCTAAAGCAGCTGGGAATATCTCTGGGTGGAAGGCCGGTATGGTAAATACCCTTCAAAGGAGTATTCTATTCCGTTCGCTGTTGGAACGTACCGCAAAATTCGACAAGCGAAGGACCTTGCCCGATTTTACAAAAGAACCGTTTTATAAATGGTTTGCCAAACACGCACATAAAACCAACATGGGCGATAAAAAAGTGGTGCTGTTCGCGGATACCTATCTTAATTATCACGAGCCACAGATTGGCATCTCCGCCCTGCAACTTTTAAATTCCTGCGGCTATGAGGTTATTTTAGCTAATGTAGGTTGCTGTCAAAGACCAAAAATATCTCATGGCTTTTTAAGGGATGCGAAAAAAGAAGGGGCCAAAACCATAGCAGGCTTAAAGCCATTTTTAGATCAAGGTTTAAAAGTGCTGGTTTGCGAACCTAGTTGTGCTTCTGCATTAAACGATGACTTACCAGATTTAATTGCCGACCAAGACATAGCCGATCAATTAAAAAATGGCGTTATGATGATCGACGTTTTTCTAGCCGATGAATACGAAAAGGGATCTTTGGAGGTCCATTTCGAATCCGCTTCAGAAGGTATTGCCATTCACGGACATTGTCATCAAAAAGCTTTGTATGGCACAAATGCTATGAAATCTTTATTAAGGAATTCCAAGAATGTCACAGAGATTCCATCAGGGTGTTGCGGAATGGCGGGTTCTTTTGGATACGAAAAGGAGCATTATAATTTATCCAAAAAGATTGGGGAGGAAATTCTATTTCCGGCGGTAGAAAAACTGCAAAAAGACCATAAAATCGTGGCCTGCGGATTCAGCTGCCGTCACCAAATACAGCATTTTACAAGCACAAGGCCCATACATTTTGTGGAGGCCATTAGAGCCGTAAAAAATAATTGATTTAATTTAAAAATATTTTTAAAACCATCCATATAAAAAATACAATAATGGCAAAAATTGATGAAATGAAAACAAGCACTAGGATCTTGATGGGTCCTGGGCCAAGTGACGTACATCCTCGGGTATTAAGGGCAATGGCCACGCCTTTGGTAGGGCATTTAGATCCCGAATTTTTAGTAGTGATGGACGATATCAAGTTTATGGTACAGGAGACCCTGAAGACCAAGAACGAACTTACCTTTGTGGTCTCGGCTCCTGGAAGTGCCGGGATGGAAACCTGTTTGGTGAACTTGCTGGAACCTGGCGATGAGGCCGTAATCTGTATCAATGGAGTTTTCGGTACCCGTTTGGCCGATATTGCAGAACGTTGCGGTGCAAAAGTGATCAAGGTTGAAGCTGATTGGGGGAAAACTATTGATCCCAAAGCCGTAAAAAAAGCCTTGGCAAGTTGTAATCCCAAATTATTGGCCATTGTACATGCCGAAACTTCAACAGGCGTTTTACAACCTTTGGAGGAAATTAGTAAACTAACGAAAAATGCAGGTGCCTTGTTGGTTGTGGATGCTGTAACCTCATATTGCGGAACCCATTTAAAAGTGGATGAATGGGGAATAGATGCCCTATATTCCGGGAGTCAAAAATGTTTAAGTGCCCCTCCTGGCCTATCACCTGTTACCTTTAGTCAGGCAGCGATAGATGTCCTTGACCGTAGGAAGACCAAAGTGCAGAGTTGGTTTTTAGATCTTACCTTGGTCAAGAATTACTGGGCCGGTGCTAAAAGGGCCTATCATCATACAGCCCCCATTTCGGCCATGTATGCCATGCGCGAAGCCCTGCGAATCGTCATGGAAGAGGGCTTGGAAAATCGTTTTGCACGTCATCAAAAAAATCATGAGCTACTGCGGGATGGACTCGAAAGCCTAGGTTTTGAATTTCTGGTGGAAAAACAACACCGACTCCCTATGTTAAATGCCGTACGGATTCCTGAAGGCGTGAATGATGTGGAGGTTAGAAAGCAGTTGCTTGAAAAGTACAATATTGAGATCGGTGGCGGCCTGGGGCCATTTGCTGGAAAAATATGGCGAATTGGACTAATGGGTGAAAGCTCTAATGCCAATCATGTGAATATGTTATTGGCGGCATTGAAAGATGTAATGTGAAATAGCAATTAGAAAACGAAGACTGAATTTATCGGATTAAACTTCTATAAATTTAATAATGCTTATTTAATAGGCCGTCGAGACCTCAATTTAAAATATAACTGCCTTAAAACTCTCGACTACGGTACCTATGAAGTAATAGCCATAAGTCACAATGCTCAAGAAATAACCTCGTGGGCAAAAATAGACAGGCAATGATGATAGCTGGGGCTCCTTCCCTTAGATAAGGGAAGGTGGATCCTCAGCTAGCTGCGGAGGAGACGGAAGGGATTGACAGCCCATGTCCTCGGGGAGGTGACAATAGATTGGGGATAGGTTTAGGGTGCGGGATTTCCAACTCCCCTTTCTTTCACGCCAAATGGCGCAAAATTCATTCCCCTCTACGTTCCAAGAGGGGAGCCAATAGTTTTAGCATACAAAAGGAGTTCTTTCCCAATAGTTCATGACTCCGCTCGACCGGACACGGCAGTCACTTCGACATGAGCCCTTTTTCGGGCGATTGAGAAGTCACACATATTTGGTCAGAGCGACTTGTGTGATTTCTCATATTCATTCGAAATGACTCCTACTTCCTTTTAACTTTTATCTGCCAACTCCTTACTGACTCCTATTTCGACTCCACCAAGTCTGGCGATAGGCAGGTTCCATGAGACAGAAACACAACAATTTGATCATTAACCAATTAATTCCCACTAGCCCCATATTCGGGTACATCTGATAGTGTTTCCATAAAGGAAATAATATCTTCAATTTCTTGCTGGGACAGTTCTAAGGGTGCTTCGGGCAGCGTTTGGTTTTCCACCTCCAAACCCATCCCAGCGCCTCCGCCCAGGTTGTAAAACGCCAAAACATCTTCCAAGCTACCAAATAAACCATTGTGCATGTAGGGTGCTGTTAAGGCTATATTTCTGACAGTAACCGTTTTGAACGAATTTTTAAAAAAAGGATGATTGTCCATTTTTAGACCATTGCCAAGGCGTCCCATATCCGTATCCAACTTTGGGGCAATGGAATCAAAGCCCTGGGAAATGCCCAAAACCTCCGATTCCGATTCTAGATAAAAAGGAGGAATGGTACCATTGAACACCGGTGCAAAATGACAACTTCCGCAGGCCGCTTTACCCATAAACAAATTAAATCCCCTTTTGGCATTCTCGGGATACTCCTTTGTTTCGTTACGCACAAATTTATCAAACGGACTATTGAAGGATTTTAAAGAGTTTACATAGGCCGCAATGGCATTACTAATAGAACGCTGATTAATATCCTCTTTATCAATACCGCCATAAGCCTTTTTAAATAGTTTATTATAGACAGCATTCTTATTGAGTTTACCAATAATCGCATCAAAATCGGTATTGAACTCCAAATCGTTATCTATGACGTGTACCACTTGTTTTTCAAGATCAAATGCGCGCATGTCCCAAAAATAACGTGTGGAATAGCCTGCATCCATCAAAGTTGGGGCATTTCTTGCCGTAAAAACACCTTTTTGATTGGATACACTTTTAGGCAAACCATCGGAAAAACCTTTATTTGGGTTATGACAACTTATACAGGCCATGACATTGTCCTTGGAAAGCTGTGGATCCCGGAACAACAATTTACCCAACGCTATAGTCTTAGGGTTATCCAAAGGCAGGTAAACCAGTTCTGAATAAAAATCCGTATTCAGAAAATCAATGTCGAATATATTCCTGGCCCGATAGTTTTGGGCATGCTTTTTATAAGGCTCTAGCGCAATGTTATTTACATTTTGAAATTCCAACAAGGCCGCATACAAGGGGTTGACCACTTCCTTTAAAAATGCCAACCTATCAAAATCATTAAAAGCGGTATTGGCATTTAATATTTTCCTGCCCTTGGCAAAGTGTTTTTTAATGGCTTCAAATTCAGCCTTGGCTTCAGGGGAAATACCTGATTCAAAATATAAAAATGTGGTTGCCATGCTTTGCCAACTCACATAACTTTCTTTCAAACCATTAACAGAACCTGGAGTATCATATCCTGTTACCCCCAAGGTAAAAATCCTAACAATACCGGACCGGATACACTCTATAATCTGGCTCGACTTTAAATGAATAGGCAAATGTATTTTTGCAATAAAATCTACCCGCTCCTTAAGTCCGTTGGCCAATACTTTTATGTGCTGCAAATTTTCATTTGAAGCTTCCCCATAAACAGCTTCATCCAACGCCTGTAAGCCGCCAGGTGCAATAACCTTTTCGGCTTCAAAATATTCGCTTACCTTAGGCAAAGGCGCTCCATTGATATAAGTACCATTGTAGAAGGTTTGGTAATAATCAAAAATAAATTCGATCTCCTTATAGACCAACCTAGTTTTTTCAACCTGCCTTTTCAGCGACTCCCATTCGTTCACAGAGGATGCATTATTGGCAAGGGCGACCAATGAATCCACCTCATTTTGAAACTTGTGAAAATTGGCCGCATATAGTGCTGCTACTTTTTCTGGAATAGTATCCTTTTGATAGGTATTGGCTGTCTTCCTCCCGGACAACATCAACAGACAAATAAAAATAGACCCCAATAAAATGCTTGTCTTCTTCATTTTCAACAACCGCTTTCCACCATTTTATGGGCTATTATACTACCTCTATCATTGCTTTCCCACTTTGGGCAAATCCATTCAAGTGGATACTATTGAATATTCATTTTAGAAAGAACCTTTTTGGCCAAACTATTCTATCGTAATAGACTCGGTATACCCTTTTTTGTCTGTAATGACTTCAATAACATACAGGCCTTTTGCCAGCTTACCAACATTGATGGATTTCTTTCTACTTTTCTTCACCAATTTCCCAATGTTGTTATAGAATTTAACTTTCTTAAGTCGCTCATTTTTATCCAATTTAAGGTTGACCACATCCTTGTCGGCATCATAAATTAGCCCTGCACTTTTTTGTCCAAATTCTTTTGTGTTAGCTTTAAGTGCTATTCCTGATTTGTTGATGGTGAAATAATCATCTATGCCATCGGTATCCCTTATAAACTTTACGGTCAGGTTTTGTCCTCCCTTACCATCATCTTCCACCTCCATAACACAAGAGCCCATTTGGTTCAAGGACACGGACATGGCTTGGTGGTTTAGGTCACCCCCAGAAATTTTACCGGCAGATCCGGTAGTTATATAAACGGCACCTTCCGCAGCTGCACTGGTTTTTTGGTAGGCACCATTGCTATCCGCTTTGCCGTCCCCATATCCAGTTGATCCAACAGTATGGCCACCCTTCGAAATTTCATCCGGGTTAAACGTATTGGCAAATCCATAATGCCCGTTCAAGAAATAAGAGCGTTCATAAGAATGGCTATGTCCGTTTAGAATGAGATCCACTCCGTTAGCTTCCATCATAGGCATAAAGTTATTCCTCATTTCAATAAGTCGATCTTCGGTATCGGAGTCATGGGACCCTTTTGTATATATTGGATGATGAAACAAGGTCACGATCCAATCTTGTTTGGTATTTTGAATATCGGCCTTTGTCCAGTTGTACATGGCACCTCCAACTTCGCGACTTGTATGATGGGAATCCAGTACTATAAAGTGGATATTGGCATAATCATAAGAATAATAGGCCTCTGTTCCAGAGGGTGTGCCTCCGGCCTGTCCAGTGGTTGGGAAGGTAAAAATATCATAATAGGGACCGGATTGTGTAGCCGAATCGGCCGACTTGCCATCGTGGTTACCCAAGCAGGACCATGCTACGGATTTTTTCAACATATCGTCATAAATGTCAAAAAAGGCATTTTGATATTCTTGATCCGTGCCACTGCCATAGGCGTTATCCCCTAAAAACAACATCATATCTGTCTTACCGCTATTTTGGGGAGCAGCGTCCACATAATCGTAATAAGCATCCCTTACGTTCCTCTGATTGTTATTGGCCGTACCTGCATCTCCCAAAATCCAAGCACGTACAAATTGTTTGGTACCCGCTTTAGGGGCTGTTATTATGTACATATCGCCAGAAGCACTTTCGGACAGCACTCCTGCTTTATTACCAATATTGAAATAATATTTAGTATTAGGGCTTAAACCGGATAAGGAAACTTCGTGTTCGGTGGTCAAAGCTGTATTTTTTGCTTTCTTGGACAATGAATTTAATACCGTCCCATAATGCACAAAGGATTCGGTTGCGATATCCGTTCTCCATTTTACCACAACAGATGTTGGGGTACCACTTTGTAAATAAGGGCCTCTTTCTACCCCTACCGAAGGTGAATTCTGAGAAAGGTCAATATTGTTGGTTACCGCAACAGCACTTACATTGGGAAGATCTACATTAGAGGTTTGGGCAATTGAAACCACCGTACATAGGGTGGCTAGCAAAAAGGTACTTTTTCTGATCATGATTTTTGTTTGTTAATGGAGCTTTCCAATCTCTTTATTTGTTCTTTTAATTCTATTACGGGGCTCATATTTTTAAACTTTGCATTCAATTGCTCAATAGCAACCGTAGCCAATTTTAACGATATGAAGGCCTCATGGGGTTTATTTATTTCCGTTAAATACTTCGCTTTTTTATAATACCAGAACTCTTTTCTGTTGTATTCAAGGATAAAATAATTGTATTGTTCCAATGCCTTTTCAGTTTGATCGGAATCCTTTAAATAGTCCAATTTTTTAAGCTGAAGCGATATGGTGTGCGGGCCAAGTTGGTCCAGGCCATATTCAAGCGCCTCCAAAGCACCTTTATAATTTTTGTTGTTTTCAGCGAGTATGATGCTAC
This sequence comes from Arenibacter catalasegens, assembly GCF_002909235.1. GTDB lineage: Bacteria > Bacteroidota > Bacteroidia > Flavobacteriales > Flavobacteriaceae > Arenibacter > Arenibacter catalasegens. The sequence continues at coordinate 39,712 of NZ_PHQQ01000027.1, forward strand.
TGTATTCCAATATATCCTCGGGCCGAATGTCCGTCATATTATGGATAACATAACCATACCCCTCCAAGGATTTTTTATATGATTTTAGATTGAAAAGTATTTGAGCCTCCAGTTTTTTAGCGCTTAAGTCAATGCTATCCAATTCCAAATAGGAGCCTATACTTCTTAAGGCCTCGGTGTACTCTTCGGTTAAATAGTGAACCTCGGCAATTTGATAATGTAGCGCTTTGGTTGTATTTCCCAAGGATTGGGATTTAAGGTAATCTTCCAGGGCATAGGGGTACTCCATGTGCTGTTGATACAACAACCCTCTTTCATAGTAGAGTTTAAAATCGTTTGGATTTTCGGATATCTCTATCGTTTTTTCAGCTATACGTATGGTTAAGTCCCCATGAGCAAACACTTGCATGGACAATGATAAAAACAGAAGTATAAGTAGCGTTCTGTTAATCACGAAATGTAGATACCCCTTATTATTAAAAATCATTTACAATGGTTAACATAATTTCCTTTTACCAAAACTTCCTCCATAAAGTAAAATTTAAAAGAGAGACACCGCTATTGACGTACATTTTCAACATATGCACCCCCAACTTTGGTTTATTTTCTCATTTTAGGATGGAATTTTATCATTTTTAACGGCTCTGACATGCCGCTATCAAACGTATTGAAACAAAATTAAATGTGTTTTTATGGCGAGTTAATCTTTTGTTAAAAGAGAAAAGAAGATTCTTTCGAAAATTGGGTAAAACATCAAGGATTAGAAGCTTATTCTATTATTTTTTTTGATACACTGCTAACGGCTAGAGTAAAATACGTTTAAAGGCGCTATATACGTTATGGTGCTTTCGTTATTTTGTGCCTCAAAATTCTGTTTCGAACGAAAAGAGCACTAATTAGTGCCTAATTAAATTTCTTAATCAAGTGGTACGAAAACTCAATAATTTCTGAGTAGTTGTCCTTACTGATTTTTTCGTCAACACCATGAAAGCGCGTTATAGTTTCAGGTCCAATACGAATTGGATAAAAACGATAAACATTATCCGAAAGCTCATAAAAATAGCGGGCATCAGTAGCTCCCCCTAATAAACCGGGAACCACAATACTGTTCGGAAACACATCTCGAATAGTTTTTTCAAGAATTCTATAGGCTTCTGAATCTATACTCGAAACTGGCGAAGGATCCGTTAAAAAGCCAACAGCCTCTACTTTTATTTTATCCGATATGGTACTTTCAATGTGTTGTTTTACAGATGCTATAGTTTCTCCTGGCAGAATTCTAAAATTAATCGTTGCTTCTGCTATAGTAGGAATTACATTATTCTTAACCCCACCATCAATTATAGTCGGAGCCGTTGTGGTATGTGCATTCAAGGCTTCAAGGATCGGTTTTTGAAATAACCAAGGGTTGGCAAATGCCAGCTTTTTGAAAAAAGGTAATTCTGCACCCATGTATTCTAACTGGTTATCAATAGGTTTTACGAGTTTATATGGCAACTGATTATTTTCCAAGTCAACAATGGCTTTGGCCAACATTCCAATAGTGTTTTCTCTAGGCGGTTGTGAGCTATGACCTCCTTTGGTCTCAACAGTAAGCTTAAATGAAGAAAAACCCTTTTCAGCTAAATTGATCATAGCGATAGGGTTGTTAATACCGGGAACCATGTTTTCAGCTATAAAACCGCCTTCGTCAAGTGTCATTGCTGCATGAACACCTTTTGCTTTTAAATGTTTTGCGATTTCCGCAGCCCCCTTTACACCACCAACTTCCTCATCATGACCAAAAGCAAGGTAAATAGTTTGTGATGGCACAAATGATTCTTCAAGTAGCTTCTCCACTGCTTCCAATAGGCCTATTAAAGTGCCTTTATCATCCATTGTACCACGACCTATAATAGCTGTCCCAGTAATTTCACCCTCAAAAGGCCCTCCTTCCCATTGATCTAAAGTGGGCTGATCTACAGGAACGACGTCTTGGTGCGACATAAAAATAATTGGTTTTTTGGATGCGTCCGATCCTTCCGAGGTATACAATAAACTGTAGGTGTTAATTTTTTCCAGGGATAGTTTAGCATGTGTTAACGGAAAGGTTTCTTTAAGGAACCTATGGAAGCCGAAAAAAGCGGTTGAATCGGGAATGGCATCTTCGCTAGAGGAAATTGTTGGGTATTGTATCCCTTTTGCAAGGTTTTGAAAGACATCTTTTGGTAGTTCTATGTTATCTAGACGCTCTGAAGCTACCTGCTTAGAATTGAGCATTAAAGTATTGAAAATCAACACTCCTAATAGGATAACAATGGCTACAACAATTAAAAGAACTATTTTTTTCATACGGACGGGATTAAATTTATTGAAGTGGTTTTATCATTGGGCAGGAGTTGGTCATAATGAAGGCTTATAATCTGAATAAAATGCGTTTCAATGCACTTTGTTTGGTGTTGGTGGATCGTTTCCCTTTTCCATTTGACTTTAAATAATTTCGTTTTGAAATATTAAAAATTAACGCTATTCCGAACTTACTACATTTGAGGCATGTATATGGACTATTTGCCACCCAACATCGTTTTTCGCAAGGACAATGGTTCTTCTTGAAAGCGATTTACCATTATCTAAGTGAAAGGTTACAATTGCAGCAGCATTGAGCATTGTAATTTTTAAATCTTCTGGCTCAAGTTGCATAAAAGGCGGTTGTAAACCACTTTCCCGTATGCCATTTATAACCTGTTTCATTTGAGGGTCAAGCCCATATATTCTTTTATAATTAGCATTATCAATTGGTCCTAATGAATCATTTGACATTATCGCTCTGGGAAAAATATATGCATCATCAGTCATTAAAGCTTCCATCGTTTCAAAATCTCCATTTTCAAATGCCCTAAGAAATTTGTCGAGCGTAGCAATTACCTCTTTTTCCTCATCTACGTTTGGCTTTGTTGAATTACATGCCGTTTGAAAAATACCAATTGTAAATATTGCACCTAGGATTAAAAATTTTTGCATAATTCTACTGTTCAAATTGCTTTCATTAATTTTTCTGCTGAGTTTTATCATAATTTTATTTTCTTTTTTTAACGACCTCCAACGGACTTTATTAAAATGAGGATCAATGCATTTTATCTTTTGTTATAGCCTTTTCTAAATTCGGTTTTCGTCTATGTTTTGTTCCCTGTTCATAGGAGTATGCAAGTCTTATTAATGTCGATTCTGAATACATTCGCCCTAGAAATTCCACCCCTGTCGGTAAATTATCCTGCATAAAACCCATGGGAATTGTAAATGCCGGTTGACCTGTATGAGGTGCGACAGCTCCAGTATTTTCACCAGTGTATTCTTCAACTATAGAATCCATCTTGTATGGTTTTATATTCCAGGTCGGATAAATAAGTGCATCGAGGTTTAATGAATCCATATAGTTTTCAATGGAATTCCGAAACGCTATTCTCAATTCATCTGAGTACGCATCTAAACATTCAATTTCGGGATTCTCTGGTCGACCGCCGTGGGTCGTATAGAACTTTAAACGCTTTTCCGTGAATGTTGACTTCGTACCTATTCTGATAATATCATCAAGTGAACTAATGGTATCGTTCTTAACTTGCGTAATTAAGTAGTTTTCAATATCTGTTTTGAAATCGGAACACCAATGGTTTTTCCGAAGGGATAAAAAATTAGGGATGTCAACCGGATCAATGATCTCTGCACCCAATTTCGTCATATCTTCAATAGATTGTTCAAAGAGGGCTGAAACTTCAGGGTCCATTTGGGTTTCAATTATTTCCCTAAGAACCCCAATTCGGGATCCGATCAACCCGTCTTTCTTGAGAAACTGAATATAGTTGTCAGTTACTCTACCTTCAGAATATTTCGTCAATTCATCCCCTGGATCATAACCGCTAATAACTTGTAGAACTCGTGTGGCATCTTCAACGGTCCGGCACATTGGTCCGGCCATGTCCTGTCTGAGTTCGCATGGTACAATTCCGGATCTACTAACCAAACCCATAGTTGGTCTGAAGCCTACCAATGAACCATTAGATGAGGGTAGACGAATAGAACCCCCAGTATCAGTACCTAATCCTATTACGCCAAAATTGGCTGCAATAGAAGCACCTGTGCCTCCACTTGAACCTGCCGAGGTATAATCTTGATTATATGCATTTAAGGTTGAGCCATTAGTTGAGCTATACGATCCCCATGGAGTAAATGCCCATTCTGCCATATTCGATTTAGCTAAAATAATAGCTCCTGCTTCGACTAATTTTGAGATAATGAACGCATCTTTTTCAGGAATGAAATTTTGAAGAGCTAGTGCACCAGCAGTAGTTTCAATTCCTTTAGTATGGATGTTGTTTTTTACAATTACAGGTATACCATGGAGCGGACGAAGTATCTTGGTACGCTGATATTCGTCATCGAGTGCTTTAGCAATTGCTAGAACGTCTGGGTTGATTGAGTTAATAGCATTTATGGTTGGGTCAAGCTCCTGAATTCTTTCCAAAAAAGCCGAAACCAATTTTTGACTATTGTATTCACCTTTTTCGAAAGCTTTATGAATATTTTGGATTGTCAGTTCTCCAAGATTTATTGGAGCTGGTTTCTTATTGGTTTGACACCCAAAAATTCCTGAGAATATGAAGATGCCGATAAAAATTAATCTATGAGTTTTCATATTTAGTCTAATTGGCGATAACGGTTGAATAAACGCCTGTTTTCCTGCCCGCCGGTTTATGTGCCGTAGGCATACAGGTAAGAATAGCGTTTAGTTTTTGTTGGACACTTTAATATTCGATTTCACACATGAAATTTATTTTATTTGTGGTGTGGGTGTTCTTTGTAATGCTGCTTGAGTAGGTCTTTGCCATAATCATTGCCGTTTGGTGTACGTACAACGGCATGAATATGTTGCCGATGTACATCAGTTCCATATAATTTTTTTGTAGCTATTGGTTTCTGATGATCAAATTCAATTAACACCACAGGACTAAGTATCCGATAGTAGTAGACAGAATTGTCTTCGCTCCCTCCGATCCAAGTAAACCATGTATCATTAATGTATTTCTCCACCTCGTCCATCTTGACTTTCGCATGACCATCATCCATATTGTCTACATAAAGTTTTATCAATAGGAGTAACTGATCCTTTTGTTCCATCGTAAATGACGATGCGTTTACACCTGTGTAGTCCAGCACTATGTTGTCTTTGAAAGCTTCTGTCAGGTTATTATTTCCTTCTTTTGATAGCTCGATTACATCCTCACTCCTTTGCTTGTCATTTAAAGACTTAAGCAATTGTAATCCCGAATCCTGTTCATCCTGCAAAATTTCAATTCCTTTGTACTTTCCTGTTTCAGCAATTACGGGCTCTGATCCAACAAATAATGGGGTCATTACGACCTGGTCGCCTAAAACAAAATAGTTGATTATAAGGTGGTGTCCATCCATTTGCCAACCCCATGGTTCGGTTTCTGAAGGCTCCCCCATAATAGTTATCCAATAAAGCCATTCACCATATTCCTGGAAGTTATTATTAATCTCCCCCAGAGTGTAATTTAACTTCATAATATCCCTGCCTAATTTTAACCCTTTTACGCTGAGTGAAGCACTCATTAAGTCAAATGCCGCACTACGTTGTTTGTCTGACATATCAACGAAACCTACCCCCTGTCGAACATAGAAGTGCTGATTCATCCATTTTCGCCACTCATCGTCATCTACGGAAAATTTTACTTTACCCTGTTGGTTACGGTCCAGGGATTCCAGAAAGGCCCTGGCTGCATTTCGGACGGGTTCCGTAGATACACCAGTGGAGTTGAGTTCGAAAAGACCTTCCTGGACATTTCCATCAATTGTAATACCCTTAAATGGTACTGCCAAGCCTTTTTGCTCATTCTCGATGGATATTTGTCTATATCTTTCCTTTCGTTCTAGATCTGTTATTTGTGCGAAAACTTGACTGCCAAATGAGATTAATAAAAACAAAAAGATAAATTGAAAGGAGTATCTTTTCATGGGTTTAAAATTAGTGGTTAATCTTTTTGTATCTAACGTTTTGGCTATGAGCAGCAGCATCCCGCAGGGTGCTTTTTCTCATAGGTTTTGATAGCGGTTGCTTGGTCTTTACTGGTTTTTATGTTTCTGTATCTCTTCATCTGTTAATCTAAGGAACCTTGCAGCGTTGTTATAAAAGATATCTTCCTTTTGTTTTACGCTTAGAAAGTCAGCTGCTCTAATATTGCCAACGGAAATTTTAATTGACTGAGGCCAAATCATCTCATCCGAACCATACATAATTCGCTCTCCATAACCGGCTTCAACAATTCTTCTCAAATAATTATGAAATTCAATCTGTGGCAAAACCCAATTGATTACAGCAACATCGACGTAGACTTGTGGATGAGCCCATAGAAGTCCAATGAGTTCGTCGATGAATGGATATCCGGCATGCATAATGTAGATTCTCAATTTTGGATGTTTCACCAATACTTCTTCTAATAACAGAGGATTGCTAAGGCTCATTCTGTAATTTTTCATTCCTATGTAGGCTGCTCCTGGAGGCCCTGGTCCCATATGAATTCCAACTGGAATGTCAAGTTCCTCAGCTAAGGAAAAATACGGCTCAAGTTTCTCGTCATTGGGAGCTAATCCACTGTACTGAGGACCAAATTCTGCCATGATTTTGTAGGTGCCTTCCTGAAACCATTTCCTTAAGGAATCAACAGGTGTAGAGGAGGTACCCCAGGCTGGAATAAATCGCTCTGGATCTCGACTTTGATAGTCCAAAGCATTTGGCCCATCAACCACAGCTTTAACGATATTAAATTCATTCAAATACTTAAATGTAGAATCTCTATAGCTTGGTTGATCGTTATTCGATCTAAGTTTTGTTACCGCTTCTAAGATATCAGGTCCCGCATATCCAGAATGCAGATGCATGTCAATAATGGGGGTATTCAACATAGTGTTTTTCCTTTGTCCAATACTGGGAATGCTCATTAACACCACAATTGTCACTAAAACATATTTTTTCATATTGATTTATTCTTTTGTTTATATGATAAAATTACCACCAACGTAAGTATATATGTGCGCGTACAGATATTTCCATTTTAACGGGCCTTACCGCAATACATTTTAGTGTCCAATAAATAATATTAATCCAATAAAATTTTATCTAGTGTAAAGAGAGGGGGAAGTACTACTACGAAGCATTTGCTTCTATCCTTCTAAGTTAACAAATATTGGTTTAGTATTAACTTAATAAATAAAAATAGATAATACCCACGGTATGGTGATTTTGGATTGTTACAAATTTGTATTTACCAGCGAAAAGGTTAGTGTTAAATTTGGCATGATTTTTTGGCGAAATTATATGCACTTCAGCATCTATAGTATTATTTTTTTACCACAACTTCACTACCTATCACCATAGGGTGCACCACAGCTTCACCCTGTAGAAATTGATGGCTTTGCTTCTGTTTTTTGCTGAAGCTAATTGCCTACAAATATTTCACGCCATCCTGATCGGAGAAGAAAAAAGTAACTCCATACACGCCAACAATTCACTACTCAATAATCAAAATTAGAGACTGATATGAAATTGGTGGCAAAAGGCCAATAAACTTATTCAAGTTGTTCACTCTTTGGCCAAAACCTTTTTCAATGCTGTCTGAACGATTCCGATATCATTAAAACCCTGAAAACCACTAAATCCTACAGAAATTCGGCTCTCATCGTCTAATTGGATTAATTGTCCACCAACCCAGCCAATAAGGTCGGGAAGTTCTATAGGGGCATCTTCGGGGTCCATAGTGCCCCCGAAAACAATCTTTTCATAATCTCCTGTATTATGACCAGTAATCCACACCTGACTCGCTTTTTGCCAGGCAATCCTAAAGATTTCCCGTTGTTCTATTTTATCTGTTCCAAATAACTTTCCATAAACTTTGCCATCTTCCGAGATGATACAGATTGCTACATTCCCATTACAAATTTCCCAATCTTCAGGACTGTTTTGAAACCCAGGAATTTCTTTTTCCAAGGCTTCGAATAAGGAGTAAATAGTTTTCTCAAGTTTAGCGGTGGTCATTAAAGAATGGTTTTAGATTTATAATTCTTTGTAAAAGTGATATAATAAACATCAAATATTTTTATCGAACAAAAATTGAAAATATTAATAGGGTGCAACACATTACAACCGTTAATTCATTTTATCTTTTGTTAGTTTCCTTTTCGTTGACCTGAACAAAAAACCAATCCAACAATTCCGGGGTATCAAAAGCCAGATGCCAGCTCCCATGACCAACACCGGGAAACTCATTATATTTTGGATTTCCACCCGCCTTTTTAAGTGCGGTAACCATATTTCGTGAAAAGTCAACAGGAACAGTTTTATCATTGTCACCATGAAAAACCCATAGGGGCACATCAGAAATATTTTTTGCAAGATCAGGATTACCTCCACCACAGATGGGTATGGCTGCGGCAAACATTTGAGGGTGGGTTAGGATGTAATGCCAGGTTCCAAATCCGCCCATGGATTGACCGGTAATATAGCGTCTAGTGGTATCTATATTAAATTCTTCTTCCAAGGCAGATATGGTTTCAAAAACTAAAGATTCAACATTGGGTTGATTATATCTTCCTCGTGCAATCAGGCCTTCTCTTTCAATCTTTCCCAGAGACCTCCCCCAATCAGCGCCAGGTGGACATTGGGGCACAAAAATAAAAGCAGGGTATTTTTTTCTATTTTCTAAAGTGGACAACACTTGTGCTGCCTTAGAACCCGCAATTTGCTTGATATTATCTGTACCCCGCCCTGCTCCTCCCGACAGACATACTACCAGGGGGTACTGTTTATTGGGATTGTAATCCAAAGGCATAAGCAAGCGATATTGCAGCGTATCTTTCTGCATGTTGACATAGGTTCTTCCGCTGAACAATTCAGCCGTTTTAGGCACCTTGGTCTGGGATACCGATTTGGTTACACCAAAACTGAATATGCCAACTGCAATTATCAATATTTTTAAAAACTTCCTCATTTCCTTTATATTCCTTCTTTAGGGAACTTCATTGAAACTAACTTCCTTGTCATTTAATTTCGGCTAGTTTTTTCCGTCTCATAAAGTAAATTTCCCTTTTCATCATAATGTTGAAAGATTGCCACTGGAATACTATCCTTTCTTTGCACTGTAACAGACAAAAATCCACCACTTGCAGACTCCTGATCTCCTTGAATATAGAATTGCTTAATCAATTTATCGGGATCGGTCGATTCGGGATCTCCTGCCAGGCGTCCAGGGCGTGAATTGTTATCTACCAGGGAACCTGTAGAAAATTCTTCAAATCCACTCGGGTGCATGGCGTGGTATTGCCAATGCCTGTCGCCACATATGATATAAAGATTTTTATCGAGAAAACCATTATCACCCAACCATTTGAAAATTGCTTCTCCCTCATACCTGAAACCGTCATGATTTACATGATTATCTGTTTTGTATGCATCATCAGGACCTACCATAGGAGTTGGAGAAATTATTAGTTTAAAACTGGCATCGCTCTCCTTTAATGTCTCCTTAAGCCAATGTAATTGCTCCGTTCCCAACAGCGTTTTGTCGGGGCCATCTTTCATTTCATTGGGACTTCTATAGTCCCTCCCTTCCAAAAACCAAACCTGAAGATCGCTGCTCATCTGATGGGTACGATACGTTTTAGCATTTATGTCCTCTAGATCCACCACAGGTAATTGCTCCTTAAAATTCTTTATCCCCAATTCATGGGATATAGGAAACTCCTGAAAAGGGTCGGCATCGTTGAATCTATAATCATGATCATCCTTTTCCCAGTAGGTTCCCACCTTGCTAAAAAGTTCACGAAACCGTGGTTGGGCAAATTGTTCGTGGTATTTTCTGCGCATCCCTTCTTCATCCACCACTTCCATTCCCTTATATCCTCCAGGGTTCGGATTCTTCCCTGCTTTGACGGCTCTGTCAAAGTTGGTCTTGTGGGGATGGTCAAAGTAAACGTTATCACCTGTACCAATGAAGTAATCTGGGTTCAGGTTTTGGATAGCCCTCAATGCCGGATACCCTAGAAGCTTGTCTTCTCCAGAATACGCCGTACCTTCCTCATATTTTCCGAAATGGAAAAAATAGTGGTTCATACCCGTTACTACGACCAAGGATAATTTTGTACTGCTATTTGGTCCAGGCAAGGTTTTAAAAGTCGCTATTTCACTTTCAAAAAGTGTATTCTTGTCACTACCGAATTGGAGACGATAGAAGTATTTATTTCCTGGCTCCAGACCTTCAATTTTCTTTTTTACAATAAAGTCGTTCTCTGATCGAACCTTAGAAAAGTCAGAATACAAGGGATTATCAAAAGTAGCATCCTTATCAATTTCAAATCTCGCGACACCATCTTTACCGGTTAAATCTCCGTTGATCAAGCTGTCAGTAAGGGTTAATCTGGATTGTAGGATTACGGATGTTGAAGTGGCTTCACCAGCCATAATTCCTTGTCCCAGATAAATGTCCTGAACCATGGGTTTGCAGGAGCTAATTAGGGCGGTGATCAGAAGGGTTCTTATAATTGTTTTTATCATACTATGGTCATTGTTGTCTAGGTTCAGTGTATGTTGTGTGTCCCGAAGGGCATCCAATATACCTTGTTGGCGGTAGTTTTTATGTATTCTTCTTGGCTAATCCCAAATAATGCTTTCGCGTCTCAGGGTCGAACTTCTCAATGGCATATCTTAAGGTAACCCTAGGTAGCGTTGGAGCATACTCATCCAGAAAGCGTTTCAGTTTATTTTCGTCTCTTTTGCCTGCTTCCCTGATCCAGCTACCCACTGCTTTTTGGACAAATTCGTCTGAATCGCTTGCAAGAATTTCGGCAATTTTAAAGGTGTCATCCAATTCATTCTTTCTTATAAAATAGTAAGTACTTACAATTGCTGTCCTTCTTTCCATTGGATTTAGGGATTTTGCCAAATTATATAGTGGCTTTCTGTCCTTATCAAACAAATAGCCTCCAACAACGTAAGGTGCGGCCCTATCTACCATACCCCAATCGTCTATATATTTATGATTTTCAATATACGCCAGGTAAATATCCAGCCTCTCCCCTACGGAGGTTTTCTTATTACGTGCTTTCCAGTCTAGGATGGATACTGCACCAAGTCGGTGATCGTAATTTTCGCCTCTTAGTAATTTTACAACCTCACTAACTAGCATGTACTGAAATTCTTTCGCTAAAAAAAACAGCTCCCTTTTAGGAATACTTCCTAAATATTCATTCCCAATAATTTTTAAGGTGTCAATGAATTCTTTTGCCGTCATTATCTTATTGATTCATTATTCTGCTTTGCTTTCGAAGTCATTTGTTCTCTATTTATAATTACCGCCATGGTCCTAGCTGTCCGTAGATAGGCGGTCAAGCACCTAATTTAGCAAATATAAACCAAACCTGCCTGCCGAAACACTCCAAGAAAATTTGTCTAGCCATACTTTTTTGGTATGGGAGGATTTTGTTACGTAAGCATGCTCCAGTAAATAATTTAATACGGTGTTGTAGCACGTTTTATTACGATTTTTCGTATATTATAACTATGGACTTACCAATTGAAGTTTTCGAGATACTTATTCCTGTGGCTATAATTAGTGTAGCGCTGGTTATAGTACATTACCTAACAAAAGGGAGTAGGAATTTCAGAAGCAGCAGAAATAAAAAGGCTAGGAAGCAGTTTTAATCTGCTAAATTCATCTTTTAGATTTATTGAAGACCAACTTTACCTTGTCGAAAAAGAAGATTATTTACCGAATGAACAGGGTTCTTATTTTAAAAAGTCCAGCATTTTTTTATTCACTGTCTCCGCTTGATCAATAGATAAAAAATGTCCTGCATTTTGTATTACTTCACCTTTCCCTTTTGGCAGCGTATTGGCAATTGCAACCGTTCTTTTTTCATTAATCATATCGTCATCACCAATTAAAACCAAAACAGGCATTTGTAAAGATTTTAATTCGTCATTGGAAAAAGGTTGCATGCTAGTTACAAATTTGTTTTCAGAATCCATTTTCGCACCTATTTTATATTGCTTTAAGTAGGCATCGCTAATATTAGCTACATTGCTGGACATGCTTTCCAGGCTTTGCGCAATTTGTTTTTCCTTTGAAGAAAGTATCGTAACTATATTTTTTAATAAATCCGTACTTGGTTTAATCCATGTAAAAGTTTGGGCAGGACTTAATAATAGTAAGCTTTTTATCTTTTTCTGATCGTCCAATGCTAGGTTAACAGCCAACCAACCCCCTCTAGAAGCACCAATTACATGAAAGCTATCCAACTCCAAAGCAAATAAAACTTCTTTATACCAATCGGTAACTTTTTCTACACTTTCAATATCATTTTGCAAATAGGATTTCCCTGCTTCCAAAATAAAGTCGATCGCAAACACCCGATGGTTTTTGGTAAGTGATCCTATATTTGGATACCACATTGTAGAACTGGCATTCATTCCGTGAAGTAATACCACTGGTTCTGCATTTTTAGGGCCACTTACAATAACATGTGCAATTCCGTTGGTTGTAGGAATATATAATTCTTCAAAAGAGACATTCCATAATTTTAAAGTCTCGTCATAAGCTTCAAAATAAGCTGCATTTGAAGCAGATGGCTTTGTAATGTATTCCGGTGGATTTTTATATTTATCGTATTTGTCAGTACAACTAACATATAAAACAAAAAAAGTAAGCAATAAAAATGGTCTCATAGAATGCAATATACAATGGATAAATCCCAAATGTTGTGTGTGAATTGGATAAAGATAGAATAAACTAACTGGAGTTAGTGTTTTGTTCATTTTTTGCATCGCCCAAAAAACGAACCAAAAAACGCTAGGCTGATTTTTCTATTCTTGAAATCTACGGACTTTGCACGGCCGCAGCGTCCAGGCCGCTTTCACTAAGGTGAAATGCTCTATGGACGCCTACCTACACCCGATGTGAAAACCCCTTGATTTACTACTAAAATAAAAATAGGCCGTTCCCTTGTTCCGTCAACCGATATGATGTCATTAAATCATTGACCATTATTGACTAGAGTTGAATATTGTCCTTGAAGTCCGTTGTAAGGTCTGTCTTCTTCCGTGGTGGAGATGACATGGCCGTAAAGAATTATTGAAGCCTTGGAAATAATTTAGGCCATGGCATCGGTCCATAAAATCCAAAGATTTTAGGGGCCACATAGTGAAGAAGGGTCTTTTCTTTTGTTTCGTTTTCTTTGGACAAGCAAAGAAAATGAATAAGTTTGATGGTATTCATGAACCTCCTGCGGCGGTTTCATTGGACATGCAAAGCAATCGAAGATTCACAAAAACCAATAAGGAATAATAACAACCACTTGAATAAAATGAAAGTTGCGCGTTTATGTGCAAGAATTTTCCACAGGAAAATCAGATGCAACAAATTGCGCGGACTACTTTTCTATAAAAAACCTAAGTACCCAAACAAAATTACTACACATAAATGTGCCATCTATTATGGATAATGATTAAAATAAAAATGGCTGCCAAAAAGTATCGGCAGCCATTTTAAAATTATTTTAAAGTGTGGGGTTCCTAAAAGAAAATGGGAATATTCCCTTGCTTACATTCTTCAATCATTTCTTCGGGCCAGATACTGGTCTGAATCTCTCCAATATGCGCTTTTTTCAGAAAGAACATGCAGAGACGGGACTGACCTATACCACCTCCAATGGATAAAGGAAGTTCATCATTAAGAAGCATCTTATGCCACATTAACTCTTTTCTATCTTCTGCTCCTTCAATTGCCAGTTGCCTATTAAGTGCTTCTTTATCAACGCGAATTCCCATAGATGAAAGCTCCAAGGCATCTTCAAGCATAGGATTCCACAGAAGGATATCTCCATTTAGACCCTTTAGACCATTATCGGTTTCAGTGCTCCAGTCGTCATAATCTGGAGCTCTTCCATCATGCTTTATCCCTTCTGGGAGTAGCCCCCCAATTCCTATAATAAATACGGCACCATACTTTTTAGCAGCTTCTGTTTCCCTTTCCTTGCATGACAGATTAGGATACTGTTCTGCCAGTTCCTCTGTATGAATAAAAGTAATTTCTTCTGGAAGTACAGGTTTTAGATGAGGATAGCGCTCGTAAACAACATATTCTACCCTTCTAAAAATGCTGTAAATTTTACTTACAATATATTTTAGAAAATCAATAGTTCTTTCTTCTTTAATAACCACTCTTTCCCAATCCCACTGATCTACATATATGGAGTGTATATTTGAAAAAACTTCGTCTGGACGTAATGCATTCATATCTGTATATACCCCGTAGCCTGACTCAATTCCTAATTGGGCCAAAGCAAGTCTTTTCCATTTGGCAAGCGAATGAACAATTTCAGCTTCAGCATCATCCATACTTTTTATTGGAAAGGTAACAGGACGTTCTACGCCACTAAGATCATCATTAATTCCAGATCCTTTTTTCACGAACAAAGGAGCGGTGATTCTTCTCAATCTCAATTCGGACGACAAACTAAGCTCAAAAAAGTCTTTAATCAACTTAATTGCTTGTTCTGTTTCCTGCATATTTAATTGCGGATGATATCCTTTCGGGATTTGTAATTTATAATCCATTCTATGTAACCTTTAATTAAATGATTAGCGATTTGCCATGTTATTGTTGAAAAATAAAACGCAAAAGTGCAATAAATAGAAGGAATATCAAAACAGTGATTAGTGATAAATAAAGATGTTTTATGGACTTCTTCCCGTTAAACCAAAGTGATAACTATTAAATGCATAAATAAAAGAGGCTTGATCATTATATGGTAAGAAAACTGGATTCGGTTCATTCAGAACTACTTAATCCATGCTGCAAATTCATAACCAGCCAGCTAGCGTTGTTAGTTTTTTTATTTACTCCAAAACTCTAACAAGTTTGGATTTCATAACACGCTAGGAATAGGTCCAATTCTTTATATTCCATGTTTCCATATGGTACTAACCAATCACTCTTTACCATTAAGAAGGTATGAATTATTGCTTGATTTGAAGTTTATCCCAATTAATGGCTTTTCCCTAGTTCGGTGAGATATTTCAAGAGGTCAATAAATTCACTCTCACTTAAGGAATTTGTCAGCCCGGCGGGCATCATTGAAACCTTACTTGCCTCACGAGATTCAATTTTACTTTTTTGCAGGGAAACTTCTGTTCCTGCAGAAGTTTTAATTTTAATCATGTTCGCATCTTCAAAAATTATTGAGCCTGCATAAAAGTCTCCATTTATTGTTGTGATTGCAGACGATTTATAACCTTCTTTTATCTTTTTATTTGGTTCGATCAATGACTCGATGATGTAGTCTACTGGAGCACTAGCACCAATACTACCTAAATCAGGTCCCACATCACTAGAACCAACTCCCTTGAGTTTGTGGCATGAGGTACAAGCAATTTGAGGCCTTAGATATATTTCCTTTCCATTCTTTGCATCTCCGTCTTTTAATTTTGTCATGAGATCCTGAGTACTTCGGCCATAATTCGCATCAACAGAGGCGGTTTTTATAGAGCCTGCTTTAGCTAGGGCAGCCATTAATTCCTCTGCTCCCTCACGTCCGGATGCCTGAACAAAACGAGAGGCTTTTGCAGCGGTTTTGGTGGCTATGGTTTTTCCTTTCAATGCTGAACTTAAGGCGGTAAAGGCTCCTTCTTTCTTAATGACCGTCTTGATTAAGTAATTGATTGTTTCTTCGTCAAGTTCTTTGTTTAACAGTTGGGTTATTGTTTCTACCCCCTCATCCAGGTCAACTTGGACTAGTGCAGCTACTGCTAACTTAGTTGTGCTAATAGAACGGTCTTCACTAATAATCTGCACAAAGAATTCACTAATGTCATCCGTATTAAACATCGCCAGACCTTGAGCGGCACTTTCTTGGATAGCATAGCTTGTGTTCGGCTTACTCAGTTTTTGTTTGAGTATATCGATAAATTTTGTGCTTTTCCAATATCCTGTAAGCGCACAGGCAGTTTCTTGAATATACTCATCGCCGAATGCAAAAAGGTCTTGGAGTGCCTTATCTTTATTCTTAGTGGGAAAAACACCTCTATTTTTTGCTGCAATTAATAGGCTGTTGGTCGCATCTCTTTTGTGAGGGTGGCCCTTTACACTAGCAATTTCCGTAAGAAAATTTAATTGCTCAGGTTCACCCATTTTCCCTATTACTGTCAAGATGCCTGCATCGGGATTTTTACTATTCTTATAAAAATCAATTAACGGCTGGGTCGCACTAGGGTCTTCTGTTGCTTTAAGAGCAAAGATGAGTGCGGCATCTTCTACTTGAAGTTTTTGATTTCCGTTGTGGACGGAAGGGAGCCAATATTTAGATAATATCCGGCAGGTTTGACGTAATGCAAATGAGTAGGATTGATCCATATTCGGATTGTAGGCAAGTAGGGCAGTATTGAAGGCCTCAATTGACCTGAACTTGCTCAGCGCAGTAATCGCTTCACGTCGGACACTGGGATCTGAATCTTGAACGGCAGTTTTAAGTAAGACAAGTGCATTGGGCACTTTTTCATTCCAATAGTAGAGGACCCTAACAGCAGCTGATCGAGCACTTGCAGTTTTCGATTTCAATACAGATTTCAGTAAGTCTATATCCATTAAATTGAGAGTCTGCACTGTCCATAGTGCTTCGAGTCGATGATGGTCGTAGTCAGGACCTTGAGAATTGAGGTTTCCCAACCACTTGTCTATAGCATGTATAACCTGGTTAGCTTCCCTTGTCTTTAACGTTTGTTTAGCTAGTAGTCTCACCCAGTTTTCATCTGCCGTCAGGAGGTCTAACAATTCAGGTATGCTTAACTCATTATAGTTGGGCTTATGAAGTAGAGGCCGTCCCTTTGCAGTAATTCGCCAGACTCGACCATTCACGTGATCTCTTCGCTGATCGCGAAAATCAACTTCCCCGTGCTGTATAATGGGGCTATACCAGTCTGCCACATACAGGGCTCCATCCGGCCCCATTGTGATATCTACAGGACGGAAGGAAATGTGCTTTGATTTTAGAAAAGTAGGCTCAAGTTTTGCGATATAGGAGCTTCCATCTGCTTCAAGGGAGTAGCGGTCTGTTATGTGCGCACGGAAATCGTTGGTAATGACATTACCCGTCCATGATGGTGGAAAATGTTTCCCACTAATAATTTCAATACCACTGGCTTTGGGACTGTTAGGGGTGAGTGAGGGCAAGGCTTGGGATTCGCCGGGAGAAGTTAAAAGAACAGCGTTTGGAAAACTGTGCCCAAAACCACTACCTGCACCATCAGCCTCAAAGGACTGACCCCAATAATTGACTGAATGTCCCCAAGGATTTATATATCCCTTTGAGAAGATTTCCAAACGTCGCGTCTCCGTGTCATAGGACCAGATACCCGAGCCATTGAGATGACGTGGTCCGTAGGCTGTTTCTACATTTGAAGAAACGTAAAAGCCTTGCTGCATATATATTTTCCCTCCAGGACCCCAACCAAGGCGATGGAGGGTATGGTGTGTATCTTCTGTTCCAAACCCAGTGAGTAAGACTTCTGATTTATCAGCTTTCCCATCACCATCTGTATCACTAAGATGAATAAGTTTGTCGCTGCTTGCAACATAGGCCCCACCTTGGTTATCTGGAAGTACCCCATTGGGCATAATAAACTTATCATAGAAAATGGTAGACTTATCGGCCACCCCATCATTATCAGTATCTTCAAGTATTACAATCCGGTCACTTGGTTCCTCATTTACGTTTAATTGTGGGTACAAATGGCTACCACAAACCCAGAGCCTGCCCTCGTTGTCAAAATTAATTTGGGTAGGTTTTTCCATCATAGGGGTTGCGGCAAAAAGATTTATTTCGAAACCATCAACAAGAGAAAAGGAGGCCAGCTCCTCTTTTAGGTCTGGTTTTGGTATGTCCTGCAGGTCATTTTGTGCTTGTAGGGTTTGGATCAATAGACCGATACAGAGAAATAACTGTAATGTTCGTTTTATATTATTAATCATAAGTTCTCAAGTAAGGATGTAATTGCTAATTCCTGTTTTACAATAAATGGCTCAATCTGTGCAGGTTCTTCCTGAGCAATGCGTTGTTCATGTTTACGAAGTCCGTAGACATATGCGTCATTCTGCGGTCGCCAACGATGAAAGAAAAGTGTGTTCTTTTTGATAATAGCATTACGGATGTCGTCGGCTTTTTTAGAGTCAATTTTTATCGCTAGTTGGGGGAATATTAATTCTTCCGCAATTAAATCTCCAGCTTTGCGGTATCCTTCTGACGAAAGGTGTACTCCGTTTGTTGTGTATTTATTCTCTTTGCTGAATGGGGCAAATAGATCAATGAAACGGTACTTCCCTTTAATGGCTACCTCTTTGGTTGTTTCCGCATACTTTTTAAGCTCCTTATTTCGTGCTTCTATGTGTTCTGCGGGTATACCGAAACCTTTTTCCATAGGTAAGGTAGAAATAAGAATAAGTTCAGGGCAATGCTGACCAAGCATTTCCAAAAGGCGGTTTAGGCCATTACGGTAAGCTTCAATGCCAGCGTCATCATCAAAGGATTCATTAAAACCATATGCGATGAATATTTTGTCCGGTTTAAGGTCGGTTATTTGTTCGGCCAATATTCCGAAGCCTTCCTCTGGGCTCCCAAATCGTTGCCCATCACGTGCCCGTGTGCGTGCATGTGCGTAAACATTATCCCCGCTCCAACCAATGTTTCGGAAAGTGATATTTTTTGTAGGGAAGCAAAGGGAGAATGTCGTTTCAATTTCTCCGTAGGTAACGGCATTTTCAAAGAAAGCATTCCCCAGAAAGATAACTTTTTCATTTTGTTTAAAGGCAAGTGGTCCCTTCGGAGGTGTAGATTTGGAATTGCAGGATGCCAGAAGGATAACTAATACTAGCAAATAAATTCTGTGGGTGTATTTTAATCTCATATTTTAAATTCTAAGTTCATTGGTCGATAACGAATCAGATTCAAAATCCAAATTGACTTTTTTGAGCCAGTTTTAATTACGAAAATAAGACAAAAGCTATTTTATTATGACCAATTTGGATAATACCAGTCAAAAATATTTTTAATCATTACTAAATTTTAAAATGTAATACGTCTAATATGATTAGTAATCACCTTACCTCTACCATTGGTGATCCTTTCCAGGGAGGCATTGTGCATTAGCACTATAATGCTGTCTTTGGTAAGCCTTTGATCAATTTCAAAAAATGCAGGTGCATATTTAATAACATTTTCAAAAGCCTCGATACTATTTTCGGCATACCGAGTTGCCCTTTGACCTCTATGGCCACTAATTATTGGAATATCATTTTAGTTTTGCTATAATTTATATTGTGGAATCTTCATGTTTTCACCATTCTTCAGCGCAGATTGATGCGCTATGATTCCCGGGACCGACATATTGAGGGCCATACCAATATCAACAAGGGGTTTACGATCCTGAAGAATTGCTGAAATAAATTCATCGGTAAGCCTACCGTGAGATCCTCCATGACCCCCAGGATTAACATTTGGAGGAAGTCCAGGTCGCCTCAAATCCAGCAAGGTATTTTCATCCAATCCTTCGTACTTAGAATAAAACGATCCTCTTTGTCCTCTGACCCGGCCCCTTTCACCGTGGTCCCCGGGAGTATCCCAACTAACAGCCATCCTAGACATTCCTCCCTCACTGGTACGGAACATTGCAATCTCGGTAGCAAAAGGATTATTATATACATTATTACTTGGTTGAAACGCGCCTAAAATACTAGGCATTCCCAAACATGAGACTTCCGTAAAGGTACCCTCAGATACGCCTATATAGTAAGCGTTAGAATGGGTAGGATAAAGCTGAGGGGGCAAACCATTTCGCCAGTTGTTGTAACCAGCTATGGGCTCTGCCATATAATGATAATACTCTCCTTCAGTATAAATCAATTTCCCAAACCCACCACTCTTGTATATCTGACGCATGGCATAAAGATTTGAACGAAACATGGAAGTCTCAAACAGCATATATTTAAGCCCACTAGTTTTGACTGCTTCAAATATCTGATTAGCTTCTTCTACCGAGGCGAAAATAGCAGGAACGGCGCATGCCACGTGTTTGCCATGCGCAAGTACTTCTAAGACGTGCTTTCCGTGACTTGGAGCATCAGTAGCAACAAATACCGCTTCTATACTATCGTCTTTAACAAGCTCCTCGAGTGACGGATAGGTTTTTTTAGCTCCTGTTGCCTTAGCCAATGCGGCTAAACGATCCGGATAAAGATCACTCACTGCTACCACTTCTACATTAGGGTGATCTTGAAAACCAAATGCGGCCCCGAAACGGGATTCCCCATACCCAACAATTCCGACCCGAATTTTCCGATCTGAAATTGAAACCCAATCTAAAGAATCATTTAAATTTTCAGCACTTTCCTCGAATCCCTGAATATCAGGGTTCCCTGTCAACACTTTCTGTCTAGTTGAACAACTAATTTGTTGCAGGCCAAGACCAACTGTTACCATGGCCGCCGATTTTACAAAAAAACGTCTGGAATTTGTGATTTTTGGTGAACTCAGCTGAGGGTCTGATGAGTCTTCAGCTGCTCTATTTTTGATTGAGGTTCGCTTATTGTTTTTAAATTTCATTGCTTTAAATATTTAGAATATTAGTATTAGTTGAAATCACCACTTTATCTAGCAAGATGATTTACAAGTATTTGAAAAACGGGTCTAACTATAAAAAATAAAACCCGTTTAAATTCTGTTTACCCAAACTTTAGGTTATTGTTTATAAAACATTATTCGAGGATATTATTCACAAAAATTGAAGACCATATGTTAATTGTTAGCCTTTCTGAATAGCTCAAGGTGTGGCCATTCAAACCCCTTTACCTTTTTGTAAGTTGAAGGACTTTTATGTTCCTTTTGTTCTTTAATGAAAAAATCGATATTCTCTTTACTAAAAAATGGGTCTTTAATTTTTTTCTGAAAGGTCTTCATTTCGTTCCATAGTTGTGTACGGATTTTGTTATAGGAAGGATTACTGGCTAGATTATGCCATTCGTACGGGTCTGTTTTTAAATCGTACAATTCAAATTCCTCGGGATAAAGGAAAGATTCCTTTTGGTTTTCTTCATCAATGCTGCTATTCACATATCGGGATGCTGCCAGCAAGTTTAAATCCCGAGAGGGATTATAAATCAGTTTATAACGTTTATCTCGTATTCCAAATTGCATGTATAAAATAATGGGGGCTGAACCCGTGGTGAATGTATGAATGTACTTATAACCGTCTACAATTCCTGAATCTACATCCTGAAGTGGGTTACCCACAAGATGATCTGGAACTTCTATATTGGCGGATTTAAGCATTGTAGGCAAAACATCAAGGGTAGAGACCATTTTGTCTTCTACTTTTCCTTTAGAAAAGGTATTGGGATAATTCACTATCATTGGAATCTTTACACCTGCTTCGTACACACTTCCCTTGGCTCTTGGAAAATCTGCGCCATGGTCGCTTATATAAATAATCACTGTATTTTCTCTTAGCTTTAATTCTTCTAAATTTTTGATTACCATTCCAATACCTTCATCTAAACGGTTCATACTGCTATAATAGTCTTTCATTTCTTCCCTGAGATGCGGGGTGTCCGACCCGATCCATGGCAATGGTTCTATGTCCCTTCCTACTCTTACTGTAGGATAGCCATCTTTTGAAACTTCAACAAATTCTCTGTGAGCATCCGCATAATTGATAATAAGCAGAAATGGCTTTTCCTTTTTTACTGCATTTTGCATAACAGTTTTTGCTTCATTGGCATACTCCCTAATACTTATGATTTTAGAGAAATTTTGATCCTTAATGGCGCGATGGTCTATATAATTTTCCACCAAACGTTCGGGGTTTATGTGGGTCTTGCCTAAAAAACCGGTATAGTAACCCGCTTCTTGAAAATAGGCTGGCATAGTTTTAAAATCTTTAAACATAGAAAATTTGTGGGTAGCTAACCCAATATGCCCTGTCTGCCTAGTATAAAGCCCTGTTAAAAAGGCTGCACGTGATGGACTGCATACCGAATAAGGAACAAAAGCATTGGTATAGCGTATGCCTGTGGCAGCAAGTGCATCTAAGGCTGGGGTATGCACCCTGTTTTCTCCGTAGCATCCAATTTGTTCGCTATTATCTTCAGATACTATAAATAAAATGTTTGGTTGTTTGTTCGTTTGAGTAAACATGCTTAGGCTAGAACATAAAAGTATTCCTAGTAGAATTGTTTTTTTCATAGTTCACTGTATTTCTTATGTTGTATTGATTGAAATAACCATTCAAATTACTGACTACATCGGTTGCCTTCGTCTTATTCAATTTATCCAGAGTAGAATCGGACCAATTTCTTTCGAACAATATGCACCACTAACAATAAAAGGGTAAAGCATTTACAGACTTTTTCAAATCCGAGATATCATATTTAAAACATTATCATGCTAAACGTGCAAATCCTGATTGGTTTCGGTTACTTCCTACCTCTTCATTAAGGCGACCACTTTCAATGATTTTTTCAATTTCTTTCAAGACAATATCAAGTGCATCAATCAATTTTTTATGATGTTCCTCCTTATGCGCATACATCAAGTAAAAGGTTGATGACACCAGAAAACCGTGATCTAGCATTTTTCTGATATAAAGCGCCTTGGCACTAAGTGAATCTGTTCCAAGTTGAAAGTTTAACGTAGGTGTTGAAGGCATACCTCCAATTACGATTTTACATGTTGGATAACGCTCAGCAACAGCCCTTAAAGAATCCTGAAGCTCCTCCCCTCTTTTCCAAACGACTTCCTGGACATTTAAGCGTTGGACTTTTTCAAGAACAGCCAGAGCTGCAGCTGTCCCAACACCGTCGGTCCAATAGCTTGATGAAATAAAACTATCATCAGCTTCACGCATTACTTCTTCACGACCTACAATTGCCGCAAACGGATAACCATTGCTCATTGCCTTTGCGTAAACTACTATATCCGGATCTATCCCAATTTTAGAAAGGGCTCCTGGAAAGCCATAGCGTAAGCCACTCGTAATCTCATCGATAATCAATACCCCGCCAGCTGCGTGGCATTTTTCGGCTACTTTCTCAATAAAACTATCATTGGGCCATTGTGAACGCATCGGCTCCATTACAACTGCGGCAAAATTCCCTTTGAGTGCATGAAGTGCACTATTCAATGAATCTAAATTGTTATATTCAAAAGGTACAGAGGTACCCGTTAATTCCCGAGGCACACCTTTCGGTTCCAAACCGGGCAGTAAATGTCCATCTAGTGCTTTACTGTCACCCAAATTTGCCGCAAGGTACCAGTCGCTCCAACCATGATAACCGCAAATAGCGATACCGCTGTTACCTGTGGCTGCTCTGGCTGTGCGCACCGCTATAGCCATTGACTCACCTCCGCTACGGGCGTATCGTACCTTGCCTGCCCAGGGGTGTAATTTCAGAAGTGACTCAGCTAACTGTACCTCCTGAGGATTTACCAAAGAGCAATATGACCCGAGCGAGATTCGGCGTCTAACTGCCGCGTTTACATCTGGATCTGCATAGCCAAGGAGTACAGCCCCAATGCCTCCAACATAATCAATAAAATGCCGGCCAGATAAATCCCAGACCTCACAACCAGCGCATCGAGAATAATACGAAGGCCAGGAATGTGTATCAAAACTCTCTGCGCGTTTGGAGAGTAATCCGGTACCACCTGAAATTACGGATCGGGCACGTTCCCATAACTCTGGTCCATTTGTTTCTGAAGGTAGTGCCTCGGTTGGAAGATGTGGTTTAAGCAAACGTAAAGCATTGTTTAGGAAAATATCATTTATGTCTCCAGTGGTCAAGCCCTCATCCTCACTCATCTCTTGCAGGCACAATAATGATTCAATACCTACCAAGGTCATTTCTGTTTCAGTAGCAGACTTAATATCTGACCTTAGATTCTCAGGATGAAGCCAATAAAAGTGTGATCCGGTTGTGACACAGCGACCTCGCATCTCACTTATTGCAAAATCCGAACCCCAAAGAATACGACGGGGTCCTAATGCTTTCCATGCTGCCCTAAAAGACTCCGTTTCACATATCGCCGAGGTATCTACCACTACATTATCAAGGTCTGTCAAGGTCTGTAAGCCGCTTCGTGCATTTCGATAATTAAAGCTCCTGGCAATGTGGGCAAGAATTAGCCTGACATTTGGATAGGTCCGACAAAGTCGTCTTATTTCCTTCTGATTGTCTTCATCGGCTATTGCCCCATCAAGAACCATATGTAGCAGCATGACTCCCCTTGTTTCGTTTAATATTTCCCACATCCACTCAGGCGCATATTCCGTTATGGATGCGTTCATTGTATCTAATCGTTCAGCATAAATATGATAAACTTTCAAACCACAAAAAAGTCCATTCCTAAGTTCATCTGCAGTTTGCGCCGGATCATCTACAGGAGATACTACTTTTAAGGCCCGACTTAAAGATGTTCCGTTCAATTGGGTTTCTTCCCTTACCCACCTATTCATTTCGTCTCGATTTGCTGATCGATGCGGCAATCCAAAATAGAGCCCATGAATAGTTTTGGTCGGCATATATCGTAACAATGCATTCCGATGTTCTGTACAGCCCAATGTACCCTCATCTTTCAAAAAAGGCCACGCCTCCGAAGCAAAATGTGCAGGATTATAAGGATGAGTATGAATATCAAATATTTCATCAGGAATAAATCCTGCCAGCTTAGACATGATAATATCACGTTCCTGCTTTCTTAATATTTTTGTATATCTCATCCTATAGTTTTTTTGAATTAATTATATCCGGTTAGGCATTCAGCCCGCCATCCATCAATATATTCTCACCATTAATATAGGCTCCCGCATCGGATGCAAGGAGAACCATTAGTCCTTTAATATCATCGTTGTTTGCCAGGCGACCTGCCGGTACTTTTTTGTTGTAATTTTCAATGAAACGTTCCGGCTGGTTATTGAGTAACCCACCCGGGCTTACGCAATTGACCCTAATATTTTTATTAGCCAGTATCTTTGTGAGATAACGGGTGAGGTTAATAAGTCCGCCATTGTGAAAAAAGTAATCTGGTGGAGGGTTTCCCATATCGGTTCCCTCATAATTGGAAAGGTCGGGACCGTACATACCCATCATGGAACTGATATTGATAACACTTCCTCCTCCATTTTCCCCAATAAGTTCACACATTTCCCGAACTATATCCATCATGCCGGTTGCATTGATTCGCATTGATTCAGCAAAATTTTCCATTGAATCATCATACCCTTTCATGGGACGTGCAACAGCGTTGTTTACAAACACGTCCAACTTTCCAAACGATTTCAAAATTTCTTTTTTGAGAAACAACACGGATTCATGGTTTGCTTGATCTACCTGCAAGGCGTGAACATCTAGGCCGTCACCTCGAAAAGCTTCTGCTACGGCCTCTCCATTTTTTAAATTACGGGAAGCTATTATAACGGTTCCGCCCGCTTCGGCAAGCCCTTCTACTATACTTTTACCATATAAGCCTGCACCGCCGGAAACCAAAATAACTTTGCCTTTTAAATTCAATAAATCTTTTACGTTCATTTTATAAATTTTTTGATAATACCCATTACAAATACACTGTTTTACCTCCTTTTTCGAGACTTTCCATTGCTCCAATCAAGGTTTTAATAATCATTTCTGTTTTTTCAAATGGGAGCCTTGGCTTGCCCTCTTCTACCGATCTTACAAATTCAATAATATTGTCCCTGAACATGGAATACGAATTTTTGATGTCCATTAACCTCCATCCTTTTTGTCCAAATAAGGAAACTTGAAAGGTTGGCGAGATGTCCATGAAAAGGTGCAAGGTGGTCAGTAGCCCATTTTCAAACTTAATATAGACAATGTCTTTTCCAGCTTCCCCAACATGTTGTACAGATACCGGTTTCGGGTCATCCAACAACGAAAACAAAGCTTCCAGAAGATGGACGCCATATTTAATCCAATCTTTTTTTCCGACAGCAGTGGCCAATTCCAAGTTGCCCAAAGAAGCCAGCTCCTGCTTAACTATCCTACATTCATTGGCATAGCGCATCGAAGAACAGGACATAATGAATTTTCCTTTGGCGTTTTGGTTTGAAAAATATTCTAAATCTTCGACGGTAATGGCGAGTGGTTTATCAATAAAAATAGGAATGTCGGCATCGATAAAAGGCTTTGCCATAGCAACATGGTTTTTTGCATCATCCCTTGCCAGAATTACAGCATCGACCATGCCGGCCATTTCTTCCAAGCTATTTGCAATGGTTTCAATTTTTGCGGTTTTTGCAATACTTCCTGAAATGTTTTTATCTTGGGTCCAGACACAGGTGACTTTTGCCCCACTAACACCCAAGGTATCCTCATTTGCTTTTAGGTAGTTGGATACAGCAGGGAAACCCATTTTATCAATTTCTTCCGCATTATAACTGCCATTTATTATGGCTGACCATGAGTGAGGGTGAGCATTACCTTCGCTCATTCCAATAATTCCTAATTTTATCATATCATTTAATCTTATTCAAAATCTATCTCCCCTGACTGTCAATACTCAAAATTGCATTTGCAGCAGCCATTGTTATTTCTATGTTATCCTCATCATCGCCTTTATCCATAAACGACATGAGAAAAGGCAGATCTTCTTCGGCAGCAATATCTTGGTATACTGCCAGTGAGGCAGGAAGCTCATTATTATTCGCTGAATATATTTGTTTTTCCAACTTTTCCCTGCATTTAAGTACTCTTGTAGACAATAAAGAATCTTTAGGTGTATTTGCCAGTGTACAGGTTAATAAACTGGTATATAATGGTGAATCCATAGGTTCGTTCATTGCTCTAGAAGATAATAAATCCCAATTTTGAGTACTTATATTTTTCATTTTATACAATGCATAAATTGCTATTCTCTTAACTAAAGTTGATTCTTTAGAATTTAAAATAATGTCCATAAATGTACTTTTTACCTGATTCATATCCTTTTCCGAAGTGTAGGCTGTACCCCAATAGGTATAGGCCCACATTGGGTTATGAGCACTTTTAAGGACTGAATCTGTAACCTCAACAGAAATAGTATTTGGTGATGCCTTTAATTTAGCCAAAGATTCAGCAGCGTGTATGCGGTCAAGGGAAGTATATTCTTCATATACTTTTGAAATTGAATCCAACCACTGATTTTTTTCCTCTGAAGATATTGCCGCTTGATTTAATACTCGCCAAACCCCAATTCGATAATAAGGTTCATCTCTCTTTTGCTTCTCCTCCTCAATAAAGATATCATGCACATTATTTGAGTAACCAAGATTAAGAATGTACTCTGCTGCATGTACCTTTTCCCATTCTTTCGAATTTTCTAATGCATACTGTAACTTACCTTTAGCACTCGTAGCTAATGATTCTGAAACAGCGGCTTTTTTATGCTCTTTACAACCAATGCTTTGGACACATATCAAGACCAGAATTAAACATCTCATTACTTTTAAAAACACCATATACTAATTATTTTCTATTTCTAAAATAGTGCCTGCAATATAACGGGTGCCATTATCATGATTGATATAGTAGATTACCAAAACCTTATCGTCCTTGATTTGGGTTGCCCAAGTATAACCAATATCACTATTGCCGCCATCATCGCGAAGAACGAACTCTGGAGCTGTTGCAAAATCTGTACATTCTGCATTAAGAATACGGGCGCGTATCCCGTAAGGCTCATGGCGGTACCCATAGGTAAGTAAAACTCTATTATCTTTTAATCGTAAAGCATTTAATGGATGTCCCTGGAAACCCATGGACTCCCATTTAAAAGTTTTACCTCCATCTGTTGAACGAGAAATAACAGCTTGGTCTTCAAAATGAGCTGTTCTTAAAAAACCAACAAGATCCCCTTTTGGGGTTTCCATTATAGATGCCTCGTTAAATGAAATTTTGCTATCAACAGCTACTGGGGAAACATATTCCCAAGTCAGCCCTTTATCCTTTGATGTGATAAGATAATTAGAAGTCTTATTAGGGGTATCATGTGCTGCTACTATCCATAAAATCCTACCGTCATTTGCCTCATATAATGCTCCTCTATTATATGCAGCCACAGGATTACCTAATGCATCATTCAATATTTCTGGCGCAATATGTGGAGGATATATGACGTCACCCCACGTTTTTCCACCATCATTGGAACGAACCAAATAGCCTCCTAAAAAAGTGGCGGTTCCCGAATTAACCAAATTGGGTTGCTTTAAATTGGATATGCCATCTGGTCTAAGAAAAGCCCAGCCATAACTTGTACTAAGAATTGTGCCGTCTTTTAATTGCAATAAACAGGGGTCTTGAGACCCACCAAAAGGATGAGCGTACATTAATTCCGGTTTTTTGGTCCAGGTTTCTCCATTGTCACTTGATTGCACCGTTACCAAATAGCTGTTGGGATCAACGTGGTTTGTCCCGCTCTCTCCAAATATTTTACGATCTGGTGCTCTACGAAATGCTACCAATATCTCTCCATCCGGTCGTGTTATTACAGATGGAAATGTCGAGAAAAACATAGAATCCTTATAGATTACAACATCCTTTATTTTACGAACGCCCAGAGTACTATCTCCCAAATATGGTGCCTTTTCATTTATTGTTATTTGGGAATCTTCAGTTTTTACTGCTTGTTTTGATTTCGTTAAATTCTTATCTGTACATTGTACAGTAACAATAAGAATCAAACTTAATAAGCAGATTTTTTTTACTTTACCTTTCATAATATTTATATTCTTAAATTATATTTATACTTTTTGACCGTTAAGAAGAACGGTTATGTCAACCATCCCATTTTTTCCCACTTAACCAGATCTAAAAAATCAATATCTGGATACTCTAGTTCTTTTGCTCTCTTCAATAATTCAGAATTTAAATAATTGCCATCTGCTACATCTATAGAATTTTCTAAATATTCTAACCGATCAATGCCAACAAGTACTGAAGAAACTTGCTCCTGCGATAAGGCAAATTTTACTGCTAGTGCTGCAAGATCACACCCGAATTGACTCCACAATTCCTTATACAATGCAATGTGTTGCTCTACATCTTTTAATTCTAAATGCAATGATCTTCCTTTATTACTCAATATTCCCTTAAATAAAACGGAACGTATCATAATGCCAATTTTATTCTTTTTTGCCAAAGAAAAATTAACCTCATGTGATTGATCCATTAAGTTATAAGGCAATTGAATAACATCCCAATTACCACTGTTTATGGTTTTCGTTGTCTCTTCAACAGAATAAGTAGAAACTCCAGTTGCACGAATTAATCCTCTTTTTTTTAACTGAAGAAAGGTCTGGGCAATCTCTTCATTTTCAAGAATCCCACTATCAACCTGATGTAACATATAAACATCCACGTAATTGGTTTGTAAAGCCGCAAGGCTTTCCTCTAAGGATTTCTCAATAGTTTGTTTTATTTCTTTTGACGAAGGTAAAACCCCTGACTTATCCCTGAGTTTACAGCATTTGGTACTAATAACTACTTGATCTCGTTTGGCTCTAAAAGCTTGTCCCATAATCTCTTCGCTATCACCGTACATACGTGCAGTGTCAAAAAAATTAATTCCCTTTTCTACAGCTTCATGTAATAGGTGAATCGATTCATGGCGAGAGAGCATATCAGCCTGGCTCTTTATTCCAATTCCGTAAGGCATCCCTATTTCAACACCTCCAAAGGCGACCTCAGACACATCAATGCCAGTTGATCCCAGTTCTCTTTTTTTCATTGCTTTTATTGTTATTTAAACTCTAAAACTTTACAAACCCTTAACCATAATTATTTCACCTTTCAT
This sequence comes from Arenibacter catalasegens, assembly GCF_002909235.1. Taxonomy (GTDB): domain Bacteria; phylum Bacteroidota; class Bacteroidia; order Flavobacteriales; family Flavobacteriaceae; genus Arenibacter; species Arenibacter catalasegens. The sequence goes on from NZ_PHQQ01000027.1 coordinate 69,643, forward strand.
CCCAATGCATAGGCATTATACAGGTGGTATAGCACTCACTGCCTCTGTATATTTCTCCTTCAATTGTGGATTGGTTTGCGTATGTTCTCCTCTGTATACGAAAAGGAGTCCCAGACGTGAATCGCTGGAATGGTTGGGCTCGGAGTGGTGTATTGTTTCACAATGATGAATAGTGGCGTCACCGGAATTAAGCAAGCCGCAAAATTGTTCTGATGTTGGGATATTTGGCAGTTCATCCAAGCCGATAGAATTGCCTGTCACTCCTGAGAGTTTGGTGGGTTTCATACCGTCTTTATGCGATTCTTTGATAAAATAAACTGGTCCGTTTTGCGCAGTTACTGGATCAATCGCAATCCAAAGAGTAAGCATATCTGGTGGTGTCTGGCAAAAATAGGCATTGTCCTGATGATAGGGTACACCAGAACCAACCAGTGCTGGCTTGTTAAATGTCTCTACAGCCGCAAGTATAGGCTTACCATTAACAAGCTTGGAAACCAAAGAGATGATTTCGTCACTTTCAGCTAATTCTTGAAAATACTTATTATAAAGTTCCAGCCTCCATAGATTTCGAATGGTTTTACCGTCTGTTTCCGTTGTTTTGGCATCTGCTGGCAAAGAAGATAAATCATCTCGCATATATCGCTTTAATTCATTTCGGATTTCCTCGACCATTTCTTGTGAAAAAAATTCTCTGATACAGACTACCCCATCCCGCTGATAGGCATTCAACAATGCCCCATCATTATTATTTAGTTTAAAGTCATTCATAAGTTGAGTTTTAACATCATTTTATTCTAAACTACTTCTTCTCATATTTTTGCTATTCAAAATTTATTGAAATTATAATACTCCAAGGAACTATTAAGTGCTATGATTCCCATTAATCAGCACGCTGAGCTTTGGTACCTGCAAAAAATCCATACAATTCAGTATTTTCCATTTCAAATTTAATGCTCAAGCCATTTTCCCTTATAGGTAGTTCGCTATGCTTTTTCCATCGAACAGTTTGAACAGTTCCATCTTTATCAATTGGGTAACAATCTTCCAAAGAATATCCGGGAATGGTGTTGCCCTCTGCATCGATTAATGCTACACGTAGGAATCCGTTACTTGCATCGGCATTAACGAATAATGGTCCATCTGCTCTTTGTATGGGCTTAGTAGTGACTGTGGCGGCATGGCCTGCATCCAACGAAACAAATCCATTTAAACGCAGCGTAGCGCGTCCGATCCCACTATGCCTCTGTTCTTTACTGTTGTGCGAATTATCCCAACCACTGTAATAAATTACTGTTTTATCGCCGTGATTGAACACCGGAGCGCAAAAAAGCATTCCATCGTCCCAACTGCCAGTAGTACCCAATGGAAGAAACGTTTGCTGATCGGCAACCCTTTCCCAATTCCTGTTATCATGACTCACTGCAAGTTGAACATCAATGGTCTCATCCCCAGGTTTTTTATAGGAATACAGCAACCCAATATATGAGTTCCCATATTGCGAAACAGTCATACCGTAGGACTGGGGATCTTCAATGTCGTATTTGTGACTGATAACAACTTCGGGTTCCGACCAATTAATAAAATCGCTACTTTCAGTACGTACTATTTGCCGAAACAAAGGCCAAGGTTCAGCCCATCCTTTAGTGTAGGCCACATATTTCCCCGTTTTTTCATCTTGCATAACAGACATAACATCACTAATGGATTGTGCTGTTTTATTTGCAGAATGAACCGGGTTACCTGCATACTTTGTCCAGTGAATACCATCGGGTGAAAAAGCAACACACATTCCATCGTCCTGGTATCCTTTTTCTCCCAAAGGAAAGTCCCACCAAATCATTTTATACCTTTTGGCCGGATCCGGATCCTTATTATCCTTTATTACACTTGGAGAATACAGATCATGAAATCCATAATTATGAAGCACAATATTATTATCTGTTGATCCTTTATATTCGTTGATTCCAAGATTTGGCCTCGTCCAGTTAATGCCATCCAAACTGGTAGCAAAAAGAATAGGTGTTTTTTCCTTTAATTCATCTTTTACATTATAACTCTGATACCAAAATTTAAAAATAGAATCCTCCTCATCGAAAATTACTGTTCCAAAACAATATGGATTTTGCTCCCAGGGCACATCTGCCCGAATCAACGGATTATCATTATGCCTTTCAGGCTGGTGTAGTTTGGTTGTAATTTTTGTGCTGTTTGCAATCCAGTAATCATCAATGAAAAGTTGCCAATTAGCCGAGGTTTTTGTTAAGGAGCTTTTAAATTGATTCGAATCCTTTTCATCAGTATTATTTTTGCAGGCAGAAATTTGGGCTACAAAATAAATTATTGATAGAAAAAAAATTGAATTAACCGTTACTCTTCTTTTATTAAGAATTTCACTTTTCATAATTGAATTTTTATTAAAAACATTTTTAATTATTAATAATCTATTTCAAGTGCTTCTATTTGTTTTGCTTCTCAAATTTTATTCAATAAAACAGATTGCATGCCTATATTTTATAGCTGCCTATTAACATCATTTAAATAGTTGGGATATTCCCATTTAAAATTCTCAACTTTATTATAACTATGATTTGGATATAACGTATTTATCGAATCCATTTCACGGGTAAATTTTCCTAATTTAATTTCATCTAAAAATGGATCATTTGTTTCTTGCCGCCATTCCATAAGCGCATCTTGCATTTTTTTTAAAACACCCTCGTAATCCCCATTTTCTGCTAAATTGTTAAATTCCCATGGGTCGTTTTCAAGATCATATAACTCCCACTCTGGTGGTGATTTAAAAATCTCATATGCTTCCTGAATTTTAGTTTCTGAAGTCTCTATTTCAACCTTATTCGTACCAGTTGCAAAATCCGGGTTTACATAGGCAGTGTAAGCGGGGAAAACTTCTCTTCCCGCATCTATTTTATGGATTAATTTAAATCGACCATCTCGGATACTTCTTCTTGGAAAATAAAATACTGGTGATTCTCCAGCACCACCTGCTCCTAAATATTGTCTCCATAAAGAGGGATCGAAATCCTTGTCGAAAAGTTTAAAAATAGACTTACCAGACAATTTATCAGCCGTCTTTCCTCCAGCTAATTCTAAAATAGTGGGTAAAATATCAACAACGGAAACCAGTTCATCCCTTATTACGTTTTTTGATTTGATTCCCTCTTCCCATTTTATTATAAATGGGATTTTCAGTCCCCCTTCATAATTTGTCAATTTCCCCCTGCTGAATTGGGCACCGTGGTCGCTTATATAAATGATTAATGTATTGGATAAATCTCCAATGCTGTCCAATAACATTCCTACCGCCTCATCCAGCCTGTTTATGCAGTTATAGTACTTTTCAGTTTCAGTTCTTAACCTAGCCGTATTAACACCAACAAATGGAAGTGTATTTTTAATTTTACTGGTATCAACTTTTACTGTGGGTAATCCTTCCACATCATTCTGAAAAGGAAGATGGGCATCGGGAAAGTTTACCATTAAAAAATATGGTTCATCTGAATCATTCTCTTCTATGAATTTTTTCGCATCGAAAGCATATTCTGATAGTTTGCTCTTTTCGAAGTTGCTACCGGGAATTGCCCTAAAATCAAAATTGAATCTTTCATCTGGATTTACATGTATTTTTCCAATTATACCCGTTCTGTATCCAACTTCTTCGAGATATTGGGGTAATACTTTTATACTATCGAATAAAGTATATTTATGGCTAGCCCATCCAAGCTGACCATTTTGATGAGCGTATAAACCTGTAAAAATGCTGCTCCTACTAGGACTACAGACCGAAGTCGTAGCATAAGCATTGGTAAATCTTACACCATTTTTAGCCAATCTATCCAAGTTGGGTGTGTGAACAATAGAGTTGCCATAACATCCCAAATCCTGACTGTTGTCCTCTGAAACAATAAGAAGAATATTTGGCCTTACTTCCTTAGCATTCTCAATATCACTACACGAAAAGAGCAGTGAACCGGTTAATATACCTGCACAGATTATTTTAATTGATAAATTCATTTATTTTTTTTCCATAAACTTAGAACAAGACTAATTACAACCCCAACAATAAAGGAACCTGGAATGATCCAAAGAAAGGAAATGGTTTCTCCAAATAATTCCTGAGAAAAACTGATTAATACTGCAGCTACACCACTTGATAAGGTGCCAATAAAAGTAGCGGTAGGCTTTGCCTTCTTAACAAACATGGCCATGAAAAATGGCACAAATAATGGAGCGACTAATAAATTGATGGTTTTATAGGTTACCTCCAATAGGTTGCCTTGAACTTTACCAACAACTAAACTTAACAGCACAATAATGAAACCTATTCCGAAGGATATATATTTTGCCAATTTCACCTGATCTTTCTCCTTAATGGTTTTCTTGCTGAATCGAAGGATAAAGTCATTAATTATCGACATGGCAGAAGAATTAATACCAGAAGAAAGGCTTGACATCGAAGCGGCAAGCAAACCTGCCAAAACTAGGCCAGTAAACCCGGCCGGCAATCCTATTACAATAAATCTTGGGAACAAAGAATCTGCTTCATCTACAATAGTATTTCCATTTAAAAGCAAATCAGGGTTCATCTTAAAATATGCAAATAAAGCGAGTCCAAGTACTGCTAAAAGCAAGATGACCAAGGCATTTGACACTATAGAATTTAGATACATTCGCCGGGCCGTTCTAACATCCTTAGTTGCCAAATATCGCTGAATAGCCATTTGATCTGATCCTGCCGTACAGACATACCATCCAAAAGTAGTTATGACAACAGGTAAAAAACTAAGGCGGGCTTGAGCGTCAAAAAACTTCCATTCTGCCCATTGTGTTGGCCATTCTGTTGGAATAACATTCGAAACACCTCCTACCTCATTAACAATTAAAATGATTGCAATTATAGAACCTCCAAATAAAATAAAGGTTTGCACAACATCTCCTAACACAACACTTTTAAAACCCCCAAAAGAGGTATAAATTACTGTAACTACCCCTATGATAATACTTACATATAAAGATTTTTCTGCAGGCCAACCCATTATGGGCACAATAACTTTTTCAGAAACCATATATATGATTACCGCCATCCAAACGATGCGCATTGTCAAAAAATAAATTGCTGCAACTATTCTATTTCGAATATCTAATTTCGTTTCCAATAACTCATAAGCACTCGTTATATTGAGTCTCATTATGTAAGGAATAAAATAGTAGGCTACAACCAGATATATGAACGGTAGGGCAAATAATGAAGACCAAATCATTGGCCCATACTTAATCATTTCTCCAGGCATGGACAAATAAGATACAGCACTGAACATTGTGGCAAAAAGAGAAAGTCCAACCTTCCATGGTGACATATTTCTACCCCCTAACATATAATCTTCAGTGCTCTTATTTTTGGTGGAAAAATAAAACCCCAGAAGCAACATTCCTGCAAAATATCCAATTATTACTATCCAATCTAAAGTGGTTATCGTCATATTTCTTATATAATTGTTTTAATAAATAGTCCTACTTAATACCTCAACATTTTATGAACCATCTGAACAATCAATGCTCCACCTTCAGCAGAAAAGACACCATTAGAGGCTTCATATCCGCCTTCCTCTTCTGCCTCTTCAGTGACGATATACCCTGCCAACACCCCATTCGATAGTGTGCTTACAAATACTTTTCCTGGTAATTTTTCCTTAATTCTTAAAGAATACTCTACAAACAATTCTCCGGGCAGAAAGACAAAATGAAATTCACCTAATGCGATACTATTTATTTCTATTGGTAAAATAGATTTATACACTTTTTCAAGCTCTCCATCCATTAACATTTTTGTAAGTTTCAGCTTTTCTTCCGCACCGAACCAGTCACATTCTACCGTTCTAATTTCTGTTGCGGATTCACCGTTACGCCGCATTGTATCCAATTTATTTTTTACAAAAACTACCTTTTTTTCAGCATCCGCTAGGGTCATAAACTTTTTTCTAGGCAACACTAAACTTCTTTTTTGGATAACTTGTTTATGCCAATCTTGATAATCGGACTCACTTAATTGTAGGACACTGTCCGTAATTCGCTTTCCTAGCGTATAACCCAGGCGTTTCGCCTCATCAAACGTATTTGAATCAATAAAATGTCTAGGAGATTGATTTCCGGAAGGTCCGGTTTGGTATAGCAATACAACATCTTTACCTAATTTTTCTCCAATAAACTTTCTAATGTATCCTGGATAATCTGCGGAAAACAACCTAGAATCTTCATGCAATACCGTTGGGTGCATACAATGAATAATTGATAAGGCAAAAATATCATTGGTATAAAAATCCTTTAAAACTATAATTGGCACTTCAGGGTCACTAATACCTGTTTTAGAATGACGATTACCTCCAACTCCAGTACCATCAGCAGACGTTATCGCTATTTTACTTCGCTTTTTGTTATTAAATGCTTCAATAAAAACCAGTGCTATTTTTTTTACCAAATACTCGATATATTCTGGATCTGCCTCCGGGACAATGGGGTCGTGAAAAATATCAGAAAAAGTTACTGGCCCAGAATGGGTATGCGATGCAGAAATCATTAAATTTTCACCTTTAATACCTGTAGACTTCTCGACCAGCTCTCTAACCGCTATTGTAATTTCCTTGGAAATAAAAATGACATCTACAGCACAAAATCCAATTTGAATCTCACCATTATCAATAATTAGAGCAGAGGCAAATAATGGGTCATGAGTGCCTTCGCTTGTACGCTCTACATGTGGATAACCATGAAGAAACATTGGTTTTTGTGGTGTTACATCAATTATGGCTACTCCTACAAATAATTTTTTCATATCTCCTCTCCAAATAAGAATCGTAAATTGTTTTTATATGCAATATTGGCCTTTAAGGCTTTGGGTACCTTATGTAATATGTTAGTTTCCTCCCTATACTCGCAATCCAATCGATCTTCAACCAGTTTACCATCGCCTGTGTAATACTTTTGTATCCAATAGTTAAAAGGAGTATCACTTCCCCAAAGCATGGTGTCTGGATAAGTTTCGGCTAATTTTACCATCACGGAAAGCGGATCTTCATAGTTGGCCTTAAATCGAAGGTCTTTGGTAGCTACACTAGGTGAGTTTTGTACAGCAAGTTTACAATGAATGATAAATGCCGAGAAGTCTACGAAACAGTTATTTAACTTAGCAGCTTTTTTTAATACTGGTTCAAGAAAACGAGCAGAATGGGCTATACAAATGCGAATATCAGGATTCCTTTCCGCCAGATCCACTATATCCGATGCGCAAGCCCATGGATCATCTGGATGGACCGAAGAATGGAATATGATCGGCAAGTTCTTCCTACGCGCAAACTCTAAAATGGGTTTTCCTTTACCTTCCAGGTCATTTACAAAAGCTTGAATGTAGGTAGTAGCTGTTTTGATTCCGTAAACAGCATACTTTTCCGAAATCTCTTCCATAAAATCCGCTTGCTTCTCAGCTTCCCTCGAAGGGTCGAACATTAAAAATGGAAGTATTTTATCTGTATATTCGGGAAATATCTCGTTAATCTCGTTCAACATATTTCTGTTTTCCAATTCAAATGGAAAATTGCAATATTCGGTCGTGGTTTTAATCTTTGATGAGCTACTATCATTTACATAAAAAGCAGAATCAACAAAAGGAAACGTAACGGAATAATCAATACCAAGTAAATTCATACGAATAACAAGATCCTCAACCGAAAGTGCATAGGGATATCCGTATTGATAAAAGAATTTAGGAGATATGCCAACATGTGTATGTACATCTATAACAGCTTCCTTTTCATACAATTTGCGCTTTAACATCTCGTTGTACATCAATATCCTTTTTCAAAATCTGGTTCAATATTCATTGCTATTGTTTCCGAAACATAAGAATCTGTTCGTAAAAGCTGATGCACAGATTCAGGAACTAATGGTGTTGGATCCCCATGCAAAACAAGTCGGGTAACCAAGCGTTGCCATGAAGTGGTTGTACCATGTACACCAATCCCACAGACCTGCATTCTGTTTTTAGCCCTTACCACTTGGGCGGGCCCAATGGTCGCAGCCTTTGGTGGTACCATTGCCAAATCACCACTCATACCAAAACTTCCGTGAAGAGAATTTTGTGCAAGCGTAAATGGACTGAGCGTAACAATTCGGGCATCCATTTCCATCCATTCAGCCATTGAACTAGCTTTAAATTCTGGCGCATCTGGCTCAATAAATGCCAAATGGCCTGTCCAACCCGGACCACTATAGACCATGTCGGCCTCTCCAAGGTCGGTGATCATTTTACCATAATCATTAATATTCTTATTCGTAAATGAATGTATTTGATTTTCAGGGGGACGAAGATTTTTGTCCAAGTTGTAATAAAAATAATTTTTAAATGCGTGACCAAAGCCATATTTCCATGTTTCAGGAGCAATGTTCCCATCTTGGTCCGCATACTCATCCATATTGAACGTATACAGTTTGCTACAATCTACTTTGAACTTATTGAGCATATGTGCCAACATTCTAAAATGTGGCCATGGATTGGGCATGATCAATACAATGGGTTCGTTGGCATCTGAAGCGGTCTTGATACGATGGAAAATATCAAAAAGCATTATAACGCCCATATCCGCATCAGGAACAACTTGAATATTGAAATCCGGGTTTTTGTGTTTCTCAATGTCTTCCCGCTTAATACTTCTTACTCTTTCTAAAACTTTTTTATCCCTAAAAGGAACATGTATTGACGGTTCGTAAGTAAAATCCAAGTTTTTCATATTTTTGATAGATAAATATTCAAAGCACCAACTAATCCCGCATTTGCCTGATTGTTGATAATTATCGGTTGTTTAACTTCTTTTTTAATTATTTGGAGTAACACTGTTGATTTTGTAATTGCTCCGGATAAAAAAATAGTATTAATACCCACTTTTTGACTTATGCTGGCAATGTGCTTTTTTAATTGATTTACATAATATTTGATGATACTAGCGCAAAATTGATTGGCCTCCTTTATGGTGTTGAACTCAAGGTCATTTACTAAAAAATCTGGTGTTCTCTCTTCCATTTCTGGATAATCTACATAGGTCTGAAAAAGTTGATTGTAGGATCCTTCCTCAAATAATTTCTCCTTTAAACTCCTGATTATAATACCAAAATCAGGTTCATAGCTCAATAAAAAATAATCACTGGATATGGGATATTTACCCGCAATTTGATCTAACTCTAAATTTGTGGCCATATTTTTGGTTATCGAGAATAAAACCAAGGCAGAACCAAAGTTTATCGTAATATCCCCAGAATTTTTTAAGCCTGCCCCAGATGCCGATGCACACTGATCGTTACCGCATAAATAGACTGGAAACCTGTACGGTATTTTCCATTCTTTTGATATTTCTTCGGAAATTAATGCACTTGTTTTTGCAGCATTTTCTATTTGCGGGAAATTATCTTTAGAGAGTTCTAAAATTTGTAAGAGCTCACTATTAATATCCTTTTGTACAAAATCGTACATTCCGCTCATTCCAAAACTTGTAGTGTCGGTATAAAATTTATGGGTGAGTTGATAAACCAAGTACTCATTGATCAAAGGAAAAAATTTGGCACTTTCAAAAACAGCAGGTTCATTTTTCTTCAACCACAATAGTTTCGAGGCGAATAACCCCGAAAGCGGCTGCCCAAAACCTGAGTATTTCTGATACCCGGGTAATTGTGCCTTTAAATAATCGGCTTCATCCTTTGCTCGTTCATCCAACCAAACAATCCCATTGCGCAATGGTTCAAAATCATTAGTAACAGGGACGAATGTATTGGCCTGACTTGTAATCAGCAAGGCCTTCACATTTCTATTTTGAACAGCTTTTTCTGAAAGACATTGAAGAATTAAATCCTTAACAATGTCGAAGAATAAAATAACATCGATCTCATAGGAATTTCCACTTTGAATCATGGGAAACTTTTCTTGTTTCTCAGTCAAAATATTGTTAGTTGAGGTAAGACATGCACATTTAATATTGCTAGTGCCTATATCTAATACTATGAAAATTTCCTTTTTCAATCCTTTGTGCTATTAATTTAGAAATTCTAAAGCTTGATCAACAGTAAGATCATGGTGAACAATACCCATCAGCGCTTTTGTAATTGCTGCTGGGTTCTTATGTTGAATAACATTCCTACCATAGACTATTCCTGATACTCCTTGCTCTATCATCGCCTTTGTTCTAGTGAGTATTTCATCATCGGACACTTTCCCCCCACCTCTGACCATTACTGGAATTTTCCCTGCAATTTCAATTACCTTGTGATATTCATTCACATTAGCTGTGGGGTCTGCTTTGATAATATCAGCTCCTAATTCCACCGCTTGGCGCACCAAAGGCAGAATCTTGTTAAGATCTCCGTCGACCATATAACCACCTGCTTTTTCATTAGGTTGAAAGACCAGAGGCTCTATCATAAGAGGCATTGAAAAACGATCACAAAGTGGCTTGATTTTTAATATATTTTGAATGCATTGGTCTGTTACAAGAGGTTGGCCAGGTATTTGGAATAAGTTTACCACAACACAAGCTGCATCCTGATTGATTGCCTGTACTACGGGATCACCGATAATTCTACTAAATAAGTGACTCGGCAATTCTGTACCATATACATTGGCCACATCTGTTCTCATAACCAAGGTAGGTTTATTTTTCCCTGGTAATGACTGCAAATAATGGGATTGACCAACTGTAAGTTGAATAGCATCCGGTCCTGCCGTCACCACAGTTTCAACCGCCAATTGCAAATTCTCTATACTTTTTAAAAATCCAATTTCATTAAAAAAGCCATGATCGATTGCCACATTAAGGCAACGGTTTGATTTTTCATTGAATAACCTGTTTAATCTATATTTTTTCATCTGTAACCAAATTCTTTTTCAACTTCTGTGATAGACTCTTCTATAATATCCAATCCCATATCCGCATACTCTTTATCCATAATTAGAGGTGGGGACATTCGTAGTATATGACCTGCCGGAATCCATGCTAGCCCCTTTGCGAATGCTTTTTGATAAACCAATTTACCTGCCTCATCAAATGGTTCTTTGGTGGTTTTGTCTTTTACCAATTCCATTCCAAGTAAAAATCCTTTTCCTTTTACATCTCCAATAATGGGATGGTTTTCTTTCATTTTTTTCATCCTTTGCATGAAATGGGCACCAACCTCTCGCACATTTTCTAGGATCTGTTCTTCTTCAATAACCTCAATTGAAGCTAATGCCGCAGCACAGGCCATTGGATTTCCTCCATAACTTGATGATGCCGAAATTCTGTCTAAAGCTTCAGCATGCTCCTCTTTAACAACCATAGCGGTAACAGGAAATCCATTACCAAATGACTTGCCCAAAGTAACAATGTCCGGAACCACATCCCAATGATTCATACACAACCATTCTCCTGTCCTACCCATGCCCGTTAAGACTTCGTCTGCAAAAAACAAAATGCCCTTTTCACTACATAATTGTTGAAGTTTAGGGAAAAAATCCTCCGGAGGAAAAATAGACCCTCCCCAACCTTGAGCGGGCTCCAAAACAAATGCAGCAACATTTCCAACTGTACCCTCTTGAATAAACTGTCTGTAAAAATCTATATATGCGTCTGTATCAATTGATCCATCGGTCTTTTTAAAAACCGGACGATATGGGTCAGGGCGAGGCACCATATAAAACCCAGCAGACCGAGTAGGACCATAACTAAATACATCTCCTCTTATCATTTGTGCCATATTAACAGACCCCATGGTTTTACCATGAAAATCTCTATAACAAGAAATAAACTCATGTCGGTTACCTATTGCCCTAGCCGCTCTAATTCCAGCTTCTACCGCGGTAGTTCCATCACTATACAATTGAATAGAATTTAGACTTCCTGGTAATACATCTGCCATTTTTTCGAGCAGTTTCTCTTTAACCGGTGTAGCAAAATCATGACAATTCATTAATTTTTTGGCCCATTTTGATATAGCTTCGGATACTTTTGGGTGGCAATGACCAAGAGAGGCCACATAAATACCGGATGAAAAATCTAAATACCTATTATTATCAACGTCGGTCAACGTAATTCCAGACCCTTCTGAGAAGGCGACAGGAAATTGTTTAACTTGTGAAGAAAGCCCTCGAATATATTTACTTGTATTCGCATGCATTTTTCTAGACTTGGAACCAGGTAACTCTGTTATTATATGTGGTATGCCTTTTGCTTCTTTTTTCCACCAATCTTTACTCATTCTTAAATTTTTTAAATTGCTTACTTTGATACTTTTGTTAATTCAAACTATTGTAATGTTGTTTTCGATTTAAATTTTCTTTGAAATATCCTCCATAATCTGCCTACTATAATTAACGTGGCCGACAACATCTGCACCAAGAGAAATAAATCTATATCCCATATCAACCAATTCCTGATAATTACCAACACCTCCTACCGTTCCAGCAAATTTGTTATTTCTAATACAGACTTCAGCAATTTTTTTGCGGGCTTCAATAAGTTGTTTATTTTTCCAATTTCCCAAGTCACCAATCGCGTGGCTAAAATCGCCTGGGCCGAAAAAAATCATATCGATACCCTCTAACTTGGCAATCTCTTCCAGATCTTCCAATGGTTCTGGGTCTTCTATTTGTAAAATAACAAATCGTTCCTCGTTGGCTTGTTTAATGTATTCGGTGGGGTCTAACATAGTGTATAAGGAATCGGCATTTCCGCCATCAACAGCACGTAGACCTATGGGCTGAAACCTTGTCATCTTTACTATTGATTTCGCATCCTCTAGATTCATTACATGAGGAATCATTATGCCGCTAGCGTCTAACTCCAAAGGTTTAATATAATTACTATAACAACCTCTTGTAGTACGCACAACAACATCCATATCATGAGATTTAGCTGCCCAAATATGAGCCTGAAGTGTTGACCAATCATCAGCTAAATGTTCGCGGTCGATCCAGGCACAATCAAAACCGTTTAATCCAACTATTTCCGTTGCTTCCGGGCCAAAATTAACTTTTAAACAACTTACGACCCCTCCCGATCTTAGCTTTTTAAGCACCCTACTTTGTCTCATTTTTATATTTTCCAAAACTTATAATATTTATAATTGTGATTTCTTTAAAATTTATAATTCAATCATTTATTTTCTACAACCATTAAGTGGTCTAACATGGCATTGTGGGCTTCATCTTTATTACCATTTTCAATCGCTTTATAAATGGTATTATGGAATTCACGTGTTATACTATAGTTGGATGAACCTTCTAATTCTGAATAATGGAAGGTCCTTAAAAAGTTATATATAGGCTCCATAATGATTAAAAACATGGGGTTGCCGCTAGCTTGAGAAATAGCTTTATGAAACTCCACATCATAATACGTAAGCTGTTTTTTGTTAGTAGAATTCTTTTCCATGTTATCAATACATATTTGCATAGATTTCAAATCTTTAGAAGATCTGTTTTCTGCAGCTAGACCAGCTATAAATGGCTCGATACTTTTTCTAACTTGTTGGGTACATTCAAACCCTTGGTTGCCACATTTATAATTGATCAAGGCTGTAAGAGGTTCAAAAAGTGTTTTAACAGAAGGGCTTAAAACCAGTGCTCCTTTTCCTTTTTTAATTTCAATTATCCCTTTAGCGGATAACATTAATAATGCTTCCCTAACTACTCCTCGGCTTACATCAAAAATCTCGGTTAACTTGTTTTCACTTGGCAATAATTCTCCATTAGTATAGACACCATTATTGATAGCTTTAATAAGTTGTTCTTCTATTTGCCCACTTAGATTTTTTACTCGCGTTACTGATTTAAAATTTTCTTTATGTAATAAATCCATACTATTGTTTTACAATTCTTGAATATTAAGGTCATTATTAAAATAGTTTTTATCTTAAAAAACTATTTGGAAATCAACTACTCCTTTTATTTTTGAGTATTAAAAATCAGTCTAGGATATTGCTCAACGCTTTGTTCAAAATGTAAAATTTCATTACCGCTGAATCCTAATAAATATTTACCCTCATCTTCTCCTTGAAGACTTCGCACCAATTAAATTGCCGTTATAAACCGTACGAAAAAAGTATTATTCAACAAATTACAACAATTTATGTATATTTATATACTTGTAGGACAAGTATATTGTAAACATATTTATATGTTTGCAATAATCCAAGGATTTTGTTAAAATAATGATGATGTATTCTAAGTTGCTACTTGATTATTGACAAATTAACTTTTAATACTATTGGTCGCTAAGTAGTTTTTAAGGAAAAAGCATTCAAAAAATGTTTTCCCCAATTGAAATATAATTTTGTATAAATCAAACCACATAATGAAGCCCAAACTAATTACCATAGCTCTTAGTTTAACATTAACTTTTTCCATTTTTGGCCAGAACCCAATAGAATTGGGTGACAGGAGAGAAATTTTTGTTGATGAATATTTAATTGAAAATCTTGATGGCCTGGAAATTGTAAAGCACACACCAATAGATGAAGGTCCAGTATTGAACTTTGATAAACCCTGGGAAGGGCATTTTAGCGGATATGTTACCATTATAAAAGACGAGGATATATTCAGGGCCTATTACAGAGGTATTAGGGAGTCCGGACAAGATGGTAATAACTCCGAGGTTACTTGTTATGCCGAATCAAAAGATGGAATTAACTGGGTAAAACCCAATTTAAAACTTTTTGTAATAGACGGGACTTTAGACAATAATGTAATTATGGCTAATGCTGCACCACTTTCACATAATTTTAGCCCTTTCCTTGATGCAAATCCGGATGCAAATCCAAATCAGAAATACAAAGCACTGGCGGGTGTTCGCGAAAGCGGGCTAATCGCCTTTACCTCCCCAGATGGAATTCATTGGGAAAAACTTCAGGAAAAGCCCGTTTTTACTGAGGGTATTTTTGATTCACAAAACGTATCGTTTTGGTCTGAATCGGAAAAGAAATATGTATGTTATTTCAGAACTTGGACAGGTGAAGGTTATACAGGGTTTAGAGGTGTTAGTCGCACAACCTCAAAAGATTTTGTACACTGGACAGAACCTAAGCAAATGACCTATGGAGAGGCTCCTCTTGAACATTTATATACCCAGCAAACTAGCCCATATTACCGTGCGCCACATATTTATGTAGCCATAGGAGGAAGGTTTATGCCGGGCAGACAAGTGCTGACCGACAAACAGGCCGAAGAATTCAATGTTAATCCGAAATACTTCAAAGATTGCTCGGATGCATTTTTTATGACATCAAGAGGTGGAAGTGAATATACCAGAACATTCATGGAGTCGTTTATCCGTCCCGGTATAGGCCTTGATAACTGGGTTTCACGGTCCAACTATCCTGCTCTCAATGTGGTGCAAACCAGTTCTGAAGAGATGTCTTTATATGTAAATCAGGACTATGCCCAACCTACTGCAAATTTAAATCGTTATTCATTGCGAATCGATGGATTTACCTCTATATCGGCCGCTTATATTGGCGGAGAATTAACAACCAAACCCTTTACCTTCACTGGCAATGAACTTGAAATTAACTATTCTACTTCCGCTGCCGGGGAAATTAGGTTTGAGATACAGGATGAAGATGGAACACCCATTCCGGGTTATACCATGGAAGACGGGCAGGAGATAATAGGAAATGAGATATCACGTATCGTGCAATGGAACGGAAACAAAGATTTAGATAAGTTGGTTTCCAAAACTGTCCGGTTACGTATTTATATGAAAGATGCAGATTTGTATTCGATAAAATTTAGAGAGTAATTATTTACAAGGCCACACTGCATTATCCAATAAAATTGCTGAAGCAGGAATCAAAAACTATGGCTAAATACAATTCGATGAATAAATGAAAAAAGTAGTTTTTAGCTTATTAGTATTAATCCACTTAGCGCTTTCAACCCATGCACAAATTTTAGATGAGAATGCTTCTTTTTTATCCTTAGAAACAGATTCTATAGTTAGTATAGAATATCAGTTGAAAACATTAAAATCAAATCCTGAAATTTTACGGTATCGTAAACTTCGAGAAGCAAAAGCCGAGGACCCCTATCGCCCACTATATCATTTTTCCACTCCAGAAGGTCTGTTGAACGATCCAAATGGTTTTACTTTTTGGAATGGGAATTATCATCTATTTTATCAACTTCGGGGAATTGATAGTGATGCTATGGAATGGGCCCATGCATATAGCAAAGATCTAATTCATTGGAAGGACCTGCCAATGGCGCTAAAAAAAGATAGTGGGCAAATTTACAGCGGACAAACTTTAGCTGAAGATAATCGGGTCATTGCCATGTACCATAATACGGATGGAGGAAACTATGTAGCCATTGGAAAAGACCCACTTCTGCTCAACATGAAAAAATACGCTAAAAACCCCGTGATTGCGGAAGGAAGGGTCTCTGGAGAAGGCTTTCAACCCCCATTCGATCCAAATATCTGGAAACAAGCGGATGGTTACTATTATTCCATCAGTGGCACTTGCAAAAATGGCAAGCGGACTAAAGAGGGTTTTCCAGTAACCGATCTGTTCCGATCAAAAGACTTGCTCCAATGGGAATATATTAGCCTATTAATTGAAGATGAAGACTGGGTCCGAATGGGTCTGGGATCCGGAGATGATGCCGCAGTTCCGAATTTTCATCCTATTCAGACTAGAAATGAAAAAGGGGAAATTATGGCTAATGCACCGCAACATTGGATGTTTAACTTTTTCAGTCATGGACATGGAGGTCGTGCCTTAATTGGAGCCTACGATCACAAAAAAACACGATTTCATCCGAAAAAATTTTACCGCATGAATTATGGGCCTGTTTATAAAGGCACCTTACATGCACCTTCAGTATTTGTAGATTCACTTGGGCGAATGCTGGCAATCTACAACATACGGGAAAACCTCACCACGGCAAAGGAAGTAATTACCTCACCTTCACCCCAAGGTTGGTATGGTGTAATGTCCTTGGTCAGGCAGTACTGGCTATCGGAAGACGAAGACCTTAGAATAGAACCTGCAGGAGAGTTCGAATCGCTACGTTATGATCATAAAACGATAACGAAGATAAATCTGAATACGAACCAAGAAACTGTACTTGAGAATTTCTCTGGAAATTCACTGGAAATAAAGGCGGTCATAAACCCGCTAAATGCTGAAAAGATTGGGATTGAAGTATTGCGTTCGCCAGATGGAGAGGAAACTACTAGAATTTTTTATGACCCAAAGGAAAAGACACTTACATTGGACGTGTCAAAAGGTTCGCAACAGAAAAAAGTACCCGAACGAGGCCCCGAAGTAGGACCACTTGAATTAAAAAATAATGAATTATTAGAACTCCGAATATTCATAGACCGTAGTATTATAGAAGTATTTGCCAATAAACGCCAATGTCTTACCGCAAGAGTGTATCCTTCAGGAAAGAATAGCAATACCATTTCTGTCTTTGCCAATGGTGGTCAAGCGATTTTTGAATCTTTGGAACTCTGGAAGATGAAAAGTATCTGGCCAGAATTGGAATAAACAATGTAGCGATTTGTAAAAACAATTTTAACCTCGAGTACTAATTTTAAACGACAATTTTTTATAAAGGATTATGGATCAAAAAGAACAGCGTAGAAAAGTAATGACGCGAAAAGCCTCTGATAATAAATATCTGCACAAAGATTTTCATGTGTCAATGAATATTTTATTAAAATATATCTATAAAAACTTTGGTAAAGAGGAATTGATAAATTATTTAACTCAATATGCTGAAGCGTATTACAAACCAGTTCGTCAGGAACTAAAACTTGGCAACATAGATGCCCTCCGTAACTATTTTACTGATATATATAAAAAAGAAGAGTGGCCAGTAAAAATTAATTGTGATGAACATATTCTGGAAATTGAGCAGGATGCCTGCCCTGGCATATCTCAGATAAGGGCAAAAGGAGACGAACCCTGCCCATATTACATCGAAACCTATAATACCCTATACAAATCGCTATGTAAGGATACGACATTTGAATATCAACTTGAATATTTTGATGAAGTAACAGGAGCCTGCAAACAAGTGTTCAGAAAGAAGATAACGTTTTAACTAAATAAAAGAAAGAAATGATTTCATGTACAGAGTTTATACCAGCTTATAGCGAAGGTTTTAAATTTATTGAACGACTTGGAGGACGAAGTGAATTGGAGAAATTTTGGAGCGAGCTATCTGATATTTATTTAAAGGATACGCTTCAAAAATTAATTACCGAAAAAGGATTGGCCGGTTGTTTTGATTACTGGTCTCATTCGCTCAATGAAGAAGCTGCGGATTTTACAATGATCCTCGATGAGGATAAAGACGAATTTACAATAGATTTACATAAATGTCCCTCTATGGGAATGCTTCTTGAATTAAAGCACATGACCCCTTATCATTCGTATTGCGACCATTGCCCCGCATTATACAAGCCAATTGCTGAAGCATCAGGATATGTTTATACCTCAGAAATTAATTGCGATAATGCTAGTTGCAAAATAACTATTAAAGGACCAAAAAATGACATATAAAAAAATTGAAGATGGTTTTTATCCGGCACTGGGAACACCAACAAATTCTGAGGGTAAACTCATCCTTAGTAGTTTTAGAAAACAGATTGAACTTATGATTGATGCTGGTGCAAAAGGTGTGTTATGTATGGGATCCATGGGGAAAATGGCTAGTATTAGTGATAGGGAGTATTCAGGCGTGGCCAAACAATGCGTTGAAAATGTTTCCCAAAAAGTACCCGTAATGGTTGGCGTGATGGATTGTTCTGTTTCAAGGGTATTGGATCGAGTTGAAGCCCTAGGCGATATTAAAATTGATGGTGTAGTAGCTACGGTTCCCTATTATTATAAATTAAGTTCAAATGAAATAATAAATTTCTTTAAGCAGTTGTCGAAAAAATCAAAGTACCCCGTCTATATCTATGACTTACCTTCGGTTACACAAGCCCCTGTTACCTTTGAAATAATGGAGGCCCTTGCAGATATACCGAATATAAAAGGAATAAAAACGGGCAACATCACTCTAATTCGTGAAATACAACGCAGTAATTATAGAAATGATGCTTTCTCTGTGTTATATAGTGGATTAGACCTGTTTGATATAGCATTGAATTCCGGAATAAGAAAAAACCTAGACGGCATGTTTACTTGCACTCCATTTAATTCAAAAAAATTATACGAAAATTTAGAACAGAATAGTTTAAAAACTAATTCAATTTATTTGAGTAACATTCTCAATTTGCGAAATATATTTTTAAAAGAATCTGTATTTTCAGCTTATTCATACGCCATGGAATTGTTGGGTTGCCCGGGAGATTATCACCCTGATTACAGCCTACCTATATCCGAGAAACTGAAAAAAGAAATTTATAATTTTATGAAAACTATAAAAGAAATATAAAATACAATGATTGTTAAATCTAAAATCTTTTATACCGTACTGATTATTGCTTTTTGGCAATCATTTGGTTATTCCCAATCGGAGAAAGTTGATTATTCTGGTTTTTTAAAAAATGTTGTGGAATCTGATGAAAAATTTTGGGTGCGTGTTCACGCAGCTGAAGCATTGATCTCAAATAATTTTGAAGTAAATGTAAAACAGCTTTTCAAAAATGAGTTGAATGGGGATGGAGTGGAAAAAATAGGAGCTTTGAGGCTAATGGCTCGAACTTTCATGAATAATGGTATTGAAATTGATTCAATTGCAATGAAGATACGTTATCAGTTAGAGATTGCTAAAAATGAGCATACCAAATCAGTTGCCATTGAAACATTAGGCAAGCTTGGCTTTTACCTTCCTGATGAACGAATTTCTGCATTGGCTCGAAACGGTGAAGGGGTTTTAAAGGGAATGGCCCAATGGGTGTTGGCCAACTCGGGAAAAGTTCAGGATATTAATAAATTGTCGGACTTGCTTATAACAACCGATTCGTTAAAATTTCTATCTGCTGCCTATTCTTTGCGGTTTATAGAAAATGTTTCTCCTGAGACTTATAGTAAAATGAAAGAGAAATATAATTCTCTTGATAAGGATTATTATTATCGTGTTTATTTGGTAAGTGCATTATATGTCCATGCACCTATTGAAGAATTAAGTATATTAAAAAATGAATTATATGCTTATTTAAATGGTGAGACTTACGAACGGTATGAAGTTTATCAAGCTTTAGCTGTCAGAGGAAGTGAGGAGGATATTGCAAAAATACAAGTAGGCTTCAGTGAAGAAAAAGATACTGATGTCAAGGTTTCGGCTTCAGATGCCTATCTAGCTAATAGACATTAGTTTCAAAGTCACATTGTTTTGATTGACATGGATATCATTATCAGGGAAGTAGGTCTGTTAGCCCTTTCTTTGCAGGAATTTTATTATACGCTATTTTTTTTGCACTATTTCCTATTTAGATCTTCTGGGAAAGGACGGAGTGTCAAATATGAGCCAGTGTTTGCTTTGGTGGCAATTATGGGAGCACCGATTATTTAAGTCAATAAAACTTAACTCATAATGAATATAAATAACACCCCAGGACATATAATAATATGTACCTCTCATAGTTCTTAAATCCTCGCCAAAGGCGATTATGACCTTAATAAAAGTGAGCCTTATTGAACTTTTTTTCACAACTAAAAAGGCCTCCAATCTCTTGGAATCCCTGTTTTAATTGGTTAATTCACTAGGATTACGTGTGGTTTTCCTTGCTTACCAATGTTGCAAATTCAAAACGTCGCAGCTACCACTGGGAGCTTCTTTGTTTTCTTCAAAGCTCGAACAAGTTTGGGCTTTCATAATAGGCTAGGATTACCTGCGGTGATCCTCTTCCATCAATGTTGCAAATTCAAAACCGCGCAGCTAGCACTGCGAGCTTCTTTATTTTCTTCAAAGCCCGAACAAGTTTGGGCTTTCATAATAGGCTAGGATTACCTGCGGTGATCCTCTTCCATCAATGTTGCAAATTCAAAACCGCGCAGCTAGCACTGCTAGTTTTTTTATTTACTACAAAGCTCAAACAAGTTTGGCTTTTTCGCAAATAAAAAAACCACGCCATTAGGCGTGGTTTTGAAAGTGTGGTGATGGCACTAGGAACACTATTGTACGATATCACTACATCTTGAAACCATTGAAAATATTACGTTAAGTCAATAAAAACAAAGGGTATGAGAATAATTAACCTCTTGTAATGTTTGTATATTTTTGTATGTATTTCGTTTTATTTGCCTCCAATCGTACAATTATCGTACATTTACACCTATGGCAACAATCAATTTTCTATACCGTTCAAAGAAACCTGAATCCTATTTAACAACCCGGTTACTATTTACCCATGATAATGTCAACTATGTTTTTGCGGCCACTTCCAAAGTCAAAGTAAAGGCGGAATATTGGAAAGAAACGCACGGAGGCAAACCGCCAAAGGATGTAAAGAAGCTTAACGAATATATTAGGGTCAATAAGGAACTGAGCGAAATAACGGAGCGTGTCCTAAATGCTTTCGAGGCCGAGGATCCTCGAAATATTAATAAAGAATGGTTAGCGGCGGCCATGTACCCCAAAAAGGAAAACGGATCCGATGAGATACCAAATGACTTTCTAGGCTACATGGATTTTTATCTAAGTTATAAAAAAAATGAACTGAGTATAACGGGCGCACGCCGTGTCCGGGTATCAAAACACAAAATGGAAAGGTTACAAGCTCATCTAAGAAAAACCATCCTCATAAAGGATATAAACGAGGATTTTAAAAAGAAGTTCCAAGAGTATAGTAACCAAGAGAAATACAGCCAAAACACTCAACAACGGGAATTAGTCTTAATAAAAACGATCTGTTACCATGCCCGGTTTATGGGGTTAGAGGTTCATCATCAATTGGATAGCCTTAGATTAAAAAGACAATCGGTAAACCATGTTTATTTGACCTTTGAGGAGATCGAGATAATACGAGATTTGGAACTAACTAACGAACATTTGCAAAATGCGAGGGATTGGCTAGTAATATCATGTTACACCGGGCAAAGGGTTTCGGATTTTATGCGGTTCGATAAGGATATGATTCGGATCGATGAGGGTAAACACCTTTTAGAGTTCAAACAAAAGAAAACAGGTAAGCTAATGACTATCCCAATTTCTAAAGAAGTTAGAAAGGTACTGGCTAAACGTAACGGGGATTTTCCTAGAGCTATCTCGGATCAGAAATACAACGATTATATTAAGGACGTTGCAGAGGCCGCCGAGCTTTTCGAGTTGGCCGAGGGAAAAAAACGTATAGATATAACCCCAAAGGAGAAAAAATCAACGTGGAGGGATGTAACGGGGAAATATCCTAAATGGCAGTTAGTGAGTTCTCATATAGGTAGGCGTTCCTTTGCTACCAACCATTACGGGAAAGTGCCTACCTCCTACCTCATCAATATTACCGGGCATGGTTCCGAGAAAATGTTTTTAAGCTACATACAAAAGAGTAATAAGGATATGGCTATAGATGCTTATGATTACTTTAATTAATTGCATATTTACTGCATAGCTAAAAACCTTTGTATAGCCCGTGAAATATAGGATTTTACTTTTACTATGCAAATGCTGCAATTATTTTAGACCTTTAAATTAGATTACGTTATTTTTACTATTCTTATATATTCTACTTAGAAAGTGGGTTCAAGAAAAGATTAATAGTAGAGAGTATAGTAACTAGAAAAAAACTAGAGTATTATTTTAAGTTCTATTTTTTTTGCAGCATCTGCATAGTTTTTTTGACTTCTTAGTTATAATGGGAGATACGGGAGTTTTTAGGAGTGCAATTCTCTGCTAATCTTTTTACATCTGACACTAATTCCCTAGGGCGGCTCTACGAGTTACAACTATAACAAAACCTATAAAATATTCCTTATTTAGAATTATTCTACATAGTGAGTTATAATCCTACTAATTTAGTAGACTACTAGAACCCATATAATACGCCTCCGTTCGTGTACCTACCCCCCTCCTAAAATTCGTTTCTTATTTAGAATAATTCTTAATAGTAGTTCATCGAATAGTTATAACAAGTAACAAACGAACGTTTAACACTTGTTATGCAAATTTGTATATTAGCCGAATGGAAAAATATATAGCGTATTACCGGGTAAGTACTAACGTGGATGAGCCGGTCAAAGTGAACCACGTGTGCCGGATGAAAGTGAGCATAGCAAACTAGTTGCTCAAAATCGATTCCTTTGTGGTTAAATTTACTGTTTATTTTTTAATTTTTTACGCATTGAT
>NZ_PHQQ01000028.1 GCF_002909235.1 Arenibacter catalasegens
GCGTTATTAATAGTTCTGGTAGTATAAGCTTTAATAGGTCCAAAGATAATTCCAATGCCGATCGTTTTCTTGCAAAGATCGGACTCCTATTTCAATTCACACACAACTTTTGGGATTGATCCATTGTGACCATATCTAAAATAAGAGAAGCCAATTGTATTGCTTTATAGCGCGACTTTTAAATGCGCTATAGCCATTTGATTCTCCCATAAAAATTGATGGGATTGTCCATCCAAACAGACTATTTGCGACATATTTGTAGGCAAAACATCCCTTTGGAGGTATGGATAGGTGTATTTATCGCCTTTTGTCATTGATTAAAATTGCCCGATATGCAACGGTTTTTGCATTGCGATAAAGGAAATGGATTTGACCCTTTTTAAAATCGTATACCTTGGCAATCTCTTCCAACGGATTTTTTGCCTTTTAGTTTCATCCGTAGGTCACAAGATCAATCTGAACATCTTCGCATAAGGCAGAAAGATCTTTCCAAAGCAATTCTAAACGGGCTTTATCGGAATTATCCAAGGGCAAAGTTTTATTCCTACTGTTTGTAGTCAAACCAAGGCCTCGCAAGTTCATAAAATATTTGGCTCCGATTGAATATTTTTTACCAATGACTGATTTATTCGCAAGCACGAAATCATTTACTTTTTTCACAGATTCAGACACCTCTTTAGTCCGTCCATTTTGCCACAAATAAGAAAACAATTCTGGGTAATAGTTACCTGCAATACAGGAGATGCCCGCACCACCAT
Organism: Arenibacter catalasegens; assembly: GCF_002909235.1. Classification (GTDB taxonomy): domain Bacteria; phylum Bacteroidota; class Bacteroidia; order Flavobacteriales; family Flavobacteriaceae; genus Arenibacter; species Arenibacter catalasegens. Next base: position 759 of record NZ_PHQQ01000028.1, read on the forward strand.
GTTGAATGGACTGTAGCACATCGGGTGAATGCGCATTGTAGATGCCTAAGTCAGAACTAGAAGCAATATCTATCTTCTTGTCCACCAAATCGGCATCACAGGTAGTATCTTTAAAGTATAGGTATCTTCCCGTTTTTAGGAGTTGTTCTAACATCACAGGACTAATTTGTCGTTTGTAAGGACTTGGGCATTCGTAAATACCTAAGGGGATATTCCCGGTCAGATTCATAATACCTTCAAAAGAATTCAGTAGCGCAGCATCATTTTTTCCTTTTTTAACCATTACGGATGGTATTAAAACAACAGCATTAACACCTGTGTCGTAGATTTTCTTCACAAAATCTGCATTTTCCGTTACGTCACTAGAAAAGGTTCCGGTGGACACTACTGGAAGTTTGGTATTTTCTACTACAAACCTCGTGAGATCTAGACGTTCTTGGTTACTTAGATTGTACATTTCACTAGAACCACAATTTGCAAATAAGCCTGTGGACCCAGAATCTTCATACCACCGAATTAATCTTTTTAATCCAGGATAATCAATGGATAAATCATCATTAAATGGGGTCATCATTACGGGCCAAAATCCCCCTGGCAACTTATTGTCAAAGGAAGAAAAAGGTAACTTTTCAAAGCCTCTACTTAACCATATACCGCCTAAAGTTGTCATAAATGCAGTACTCACAAATTTTCTACGTGTCCAATTCATTCTATATTAAATTTATTTTACTCATGGCTCATTTAGAACCAAAATCCTGAGGGTTAAAGTACTAAATTTTGGGTATCAATTTAAATCTGTCATAGATTTAAAGCTTCATTTTTTGGTATTGTTGTGGTTAGGGCCTTAAAAAAAGGCTTCTTTAATGGGAGTTAAATACGCCAGAATTATGGCGATGAACTGTTGCAATTCTTTATTGATCTTCTGTAATGAGGTTATGCGGTTTCCTACTAATGGAAGAGTCATTTTTTTATATTCAATACCTTGATAATTTTTTCAATATTTTTTATCCTCCAACCACTTACTCTTAAAAAACTGATGGTTAAGTAGTGTTTTTGCTAATTAATTTGAAAAAATAATTTTTCCTTTGAATGTCTGCTATAAATGGTTCCGGAGGGGGGTTTCTTGATTAAATACACCATCTCTGATGGTATAAAAAATCTATGAAAGTTGGAATATGCAGTGTTTCATATTATATTTCCACTTTTATTCAAAGCTAAAAAAGAGATGCTTTTATAAAAATTGCTTAATCGTTTAAATCGAAAATGTTATTTTACATAGGGTGTCAAAATGTTGTTGTATCAAAAAGCGACCAAATTAATATAGAGAGTACTATTATGGACTTACACAATTTATCAAGATTTAACTTTTTTCTATGCCTCGTAATATTATGTTCTTCCACGGCAAGTTTACGGGCTCAGAAACACCAAAAAGAACAACTTGGCAGTATAGATAAATCGGCTTATGATTTTAATTCTGAATATGAGAAAGTCAAATCCAGGGTAAGTTATGTGCCAGGTATTAAGGTGATCAGAGGGGAAACCCATGTAATTGTTCCAGAGCAAGAATTTTTCTGCCCTGCTGGCAGTGTTTTTAAATATAACAATGGAGATATTCAGGTATTTGACCGGCGTTCTAATAATGGCGGAAAGACCTGGCAGCAGGTACCCCATATTCTTGAAAATTCTACTTACCAATTCCCTGGACCAGAAGGGGAAGTAGTTATGTTTCAATCGGATAATCAGGCGGGAGGTTCGACTAGCGCGGGAAGACCGGAAATTTCTTTGCAAAAGACTGATGAGGAAGGTGTTTTAGAGGCTAACTTTTTTCGTTCAAAGGATAATGGATTAACTAGGGTAAGTGACCCTGCTAGAGTTTATCTGCCTAAAAAATTTAAGGATTGGTCGGGGGTTTTATGCCGTAATATTGTTGGGCTTGATGATGGTAGCCTTCTTATGAGTATGTATCTCAGAAGTGGAGTCAAGAACACCATAGAGAATAAATTTCGTGACATCGTACTAAAATCCTCGGATAGCGGTAAGACTTGGCATTATTTATCAACGGTAGCCTTTGATATGTCCGAGGATAGCCGGGGAGAAGGCTTTAATGAAGCATCACTGTTGGTTCTTCCCGATGGTAAAATTAATTGCTATATGAGGTCGGGTGCTAGTTACCAGGCCTCTTTGGGTAGTTTTAATAATAACGATTGGGATAATAAAATGCCTTTCGGATTAGGACAACAAACATCTATTTATAAGTGCGTATCCGTTGATGGAGGTGAAAATTGGAGTATTCCGGATCCCATAACTGCTCATGGTGTTTGGCCAGATGCTACTCTAATGAAAAATGGGATTACGGCATTAACTTATGGACGGCCAGGTAACTGGATAATGTTTAACATAGGAGAGAGCGATACCTGGGGCCCAATTATTCCATTCTACAATGACCTTTATCCCCCAGATTGCGGAAATTATGTTTCTGTGGCGGAAGTAGCCCCGGACATTTTGCTGGTAGTTTATGCCCGCACCAACCCAAACGATCATTGGAAAAGTGAACTCGTGGGCACTTACTTTAATGTTAAGGCCGTGACGGAGTAGAATAAACGTAGTAGAATAAAATATTCCTAAAGGAAAGAATATAAAATAGATTGCATGAATAATATAGACAACTGTCTCTTCTCTGGTAGGATTGCCCTGATTTTCTTAAGCTTGTTAATAGTAACAGGGGCATTGTTCTCTTGTTCTGGAAATAAGGGAAAAGGTGGGGTCCAAATACCTGGTCCAAATATATCTTTAATTCTCAATCCCTCTGAAAACAACCCTCGTAACAGTGAAGGAGATTTTATCACTTTAAAGGATGGCCGAATTTTATTTATATATAGTCGGTATTCTGGAGATTCGTCTCATGATAATGCACCCGCCTCCCTAGCGGGAAGATATTCTAATGATGGAGGGAAGACCTGGACCTTAAAAGATGAAATGATCATTTCCAATGAAGGGGGAATGAATATTATGTCCGTTTCCTTACTTCGATTGAAGAATGGAGAAATTGCGTTGTTTTATTCAAAGAAAAATTCGGATGAAGACAATTCTCCTGTAATGCGTATTTCTGTGGATGAAGCAAAAACTTGGAGCGATCCAGTTCAAATCATAACTGATAAACAAGGATATTTCGTTCTTAATAACGATAGGGTCATCCAATTGAAAAACGGAAGAATAATTTTGCCTGTTTCTATGCATAATTCACCCGGCGGTAAGTGGAGCAGTAAGGGGGATCTGTTTAGTTATTACTCGGATGATAATGGTAGTACCTGGCAGTCAGGATTTAAAGTTCCGGATACAACGGACATTGTTACGCAAGAACCTGGGCTGATAGAGTTGCGCGACGGGAGGGTTATGATGTATTTAAGGGCCGGTGGAGGATTTCAAAGGCACTCTTTCTCTGAGGATAATGGCGTAACATGGAGTCAGATTCAGAAGAGTAATATTCCCTCTCCGGTATCACCGGCCTCAATTGAGAAAATACCTTCAAATGGAGATTGGTTACTGGTGTGGAACAATAATGATGGTTCCAAGGAGGCTCTTAAGGGGAAAAGGACCCCCTCACTGTTGCTGTGTCCAAAGACGAAGGTGAAACGTGGAAAATGATTAAAAACATTGAAAGTGAGCCAGATGGTTGGTACTGCTACACTGCTATAGAATTTGTGGGTGACCATTTATTACTTGGGTATTGCGCAGGAAAAAGAAAAAAGGGGGTAAGTGGGAGCGGCTTGGCAACCACACAAATTACTAGATTAAATATTAATTGGATTTATAAATAATTGGAGGTATGATGAATTTAAAATTTTTATGTGCATTTTTTATAGCCACAATGGTACATTGTTTGTGCTTTGGTCAAAGGGATAAAACCTTCCTTGATCCTCCCAAATTAATAAAGAATCCATCATCAGTAGCGTTTTATGCCCCCGAGAATAGAAAATTCACAGGTATTTCTAGCCTCGCTGTTAGCCCTAAAGGGCGACTGTGGGCGACATGGTATTCCGGAATAACACCAGGGGAAGATGCTAATAATTATGTAGTTGTTGCTACTAGTGGAGATAATGGGCAAACTTGGGAAGAAGTACTTGTGATAGATTCTGATAAAAAGGGTCCTGTTAGGGCTTTTGATCCAGAAGTATGGATTGATCCTGCAGGTAAACTTTGGATTTTTTGGTCTCAATCAATTCATAAGGAGATGGATAAGCATTACGATGGCATTAATACTGGTGTGTGGGTTTTGACGATTGATGATGCAGAAGAAAGTAATCCAACTTGGCCCACCCCTAAAAGAATTGTTGATGGTATCATGATGTGTAAGCCAGTCGTATTATCTACAGGTGAATGGGTTTTGCCAGTCTCAACATGGCAAATAAACGATGGGGCAAAAGCAGTCGTATCAGTTGATCATGGCCAAAGCTGGCAAGTTCGAGGCGCCGTTAACGTTCCAGAATTGGCGCGTAGTGCTGATGAACACATGATTGTTGAGAGAAAGGATGGGACATTATGGATGCTTGTTCGAACCAAATATGGGATTGGGGAAAGTGTTTCGAATGACAAGGGGTATTCATGGACCCCATTAGTACCTTCTAAAATTCAACATCCAACGGCTAGATTCTTTATTTATAGACTTAATTCTGGAAATCTTTTACTAGTAAAACATGGGCCAATAGATATGAAAATTGGACGATCTCATCTCATGGCTTTTGTATCTAAAGATGATGGATTTACCTGGTCCGATGGATTATTACTGGACCAAAGAAAAGATGTTTCCTACCCAGATGGTCAGCAATCAAGTGATGGAACTATTTATATCACCTATGATTATATCCGTAGAAGTGACCAAAAGATTTATCTTACAAGTTTCTCGGAAGAAGATATTGCTAAAGGTTCAAGCAAAACAATTTTGGAGGTCTATAACAGAAGGTTGCTAATAAGTCAAGGTGGCGCACAATAGTTCATTAATTCGGACTAAAAAGGTGCATATTAAGCGTCAAATGGATTGAGGTGACTTAAGTTCCATATGTCCATCTGGTTTTCTATAACTGATTTTAATTTTACAGTTTATTTTTCCGAAAAATAAACTGTAAAATTATTAATAAACATCCTTTCATCTTCCCCTTCCAAAGTGAGTCGAAGTTTAGTGGTTTTAGCAACAGGGAAAGTTTGAATGCGCTTCCTACCTATACTTTGGCCTTCGGCAATCGTTTTCCATTGATTATTAACGTGGGCATCAACTTTATATGACTTGATATGTTGGCCATTCCGAATATCTTCTTCCAATACCAGCAGATTTACTTTCTGTTTTTTTGGGAAATCAATGACAAGTTGGTTATTGGGTCGGTCAACTTTTGAGGAGGTACTGCCCAGGGGTATGGCAAATGTGTCTTCCAAAGATTTGCCAAATTCGTATAACCGTTCTACTTCCGCTTCAGGGATAAGGCCCGTAGTATCCGGTGTCATATTGACGAGCAGGTTGGCCCCTCGGCCTATGGATTCAAAATACACCTTCCTTAAGAAAGGAATATCCCTCAAGGTACTGTCGGAGTCCGGCGTCCAAAACCAGGTACTTCTGGTGTGAAGGTTGGCCTCCGCAGGAATCCAACCCGCGTTTTGCGGTCCTACCCACATCTCGAGACCTTCCCCTGGCCTTACAATATTTTGCAAGGGATAAGCGGCCCAGCCCTGTTCGCTTCCGGACCATCTTACGTCGGGTTTGGTTCCTCCCATTATCACGGCAGTAGGCTGTAAATGTTGTACCATGGAATGAATGGCATCGCCATAGGCCGTTCCAAACGGTTTCATGGTTTTTGGGTCCATTACATCCCAGCCAAAGGGGTCGTAGGCCCCATCGAACCATAGGTATGATATCTCGCCGTAGTTGCTAAGTAATTCCCTTAATTGTTCCATAAATACAGGGAAGTATTTATGGATGTCCCCAACCATCTTTCTTTCGCCTTGCGGGTCTGGTGTACTACTGCATCCAAAATGTTTATCGCCCCCAGATACATATAATCCAATTTCAATATCATATTTACGGCAGGCTTTTACAAATTCGCCTACCACATCGCCTTTGCCTTCCTTCCAGGGAGAACCTTTTATAGAATAATCCGTTGTTTCGGTTGGCCATAGGCAGTAGCCATTATGATGCTTTGCCGTTAAAACGATATGCTTCGCGCCAAAGGATTTGGCAGTTTTCACCCATTGCTCGGCATCCAATTCGGAAGGGTTGAAAATATCGGCAGCCGGAACGGACATCATATCTGATTCGATATACGCAGCTGGACCATAGTGGATAAATGCTCCCAATTGTCTTTCCTGAAAGGCAAGCTGTTGAGGGGAGGGTTTATTTGTTACCTTAAAAATGGGACTTTTACCATTCATCGTTTGTTTCTTGGGTGCTGTAAGTACCGGTGTCCAATTGCCTTGGTGCTCTGGAGGGACTTTAATGTTTTCTATGCTACCCTTGAAAAAATGTTCGAACAATTGTTTTGGAGTTCCTTCATAGGTAGCCCGTTGTAGGTCTCCCGCAGTGGTCTGGTCGCTCCCCGTAAAATAAAGAATGGTCTTCCCTTTAAAATAACAGAGTTCTACGTCGGATGCATTACTTTCACTTATCGTTGGGTCAATTAAAGGAATATTTTTATGTGAAGCGTCAAAAGTAACAAAGGGCCTGTCTTCATTGGCATCTTCCCAATTAACCAAATCTTTTGAGCGCGTAATACGGGTTTCATAACCTCCGCTAATGGATTCTAAATATAGTGTATAGTACCAATCCCCTTCATAGTACAGGGCGGGACCACCTACGTATTTTTCCTTTCCATAAACCGCATCGGGAATTTCCTTCCAGTTGATCAGGTCTGTCGATTCCAAATATCGGAATGTAAAGGGTTTCCAATGGGGGTCATTGGTCTCATATAGTAAGATGAATTTATCCTTTCCCCTACATACCGCAGTGTTGAAAAAGAACTCTTGCCCTGAAGCCTTAAAAACAGTTCGGGGCTTTGTCCAATTTTTTAGATCTTTTGAACTGGTCATGGTTATTTCTGTCATCTTACGCCAGGGCTTATCATTTCCATAATTACCAGCAAAAACATAAACCGAGTCCTTCCAGGTCAATACAGTTCCAAAACCATGATTTTTTAAGGGAACCGAAATTAGTTTCCCAGTTTCGATGTCCCTGATGCGCACTTCATCTTCGTGAAAAAAATCTCCGGGCTTAGCCCCCTGAAGGTCCCAGAAGTGCTGGTTGTTTTCAAGTAGGTATAATTTATTTTTAAAAACAAAAGGAGAGGTCTCTACCAATGGAGAATCGAGCCGCCCTTGTTTTTTTATCGGATTATCAAAGGGTGTTTGAGCGCTTATACCGCAATTAATTAGACACACATTTAAAAAGAGGAGTATTTTGGTAAAATTTATCATTGGATACTTATATGGTTTGGAAATCTAAAATTATGCTGAAACTTGGTGAATAACCACTGGATTTTCTTCAATATGTGATGGTAATTATACAAATCTTCAGGAATTGGGTTAAAAAAGGGAAATGACCCAATTAAATAGTAAGAATCGGATTTGAGTGGATCTTTAGATTTAGATAGTGATAGTGTTCTTTCATCATACTATGCATGTGGTATGTAAAATCGACTAAAAGGATTGACCTTTTTAAAAATTAAAATTTGATTTTAAGAAGCTGAAGCTCGGTAAATGTTCAAGCCGAAACCTTGGGTAAAGCGTTTTTTGTTTTCTATCGTTTAATTGGATTGATAATGAATAAATAGTTGGAATTTTAGGTATCTTTTTAGAATAAATAACTTAGATTATTGTAAGATCTAAAAAATATGTATATTTGCGGTGCTGAAAGAATATAAAGTATTCATGAGGGGACAATTTGTCCCCTCTTTTATTACCATACTTTGTTTAAACGGCACGGTAAATGAACAGCTTTAAGTAATATTCTGAAGCATGTCGATTTCAGAGTTAAAAGCGGATGTTTAATAAAACCGAGGTATATGTTGAAGGAAAAAGTTACTGCACTTTTAGAAGACGCGTTAAAGGAGGATCAATCACTTTTTTTATTGGATTTCTCCGTATCCGCGGATAATAAGATTATGATAACCTTGGACGGTGATCATGGTGTTACTTTGCAGGATTGTATGAATGTAAGTCGTGCCATAGAGCACAATATGGACAGGGAAGAAGAAGATTTTTCCTTGGAAGTGGCTTCTGTCGGAGCGGCTACACCACTCACATTGCCTAGGCAGTATGTGAAAAATATAGGAAGAAAGCTTGAAGTTAGAACCCGGGATATGGAATTCGAGGGTAAGTTAACAGAAGCATCAGAGGATAGTATTACCTTGGAATGGAAAGATAGGGAACCCAAACCCATAGGAAAAGGGAAAATTACGGTTCAGAAAAAGCAGCAAATCGCAATTTCTGATATTAAAGAAGCTAAAGTTGTATTAAAATTTTAATTGTAGTTCAAAAATGGAAAATATTGCGCTAATCGAATCTTTCTCAGAATTTAAAGATGATAAATTCATTGATAGAGTAACGCTAATGGCGATCTTGGAGGATGTTTTTAGGAATGCGTTAAAGAAGAAGTTTGGTTCCGATGACAATTTCGATATCATCATAAACCCGGATAAGGGGGATTTGGAGATTTGGAGAAACAGAATTGTAGTGGAAGATGGGGAAGTCGAAGATCCAAACGAGGAAATATCACTTACGGCCGCAAGAAAAATAGAGCCCGATTTTGAAGTTGGGGAAGATGTATCCGAAGAAGTGAAATTGATCGATCTTGGGAGAAGGGCTATTTTGGCCTTAAGACAAAATCTTATATCCAAGATTCATGAGCATGATAATACTACAATATACAAGCAATTTAAGGACTTAGAAGGAGAGATATATACAGCTGAGGTTCATCATATAAGACATAAGGCTATTATTCTTTTGGATGACGAAGGAAATGAGATTATTTTGCCAAAGGATAAGCAGATTCCATCTGATTTCTTTAGAAAAGGTGATAACGTACGTGGTATAATAGAAAGTGTAGAGCTTAAGGGTAACAAACCTACTATCATTATGTCAAGAAGTTCTCCATTATTTTTGGAGCAACTTTTCTTCCAGGAAATCCCTGAAGTTTTTGATGGTTTGATTACGATTAAGAAAGCAGTGAGGATTCCAGGGGAAAAAGCTAAGGTAGCTGTTGATTCCTATGATGATCGTATTGATCCAGTAGGCGCGTGTGTAGGTATGAAGGGGTCTAGGATTCATGGTATTGTCCGTGAATTGGGCAATGAAAATATCGATGTTATAAATTGGACCAGTAATCCACAGTTGTTGGTTACCAGGGCGTTGAGCCCGGCAAGGGTGTCTTCTGTAAAATTGAACGATGAGAAAATGACTGCTCAAGTATACCTAAGGCCAGAGGAAGTTTCCAAGGCGATTGGTAGGGGAGGTCATAATATTAGATTGGCAGGACAATTAACGGGTTATGAGATTGATGTTTTCCGTGAAGGTGTTGAGGAAGATGTGGAACTAACAGAATTTTCCGATGAAATTGAAGCTTGGATCATTGAAGAATTTAAGAAAATTGGTATGGATACGGCCAGAAGCGTTTTGGAACAAGATGTGGCTGATTTGGTAAAAAGAACCGATTTAGAAGAGGAAACAATTTTGGAAGTTGTGCGAATTCTTAAGGAAGAATTAGAAGATTAAACTATATATTAGCAGTAAATTACAAGAATAGGAATTTTTTTTTATGGCGGATAATGCAACGATAAGGCTTAATAAAGTCCTAAGAGAACTTAATATTTCATTGGACCGTGCAGTAGACTATCTCGGGTCCAAAGGGCATGATATAGATGCACGACCTACCACCAAAATATCTAATGAGGTATATCAAGTTCTGTTGGATGAGTTCCAGACGGACATGAGCAAGAAAGTTGCGTCCAAAGAGGTGGGTGAGGAAAAGCGAAAGGAAAAGGAGGCTATACGATTGCAATTGGAACAAGAGCAAGAGGAGAAAAAGCTTGCAAGGGAAAAGAGAGCAGAGAGAGATAATGTTATCAAGGGCCGAGTTGAGCTTGCGGGACCCAAAACTGTTGGAAAGATAGATTTGGACGCAGGTAAAAAAACGACCCCGGTTACACCTGTTGCCCCAGTTAAGAAAGAGGAGGCGGTTCCGGTAAAGGAACCAGTGAAGGCTCCTGAGAAAGTGGAGGAAAAAATACCGGAAGTTGTTTCCAAGGAATCAATTGAAGAGGTAAAGGCGGAGGTACCTAAAATAACGGAAGAACCCAAAGTCAAGGAAGAACCTAAGGTCAAGGAAGAACCCAAAGTTAAGGAGGAACCCAAAGTTAAGGAGGAATTGGCTCCAAAGGTAGAGGCAGTTAAGCCGGAAGGGGTTGAAGCAGTAAAGGAAGTTAAGGAGGCTAAGGAAGGTAATAAGGAAGAGGCTCCCGCTGCTGAGGATGCTACAGGAGAGAATGAGGTTATAACTACTAAATATCAAAAACTTAGTGGGCCCAAGATAATGGGAGACAAAATTGATCTTACCAGATTTGAAAAGCCTAAAAAGAAAAAAGAAGCTCCAAAGCCAGGAGATGCTGCCGATAGAAAAAAGAGAAGGAAACGAATAGTTACTAAAGCAGGTGATAATACTTCATCACCTAGGCCGCCAGCGGCCAAGGCAAGAGGTCCAGTGGTTAGGAGAGCTCCCGGACAACGTTTTGTGTCCAGTGTCAAGGTAGAACCTACCGAGGAAGATGTTCAAAAACAAGTAAGGGAAACATTAGAAAAACTACAAGGGAAATCCAAAAAAGGAAAAGGAGCCAAATATAGAAGGGATAAGAGAGATCAGCACCGTCAACAAACGGAGAAAGATCTTGAACAGCAAGAACTTGAAAGTAAAATATTAAAGGTTACGGAATTCGTAACTGCCAATGAGGTGGCAACCATGATGGATGTCCCGACTACCAAAATTATTTCGGCATGTATGTCACTCGGTATCATGGTAACCATGAACCAGCGATTAGACGCTGAAACGCTGTCTATTGTGGCCGATGAATTTGGTTATGAAGTAGAATTCGTTACCGCTGACTTGGAGGAGAGTATTTCGGAAGAAGTGGATGCTCCGGAAGATTTACAGCCTCGTGCCCCAATTGTAACAGTAATGGGACATGTGGATCACGGTAAAACTTCTTTGTTGGATTATATAAGAAAAGAGAATGTTATTGCAGGTGAGAGTGGTGGTATTACTCAGCATATTGGTGCTTATGGTGTTACCCTTGAAAATGGTCAAATGATTTCCTTTTTAGATACCCCTGGTCACGAGGCGTTTACCGCTATGCGAGCACGTGGTGCACAAGTAACGGATATCGCCATTATTGTAGTGGCTGCGGATGATGATATTATGCCTCAGACGAAGGAAGCTATTAGCCATGCGCAAGCTGCTGGTGTACCTATAATTTTTGCGATCAACAAAATAGATAAGCCAACGGCCAATCCTGAAAAAATTAAGGACGGTCTTGCGCAAATGAACTTATTAGTTGAAGATTGGGGAGGTAAAATCCAATCTCATGATATTTCTGCAAAAACAGGACTTGGAGTTAAGGAATTGTTGGAAAAAGTACTTTTGGAGGCTGAACTTCTAGAACTTAAAGCAAATCCTAATAAGTTGGCTTCAGGAACGGTTGTAGAGGCCTTTTTGGATAAGGGAAGAGGATATGTCTCTACTATACTTGTTCAGGCAGGAACCTTGAAAATAGGTGATTATGTTTTGGCGGGAACTTGCAGTGGTAAAGTTAAGGCCATGCAGGATGAAAGAGGTAATATTATAAAAGAAGTAGGTCCATCAAGACCAATATCAATTTTAGGGTTGGATGGTGCTCCACAAGCTGGGGATAAATTTAATGTACTGGAAGATGAACGTGAGGCCAAGCAAATAGCAACCAAACGTTCCCAATTATTGAGGGAACAATCGGTTAGGACCCAACGTCATATTACATTGGACGAGATAGGAAGACGTATTGCACTTGGTGATTTTAAAGAATTGAACATTATCCTTAAAGGGGATGTGGATGGTTCTGTGGAAGCCTTGACAGATTCGTTCCAGAAATTGTCTACAGATGAAATACAAGTGAACATTATCCATAAAGCCGTAGGACCAATAACGGAATCTGATGTGTTGTTGGCTTCTGCCTCCGACGCGGTTATTATAGGATTTAATGTTAGGCCTATGGGTAATGCCAGACAGGTAGCTGAAAAAGAAGAAATAGATATTAGAATGTATTCTATTATTTATGACGCTATAAATGATCTTAAGGACGCCATGGAAGGCATGTTGTCTCCTGAAATGAAAGAGGAGATTACAGGGACCGCTGAGATTCGTGAGACCTTTAAAATATCCAAAATTGGTACCATTGCAGGTTGTATGGTTACTAGTGGTAAGATCTTTAGGAATTCTAATATTAGATTAATAAGGGATGGTGTGGTAATTTACACTGGAGAGTTCTCCTCCCTTAAGAGATTTAAGGATGATGTTAAAGAAGTTGCTAAAGGGTATGACTGTGGTCTGCAAGTTAAAAATTACAATGACATACAGGAATTGGATATCATAGAAGCATTCCAGGAAGTGGCCGTTAAGAAGAAATTGAAATAGCCGGGAAGAATTTATAAAGAGTATTTTAAAAGAAAAAACGACCTAATTGGTCGTTTTTTCTGGTTTTAAGAGCATGGCGCTCGGGTATTTTTGCCTCACTTCTATAAGTTTTCGCTCTCCCTCCAGTTGAGTTTTGAATCTGCCGATCCTTACCCGGTAGCTGGGAGATTCAAAATCGATTTTAGTGGGCCATGTCGGGAAATCCTTATCTACATTTGCCTTAAGGGTTTCGGCTTCCTGAAAGGAGCCAAACCCAACTTGGATTCGGTAATGACTGCTACTTTCGTTTACAGATTTATAAATTCCCATTAAGTCCGTAATTTTTTCGTCTTGGTTAATGGTGATATTGCCCTGTTGCGCATTGCAATAAAATGCGGAACAGGCTAAAATGAGTGAAAAAGAAAAGGTTTTCATAGGGTTTTTGTGTTATGAAATTTAGACAATACAAATGTAAATTATTAAGAATCAATCAAAAGTTTTTATTATTATTTAGAATTGGTATAAATTGTCAATTATCAATACCTTAACATTTCCCAAATAAAGTCTAATGTGTATTTTTGCCATCAATTTGAGCATGGTTATTCCAATTGTTATTTTTAATATATAAATATCATGCCAAACTTTCGATAGAAATATTTTTAATATGAAAAAGGTTCCATACCGCAATCTAATTTCTAAAGTTTTAGGTGTCAGTCTGGTAGTAGTATTACTGCTTTCAAATTCCCTTCTTGCCCAAGAAACTGTAGCTGCTTCATCCGGTGAAGGTGATGCTGCTAAGGGTAAACAGCTGTTTAATCAGAATTGTGCCGCTTGTCACTCTTTGACTAAAAAGATGACCGGTCCGGCATTGGCAGCAGTAACGGAGAAACATGATAAAGAGTGGCTTTATCAATGGATAAAAAACAGCCCTGCTATGATTAAGGCGGGTGATGCTGCAGCTGTGAAGATTTACAATGAGTACAATCAGGCGGCAATGACGCCTTTCCCTACTTTGTCCAATCAGGATATTGATGATATTTTAGCCTATACCGATGCGCCCCCAGCAGTAGCTGCAACAGTTGTTGCTGTTAATGATGGTGCTCAAGGTGGTGGAGGTTCTTCTGGAATTTCCAATGAAATAATCTTGGGAGCTTTGGCGTTGGTCTTCGCTTTGTTGGTGATGATGCTAGTCTTGGTGAACAAAACCTTGAGGCGTATTGCAGAGGCAAACGGCGTGGTTTTGGAAAAAGAGTTGGCAGAGAAAAGGACTCCAATCTGGGAGGCCTTTGCTAAAAATCAATTTTTGGTTCTGGTATTTGCTATATTTCTATTATTAGGCAGTGCGTACTTTGCTTATGGCTGGATGATGCAGGTTGGTGTGGATCAAGGTTATGCCCCGATCCAACCAATTCATTATTCTCATAAAATACATGCTGGAGATAATGCAATAGAATGTAAATATTGTCATTCATCGGCAAGGGTATCCAAAACCTCTGGTATACCTTCATTGAATGTTTGTATGAACTGTCATAAATCCATATATGAATACCAAGGTAACCCAGAAGGTCCAAGTCAGGAAGATTTGGCTAATGGGTATACCAATGAATTCTATACGGGTGAAATAAAGAAGTTGTACAAGGCTGTAGGATGGGATGAGGAAAATCAAAAATATACTGGAGAGTCCAAGCCAGTAGAGTGGGTGAGGATTCATAACCTTCCTGACTTTGCGTATTTCAATCACTCGCAGCATGTTTCTGTTGCGGGAATCGAGTGTCAGACATGTCATGGTCCTGTTGAGGAAATGGAAATTATGTACCAATATTCTCCTTTAACTATGGGGTGGTGTATTAATTGTCACCGTGAGACCAATGTTAAAGTAGAGGGTAACGCGTACTATGAAAAGATTCATGCCGAGCTTTCCAAAAAATATGGGGTTGATAAACTTACGGCCGCTCAAATGGGTGGATTGGAATGTGGTAAGTGTCACTATTAATCAAACTAATTAGAAGATAATTTCAGATATATCATATGTCATCAAACAAAAAATACTGGAAAAGCGAGGCGGAGTTAAACCCCAACGATTCCATTGTTGAGGCGCTAAGACAAAATGAATTTGTTCAAGAGATTCCTGTAGATGATTTCTTGGGTGATAAGGAAAACTTGGCGGCATCTTCGACCAACAGAAGGGATTTTCTTAAGTACGTAGGATTTAGTACAGCTGCTGCTTCATTGGCAGCGTGTGAGGGTCCGGTAATCAAGTCTATTCCTTATGTAGTGAAGCCGGACAATATAATTCCGGGCGTGGCCAATTTTTATGCCACTACCATTGCCAATGGTTTTGATTTTGCCAGTATTTTGGTAAGAACTCGTGAAGGGAGACCAATTAAGGTTGAAAACAATACGGATGCCAAAATTGGAGGCACTGCAAATGCACGTGTACAGGCATCGGTTTTGTCGTTGTATGACAGTACTCGCTTGCAGGGGCCTACTTTTAATGGGGAGCCTGTTGCGTGGAGTGATTTGGATGCTGCGGTAAAATCTAAATTGGGATCATTAAAAAATTCAACCAAAAAGATTGCGATACTTACACAGACCTATGCAAGTCCTTCGACCTCTAGGTTGATTGCTGAATTTAAGGAGGCTTACGGAAACGTGGATCATGTTACTTATGATGCCATATCCCAAGATGCCGCACTTTCGGCTTTTGAGGCTAAGTATGGTGAAAGGGCTTTGGCTGATTATAATTTTGAGAATGCGGAAATCATTGTTTCTTTTGGTGCTGATTTCTTAGGAGATTGGCAAGGTGGAGGTTATGATGGAGGGTATTCCAAGGGCAGGGTTCCAAAAAATGGAAAGATGTCCAAGCATGTGCAGATCGAGGCCAATATGTCCTTGACCGGGGCAAATGCGGATAAAAGAGTGCCTTTGACACCTTCAGAGCAAAAAGTAGCCTTGGCTTATTTCTATAGTAAGCTTAATGGTACCGCTGGTGGCGGTAATCTTCCTGATAGCGCAAAAGCTGCGCTGGATGTTGTTGCTGGCCAAGTATTAAAAAATAAATCTAATGCTGTTGTTGTAACGGGTATAGATGATGTTAATGCCCAGGCAGTTGTTTTGGCTATTAATGAAATGTTGGGAAGCAAGGCGTTTGACGTTGCTGCTCCTAAATATGTTAGACAGGGTAACGTTAAGGCTGTGAACGCATTGTTGGCCGAGATGAAATCTGGTAAGGTGGGTGCGTTGTTGATGGATGGTGTAAACCCTGCATATTCCCTGCCTAATGCTACTGATTTTGCGGAAGGAATCAAGAATGTTGATTTAACAGTGGCATTCTCCACCAATAGAAATGAGACTACCGAATTGGTTCAATATGTTGGAGCTTCAAATCACTATTTGGAATCTTGGGGTGACGCCCAATTTAAGAAGGGCTATTATAGCCTTATGCAGCCAACTATTAAAGAGTTGTTTGATACAAGACAAGTCCAAGGCGCTTTGTTGCAATGGATGGACAGTGATAAATCTTATTACGATTATATAAAAGAAACTTGGAGTGCCGGAATATTGGCGGGTAATGACTGGAATCAGGCATTGCACGATGGTATTTTGGTGTCAGTTCCAATGATGGACGAAGAGGTTGCGAAAACTGTTACCCCTGTTGTTGGGGATGACGTGGAAGCACCGACTGCAGTTCCTTTGGCCTCGGCTATTAGAAGTTTGTCGGCAGCCTCTGCCGATGGCATGGAGCTAACATTGTATTCCAAAGTTGGTATGGGTGACGGGCAACAAGCAAGTAACCCTTGGTTACAAGAGTTTCCGGATCCAATTACAAGGGTTTCTTGGGATAACTACGTTACGGTTTCCAAGGCAGATGCAGAGAAATTAGGTTTGGTCAATGAAAATGTTGCCGATGGTGGTCTAAACGGTAGTTATGTGAAACTAACGGTAGACGGTGTTGCTGTTGATGGTGTACCGGTTATTGTTCAGCCAGGACAAGCATCGGGCTCAATGGGACTTTCCTTTGGGTATGGCAAAACAGTTGGTATGAAGAGTGAAATGCAAACAGGTGTAAATGCTTATGCCTTGTACAGTAATTTCTCCAATACCCAGGCGGTCACCATTGAGAAATCTGCTGGAATGCATGAATTTGCATGTGTTCAATTGCATAAAACTTTAATGGGTAGGGGCGATATTATAAAAGAAACTACCTTAGAGATATTTAATACAAAGGATGCCAAAGATTGGAACGTTGTTCCTGTGGTTTCCTTAGATCATCAAGAAGTTCCTGCCACTTCAGTGGATTTATGGGATAGTTTTGATCGTTCCATAGGTCACCATTTTAATTTGTCTATAGATTTGAATGCCTGTACAGGTTGTGGGGCGTGTGTTATAGCATGTCATGCAGAAAATAATGTACCGGTTGTAGGTAAGGCCGAAGTTAGAAAATCTAGAGATATGCACTGGTTGCGTATAGATAGGTATTACTCTTCAGAAGAGACTTTTGCTGAAGATGATACTAAAAAGGATGAATTTGATGGCTTATTCGGCGATAAGGGGTCCTTGGGTGGTTTTGGTGAGATGGAAGATCCTTCAGCCAATCCACAAGTGGCATTCCAGCCTGTAATGTGTCAGCATTGTAATCATGCGCCATGTGAAACTGTTTGTCCTGTGGCTGCAACTTCACACGGACGTCAGGGTCAAAACCAGATGGCTTATAACAGATGTGTAGGTACTAGGTACTGTGCTAACAACTGTCCTTATAAAGTAAGGAGGTTTAATTGGTTCCTGTACAATGAAAATGATGAGTTTGATTATCATATGAACAACGACTTGGGTAAAATGGTCATCAATCCTGATGTTACTGTAAGGTCTAGGGGTGTTATGGAGAAATGTTCAATGTGTATGCAAAAGACCCAGAAAACAATTCTTGATGCTAAACGAGATGGTCGTGTGGTTAAGGATGGTGAGTTTCAAACAGCTTGTTCCGCTGCATGTGGCAATGGTGCAATGAAGTTTGGGGATGTTAATGATGCAGAAAGTGAAATTGTAAAATTAAAGGAAAGTAACCGCATGTATCACTTGTTGGAACATGTTGGGACCAAACCAAACGTTTTTTATCATGTAAAAGTGAGAAATACGAACGAAGCTTAATCAAATTAGAGGAACGTAACTATATATTAAATTATGGCGTCGCATTACGAAGCACCTATACGAAAACCCTTAGTACTCGGAAATAAAGGATACCACGATGTAACCGTGGACATTGCTGCTCCGGTAGAAGGGAAGGCCAATAAGCATTGGTGGATTGTATTTTCCATTGCATTAGCGGCATTCCTATGGGGTGTTGGCTGTATTATTTACACGGTATCAACAGGTATCGGTACATGGGGATTGAATAAAACTGTGGGCTGGGCCTGGGATATTACCAACTTTGTTTGGTGGGTAGGTATTGGTCACGCAGGAACATTGATCTCCGCGGTATTATTACTGTTTAGGCAGAAATGGAGAATGGCTATTAACCGTTCTGCTGAGGCGATGACCATATTCTCGGTTATTCAAGCGGGATTGTTTCCTATTATTCACATGGGGCGTCCTTGGTTGGCTTATTGGGTATTGCCTATACCAAATCAATTTGGATCATTGTGGGTAAACTTTAATTCACCTCTGCTTTGGGATGTATTTGCGATATCTACTTACCTTTCAGTTTCCCTTGTTTTCTGGTGGACTGGATTGTTGCCGGATTTCGCCATGATTCGGGATCGAGCGGTAAGACCTTTTCAAAAGAAAATATATAGCTTGATAAGTTTTGGATGGTCAGGGCGTGCCAAGGATTGGCAGCGTTTTGAAGAAGTTTCCTTGGTCTTGGCCGGTTTGGCTACACCATTGGTGCTTTCTGTACATACTATTGTATCCTTTGACTTTGCTACATCGGTTATCCCTGGGTGGCATACAACAATATTTCCACCATATTTCGTTGCTGGGGCTATTTTCTCAGGTTTCGCAATGGTGAATACCTTGTTAATCATCATGAGGAAGGTATGTCATTTGGAATCATATATTACAGTACAACATATAGAGTTGATGAACATAGTTATAATGTTGACTGGTTCTATAGTTGGTTGTGCTTATATTACAGAGTTGTTTATGGCTTGGTATTCCGGAGTTGAATATGAGCAGTATGCCTTCTTAAATAGGGCAACTGGACCTTACTGGTGGGCTTATTGGGCAATGATGACCTGTAACGTGTTCTCTCCGCAGTTTATGTGGTTCAAAAAGCTTAGGACGAGTATTATGTTTTCTTTCTTTATTTCTATCGTGGTAAACATAGGGATGTGGTTCGAAAGGTTTGTAATTATCGTAACTTCATTACACCGAGATTACCTTCCGTCTTCATGGACAATGTTCTCTCCAACTTTTGTGGATATAGGAATTTTTATTGGAACGATAGGATTCTTCTTTGTGTTATTCTTATTGTATGCCAGAACTTTCCCTGTAATTGCTCAGGCAGAGGTGAAGTCTATTTTAAAGTCTTCCGGTGAGAAGTATAAAAAATTGAGGGATGCAGGTAAACCTTTGTATGAAATTACCAAAATGAAAACAGGGGTTAAGGAAAAAGAACCTATCACTGATGATGTTTTGATGGGAGAGGTTGTACCGGCAAAAGGTGATAAGCAAGGTGTTTCTGAACTTTTAGGTACTATAGGAACATTTGATCCTACTTCACAGGAGGCTGATGACTTGAAAAAGATTAAAGGTATAGGGCCTCAAATGGAAGCCACTTTGAATCAAATAGGAATATTTACATTCGCACAGGTGGGACGTATGACCAATAAGGAATACGATCTGTTGGATTCTATTACTGAATCGTTCCCAGGCAGGGCACAAAGAGACGATTGGGCAGGACAAGCAAAGATTTTAAATAATAAGAAATAATTATGGCGTCGAAAGTTATACATGCATTTTATAATGATGACGATGTGCTAATGCATGCTGTTAAAAGGGTAAAAGCGGCGAAGCATCATATAGAGGAGGTTTATTGTCCTTTTCCAGTACATGGTTTGGACAAAGCTATGGGGCTTGCGCCCACAAGGATTGCAATTACATCCTTTATGTATGGATGTGTTGGTCTTGCTGTATCCATTGTGATGATGAATTATATCATGATCCAGGATTGGCCACAGGACATTGGAGGTAAGCCAAGTTTTAGTTATTTGGAGAACATGCCCGCCTTTGTGCCGATCATGTTTGAATTAACGGTATTTTTTGCAGCCCATTTAATGGTAATCACCTTTTACTTAAGAAGTAGATTGTGGCCTTTTAAAGAAGCTGAAAATCCAGATGTGAGAACCACGGATGACCATTTCCTAATGGAAATTGAAATTCATGATAACGAGCAGGAATTGAGGGATTTGTTGATAGATACTGGAGCAGTCGAAATTAATATTACAGAAAAGTAGTCGTAAAAATTATGAATAGTTTTAGCAAAATAGGAGTCTTGTTGGGTTTGGTATTAATAGTTGCTTCTTGTGGAAACAAAAATAGCAGGAACTATCAATACATGCCCAATATGTACGAATCCGTAGGTTATGAGGCCTACCAGAAAGTTGATTTTCTTCCGGATGGCATGGAAGCTGGAATTCCAGCTGAGAATACAGTAGCAAGAGGGTGGATACCTTACGGAATTGAGAATACTATTGAAGGAAAAGAATTGGCACGGTTAAACCCAAGTCCATTGGATTCCTTGAAGCTAGAGGACAATCTAGTTGTAGGTAAGGAGCTCTATGCTATTTATTGTGCCATTTGTCACGGGGACAAGGGAGATGGACAAGGTAACTTGGTGAAAAGGGAAAAAATATTGGGCGTGCCCAGTTATGCAGATGTAGCTAGAAACGTTACAGTTGGAACTACGTACCATACCATATACTATGGATTGAATTCCATGGGGTCCTATGCAGGGCAATTGGATACCGAAGAGCGTTGGAAGGTTTCTGAATACGTGATGAAATTGAAACAAGATTTAACAAAATAAGACCTAGATTTTAGCAATATGTACACTTTTTCAAATAGATTAAAAATTGCTTCCTTCATTTTAATGGCTGTGGGCGTTTTGGGAATTGGTATCGGTTTTATGGCTGCGCCAAGTACTGTAGAAGAGGCAAAGGCCATTGTTGCCGGACACGGTGACGGACATGGCGATGCCCATGCGGTTGCAGAGAGTCATGGTGCCGAAATGGAACACGGGGATGCCCATGATTCATCACATGATGAACATTTGTTGCACCAGTTGCAAAACAAGCCTTGGGCGGCATTATATGTTGCAGCTTTTTTCTTTTTTATGATTGCCTTGGGGGTATTGGCCTTTTACGCTATTCAGCGGGCAGCGCAAGCTGGTTGGTCACCACTGCTCTTTAGGGTAATGGAGGGAATTACGGCCTATTTGGTGCCAGGTGGTATCGTTGTATTTGTAATATTGGCCATGTCCGTAGCCCATATGAATCATTTGTTCGTGTGGATGGATCCAGAAGTGGTCGCACATGATACTTTGTTGCAAGGCAAAGCCGGATTTCTAAATGGGACATTCTTCCTTATTAGGGCTGCGATATTCTTGGGAGGTTGGATCTTATATAGGGAGTATTCCCGTAAGTTGTCCTTGGCTCAAGATGAATCCAATGACGACTCCAATTTTAAATTGAATTTTAGAATTTCTGCAGGCTTTCTGGTCTTCTATTTAATATCTGAGTCCATGATGTCATGGGATTGGATTATGAGTGTAGATCCACACTGGTTCAGTACCTTGTTTGGATGGTATATTTTTGCCAGTATGTTTGTATCTGGAATTACCGTTATTGCGATGGTAACCATTTATCTTAAATCTAGAGGTTATTTGCCAGATGTTAACGATAGCCATATTCATGACTTGGCTAAGTTTATGTTCGGGATGAGTATTTTTTGGACTTATTTATGGTTCTCCCAATTTATGTTGATATGGTATTCCAATATTCCTGAAGAGGTTACTTATTTCGTTACCAGGATAGCCGATTTCAATTTGCCGTTTTTTGGCATGGTGGCCATGAACTTTTTATTCCCTGTACTTTTGCTTATGAATAGTGATTTTAAGAGGACGAATTGGTTCGTGGTAATGACAGGAATCGTGATTTTAGCGGGCCATTATATGGATATTTTTAACGCTATAATGCCTTCGACGGTTGGCGATCAGTGGTATATTGGTATACCTGAAATTGGATCTATTTTATTCTTTGCCGGATTTTTTATATTTTTTGTTTTCAGGGCTTTGACCAAGGCTCCATTACAGCCAAAACGAAATCCGTTTATAGAAGAGAGTAAGCATTTTCATTATTAGTATTTAGTATATAAGTATAATTTCAAATCATACGATGACTCCATTTTTGACCATAGTTGTTTTAGTATTAGTGGCAATTGCAATCTGGCAAATGACCAAGATATTCGAATTGTCACAAATTAGAACCAGCAATTCCCAAGTAGCAAGTGAAACAGATAATAAGTACAATGGGTATTTAATGTTCGCTTTCTTAATCTTCCTTTATGGAATTACCATTTTTAGCTTTTGGAAATATTCTAAAACACTTTTGCCGGAAGCTGCTTCCGAGCATGGTGGGGAGTATGATTCCTTGATGGTAGTTTCTTTTGTGATAATTTTTATTGTTCAAACCTTGACCCAGTTTTTGTTGCATTATTTTGCTTTTAAATATAGAGGGGATGATGGGAAAAAAGCCTTGTTTTATGCCGATAACGATAGATTGGAGTTTATCTGGACGATTATACCTGTTATTGTATTGGCAGGTTTAATCCTGTGGGGGCTATATGCTTGGACCAATATTATGGATATCAATGACGAGGACGATCCCTTAACTATAGAGCTATATGCCCAACAATTTAATTGGACAGCTAGATATGCGGGAAATGATAATGTTTTAGGCGATGCTAACGTTAGAATGATCGATATCGATAAAGCCAATATACTTGGTTTGGACAGTGCAGATCCCAATGCTGTCGATGATATTATTGTTAAGGAATTGCATTTACCAGTAGGACGTAAGGTGAATTTTAAAATGCGTTCACAAGATGTACTTCATTCTGCATATATGCCACATTTTAGGGCTCAGATGAACGTTGTCCCAGGAATGATTACCCAGTTCTCCTTTACACCTATAACGACCACTGAGGAAATGAGGCTTAATCCAGATGTTGTGGATAAAGTAAAACGCATTAACGGAATTAGGGCCGAAAAAGCTTCTAGAGGGATTGAGAATCAGGATCCTTGGGAATTCGATTATATCTTGTTGTGCAACAAAATATGTGGAAAATCCCATTACAATATGCAAATGAAAATTATTGTAGAAACGGAAGAGGAATATAATGCATGGATAGCAAGTCAGAAGACTTTTGGTAAAACCATGGCTTCGGCACAATAATTTAGTCTTTAATAATAATCATAAAAATATTTAAAAATACAACTATGTCTGTAACAGTTCACGCACATGTAGAAGACCATTCAGATGATCACGGACATCATCACAAAGAAACCTTTGTGACGAAGTATATTTTTAGTCAAGATCACAAAATGATTTCCAAGCAGTATCTAATTACTGGACTTATCATGGGATTCATTGGTATTATGATGTCCTTATTGTTCAGGATGCAATTGGCATGGCCTGGAGAATCTTTTGCAATTTTTGAATTTATTTTAGGTAAGTGGGCACCAGGTGGTATAATGGATGCAGATGTTTATTTGGCATTGGTGACCATACATGGAACGATCATGGTATTCTTTGTTTTAACGGCAGGATTAAGTGGTACCTTCAGTAACTTATTAATTCCACTTCAAATTGGAGCTAGGGATATGGCGTCAGGATTTTTGAACATGATTTCATACTGGTTGTTCTTTTTGTCCAGTATAATTATGCTTTCTTCCCTTTTTTTAGAGGCAGGACCAGCGGCTGCAGGATGGACGGTATACCCTCCACTTAGTGCACTTCCAATGGCACAGCCTGGATCTGGTATGGGTATGACGCTATGGTTAGTGTCTATGGCTATATTTATAGCTTCATCTTTATTGGGGTCATTGAATTATATTGTTACCGTAATTAATCTTAGGACCAAGGGAATGTCTATGACTAGACTTCCTTTGACCATTTGGGCATTTTTTGTTACCGCAATTATTGGGGTTATTTCTTTCCCAGTGTTATTGTCAGCAGCCTTACTATTGATTATGGATAGGAGTTTTGGCACATCTTTTTTCTTGTCAGATATTTTTATTCAAGGGGAAGTATTGCATTATCAAGGAGGTTCACCTGTGTTGTACGAGCATTTGTTCTGGTTTTTGGGCCACCCTGAGGTGTATATTGTAATCTTACCTGCAATGGGAATGGTATCCGAAATTATGGCTGTTAATTCGCGTAAACCAATCTTTGGATATAGGGCAATGATTGCCTCCATCTTGGCAATTGCATTCTTGTCCACTATTGTTTGGGGTCACCATATGTTTATTTCGGGAATGAATCCTTTCTTAGGGTCCGTATTTACTTTTACAACCCTATTGATTGCTATTCCATCTGCCGTAAAGGCATTTAACTGGATTACTACCTTGTGGAAAGGTAACCTTCAATTAAATCCGGGGATGTTATTTTCTATAGGTATGGTTTCTACCTTTATTTCTGGTGGTTTAACTGGGATTATTCTTGGAGATAGTACCTTGGATATTAATGTCCATGATACATACTTTGTAATAGCCCACTTCCATCTGGTGATGGGAATATCAGCACTTTATGGATTGTTTGCCGGTGTTTACCATTGGTTCCCTAAGATGTTCGGTAAAATGATGAGCAAGAACTTGGGTTATATACATTTTTGGATAACAGCCGTTTGTTCTTACGGTGTTTTCTTTCCAATGCATTTTGTTGGAATGGCAGGGGTACCACGTAGGTATTATGAGAACACTGCGTTCCCGATGTTTGATGATTTAACTGATATTCAGGTCTTAATGACTGTCTTTGCAATTATAGCGGCAGCAGCTCAGTTAGTTTTTGCCTTTAATTTTATTAGAAGTATTTTCTACGGAAGTAAAGCTGTTCAGAACCCATGGAAATCTACTAGCTTGGAATGGACTACACCAGTAGAACATATCCATGGAAACTGGCCTGGAGCAATTCCAGAAGTTCACCGCTGGCCGTATGACTATAGCAAAACTGATGAGAACGGAGAATATATAATTCCGGGACAGGATTTTGTCCCTCAGACCTTACCATTATTTGAGGGTGAGGAGGAAATGCAGCATTAATATCTTGAAAGTAACAAAATTTGGAAGTCCGTCTCTAAGATGGACTTTTTTTGTATCTTCCATTTACATATCGGAATTATGGCGAGTAAATACCATATGCGTTCATTAATTATTGGCAGTAATAAAACAGCTTAAGTTTTAGTTTTTTTGAAGTGGTGTATTGTTTATTTTAAATCATTTATGGTGAGACATTTTTTATTATTTTTTATGTTAACGGTAAGCTGCGTAGTCTATTCCCAGCGGAAACCTAAAATTAAAGGCAATAAGAATGTTATTGAGGTTAGGGAGACCTTGCCTCCATTTAATGCCATAGAGTTAAATGATGATCTTGATATCGTCTTGCAAGCTGCTTCTACAGAAGAATATATAATAGAAGCCGACGATAACCTAATGGACGTTTTAAAGTTTAGGGTAGAGAATGAAACACTTGTAATTAGTTCCTATTATAAAATAACCTCCAAGCGAAAGCTGAATATAACAGTAAATTTTGTTCAATTATACCATATAACTGCCCATGCGGGCAATATCGTTGTGAAGAATCGATTTTCAACCGATTTTCTCGAGGTGAGCACTTTCGACTCGGGCAGGGTAGAAATTGATGTTGACGCCGATGAATTGGTGGTTAAAATGCAAGGAAATAGTAGAGGTAATTTTAAGGTAGATTCTGATACTTTAAATATATCCTTAATGGATAAGGCAGATTTAAAGTTGTTCGGGGTCATGGAAACTACTGTTTTGGATATGAAACAAAATTCCGATGCCGATCTGGAAGGATTTACAAATGAATTAGTAGTGCATTTATTTGATAATTCTGACCTCAAAGCAAGGCGTTTGGAGGCAGAAACGGTGCAGGCTAATTTGGAAGGCGGTTCATCAGCCGAAGTTTTAGCTAAAACTGCGGTTGATCTAAATTCCAAAGGATCGGCCAAGACCTTTGTATATGGTGAGGGCAGAATTAATTTGGAAGAATTTCAAGATACCTCGGAACTCTATAGGCGCAAGAATTAACGACTTATTGGGGCTGTTAAGCAATGGTCCGGAATTCCAAATCCATCTACTAAAACCTCAATATGTGGTCTGAACTCGGAGCTTAACCTTTCCACTCGTTGCCGTATTGCCTTAGATTTGGTCCCTCCCAAATATCCCTGTTCCAGAAACCAAGATGCATCTTCACGAATTTCTGATAATGCGAAGAGGCAACCTAATTTCAGGAATAGTTGTTTGTTCTTGCTGTCTTCGATGGTTTCCGTAAACTGTAAAAAGGTATTATAGGCCAATTCACAGCTATAGGCCTTTCCCAGAGCCAATAAATGGGTCTGTACTTTTAAGAAAGCCTGATAGGATGGGACCCCTTTCTTAATGTAATCTCTGATTCGCATGGCTACGGAATAGGTTAATCTTCTAGTTCTGTAATCAAAGGCATGTTTGTGGAATTTTGGATTGTATAAATGTTCTTTGTCCACTTTGTTGGCATACATAGGATTTATGGTGACCAATTTATCGCTTATTTGAGTACCCAATAGTTTAAGTACGGCAGAAAATCCACCGCTGTTCAATTCTGAATTAAAATCGGACATGATACCCTTGGCGGCCAATTGTAAAAGCACTGTATTATCCCCTTCGAAGGTGGTAAATATATCCACATCTGCCTTTAGATCGGCTATTCTGTTTTCCAGTAGATACCCTTTTCCCCCACATGCTTCCCGGCATTCTTGAATGGTCTCGTTGGAGAACCAAGTTATTATGGCCTTTAGCCCGGCAACCTGGGTTTCTATTTTTCGTTTATCGGTGATACTTTCATCACTGTAGATTTTCATTAATGAATCCAATGTCACCTGATATACATAGGACTTGGCAATAGCCGGTGTAAGTCTAAGTTGATGGGATGGGTAGTCCATAATCAAATCCTCTTGAACTTTTACATTGTCGTTAAATTGCCTTCTGTGAAGGGCGTATTTCACGGCAATGGCTAGGGCCATTTTTGCACCGCTTAAAGCTCCCTTGGCCACACAGATCCGTCCTCCTACCAGGGTGCCCAGCATGGTGAAAAAGCGCTTGTTCGGGTTTTTTATTTCGGAATAATAACTGCCGTCCGGTTTAATGTCTCCGTATTTGTTTAAAAGATTTTCACGGGGGACCTTAACTTGGTCAAACCAAATTTTCCCATTGTCAACACCATTGAGACCTAGTTTATGACCATTGTCTTCAATACGTACACCTGGCATTAAACGGTGTTCATTGTCCCTTATTGGTACTATTATGGCATGGACTCCATGGTTTTGTCCTCCAACGATCAATTGGGCAAACACAGTGGCCATTGTGCCGTGTAACGCATTCCCAATATATTCCTTATTGTCATTTTTGCCTGGCGTATGGATGGTGATGTTATCCTTATCCAAATTGTACGTTGCAGTCGTTTTTACACCTCTTACATTAGATCCATGACCTGTTTCTGTCATGGCAAAACATCCAAGCAACTTGGCTTTTCCGATTTCTGTTAAATAGAGGTCATGATGTTTTTTAGTGCCCAACTTCTCCACACTGCCTCCAAATAGTCCAAACTGTACTCCAAACTTTACTGTAAGACTGCCGTCTACATACATCAGGTTTTCAAAAATTGAGGCATACAACAACATATTGTTTGTACCTCCATAGGGCTCGGGGTAAGCAATGGCACCATAGCCTTCTTTGGCCAAATACTGTACCTGAGATAATACTTTCTCCCTAAAAATTTCTTTGTTCTTAATTACCTCCCAGGAGAAGATAGGATGCTTTAAGGTCTCTCTAAATTCATTTAGTTCATGGCTGAAATTACCCTTAAATAATTCATCTATTTCTCTTGGGTCATAATAATCTGAGGTTTTTTCCGGCACTACTTCCACGTCAAATAAATGGTGGTAATGATTGGGTTGTATCCCTAGGTTTATTTCTATGGCCGACAAATTTTCATTGAAAACATGTGCTGATTCATTTTGAAGTATCAATTTCTTGCTAAAGGAGGTTAGGGGATGGTTATCGCCCTCCACTAATTTAACACCAGAATTGGATATGGTATGCTGCCAAGACTTCATTTCCGCCGCACTTGGTGGATTAGCCGTGTTAAGCCAGTTGTTTAGGGTTTCCCTGTCATTATTGGAAAGGTGTTGGTCCTCTTCAATTATCTTCTTTACGACTGCAATTTCAGAAACTGTCAATAGGTCATCGGACCAGATTACAAAAAAGAAGGGTATATATTGTAGTATGCTGGTTGGATATTTGGTCTTTATCATACTATGAATTTACATTATTTTTTATTCAATTTTCATATACCCTACAGGATTATGAAAAATTTGGGAATCGATTTAAGCAGGGGGGATACCTCAATTCTTAAAATTTGGTTTCATTTAAAAACTATCTCTATTTCCACTATCTTTGTTGGTGTATGAATGAGAACCTAGATCCAACAGCCAATAATTTTTCCAACGAAGAAGTTGATATTGAAAGGGCGTTACGTCCCATTTCATTTGACGATTTTACAGGGCAAGAACAAGTGCTGGAGAATCTGAAGATATTTGTGCAGGCTGCCAATTTGAGAGGAGAAGCCTTAGATCATACTTTGTTCCATGGCCCTCCAGGTCTAGGAAAAACAACCTTGGCCCATATCTTGGCGAATGAATTGGGGGTGGGGATTAAAATGACCTCCGGTCCTGTTTTGGATAAGCCAGGAGATCTGGCCGGATTATTGACCAATTTGGATGAACGGGATGTATTGTTTATTGATGAGATCCATAGATTAAGTCCAATTGTAGAAGAGTATCTGTATTCAGCTATGGAGGATTATAAAATCGACATAATGATAGAATCTGGTCCCAATGCCAGATCGGTTCAGATTAATCTGAACCCTTTTACCTTGATTGGCGCTACTACTCGCTCTGGTTTGTTAACGGCCCCTATGAGGGCACGTTTTGGGATTCAGAGTAGACTGCAATATTATTCTACTGAATTGCTTTCAACTATAGTGGAACGAAGTGCCGAAATTCTGAAAACACCAATTACCCAACAAGCGGCCATTGAAATAGCAGGAAGAAGTAGGGGAACTCCCAGAATATGTAATGCCCTTTTAAGAAGGGTCCGCGATTTTGCCCAAATTAAAGGAAATGGAAAAATCGACATAGAGATTTCGCAATTTAGCCTCAAGGCGTTAAATGTAGATGCCCACGGATTGGATGAAATGGATAATAAGATTTTGACTACTATTATAGATAAGTTTAAAGGAGGGCCTGTAGGAATATCAACTTTGGCAACTGCTGTGTCCGAAAGTGCCGAAACCATAGAGGAGGTATATGAACCCTTTTTAATACAACAAGGGTTTATAATGCGTACTCCTCGAGGTAGAGAGGTAACGGAATTGGCTTATAGGCATTTGGGGAGAATAAAGGGCGCAATCCAAGGGGGTCTTTTTTGATTAGGTCACAGCCTGCTAAAAATCTATGTTCCCTATCGGAAATCCCATTTTAAATGAACAATTTGAAGTTAGTTTCTAGGTTCCAAGTCTTAAAAAATGCAAGGAGAATCCTAAAAAATCCTTTACCCTTTCATCATGAAAATTTTGAGGCCCATGGGGATAGTTTTAAAGTGCAATTGAGTACAAAGGAAATAGTTCTTTTTACTAGAAGCCCGGGTTTAATAAAATACATACTTCAAAAACAGCATAAGAATTTTGAAAAATCCCCGTTGCAAACTGTGGATTTGGCCAAGTATATTGGTCATGGTATTTTAACATCTAATGGAGAGCATTGGAGGACCCACAGGCGAATGGTGCAACCCGCCTTTCATAAGAAAAAACTCCATAATTTAATGGGGGTCATTAGAAAGGCCATAATTACGGAACTAAAGCGAATAAAACCCAATAGTGAACAGGATGTTTTTCCACTTATGGGCGATCTTGCATTTCAGGTGGTGGCAAAGGCACTTTTTAGTAGTTCGGACATTAGGGAAAGAATGGCACGCTTAAAGCAAATAACGGAGGCCAATCAACGTATGTTGATAAGAGAAATGCGGCAGCCTTACCTAAAATGGTGGTACAACTTTAATGGTAAGATAGACCGACACTTAAAAATGGCCGCAGAAGGCAAGCAGCTGCTTTTGGAAATTATTGAAGAACGTAGAAAATCTGGATTCGAGATAGACGACTTACTGGATATGTTGCTTAAAGCACAATATGAGGACGGCTCGCCTATGTCCGATGGGCAATTGTTGGATGAAGTATTGATTCTTTTTACTGCTGGGCATGAAACCACGGCAAACGCTCTAAGTTTTACGCTTTTTCTTTTGGCCAAGCATCCAGAAATTCAGGAACAAGTTTATGACGAGGTTTCCAAGGTAAATCTAGGAGATGCCAATGTTGACCTTATGCAAGAGGTTATGCAGCTTCATTGTGTTAATCATTGTGTCGAGGAGGCGTTAAGATTATATCCACCAGCCTATGTTATTGATAGGATTGCCACGGAAGACGAGTCTTTTGAGGGAATCGTTCTGCCCAAAGATAGCATGGTACTTATGTCCATTTATGAATTACATCGCTATAATGATTTTTGGGAAAAGCCATCTGAGTTTATTCCCAGCCGTTTTAGAGGTATGGATAAAAAGGATTATGGGGACTATTATTATCCGTTTGGGCTTGAACACAAAGGGTACAATAATGTGGTCAATGGTACTGAATACAACTATAAAACGTACCAAGGTCAAGAAATCTCGAAAGAGCTCGGTTACAATATGCTTGAATTTAAGTATAGGCATTATGACCCTGCAATTGCTAGATTTGTTGCTGTTGACCCTTTAGCTAGTAAATATCCTTATAACTCTACATATGCTTTTCAGGAAAATAAACTTGGTTTAGGTGTTGAACTTGAGGGATTAGAACTTGTATATAGAAAAGGAACTGACCCAAAGTTTAAAACACAATTTGCTAAAACTGTTAAGTTTATGAACAGTAAAGGCACTTCTGGGAAAATGGCAGTATTGAATGAATCAGGAAGAACCGAATTAGTTGATAACACAGGAAAAGGGTCTTTTTATAGACCAAGTGAGGGAGCAATTTACTTTGACCCAACGGCAGCAGTTGAGACAGATGAAGGACATATTTTATCTCCTGCTACTGTATTAGACCACGAAATTGACCACGCTTTACAGGATAAAGAAAATCCAGGTCAGTTTAAAAATGATATTGACCCAATTGAAGGTTATGACCCTGCGTATGACACTAAAGAAGAGAAAAGAGTTATAACAACTTCAGAACAAGTAACGGCTAAAAAGCACGGCGAAATAAATAAAGGAGAAGTCACAAGGACTAATCACAATGGAACAGTAATGGATGTTACCGACCCTACGTCAACTAAAAATGCTACTCAAAGAGCAAATCAATTAGAAGAAGTAATAATAACTGTTCCTAAAAAGAAAGAAAATGGGCAGAACTAAAAAAAATAAAATAGGAATATTGTTTTTTGCTGTACTGATAATTACTTTAGCCTGTAACAATGCGAAAAATAAAGATACCGCAAAAATAATAAGTAAAGAAGATAATGTTATTGAGCTAATAATATTATATGAAAATTTGACTACTCAAACTTTTACACGTGTTGCCTGTAATGAATTAGAGCAAATATTTGATAAAGTTTTGAAGAAAAAGATACTTAAAGACAAGAGTAGTATAAGTGAAATTACTGAATCAATTGATAGAACCGTACGACAAGGAAACTATACAGAGAATATTGATGTACGATTTAAAATGATATTGATTTATCAATCTAAAAAAAGTGATACCATTTGTGGTAACGGAAGTGTAATTAGTGTAAAGAACAAAAATTACAGGATTGATAAAGATTTTACAAATCTCTTAAAAAATTTAACCGATACGGAATAAGTAACATAAGACCACCTTTAACGAGGTGGTTTTTTTATGCTCTAAAGTGAAGCTACATTTTTATTAAAGAAATCCTTAAACTTTTTAGAGGTCAGCATTTTATCAATCATCTTAAAGATAATGGCTCTATCATCAGTATCAAGTTCAGAAATCAAACGCAACTGTTCTTGTGCTTGCTTATCTTCTATAACAACTTCTTTAGGCAAACCATCATTAAGGTTAATCACTTGGTCAACCTTAATATTATAAAACTCTGCAAGTCGCTGTAACTCTTTTACAGAAATCTCACGATTACCATTCTCAATCTTATTGTAGTTGGAATAACCAATATCAAGAGCGTTAGCAACTTCTTTTTGTCGAAGCTCTTTATCTTCTCTTAATTTTTTAATGTTATCAGCTAAACTCATATAAATCTGTATTAGAAGTTGTAAAAGTAGCGAAAAACGATATAAATATGAAATATTAGTGAAATAGTAAATTATTAATGTTCGATAAAAGAAATATAATTGTATTTTTGAAGTATCGAAAATCGAATAAAATAGTTTTACTATGCTCAACACAACTAATCCAAACAACTACGAATACACTACAAAATATCTTGAAATCCACATTCTGGGAGGAATCAAAATCAACAAGTTAGAGAGTTTACGAATAACCATAAGCGTACAGAAACCAAAAGAGTATAATGTTTTAAGGCACTCAATAGATTTATACAACGATAACCAAATAGAAAAGTTTACTCGAAAGATTGCAGAACGCTTGGAAATTGGAACAAGTGTAGCACGTAGAACGTTACAAGATTTAACCAGAGAATTAGAGAATTACAGATTTTTATTGATTGAAGAATACGAGAAACAGCACCAACCCTATTTTAAGGAACTCACAGGAACAGAGGAAAAACAAGCCATTACATTTTTAAAGAAACCCAATCTACTAAAGCGAACCAATGAACTTATAGGAAAGTCTGGAGTAATCGGAGAAGAACACAACAGACAAACGATGTTTTTAATCTTCACGAGCAGAAAGACAAATAATCCATTGCATTGCATCAGCTTGGGAAGTTCCGGAGTTGGCAAGACGCATTTACAAAGTAAAGTATCGGAACTTATCCCGGAAGAAGACAAAATCGAAATCACGGTCTTATCTGCCAACGCTTTTTATTACTTCAACAGAACAGAATTACAACACAAACTTATTTTAATAGAAGATTTAGACGGAGCGGAAAGCGTACTCTATCCACTTCGGGAACTGCAATCTAAAAAACGCATTACAAAAACAGTCGTGCATAAAGACACCAAAGGAACGACCAAAACCATACATCTAACGGTTGAAGGTCCTGTAAGTGTTGCAGGTTGCACCACTCGCGAAAGTATTTACGAAGATAACTCAAATAGAAACTTCCTTTTGTATATCGATGAAAGCGAAGAACAAGACCAAAAAATAATGGATTACCAGCGGAGAGCCTCCGCAGGCAAATTAAATGAGCAGGACGAAACCCAATCAAGAGAATTACTAAAAAACGTACAGCGAATTTTAAAGCCAATAAAAGTAATCAATCCTTTTGCAGAATATCTGGAACTGCCGAAATCAGTTTTTAAACCAAGACGAACCAACTCACACTATTTACAATTTATTGAAGTCGTTACATTTTACAAGCAATACCAAAGGGAAAAGCAATACGATACCGAAACAGGAGAAGAATTTATAGAAACCACGATTGAGGATATTGAAGAAGCCAACGAGCTTATACAAGAGGTTTTACTACGAAAAAGTGATTTACTCAATGGAGCTTGCAGACAATTTTTTGAAAGCCTCAAGGCTTATTTAACAAAAGAGAATCAGACAACTTTTACGAATGCTGAAATCCGTAGAGTTTTACGAGTAAATCCAAGCAACCAAAAACGATATATGTTGCAATTACAATTAGCGGAACTCATACAGAAAGCCAAAGGAAATAAGCGAAAAGGTTATGTATATGAAATCGTAAACTATGATGATTACGAAACCACGAACAAGCAAATAAAAGACCTATTGCAGAGCATTATCAATAGGTTAAGAAGTTCAAATGGTTCATAATAGTTCAATCAGTAAAATGGACTAATAACATAACTGAAAATCAACAACTTAAATAAGTAGTTCACAAAATCCCAAAAAACACATACCGAAGTGAAAAAATTAAAGCTACAAAACGAGGTATTTAAAATGTTCGTTGCCAATTATAAAGAATGGTTGGACATCTTGGGTTATGCAGAAAGTACAGTCTATCAATTACCAAATCATTTACAAGAGTTCTTTTATTATGTTGAAAAGCAGAACATCAAAAAGCTAACAGACATCACGCCAAAAACAATAAAGGAATATTACAGCGAACTGAAGGAAAGAGCCAACGAACGAACAAGCGGAAGTTTAAGTAAAAGCTATCTCAACAAACACCAACAAGCTCTAAAAAAGTTCAAGGAATATTTACAGAACCACAACTATAACGACTTTAATGTTCATCTAAAAAGCGAAACCAATCCAACAGAAGAAAAGATAAATATATTGACCCAAGACGAAATAAAGGAACTCTTTGAAGCAACAGAATTAAGTCATACAGAAAGTCGATTTAGATTAAGAGATAAAGCCATTTTAGCAATATTATATAGTTGTGGATTACGAAGAAATGAAGCAGTACATCTGGATTTAAGCGACATCTATTTTGATAAGGAAAGAGTATTTGTTAGAAAAGGGAAAAATTACAAAGAACGATTTATACCAATCAACAGAAAGAATGCAGAAATATTGGAAGATTACATTTTTGAAGCTCGACCAGAATTTTATCAATCCAATTTAAGTGAAGCTTTGTTTATCAATAAGAACGGAACACGAATGCAAGGAATGAGTTTTGCCAATCGATTAAAAGTAATTGTAATAGCTACGAATAATAAAAATATAGAAGAAAAACATATTACACTTCACATTTTAAGACACTCAATAGCAACACATTTATTACAGCGAGAAGTACCATTAGAAAGCATCAAAACCTTTTTAGGACATAGCAGTTTAGAAAGCACTCAAATCTATACACACTTACTTAAAACACTTGAAGATGAAACCATATAGCGAATTTTTAGAACAGCAGAATTACAGCAAAACCACAATCAAGGTTTACACTACGGAAATACAAAGCTTTATAAAATGGTGCAACAGAAATAGTACAACAGCAACCGAAATCGATTATAAAAATTGTCTGAAATACATAAAATATCTTACTCGAAAAGGAACGACCAAAAAGACAATAAACCACAGATTACGAACCGTAAAAATTTACTTTAATTACTTAATTGATGAAGCTTGTAGAAGTGATAATCCAATCGAGAATACAACTATAAAAGGCGTGAAAAGAACAGTCAATTACAACTTACTTGAAGCTGATGAATTAGAGGATTTATATTATAGTTTTGAAACGGATAAATATCAAGAAGAATATCACAAGTACACTTTAAAAAGAGCAAAGGTAATTATTGGATTAATCGTTTATCAAGGCTTAAATACAACAGATTTAGGCAACTTAAAAATAGAACATTTACAACTCTCAAAAGGAAAGATTTATGTTCCAAGTGCCAAACGAAGTAACGCCAGGGAACTGGAATTAAAACCTTGGCAAATAATGGAGTTTATGGAATACCTGAACGAAGTTCGGCCAACAATCCAAGACAGACTGCAAAACCATAGCGAACAGCTTTTTCCAACGAATGCACGTTTTAACTCAATCGTTTATCACATCTTTAAAAAGTTAAAAAAGTACAATCAAAAAGCAGAAAATATAAAACAGATTAGAGCATCAGTAATTACAAATTGGTTAGGTCAATATAATTTAAGAAAGGTGCAATATTTAGCTGGACATCGTTACATAAGTTCAACCGAAAGATACTTGCAAGATGACTTGGAAAACCTGCACGAAATAGTAAATAATTTTCATCCAATTAGCTAAAAGAAAATAATATCAAACTTGATATCACAATTTGTGACATCAAGTTGTTATTTTTGTCAAATATTTATAATAAATGAGCAACAAATTAATCATACCAGACGAAGTAGTTATCAGTAAGATTTACTATATAAGGGACCAAAAAGTAATGTTAGATAGTGATTTAGCAGAACTTTACGAAGTAGAAACAAGAGTTTTAAATCAACAAGTAAAAAGAAATATAGATAGGTTTCCTGATGATTTTATGTTCCAGTTAACCGAAATTGAATGGGAAACTTTGAAGTCGCAAAATGCGACACCAAGTTGGGGAGGAAGAAGAAAATTACCTTATGTATTTACGGAACACGGTGTACTGATGTTGTCGAGTGCTATAAATAGCAAAAAAGCGATTGCAGTTAATATCCAAATAATGAGGATTTTTACCAAGTTACGTGAAATGCTAACAGATAATTTAAGTTTAAAACTTGATGTTGAAGAAATCAAAAAGAAGTTAACAAATCACTCTAAAAATATTGAACTGGTCTTTAATTATTTGGATGAATTAATTGATAAGAAAGATAACGAAAAGCCAAGAACGAAAATAGGTTACAAAAAGGATAGAAAGTAAAATCCCCACAAAACAAAATCCAACTTTATCATACTTCAAAAACCTTTGTATTTTGTTTTGTTCCGCTCGCCAACGCTAAATGTAATTTTTGGTTGCCGAAAAAACCCGCACACAGCACATTACTTTTTTAAGGAAAATCAGTTGTTTAAATAAAGTTAGGATCCTTAAAAAAGTAAAGAGCTGTTCCCAACGCTCACACCAAAAATTACCCAAAGCAAAGTTACATAATAGTAGTTATAATACTTCCCTTTTTGTAGCCTTATCAGGCGCATATTATTCGGGCGATAGTTATAACTGCTATTATGTAAAATGTCCGCTCATCCAACGCTCAAATCCGAACTGAACAACAAACTTTGGAACTAAAAAGCTGAACGCACTATCGTTTGTCTCATTCCAATAACAGTTGAAAATCCAACGCTTCGCCAACCTCTTTTTCAACTATTATCGGAACGTTTTGCACTTCAGACAAAACGTTTTGAAAACTGGCGGAACAGAGGCGGAAAAAAGCGTTGGAGTTCCGTTGGTTTTTAAAATGGAACAACTGAAAGGCGTTAGTATTTACAATCTTTTATAATCAAATCTAAAAACTTCAATCCAAGTTTAAAACCGAGCGTCGGAAGTCAGGCGAAAGGGAGTATTTTACATAATTTACATTATAACTTACGGCTTTGGTTTTTTAAGCGTGGACGAAGTCGGCAGTATTATAATGCCAATTATGTAACATATCGAGGAAAAGGAAGCAAGGAATATACAGAGGTTTTTGAAGAATGAAAATACTGGATATTACTTGCGTGGCAATTACTCAAAAGTTTATATATTGTAGGTTCAATGGGATGCACCAAACTTAAATATCAAAATTTTTCTTTTTTAGAGATAGTACACTCTGAAAAAAGGGTGTCCGAAGAAAAAAAACGCATAAACTATTATCCATTTGGGCTTGAACACAAAGGGTACAATAATGTGGTCAATGGTACTGAATACAACTATAAAACGTACCAAGGTCAAGAAATCTCGAAAGAGCTCGGTTACAATATGCTTGAATTTAAGTATAGGCATTATGACCCTGCAATTGCTAGATTTGTTGCTGTTGACCCTTTAGCTAGTAAATATCCTTATAACTCTACATATGCTTTTCAGGAAAATAAACTTGGTTTAGGTGTTGAACTTGAGGGATTAGAACTTGTATATAGAAAAGGAACTGACCCAAAGTTTAAAACACAATTTGCTAAAACTGTTAAGTTTATGAACAGTAAAGGCACTTCTGGGAAAATGGCAGTATTGAATGAATCAGGAAGAACCGAATTAGTTGATAACACAGGAAAAGGGTCTTTTTATAGACCAAGTGAGGGAGCAATTTACTTTGACCCAACGGCAGCAGTTGAGACAGATGAAGGACATATTTTATCTCCTGCTACTGTATTAGACCACGAAATTGACCACGCTTTACAGGATAAAGAAAATCCAGGTCAGTTTAAAAATGATATTGACCCAATTGAAGGTTATGACCCTGCGTATGACACTAAAGAAGAGAAAAGAGTTATAACAACTTCAGAACAAGTAACGGCTAAAAAGCACGGCGAAATAAATAAAGGAGAAGTCACAAGGACTAATCACAATGGAACAGTAATGGATGTTACCGACCCTACGTCAACTAAAAATGCTACTCAAAGAGCAAATCAATTAGAAGAAGTAATAATAACTGTTCCTAAAAAGAAAGAAAATGGGCAGAACTAAAAAAAATAAAATAGGAATATTGTTTTTTGCTGTACTGATAATTACTTTAGCCTGTAACAATGCGAAAAATAAAGATACCGCAAAAATAATAAGTAAAGAAGATAATGTTATTGAGCTAATAATATTATATGAAAATTTGACTACTCAAACTTTTACACGTGTTGCCTGTAATGAATTAGAGCAAATATTTGATAAAGTTTTGAAGAAAAAGATACTTAAAGACAAGAGTAGTATAAGTGAAATTACTGAATCAATTGATAGAACCGTACGACAAGGAAACTATACAGAGAATATTGATGTACGATTTAAAATGATATTGATTTATCAATCTAAAAAAAGTGATACCATTTGTGGTAACGGAAGTGTAATTAGTGTAAAGAACAAAAATTACAGGATTGATAAAGATTTTACAAATCTCTTAAAAAATTTAACCGATACGGAATAAGTAACATAAGACCACCTTTAACGAGGTGGTTTTTTTATGCTCTAAAGTGAAGCTACATTTTTATTAAAGAAATCCTTAAACTTTTTAGAGGTCAGCATTTTATCAATCATCTTAAAGATAATGGCTCTATCATCAGTATCAAGTTCAGAAATCAAACGCAACTGTTCTTGTGCTTGCTTATCTTCTATAACAACTTCTTTAGGCAAACCATCATTAAGGTTAATCACTTGGTCAACCTTAATATTATAAAACTCTGCAAGTCGCTGTAACTCTTTTACAGAAATCTCACGATTACCATTCTCAATCTTATTGTAGTTGGAATAACCAATATCAAGAGCGTTAGCAACTTCTTTTTGTCGAAGCTCTTTATCTTCTCTTAATTTTTTAATGTTATCAGCTAAACTCATATAAATCTGTATTAGAAGTTGTAAAAGTAGCGAAAAACGATATAAATATGAAATATTAGTGAAATAGTAAATTATTAATGTTCGATAAAAGAAATATAATTGTATTTTTGAAGTATCGAAAATCGAATAAAATAGTTTTACTATGCTCAACACAACTAATCCAAACAACTACGAATACACTACAAAATATCTTGAAATCCACATTCTGGGAGGAATCAAAATCAACAAGTTAGAGAGTTTACGAATAACCATAAGCGTACAGAAACCAAAAGAGTATAATGTTTTAAGGCACTCAATAGATTTATACAACGATAACCAAATAGAAAAGTTTACTCGAAAGATTGCAGAACGCTTGGAAATTGGAACAAGTGTAGCACGTAGAACGTTACAAGATTTAACCAGAGAATTAGAGAATTACAGATTTTTATTGATTGAAGAATACGAGAAACAGCACCAACCCTATTTTAAGGAACTCACAGGAACAGAGGAAAAACAAGCCATTACATTTTTAAAGAAACCCAATCTACTAAAGCGAACCAATGAACTTATAGGAAAGTCTGGAGTAATCGGAGAAGAACACAACAGACAAACGATGTTTTTAATCTTCACGAGCAGAAAGACAAATAATCCATTGCATTGCATCAGCTTGGGAAGTTCCGGAGTTGGCAAGACGCATTTACAAAGTAAAGTATCGGAACTTATCCCGGAAGAAGACAAAATCGAAATCACGGTCTTATCTGCCAACGCTTTTTATTACTTCAACAGAACAGAATTACAACACAAACTTATTTTAATAGAAGATTTAGACGGAGCGGAAAGCGTACTCTATCCACTTCGGGAACTGCAATCTAAAAAACGCATTACAAAAACAGTCGTGCATAAAGACACCAAAGGAACGACCAAAACCATACATCTAACGGTTGAAGGTCCTGTAAGTGTTGCAGGTTGCACCACTCGCGAAAGTATTTACGAAGATAACTCAAATAGAAACTTCCTTTTGTATATCGATGAAAGCGAAGAACAAGACCAAAAAATAATGGATTACCAGCGGAGAGCCTCCGCAGGCAAATTAAATGAGCAGGACGAAACCCAATCAAGAGAATTACTAAAAAACGTACAGCGAATTTTAAAGCCAATAAAAGTAATCAATCCTTTTGCAGAATATCTGGAACTGCCGAAATCAGTTTTTAAACCAAGACGAACCAACTCACACTATTTACAATTTATTGAAGTCGTTACATTTTACAAGCAATACCAAAGGGAAAAGCAATACGATACCGAAACAGGAGAAGAATTTATAGAAACCACGATTGAGGATATTGAAGAAGCCAACGAGCTTATACAAGAGGTTTTACTACGAAAAAGTGATTTACTCAATGGAGCTTGCAGACAATTTTTTGAAAGCCTCAAGGCTTATTTAACAAAAGAGAATCAGACAACTTTTACGAATGCTGAAATCCGTAGAGTTTTACGAGTAAATCCAAGCAACCAAAAACGATATATGTTGCAATTACAATTAGCGGAACTCATACAGAAAGCCAAAGGAAATAAGCGAAAAGGTTATGTATATGAAATCGTAAACTATGATGATTACGAAACCACGAACAAGCAAATAAAAGACCTATTGCAGAGCATTATCAATAGGTTAAGAAGTTCAAATGGTTCATAATAGTTCAATCAGTAAAATGGACTAATAACATAACTGAAAATCAACAACTTAAATAAGTAGTTCACAAAATCCCAAAAAACACATACCGAAGTGAAAAAATTAAAGCTACAAAACGAGGTATTTAAAATGTTCGTTGCCAATTATAAAGAATGGTTGGACATCTTGGGTTATGCAGAAAGTACAGTCTATCAATTACCAAATCATTTACAAGAGTTCTTTTATTATGTTGAAAAGCAGAACATCAAAAAGCTAACAGACATCACGCCAAAAACAATAAAGGAATATTACAGCGAACTGAAGGAAAGAGCCAACGAACGAACAAGCGGAAGTTTAAGTAAAAGCTATCTCAACAAACACCAACAAGCTCTAAAAAAGTTCAAGGAATATTTACAGAACCACAACTATAACGACTTTAATGTTCATCTAAAAAGCGAAACCAATCCAACAGAAGAAAAGATAAATATATTGACCCAAGACGAAATAAAGGAACTCTTTGAAGCAACAGAATTAAGTCATACAGAAAGTCGATTTAGATTAAGAGATAAAGCCATTTTAGCAATATTATATAGTTGTGGATTACGAAGAAATGAAGCAGTACATCTGGATTTAAGCGACATCTATTTTGATAAGGAAAGAGTATTTGTTAGAAAAGGGAAAAATTACAAAGAACGATTTATACCAATCAACAGAAAGAATGCAGAAATATTGGAAGATTACATTTTTGAAGCTCGACCAGAATTTTATCAATCCAATTTAAGTGAAGCTTTGTTTATCAATAAGAACGGAACACGAATGCAAGGAATGAGTTTTGCCAATCGATTAAAAGTAATTGTAATAGCTACGAATAATAAAAATATAGAAGAAAAACATATTACACTTCACATTTTAAGACACTCAATAGCAACACATTTATTACAGCGAGAAGTACCATTAGAAAGCATCAAAACCTTTTTAGGACATAGCAGTTTAGAAAGCACTCAAATCTATACACACTTACTTAAAACACTTGAAGATGAAACCATATAGCGAATTTTTAGAACAGCAGAATTACAGCAAAACCACAATCAAGGTTTACACTACGGAAATACAAAGCTTTATAAAATGGTGCAACAGAAATAGTACAACAGCAACCGAAATCGATTATAAAAATTGTCTGAAATACATAAAATATCTTACTCGAAAAGGAACGACCAAAAAGACAATAAACCACAGATTACGAACCGTAAAAATTTACTTTA
This sequence comes from Arenibacter catalasegens, assembly GCF_002909235.1. Lineage (GTDB taxonomy): Bacteria > Bacteroidota > Bacteroidia > Flavobacteriales > Flavobacteriaceae > Arenibacter > Arenibacter catalasegens. The sequence goes on from NZ_PHQQ01000028.1 coordinate 42,719, forward strand.
ATTACTTAATTGATGAAGCTTGTAGAAGTGATAATCCAATCGAGAATACAACTATAAAAGGCGTGAAAAGAACAGTCAATTACAACTTACTTGAAGCTGATGAATTAGAGGATTTATATTATAGTTTTGAAACGGATAAATATCAAGAAGAATATCACAAGTACACTTTAAAAAGAGCAAAGGTAATTATTGGATTAATCGTTTATCAAGGCTTAAATACAACAGATTTAGGCAACTTAAAAATAGAACATTTACAACTCTCAAAAGGAAAGATTTATGTTCCAAGTGCCAAACGAAGTAACGCCAGGGAACTGGAATTAAAACCTTGGCAAATAATGGAGTTTATGGAATACCTGAACGAAGTTCGGCCAACAATCCAAGACAGACTGCAAAACCATAGCGAACAGCTTTTTCCAACGAATGCACGTTTTAACTCAATCGTTTATCACATCTTTAAAAAGTTAAAAAAGTACAATCAAAAAGCAGAAAATATAAAACAGATTAGAGCATCAGTAATTACAAATTGGTTAGGTCAATATAATTTAAGAAAGGTGCAATATTTAGCTGGACATCGTTACATAAGTTCAACCGAAAGATACTTGCAAGATGACTTGGAAAACCTGCACGAAATAGTAAATAATTTTCATCCAATTAGCTAAAAGAAAATAATATCAAACTTGATATCACAATTTGTGACATCAAGTTGTTATTTTTGTCAAATATTTATAATAAATGAGCAACAAATTAATCATACCAGACGAAGTAGTTATCAGTAAGATTTACTATATAAGGGACCAAAAAGTAATGTTAGATAGTGATTTAGCAGAACTTTACGAAGTAGAAACAAGAGTTTTAAATCAACAAGTAAAAAGAAATATAGATAGGTTTCCTGATGATTTTATGTTCCAGTTAACCGAAATTGAATGGGAAACTTTGAAGTCGCAAAATGCGACACCAAGTTGGGGAGGAAGAAGAAAATTACCTTATGTATTTACGGAACACGGTGTACTGATGTTGTCGAGTGCTATAAATAGCAAAAAAGCGATTGCAGTTAATATCCAAATAATGAGGATTTTTACCAAGTTACGTGAAATGCTAACAGATAATTTAAGTTTAAAACTTGATGTTGAAGAAATCAAAAAGAAGTTAACAAATCACTCTAAAAATATTGAACTGGTCTTTAATTATTTGGATGAATTAATTGATAAGAAAGATAACGAAAAGCCAAGAACGAAAATAGGTTACAAAAAGGATAGAAAGTAAAATCCCCACAAAACAAAATCCAACTTTATCATACTTCAAAAACCTTTGTATTTTGTTTTGTTCCGCTCGCCAACGCTAAATGTAATTTTTGGTTGCCGAAAAAACCCGCACACAGCACATTACTTTTTTAAGGAAAATCAGTTGTTTAAATAAAGTTAGGATCCTTAAAAAAGTAAAGAGCTGTTCCCAACGCTCACACCAAAAATTACCCAAAGCAAAGTTACATAATAGTAGTTATAATACTTCCCTTTTTGTAGCCTTATCAGGCGCATATTATTCGGGCGATAGTTATAACTGCTATTATGTAAAATGTCCGCTCATCCAACGCTCAAATCCGAACTGAACAACAAACTTTGGAACTAAAAAGCTGAACGCACTATCGTTTGTCTCATTCCAATAACAGTTGAAAATCCAACGCTTCGCCAACCTCTTTTTCAACTATTATCGGAACGTTTTGCACTTCAGACAAAACGTTTTGAAAACTGGCGGAACAGAGGCGGAAAAAAGCGTTGGAGTTCCGTTGGTTTTTAAAATGGAACAACTGAAAGGCGTTAGTATTTACAATCTTTTATAATCAAATCTAAAAACTTCAATCCAAGTTTAAAACCGAGCGTCGGAAGTCAGGCGAAAGGGAGTATTTTACATAATTTACATTATAACTTACGGCTTTGGTTTTTTAAGCGTGGACGAAGTCGGCAGTATTATAATGCCAATTATGTAACATATCGAGGAAAAGGAAGCAAGGAATATACAGAGGTTTTTGAAGAATGAAAATACTGGATATTACTTGCGTGGCAATTACTCAAAAGTTTATATATTGTAGGTTCAATGGGATGCACCAAACTTAAATATCAAAATTTTTCTTTTTTAGAGATAGTACACTCTGAAAAAAGGGTGTCCGAAGAAAAAAAACGCATAAACTATTATCCATTTGGGGCGGGTCCTAGAATGTGTGTGGGTAATAATTTTGCTATGGCTGAGATGATCATAGCTATAGCGGAAATTGTGAAGAAATTTCAAATTTCCAGTTCCTTGGCAAGCGTAGAGATTAACCCGCTAATTTCTCTGAAGCCAAAGTGTGTACCTTTACTCTTTAAAGAAAGATAATTATTTGAAAAACATTCATAAACATACCCAACTCATTAAGGCCGAAGCCAAACGCCTCGGTTTTTTGTCGTGCGGTATCTCCAGAGCCGAATTTTTAGAAGAGGAAGCCCCAAGGTTGGAAACGTGGCTAAATAAGAACATGCATGGGGAAATGGGCTATATGGAAAACCATTTTGATAAGCGCTTGGATCCCACTAAATTGGTGGAAGGGTCTAAATCTGTGATTTCCCTTCTCCTTAATTACTTTCCGGAAGAAACGCAAAAACCTGCGACTATTAAGCTGTCTAAATATGCTTACGGACAGGATTATCATCATATTATTAAATCCAAATTAAAAGAACTTCAAGAATTTATTGCACAGGAGATAGGAGAAGTAAACGGCAGGGCTTTTGTAGATTCCGCCCCTGTGTTGGACAAGGCTTGGGCCGCAAAGAGCGGGTTAGGTTGGATAGGGAAACATAGTAATCTACTGACCCAGCAAGTGGGGTCTTTTTATTTTATTGCAGAACTGATTTTGGATTTGGAACTGGAGTATGACCATAGGGTAACAGATCATTGTGGCACCTGCACTGCCTGTATCGATGCCTGCCCTACGCAGGCTATTGTAGAGCCTTATGTAGTTGACGGCAGTAAGTGTATCTCATACCTTACCATTGAATTAAAGAACGAAATTCCTACAGATTTTAAAGGTAAAATGGATGATTGGATGTTTGGTTGTGATGTCTGCCAAGATGTTTGCCCTTGGAACCGCTTCTCTAAACCGCACCAAGAACCTTTGTTTAATCCCCATCCCGAATTACTTTCCATGACCAAAAAGGACTGGGAGGAAATTACAGAGGATGTATTTAAAAAGGTGTTTCAGAAATCTGCCGTAAAACGGACCAAATTTTCGGGACTTAAAAGAAATATTGATTTTTTGAAATAGTATTTTTTGATATTGGGATAGGCTTCGGACCAAAAATCTTATATCTTGAGGAGTTGGCCGCCTTTATGAAATTTCGGCAATGGTTTTGGAATGGGAGACATTGCCAACCGGAGCTTTTGAAAATTAATTGTCTAAACTTGTATTAAAACTACGGGATATTACTTTTTTAAATCCTTTTATTTTAAAGAATACTGTTAACTTTGTTTTTCTAAACAACACTTTATGAGCAAGCAAAAAACCAGACGGGAGGCTTTAGTATACCATGCCAAACCACAGCCGGGAAAAATTAAAATCGTGCCTACGAAACCCTATGCTACCCAAAGGGATTTAGGTCTTGCCTATTCCCCTGGAGTTGCTGAACCTTGTTTGGAAATTGCCAAGGACAAGGATAACGTATATAAGTATACTGCCAAGGGTAATTTAGTGGCGGTAATATCCAATGGAACTGCTGTACTTGGATTGGGGAATATAGGTCCCGAGGCGTCCAAACCGGTAATGGAAGGGAAATGTCTGTTGTTCAAGATTTTTGCTGATATTGATGGAATTGATATTGAATTGGATACTACCGATGTTGAAAAATTTATAGAAACTGTAAAGATAATAGCCCCAACCTTTGGAGGAATTAATTTGGAGGACATAAAAGCTCCTGAAGCTTTTGAAATTGAAAGACGATTAAAAGAGGAATTGGATATTCCGGTAATGCACGATGATCAACACGGAACGGCCATAATTTCAGCCGCCGCGCTATTGAATGCCTTGGTACTTACTAAGAAAAAAATAAGTAATGTCCGTATTGTAATAAGTGGAGCAGGTGCTGCTGCTGTTTCTTGCACTCGTCTATACAAGGCATTTGGGGCAAGTGATAAAAATATAGTAATGTTGGATAGTAAAGGCGTTATCCGTAGTGATCGTGATACCTTATCAGCAGAAAAGTTAGAGTTCGCCACGGATAGAAAAATTGACACCTTGGAAGATGCCATGAAAGATGCCGATGTGTTTATTGGCCTTTCCGTAAAAGATATCGTTTCTGCGGATATGTTATTATCCATGGCTAAGGATCCCATTGTGTTTGCTATGGCAAATCCTGATCCGGAAATAGATTATAATCTGGCCGTAAAAACTAGAAAGGATATTATAATGGCCACAGGTAGATCCGATCATCCTAATCAAGTAAACAATGTTTTAGGATTTCCTTTTATATTTAGAGGTGCACTGGATGTTAGGGCCACCAAAATTAACGAAGCTATGAAAATGGCTGCTGTTAAGGCATTGGCGGAGCTTACAAAGGAACCTGTTCCAGAGCAGGTGAATATCGCCTATGGTCAAACGAGGTTAACCTTTGGGAGGGAGTATATAATCCCTAAACCTTTTGATCCCAGGTTAATTTCTGAAATCCCACCAGCAGTGGCAAAAGCTGCAATGGACAGTGGGGTGGCTAAAATGCCTATTGAAGATTGGGATAAATACAGGGAGGAACTGCTTCAGCGTTCTGGTAACGACAATAAGATAGTTCGTTTGTTGCACGACCGTGCCAGAATGAACCCTAAAAAGGTTGTTTATGCCGAGGCCGATCATTTGGATGTCCTTAAAGCGGCCCAAATTGCCTATGAAGAAGGGATTGCAACCCCAATTTTATTGGGAAATAAAGTGATTATAGCAGAATTGATGAAGGAGCTCGAATTCGATGCCGATATTCTTGTAATAGACTCACATGCAGATGAAGCCAATGATAAAAGAAATCATTATGCGGCAAAATACTTTGAGAATAGACAACGTAGTGGCGTAAGCCTGTTCGGGGCACGGGCAAAGATGAAGGAACGCAACTATTTTGCAGCAATGATGGTATTGGAGGGCGATGCCGATGGAATGATTTCAGGATATTCCCGAGCATATCCTACAGTGGTAAAGCCGGTGTTCGAGGTAATAGGAAGAGCTGCCAATGTTAAGAAGGTATCTACCGTTAATATTATGATAACCGAAAGGGGCCCATTATTTTTAGCGGACACCTCTATCAATATAGACCCCAGTGCAGAGGAAATTGCAGAAATAGCAAAGATGACCGCAAATGTGGCTACCACTTTTGGTTTTACTCCTGTTATGGCCTTATTGTCCTATGCCAATTTTGGTTCTTCCTCCCATCCGCGGGCTACAAAAGTTAGAGAAGCGGTGAAAATATTGCACGCTTCCAATCCGGATTTACTGGTTGATGGTGAGTTACAGATTGATTTTGCATTGAATAAGGACTTGCACCAAGGGAAATTTCCTTTTTCCAAATTGGCGGGTAAAAAAGTAAATACCTTAATCTTCCCCAACTTGGAGTCGGCCAACATTACCTATAAGTTGCTGAAAGAACTTAATCAAGCAGATTCCATAGGTCCAATTATGGTAGGTTTAAGACGGTCTGTACATATCCTTCAATTAGGGGCAAGTGTAGACGAGATGGTCAATATGACCGCTGTTGCTGTTATTGATGCCCAAGAAAGAGAAAAGAGAAAAATGGCAAAATCCAGAAAATAAAATAATTGAAAAAAGCCCAATTTTCAAGAAGTTCCTAAGCTTAAAAAACGAAATAGATTATGATTACCCATTTAAAAGGAAAGCTTGTTGAAAAAAATCCAACCCATCTTGTAATCGAGTGCGCAGGTGTGGGATATTTTGTAAATATTTCGTTGCACACATTTTCAAAAATTGGAGACTCGGAGAGCGTACAGTTGTATACCCATCTTCAGGTCAAGGAGGATTCCCATACTTTGTTCGGATTTTCCGAAAAGTCCGAACGTGAGATATTTAGATTGCTGTTATCCGTTTCAGGAATAGGCTCAAGTATAGCAAGAACTATGTTGTCTTCCCTTTCTCCGGGACAAATAAGGGATGCCATTGCAACTGGAGATGTCCCAACTATTCAGGGGATAAAGGGAATTGGTGCCAAAACGGCCCAACGCGTAATTTTGGACCTAAAAGACAAGGTTTTAAAAGTCTATGATTTAGATGAACTTTCGGCTCCATCAAACAATACAAACAAAGATGAAGCGTTATCTGCATTAGAGGTTCTTGGATTTGTCCGCAAACAAGCTGAAAAAGTTGTGGATAAAGTAGTTGGCCAAGATCCTGGACTAAGCGTAGAGGACATTATAAAATTTGCGCTTAAAAATTTATAACAAGTTTGAAAACAGGGGCAAAAATTTATCTTAAATCATTATTTAAGCTTACTATCCTACTCTTTATTTTCTTGGGCACAACGGAATCTTCCTTTGCACAGGAAACAGAGGCGGAAGATGTTAACGAGCAGGAAACGGACACGCTGCAAACCGGTGTGGCTTTGGGGAGATTGAAAATGGAAAACCCAGAAAGTATCGTTTCCAAATATACTTATGACCCCAATCTGGATAGATATATTTATTCCGTTAGTGTTGGAGATTTTGATATTAGTTATCCCATTATACTTACACCTACCCAGTACTTGGAGTTGGTGCGCCGAGAAGGCATGAAATCCTATTTTAAGGAAAAAATTGATGCTTTTTCTGGTAAAAAGGAAGGAAGTGAAGAGGCTCGAAAAAATTTATTGCCCAACTTTTATGTGAACAATAGTTTTTTTGAAAGTGTTTTTGGAGGAAATACTATTGAAGTAATTCCCCAAGGTTCTGTGGCCATGGACTTAGGTGTCATTTGGCAAAAAAACGATAATCCTTCCTTGTCCCCAAGAAACCGTACCAATCTTTCCTTTGATTTTGATCAACGTATAAGCTTAAGTATGTTGGGTAAAATAGGGGAACGTTTACAGGTTACCGCCAATTACGATACGGAGGCCACTTTCGATTTTCAGAATTTGGTAAAATTGGATTATACTCCCTCAGAGGATGATATTCTTCAAAAAATTGAAGTCGGTAATGTTAGTATGCCGCTGAATAGTTCGTTGATTACTGGCGCACAGAGTCTATTTGGTGTAAAAACAGAATTGCAATTCGGCAAGACTAGTGTTACTGCAGTTTTTTCAGAACAAAGATCACAAAACAATACAGTTGTTGCACAAGGCGGGGGAACGGTGAATAACTTTGAACTTAGGGCCCAGGATTACGATGAGGACAAACACTTTTTTCTAGCACATTACTTTAGGGACAATTATGATGCGGCCCTTGTAAATTATCCATATATAAGGAGTCAGGTCCAAATTACCAGGTTGGAAGTTTGGGTGACCAATAGGAGTCAGCAAACCCTAAATGTTAGAAATGTGGTTGCCATCCAAGATTTGGGAGAGGTGCGAGCAGAAAAGACGAGAATAGGACAAAACAATGGAGATCCAGCTGGATTCTTTAATGCTTCTACTGCTGGAAATTTACCTAGGAATAGTGCCAACGACTACAATCCCTTGCAAATAGGGGCTGGAGGTGCCCTAACACAAAATATTCGAGATATTGCTACCGTTCAGACTGGTTTTAACGTGCCGGGATATACTGTAAATCAGGGATTTGATTATGCTATTTTGGAAAATGCGCGAAAACTGGAACAAGGACGCGATTTTACCTTTAACGCGCAATTGGGATATATTTCCTTGAACCAAAGATTAAGCAATGATGAGGTTTTAGGGGTTTCATTTCAATATACCTTTAACGGCGAGGTCTATCAGGTTGGGGAGTTTGCCAATGGAGGTTTGGACGCCACTACGGTGTCGCCAGGTGCAGAAATTCCGGTAAACAACAATACCTTAATTCTTAAATTGCTAAAGAGTAATATTACCAATGTTGTGGACCCTATCTGGGACTTAATGATGAAGAATATTTATTCCACTGGAGCATATCAATTAAGTCAGGAAGATTTCAAATTAAATATTCTATATACCGAAACCACTCCCCGAAATTATATTACAGCTGCGGAATCTGGTGTTGGGTCTGGTTGGCCCACGACCCCTAAGCCCTTGGAGGAAAGGATTTTGTTGGATGTGTTTAATTTGGATAGGTTAAATGCCTATAATGACCTGCAGAATGGGGGTGATGGTTTTTTTGATTATGTTCCCGGTATTACTATAGATCCGCAAACTGGTAGTATCATTTTCACTAAAGTGGAACCTTTTGGGGAGTTCTTGTTTGACCTCCTTGGGGGCGGAACTTATGATGTGGATAATGATCAGGGATATAATGCCAATCAGAAGAAGTACGTATTTAGAAATATGTATGCACTTCCTACGGCAGCGGCGCAACAGGATGCTGAAAAAAATAAATTCATTTTAAAAGGTAATTATAAATCTCAAGGCACCAATGGTATTCCCATCGGGGCCTTTAATGTGCCTAGAGGTTCGGTAAGGGTTACGGCCGGCGGTAGACAGCTTCAGGAAGGTATAGATTACACCGTAAACTATCAATCCGGTACAGTTCAAATATTGGATCCAAGTTTGGAGGCTTCCAATACACCTATCAATATTTCCGTTGAAAATAATGCCGTTTTTGGTCAACAAACAAGACGTTTTACAGGAGTAAATGTTGAGCATCAATTCAATAAGAACTTTGTTTTGGGAGGTACTTTATTGAATTTGAACGAAAAGCCATTGACACAGAAGTCCAATTATGGGATAGAGCCTGTAAACAATACGATTTTTGGTTTAAATAGTAATTTCTCGACCGAAGTTCCTTTTTTGACCAGATTGGCCAATAAATTACCAAACATAGATACTGATGTTCCTTCCAATTTATCGGTAAGGGGCGAAGTCGCATTTTTAAGTCCCGGTTCACCAAAGAATGCTGATTTTCAGGGTGAAACAACTACCTATTTGGACGACTTTGAGGGTGCCCAATCCTTAATCGATATTCGATCTTTTCTAGGATGGTCTATGGCTAGTCCACCCTTGGAGTACATGACCGGCAATAACAGTTTGGAATCTGGATACGGAAGGGCTAAAATGGCATGGTATACCGTAGATCCCATTTTTTATTCCAACCAACGTCCGTCAGCACTAAATGATAATGATATATCTACGAACGAAACTAGAAGAATCTATATACAGGATGTTTTTAATCAGGATGTTCCGCAAGGACAGACTTTAGCACAAAATACCTTGGATATTGCATACTATCCAAATGCAAAAGGGCCCTATAATGCAAACCCAGATTTCACGGCAGAACAGCCGCAGGATAAGTGGGCTGGGATAATGAGGTCCCTAAGTAGTACCAATTTTGAGCAGTCCAACGTGGAATACGTTCAATTTTGGGTATTGGACCCCTACGTTGATGGCATTGCAACAAGTGCTGGTGATTTGGTAATCAACCTTGGAAATATTTCAGAGGATATCTTACCTGATGGAAGGAAGCAATATGAGAATGGACTTCCAGTAAATCCGGTTTCTAACGATCTTACCTATAAAACAAATTGGGGCAAGGTTCCAGCAACCCAATCTTTGGTTTATGCTTTTGATGCCGATCAGAACAATAGAGGGTTACAGGATATTGGTTTTGACGGTTTATCTGATGCCGATGAGGCTACTTATACATTTGAAGGGGGAATAACTTATAATGGTCCGGCGGAGGATCCTGCTCTGGATAATTATGAGTATTTCTTGAACAGGGAAGGGAGCATATTGGAACGATATTTAAATTTTAATAACCCAGATGGTAACTCTCCGGTTCAATTGAGCAATTCGGACAGAGGCTCAACTACCTTGCCAGATGTAGAGGATATAGATAGGGATGGTACCATGAATACGGTTAACAGTTACTTTGAATACCGTATCAATATAAAGCCGGGGACAACTATCAATGATAAGTATGTAACGGATATAAAAGAAGGGGTTACAAGGTCTTTGCCAAATGGAAATACCTTGAACGAGCGTTGGATTCAATACAAGATACCTTTGTCAGATTTTACGGATGCCAAGGGAGGAATAACCGATTTTAGATCCATTAGCTTTATGAGAATGTATCTTACCGGATTTTCCAGTAATATAGTAATGCGTTTTGCAACCTTGGACTTAGTGCGTGGAGATTGGCGTACTTATACGAAATCTTTACAGCCCGAGGTTGACGGAGACCCTACGGATGATGGTACTTTAGTGGATGTCAATGCCGTTAATATTGAAGAAAATGCAGCCCGCACCCCAATACCATACGTATTGCCCCCTGGTGTGCAGCGAGAAAGATTGAACAACAACAATACCATAATTAGGCAGAATGAGCAGTCTTTGTCTTTTGTGGTCGAGAATTTGGAACCTCGTGATTCTAGAGGGGTATTTAAAAATTTGAATATTGATATTAGGCAGTATAAACGTTTGAAAATGTTTATGCATGCAGAAGAGATTGTAGAAACCGATTATGCCAACGACGAGACTCCCTTGGTAGGTTTTATAAGAATTGGTTCGGATTTTTCCCAAAACTTTTATCAGATAGAGTTGCCCTTGCAATTAACCCCTTACGGTACAAGTTCGGACAGTGAAATTTGGCCTGAGGTAAATGAATTGGATCTTTCCTTGGAGGATTTATCTAAGGTGAAATCTGCAGGAATTGCAGCTCAGACCCTAAGCACCATTAATTATTACGAAATAGACAATGGGGTAGTGGTTCAGGTAAGCGAATTTGACCCTAGAACACTGGGTAGATTGCGTATCGGTATTCGAGGTAACCCTTCCCTGGGAAGTATTAGAAGTGTTATGGTCGGTGTTAAGAACGATGATAACCTTCCTGCCAGGGGCGAGGTTTGGTTTAATGAATTGCGACTTTCCGGATTGGATAATAACGGGGGTTGGGCAGCGATTGCAGCTTTGGATATGAATATGGCAGATTTCGCCAGTGTATCCGCAACAGGTAGTAAAAGTACTTCTGGATTTGGTGCCATTGATCAAATGCCAAATGAACGGGCACGGGAAGATGCTATATCATATGACGTAGTCACCAATGTGAATATTGGCCAATTGTTTCCAAAAAAATGGGGTTTACAACTGCCATTTAATTACGGTATTTCCGAGCAGATGATAACTCCGGAATTCGATCCAGTGTATGATGACCTTAAATTGGAGGACCGTATTGCAGCTGCGGAAACCCCTGAAGATGCTGAGGCTATTAGGCAGCAAGGAGAAGATTATACCAAGAGGACCAGTATTAACTTTATAGGGGTCAGTAAGGATAGAGGGGAAGAAGCCGAGGCAAACTTTTACGATATAGAAAACTTTACTTTCAATTATTCCTATAATGAGGTGAACCATAGGGATTTTGAAATCGATGAATTAAAAGATCAAAATGTGGTGACCGGATTCGTGTACAACCATAATTTTAAACCGGTCACGGTGGAGCCTTTTGCAAAGAAAGATTCTTTGTTTACCGGTAAGTATTTGAAATGGTTGAAAGATCTAAATTTGAATGTACTGCCTGCCAGTGTTTCTCTTCAATCCAATATAAACAGATCTTTTAATCAACAAAAGTTCAGGGATGTTTTTGAACCAGGGGTCGAAAAATTAGACCTACCATTTTTACAGCAAAGGAACTATCTTTTTAATTGGCAGTATGCTATCAACTATAGCCTAACAAAATCCTTGCGTTTAAATCTAACTGCTTCCAATAATAATATTGTTAGGAATTATTTTGAAGAAGATGGAAATTCGGATTCGGATATAAACCAGGCCTTGGGACTGTGGGACGGATTTTTTGATTTGGGAGAGCCCAATAGACATTCTCAAGAGATGCAATTGAATTATGAATTGCCATTCAACAAAATTCCCGCTTTCAGTTTTATAAATTCCCAGTACACCTATACGAGTAATTTTGATTGGCAAAGGGGAGGGGATGCTTTGCGTGAAGTGGCAAATGAAGATATTAATACAGTGCAGAATGCGAGTACCCATAATTTAACGGCTTCTTTGACCATGCAAAAATTCTATGATTTTCTAGGATTGAGCAGAAAGAATACCAAAGCTGCTGCTAAGAAACCGGTTCGTTTAGACAAGGGTGGGAATGCAGCATCAAAGGAAGAGGATAATGAAATTAAAAAGTCGAGCGGAGCCGGATATAATGCTTTTATAGATGTGCTTACCATGGTAAAAAGGGTAAATGTTACCTATAGTCAGAATAGTGGTAAGGTATTGCCAGGGTATACTAGGTCTGTAGGGTTCATAGGTACGGCAAAACCAACTATTGGATTTGTTTTCGGTAGTCAGGCCGATGTTAGGTATGAGGCGGCAAGGAATGGGTGGTTGACCACTTTTCCAGAGTTTAACCAGCAATATATAGAGAATACCAATAAGCAGTTGAATATAACTGCAACAGCACAGCCCACGCGGGATTTAACTATCGATCTTGTTGCGGATAGGCAATCTTCGGAAAGTTATCAGGAGACTTTTAACGTGGAAGATCTGGGCAATAGCACATACGAATATTTGAATTTGTTGGGGAATAACTATGGCAGCTTTAGTATTTCTACTTTAATGATTGGCACGGTCTTTAGTCAAGGAGATGAATTTAATTCTGCCAATTTTGAAACTTTCAAGCAAAATAGGATTACGGTGGCCAATAGAATTGTGTCGGAAAGAAACCAGGATACCGGTGTGGTAGATGATGATGGTTTTCCCGAAAGATATGGCAAGACAAGTCAAGATGTTTTATTGCCCGCTTTTTTTGCTGCCTATACAGGGAAAGATCCCAATAAGGTGAGCTTGGACGCTTTTAGGGATATTCCCATTCCCAACTGGAACATTAAATATACTGGATTAATGCGCAATCCTTGGTTCAAGGAAAAGTTTAAACGTTTTTCTTTAGGCCATGGATATAGGTCGGCATATAGTATAAATTCATTCCAGACCAATTTAACGCGTACCCAGCTGATCAATGAGGGTATGGAGCCTATAAATCCGGAAACCCAAGATTTTTTACCGGTTAATATTATGAATAATGTGGTGCTGACGGATCAGTTTAATCCATTGGTGCGGGTAGATTTCGAAATGCAAAATTCGCTTAGTGTCCTAGCGGAGATAAGAACGGATAGGACATTATCCTTAAGTTTTGATAATAATTTGATGACAGAGATCAATGGTAAGGAATATACGGTAGGACTTGGTTATCGCTTTAAGGATGTGAAATTTGTAACTAATATAGGAGGGGAGAAGCAACGATTGAAGGGCGATTTAAATCTTAAAGCTGACGTAACCTTAAGAGATAATATTACCATTATTCGAAACTTGGATATTGATAACAATCAAATTACTTCAGGACAAAATTTAGTGTCCGTTAAATTCGTAGCAGATTACGCCTTGAGCAAAAGTTTAAATGCGCTTTTCTTTTACGATCATTCGTTTTCCAAATTTGCCATTTCAACTGCATTTCCCCAAACTTCTATAAATACCGGATTTACCCTAAGGTATAATTTTGGGAACTAGACTAGCTCTCAATAGAAAAGGGACTATAAATTTGCAGCTGATAGGTAAGTGAAAAAGTTTAAAGGAGTTTATTGATTAACAAGATATAATCTTTTACATTTGCTTTCTTTTTTCTTAACAAATTGAGATAATGAATATACCTTCAGAATTAAAGTACACAAAAGACCATGAATGGGTCAGAATAGAGGGCGATACCGCTATTGTGGGGATTACCGATTTTGCCCAAGGGGAACTTGGCGATATTGTCTATGTGGAAGTAGAGACCTTGGATGAGACCTTGGACAAAGATGAAGTTTTTGGAACTGTTGAGGCTGTTAAAACGGTTTCTGATCTGTTTCTTCCTTTAAGTGGGGAAATAGTAGCTTTCAATGAAGCGCTAGAGGATGAACCCGAAAAGGTGAATACCGATCCTTATGGTGACGGTTGGATCATTAAAATTAAATTAAGTAATACTTCTGAAATAGAGGGCTTATTAGGGGAAGCTGAATACAAAGAACTTGTGGGTGCGTAAAAAGTATTTTTTTACAATGATATTTATAGGCTGGGTGGTGTTTGTTACACTTCTCAGCCTTGTTTCTTTTAAGGAAGAGCATATTCCTTCTATTGATATCCCCCATTTGGACAAGCTAGTGCATTTTACTTTTTATTTTGGGTTTACCGTTTTAGGTTGTTTGTCTTTTAGGGAATTTAATCGCAGAAATGTTTCCTTGGGAAAAGTATTGCTGAAAATAATTACTTACGCTGTCGTTTATGGTATAATTATTGAAGTGTTGCAAGGTGTAGCTACTATCAATAGAGATCCTGATTTGCTGGACGTTTTGGCAAATAGTTCCGGGGCATTGTTTGGAAGTTTTATAGTGAAGTACATTTTCTCTGGAAAAACTTCACTAAAGTGGGTGAAATAGCATTTATTTTGAGTATTTTGGAGGGGTATTTCGATTTAAGGAGTGCAACTTTCTGGTTCTTAGTTAAATGTAAGTGCAAATTGATGTAATCTGCGTCGTTAGTACTATTTTGGCTATAGGTAACAAATGAAAGCGATGTTTTGGATCCCAATGACCTGTTTAAATTTATTTGTATTTTTTTTAACAAAAAGTTTTAAACAGATAAAATAAATATATAAATTAGCGAACATTAAAAATGAATAATTATGGAACTTAAAAAGAATCCTAAGGCAGATTTAACAAGAAATAGCGGGCTTTATTTCGTTATTGGTCTTGTTGTGGTTATGCTATTGACGTATATAGCTTTTGAATGGAAGACCTATGACGACGATAATAATTTTGATTATACCATGAATGTGGAGGATACTTTGGATGAAGAAGTTCCTATGACCGAACAAATTAAGACACCACCACCACCACCACCACCAGCTGCTCCTGAAATCATTGAGGTTGTTGAGGATGAGGAGGAAGTTGAGGAAACGGTAATAGAATCAACAGAAACCAGTCAAGAGGAAGAGGTGATAGAAGTTGCTGATGTTGAGGTTGAAGAGATGGAGGAAGATGTGGATGTGCCTTTTGCAGTTATCGAGGATGTTCCAATTTTTCCAGGTTGTGAAAATGAGCCAAAAAGTAAGTTAAGGGATTGTTTTAACTCAATGATGCAAAAGCATATTGGTAAAAACTTCCGTTATCCAGAAATTGCACAAGAGATGGGTGTTCAAGGAAGGGTGAACGTGATGTTCGTTATTCAGAAGGATGGAAGCATTGGGAATGTGAGAATGAGAGGTCCGGATAAAAACTTGGAGGAAGAGGCAGCAAGGATTATCGGAAAATTACCTAAGATGACTCCTGGAAAACAAAGAGGTAGAGCTGTTCGTGTACCATTTAGTATTCCAATTACTTTCAAATTACAATAGTTAAGGTTAAAGAAACCAATAGTATATTTAAAATCCCGAGCCTGTGCTCGGGATTTTTTTTGCTCCTGATGAAATGCTATTCAGGCCAAATGATGTTAATGAGTGTTGTGTGTCAATTCTGGAACGTGTCGTTTTTATTTGTACTTAAGACTGCTTTGGCTGTTTATGAATATAAACATGTTTATTTGGTTGCAAAAAATTCTTACGAGGTGTATCTTTGCGATCCATTTAAAAAATGAAAATGAAAACGGCGGTCAGTTCAGTAAAAAACACCTCTATGGCGGTATATTTTGCTGACTTTAAAGAAATTACCAAAGCAAGGCTCGCGGTCAGTGTAGTTTTCTCTTCCATAGCAGGATATTTTCTTGGGGCTGTAGAAATTAATTTTTACTCGGTACTTCTCTTGGCTTTTGGTGGTTATTGTATGGTAGGGGCCTCCAATGCTTATAATCAGATTATAGAAAAGGATTTGGATGCGTTAATGGATCGCACCAAGAATAGGCCTATACCAGCTGGGAGAATGTCTGTAAATACGGCAATGACCATTGCCGTTCTAATGACGATTTTGGGAATTGTAGCTTTGTATTTTCTGAATCCCAAGACGGCCATGTTCGGGGCTATATCAATTTTTTTGTATACCAGTGTTTACACCCCGTTAAAGACAAAAACGCCCTTAGCGGTCTTTGTTGGTGCCTTTCCGGGCGCCATTCCCTTCATGTTGGGATGGGTGGCTGCAACAGATAATTTTGGGATAGAACCAGGTGTATTGTTTATGATACAATTCTTTTGGCAGTTTCCGCATTTCTGGGCTTTGGGTTGGATGTTGGATGAAGACTATAAAAAAGGGGGGTTTAAAATGCTTCCCACGGGTAAAAAGGATAAGGGTACCGCTTTGCAGATAATTATGTATACCATATGGATGATGTTCATTTCTGTGATACCGGTATTTGGTTTTACGGGAAGATTGCAATTATCCATTGTTGGGGGAGTTATCGTCTTTTTAATGGGGACGGTAATGTTGTTCTTCGCTTTTAAATTATATGAAAAAAGAGATAATACATCGGCCAAAAAATTAATGTTGGCCAGTGTAAGTTATATTACCCTGATGCAGGTAGTATATGTAATTGATAAATTTATTTAATAAAGATGGACTTAACGCAAGGGACAGGAAAGGAAAAGAACAATAGAGCAAAGAAGATGATGCTCTGGTTTGGTATTATTAGCTTGCTTATGGGGTTTGCAGGTTGGACCAGTGCTTATATTGTGAGCAGTTCAAGGGAAGACTGGGTTAGGGAATTGGCTTTGCCATCCTCGTTTTTGATAAGTACTATAGTTATAGTTATAAGTAGTATAACTTATATTATGGCTAAGAAGGCCATTAAGCAAGATCAGCTTAAGCAGTGCACTAATTGGTTGTTATTGACCTTGGGCTTGGGTATTGCTTTTGTAGTATTACAATTTAATGGATTTTCCCAAATGGTAGCTAACGGGTACTATTTTACGGGGCCTACGAGTAATATTAAAATGTCTTATGTTTTTTTAATAGCTGCAGTGCATATTGTACATGTTGTTGCTGGAATAATTTCGCTTTTGGTGGTTATTACCAACCACTTGCGAAATAAGTATTCATCCGAGGAAATGCTCGGATTCGAGTTGGGGGCTACATTTTGGCATTTTTTGGATATTCTTTGGGTTTATTTAATTCTATTCATGTATTTCGTAAACTAAATATTAGCTATTTCATTGGTAATAAGTAGGTAATATTGGCCTGCTTATTTAGAATGGGTTTTTTTTGCCATTTTTAAAAGGCAAAAATTTTGTTTAGCCGAAAAAAATGTAAATTTGTGAAAATTTTATTAACGCGATAATTTTTATATGGATTCTACGATTACTACGGGTACAGAAGAAAATGTTTGGGGTGGAGGAAATCGACCACTAGGCGCTAGTTACGGAAAGTTGATGATGTGGTTCTTTCTTGTCTCCGATGCTTTGACGTTTTCTGGCTTCCTTGCTGCATACGGTTTTTCGAGATTTAAGTTTATAGAAACTTGGCCAATTGCAGATGAGGTATTTACCCACGTTCCCTT
Source organism: Arenibacter catalasegens (assembly GCF_002909235.1). Lineage (GTDB taxonomy): Bacteria > Bacteroidota > Bacteroidia > Flavobacteriales > Flavobacteriaceae > Arenibacter > Arenibacter catalasegens. The sequence continues at coordinate 60,307 of NZ_PHQQ01000028.1, forward strand.
TTTTCATGGGAATTATCCTATGTACTACGTAGCATTCATGACATTTGTTTTGATTATGTCATCGGTGACCATGGTATTGGCTGTTGATGCTGGACATAAACTGCAAAAGACAAAGGTGATCTGGTTTATGTTTTTAACTATCATCGGTGGAGCTATATTTGTAGGTTCTCAAGCTTGGGAATGGGCTACATTTATAAAAGGTGATTATGGCGCTTTGGAAACTAAAGGCGGTAGAGTATTGCAATTTGTAAGCGCGGATTCCGGAGAACGTATGGCAATACGCGATTTTGCAGAAACCATTCCAGGTGAAAGGGTAGATCATGAGAAGAAGAACGGAATTTGGTATTATCAGGGAGATGCCCTGCCCAGTTATTCCTTAAATGAGATAGTTGAAGGGGTAAAGGAGAATTCTAATGTTTTAATTCGTACCGAATTAATAAATGAGGATGGACATAAAACGGTTTTAACAAGGGATGAAACCTTGAAAAAATTAAATGATGCGGTTCTTGTCTTGGAAGGTGCCAATCTAAAACACAATGAGTACGGTAGTAGATTGTTTGCCGATTTCTTTTTCTTTATTACTGGTTTTCATGGTTTTCACGTTTTTTCAGGTGTAATAATCAACTGTATTATCTTTTTCAATGTTATTCTTGGTACTTATGAGAGAAGAGGGCATTATGAAATGGTAGAAAAAGTTGGGTTGTACTGGCACTTTGTGGATTTAGTTTGGGTATTTGTATTTACCTTCTTCTACTTGGTATAGCTAACCTCAATTAATAATTATCCTAATAGAATACTTTAAAAAAATATAATTAGAATGGCACACGAACATAAACTGGAAATATTTAGAGGTTTGTTGAAGTTTAAGTCCAACACCCAAAAAATATGGGGTGTATTAATATTCCTTACTTTGATAACCATAGTTGAAGTAGGGTTGGGGATTGCGAAGCCTGCCGCATTGACGCATTCACATTTTTTGGGAATGAAAGTCTTGAACTGGATTTTCATTGTTTTAACATTGGTAAAGGCCTATTATATTGCTTGGGACTTTATGCACCTTAGGGATGAGAAGAGTTCATTGAGAAGAGCCATTATTTGGACTCCAATATTCTTAGTGGCATATCTAATTTTTATACTTCTATTTGAAGCCGATTATATCTATAATGTCTATAGGGACGGTTTTGTTAAGTGGAACTTCTAACGAATAATTAACAGCAAAAAAGACGGTATAACAACCGTCTTTTTTATTTTTGTACAAGTTCTGCGCGTTCTTATTTTGTGGGGGCGTAAAGTTCTTTTTTAGTTGATCATGTAGTGATTGAAACTAATTTAAATTAGATGAAGAAAGCAATAGTACTGGTTACATTATTTATTTTGCCCATAGTTATATATCTTTTTTTTGCATCGGGGATTACAAACTTTGGGAAGTTGGCAACTATGACCGAGAATGTTTCGGAATTAGATTTTGCTTCAAGTGACGTTTCCTTGGAGGGGAAAATTACAGTTCTGGGATTTCTAGGTAGGGATGTGGAAAGTAAAAAGGGCAATGCCTTTAATTTGAATCAGAAAATTTACAAACGCTTTAATAAGTTTAAGGATTTTCAATTTGTCATGCTAATGCCGAAAGGTACGGAGCAGGGTGTGGAGGAATTAAAAAGGGAGTTGGAGCAATTGGCTGATGTAGAAAAATGGAAATTTGTTTTTGGTAATGAAGAGGAAATACGAGGAATGTTCAATAGCTTAAAGACCAATCTTGCCTTGGATCACGATTTAAGTACTCCCTATGTCTTTATTATAGATAAAAAGAGGGTTCTTAGGGGAAGGGACGATGATGAGGACGAAGGCCTTAAATATGGATTTGATACCTCTTCTGTGGCGGACCTAAACAATAAAATGGAAGATGATATAAAAATTATATTGGCCGAATATCGTATGGCCCTTAAAAAGAATAGTGCTGATAGGCAAAAATAATGCAAAAGAATAAATACACTTATGTTTGGGTTTCCTTGGTAATCCTTGTTTTCGGAATAATCTTTATTCCTAAAATTATTGAACGGCTGCAAGCTGGTAGTGTAGTGCAAAATGATAGGTTGAACCTTAGAGGTGATGATGAGAAATTGGCATTTGTGGAAATGAACGGTAAAAGACGGAAAGTGCCTCCCTTCGCCTTTATGAATCAAGATAGTCTTCTAATTACCAATGACGATTACCGTGGAAAAGTTTATCTGGTGGAATTCTTTTTTACCACCTGCCCCTCCATTTGCCCAATTATGAATAAAAACTTAGTGCAGATTCAGGACGAGTTCAAAGGTTTTGAAAATTTTGGGGTGGCATCTTTTACTATAAATCCGGACTATGATACACCTAAGGTATTAAAAGAGTATGCCGAGGAGTATGGGATAACCAATATGGACTGGCACTTATTAACAGGGAATCTAAACGATATTTATACCTTGGCCAATACAGGGTTTAGTATTTTTGCAGCTGAAGTTCCAGCAGCGGAAGGTGGCTTTGAACACGCGGGCCTATTCGCCTTGGTAGATGGAAATGGGTATATACGTTCAAGGGTAGATAAGTTTGGAAATCCAATCGTGTACTACCGAGGAACCATTACAGAGGAAGAAGGTGAAAATGATCATGGGGAAAAGGAGCAAATATCAATCCTGAAAGAGGATATTAAAAAGTTATTGGAGGAGTAATGGATGCAATTGCCTTAAAGGAAAAGAAATTCAATAAGATTATCAACTTGGTATCCATAGTAATACCCCTGGTTGTTGCAGTACTGTTTGGGGTAAAATTGCCAAACGTGGAACCATTAGGTTTTTTGCCTCCCATTTATGCTTCCGTAAATGGATTGACCGCTATTTTGTTGGTTATTGCGGTTATTGCGGTTAAAAATGGGAAGTTGGAGCTACACAAAAGGTTAATGACCGGTTGTATTTTATTGTCCTTGGCATTTCTTGTTATGTATGTGGCTTATCATATGACCGCGGATTCTACCTCATTTGGAGGGGACGGCGTTGTTAAGTATATATATTTCTTTATTCTGATTACCCATATTATACTTTCTATAATAATTATCCCGCTTGTCTTGCGCACCTATGCAAAGGCATACCTTAAGAATTATGAGGCTCATAGGAAACTTGCAAAAATCACCTTTCCATTGTGGTTGTATGTTGCTGTGACGGGTGTAGTGGTCTATTTAATGATATCTCCCTATTATGTGCACTAAATCATCTTCTTTTTTCAAAAAACGCGTTAATTCTAAAATACAATTACCGGTAATAATTTTAGCATTATTATTTTTGTTATTGCCGAATTTTTCAGAAGCACAATGTGCTATGTGTAGGGCGGTTTTGGAAAGCGAAGGGAGTGAGGCAGCAGCAAAAGGAATTAACAACGGTATTGTTTATCTTATGGCCATACCCTACATTTTAGTGGCGGGTTTATTCTTCTTTATCTACAAAAAGATGAAATCCTAGTATTGCAATAGTCAATTGAAGGTTATGGAAGGTGGGCGGTAGTAATTTTTAATAGATTTAAAGGTCTTCTTTTTTCAAAGAAATAATTTTAACATAAATTTCACACCTTACACTGTAACGATCATACTAATAGTTAGTCATATACTCGTATTTTCGGGTAAACTCACCTAATTCAACTAAATATGATAGAAATAAAAGATCTTCATAAATCCTATAAGATGGGAAGCAATTCCCTTCACGTATTAAAAGGTATTAATTTTTCCGTTGAGGAAGGTGAGCTTGTGGCCATTATGGGATCCTCAGGTTCTGGTAAATCCACTTTACTTAACATTTTGGGCATGTTAGACGTGCTGGATGAGGGGTCATATACACTGGATGGAGTGCCAATTAAAAACTTGAACGAAACTAAGGCTGCCCAATACAGGAACAAGTTTTTGGGTTTCGTTTTTCAATCCTTTAATTTGATAAATTATAAAAGTGCCATGGAAAATGTTGCACTTCCTCTGTATTACCAAAAAGTAGGTAGGAAAGAAAGGCAGGATAAGGCTTTGAAATATTTAGAGCAAGTGGGTTTAAGGGAGTGGGCGGACCATTTGCCCAGTGAATTGTCCGGAGGGCAAAAACAAAGGGTGGCTATTGCTAGGGCTATGGCAGCTGAGCCCAAAGTGCTATTGGCAGATGAACCAACTGGGGCTTTGGATAGTACAACATCTTACGAGGTCATGGACCTTATTCAAAAAATAAATGATGCGGGCAATACTATACTAATAGTTACGCATGAGCCAGACATAGCGGACATGTGCAAAAGAATTGTCCACTTAAAGGATGGCGTTATTGTAGAGGACAAGAAAATAACTCAGGTTAGAGCTTCCCAGTATGTTTAGTAGGGATAATTGGAAGGAAATTTTCGAAACCATTCAAAAGAATAAACTCAGGACCTTTTTGTCTGGATTCACGGTGGCTTTGGGTATTCTAATTTTTGTAGTACTGTTTGGTATGGGAAATGGACTGGTAAACACCTTCAACGAGTTTTTTGGAGATGATGCCACCAATGTGCTTTATGTATTTCCAGGAAGAACCACTGTCCCTTATAAAGGCTATAAATCCAATCGGGTCATAGAGTTTGACAATAGTGATTTGGCAGATATTAATAAAAACCTGGGCATGTTCGTTGAGTATACTACTCCTCGGATTTCCAGAGGGGGTTTGGTAAAATACAAGAACGAATCCAATAACTATACTTCTAGGGCAGTTGGTCCGGCACATCAGTATGCCGAAAAGACGATAATGATGAAAGGGCGTTTCATAAACGAAGAAGATATAAGGAACAAAACAAAATATGTTGTTATTGGAAGGCTGGTAGAGAACGATCTTTTTGGAAGTGATAATTCCATAGGCGAATACATAGATGTTGCAGGAAGCGCTTTCATGGTTATTGGTGTTTTTCAGGACGATGGTGGGGATAATGAAGAACGATTGATCTACATGCCTTATACTACACGACAACTAATTGAGAAAAATAACGACAAAGTGGATCAGCTAATAGTAGCTTTTAAGCCAGAGATCGGTTACGCCGGAGCCATGGCTTTGGATAGAAGTTTAGATCGATTTTTTAGGGAGAAGAAGTTCATTAGTCCGGATGACCAGAACGGAGTGTTCATTAGGAATGTTGCGGACCAGTTAAAGCAAAATCAGCAATTTGCACGTGTCTTGCAGATTATAGTTGCCTTTGTTGCCTTTGGAACCATTATAGCAGGTATAATTGGGATCAGTAACATTATGGTGTTTGTGGTCAAGGAACGCACCAAGGAACTTGGGATTAGAAAGGCCTTGGGGGCGACTCCAAAGTCGGTCATAAGTTCTATTTTATTGGAATCCGTTTTTATTACCACCATTTCAGGTTTTTTAGGAATGCTTCTCGGAGTTTTTATTTTGAATTCATTGGGCGAAAAATTGAAGGACTACTTCATAACCAATCCCTATATAGATATTACAATGGCTATTGGTGCAACTATGGTTTTAATACTGTTTGGGGCCATTGCAGGATATATTCCGGCCAGAAGGGCAGCGGATATAAAACCAATTGAAGCCTTAAGAGACGAATAACATGGGATTTTTATTTGACAGTAATACATGGCAAGAGATTTTTGGTTCTATTGGTAAAAATAGGACCAGGACCATTATAACAGTGATAGGTGTGTTGTGGGGGATATTTATCTATATCGTTTTGTCCGGTGCCGCCAAAGGATTGGACAATGGGTTTGAAAAACAATTTCAAAATGTGGCTATGAACAGTATGTTCACTTGGGCGCAAAGTACCAGTATGCCTTATAAAGGATTTAAAACAGGTAGACAGCTGCAGCTTAAATTAAATGATGGAACGGTATTAAAAAATAGGATTCCCGAGATTCAATATATTGCTCCAAGAAACGTGAAAGGAGTTTTTGGCGGTGACCCGGCCCAAATCATCAGGGTAGGAAAATCTGGGAGTTATGCGGTCTATGGCGATTATCCTATTTCTACAAAGATTGCCACTAAGAAAATATTTGATGGAGGAAGATTTATTAATGATGAGGATATTGATGAGGCTAGAAAGGTTTGTGTTATAGGAGAACGTACCCAAAGCGAGTTGTTTGAGAATGAAGAGAATCCCATTGGGGACTATATCCGAATAGATAATGTGTTTTTCCAAGTGGTAGGGGTACACAAGTTTACGCCAGGAGGTGGATTTGAGAGTGATTCCGATATTTATATACCCTTTACCACCTTTAGAAAATTATATAATACCGGAGAGAATGTGGGTTGGTTTGCCATCGCAGCCTATGATGATGCAGATGTTATCAAGGTGGAAGAAAATGTAAAAGCGGTTTTAAAGAGTATTCATAATGTGAATCCAAAGGACGAACGGGCCATTGGATCTTTTAACCTTGGGGAAATCTTTAGTAGAATTGTTGGCTTTGCTAAAGGTTTGACCTTCATGTCTTTGGTGGTGGGCATAGCTACTATTTTGGCCGGAGTTATAGGCATCGGAAATATATTATTGATATCTGTCAAGGAAAGGACCAAGGAATTGGGTGTAAGGCGTGCTCTTGGGGCAACTCCAAAGGAGGTTAGATCCCTAATTATCCTAGAATCTGTGTTTTTAACGATGATAGCGGGTATAATGGGAATTATTTTGGGGGCAGGGGTGCTAAGTTTGATCAATAAGTGGACCCAGGGCATGGATTTCCCTTATGCGAATCCTACCGTACCTATACCCTATGTTTTGGGAGCCTTGGCTATTATGGTAGTCCTAGGTACTTTGATAGGGTTGATACCTGCCCAACGTGCGGTAAGCATAAAACCAATAGATGCATTAAGAGAAGAATAAACAAACCAATACAAATAAATATATAGTAAAATGAACAAGATTGTAAAATATGTGCTAATTGGAGTTTTGGTGCTAGGAGCTCTTTGGGCAGCAGCCTTTTTTGTGAAGTCCAACAGCAAATCAGCAATTACATACGAGATAAAAAATCCTTTCATAGCCAATATCCAAAAGAAAACGGTGGCGACCGGTAAGGTAGTTCCCGAGGATGAAGTGGAGATAAAGCCACAGATTTCTGGTATTATCGATGAAATATTTCTAAAAGAAGGTGTCAAGGTTAATGCGGGCGATCTTATCGCAAAAATAAAGGTGGTTCCTAATGAGCAATCATTGAACCAGGCACGAGGGCGAGTGAGAAATGCTGAAATATCCTTGAACAATACAAAGATCGAATATGATCGGAATAAGGCCATCTTTGATAAGGGAGTCATATCATCCCAAGATTTTAACACCCAACAGTTGCGCTATGATCAGGCAAAATCAGAACTGCAGAATGCCCAATCGGATTACCAGATTATACGCGATGGATCGGCCGGTGGGAGTGCTACGGCAAACACCAATATTCGAGCAACTGTTTCAGGAACTATTTTAGAAATTCCGGTGAAGGAGGGAGATCAAGTAATTCAGAGTAACAACTTTAACGATGGTACTACCATTGCTACGATTGCAGACTTGAGCATCATGATTTTTGAAGGGAAGGTAGATGAGGGTGAGGTCGGTAAATTGGAATTGGGCATGCCTTTGGAAATTAGCTTGGGCGCCATCAATGATAAGAAATTTGCTGCCAAACTTAGATTTATTGCCCCAAAAGGAGTAGAGGAATCTGGAGCGGTACAGTTCAAGATAGAGGGTGATGTAACTGTAGAGGATGATTTTTTAATACGTGCAGGATACAGCGCTAATGCCTCTTTGGTGTTGGAAAAGAAGGATAGTGTAATGGTAATTCCCGAAGCCCTTTTACAATTTGACAAAATAACGGATAAGCCATATGTTGAGGTTGCAGTTGGAGCGGTGGAAGAGCAAAAGTTTGAAAGAAAAGATGTCGAGGTTGGAATTTCGGATGGCGTGAATGTGGAAATTGTTTCAGGAATAACCAAAGATGATAAGGTGAAGGTGTGGAACAAAACAGAACCTATAAAAAAGGGTACGGACGACGAGGATGAAACAGCGGAGGCAAAATAAAGCGGAAAATCAATCCAAAATAAATCAAAACATGAAAATTAAGAGTATTGTAGGTTTGTTTATTTTCTGCTGTGGACTAATGACTGCACAAGAGAAAAAATGGACTTTAGAAGAATGTGTGTTCTACGCCGTTGAAAACAACTTGACGATAGAGCAATATGAACTTGATCTTGAAAACTCCAAAATTGACAAATCGGATGCGATCGGGGACATGTTACCCAATTTTAATGCTAATGCAAGTCTTACAGGTAATTCAGGACTGGTTTTGGACCAATCTAGGAACGAGCAGGTAACAGGAACGGTAACAACAGCATCCGGAGGCTTTAGTTCCTCGGTCAATATTTTTGATGGACTCAGAAGTATTCATAGGTTGAACAGGGCCAAACTGAACGCCTTGGCCAGTCAATATAGATTGGATAATTTGAAGGACGATATAATGCTTGCGGTCGCCAATTCCTACCTGCAGGTTTTGTCCAATAAGGAGTCTCTTAAAGTTTTTAGGGCACAATATGCAGTAACGGAGCAGGATTTGGAAAGAATCAAAGAATTGGTAAATGCCGGAGTTGTTCCCCAGGGAGATTTATTGGAAATTGAGGCAACAGCGGCCGGACTGGAACAACAAATTGTTAACGGGGAGAATCAAGTGTTGATTTCGAGAATAAACCTTGCGCAACTGTTGCAAATCACAGACTACGAAAATTTTGACATCGCAGATGAGGAATTTGATATTCCTCCCTCCAATATTTTGGAGAATTCCCCAAAGGTTATCTTCGATAAGGCTCTAACTTTTAGGAGCGACATTAAGTTTTCATTATCCAATGTAGATTTGGCATTAAAGGATTTGGATATCGCCAAAGGGGCCGTGTATCCAACGTTGGGAGCTTTCTTTAATTATGGTACTCGATATTCAAGTGAATTTAGAGATCCATCTACTTTTAACAGAATCGCTTTTGCCGACCAGTTATATTTAACAGATGGAATCTCTTATGGACTTCAACTAAATATTCCGGTTTTTAATGGGTTTAGTGTTAAGAACAATATTCAGCGTGCTAAAATCGGGGTAGAAAAGTCGCGGTTACAGCTAAAACAGGATAAATTGGATTTGGAAACCAATGTAAATCAGGCGTATGTAGATGTTACGAGTTTTTCCAAAGCTTACGAGGCGGCCCAGAAAACCTTGGACGCTAGGAGATTGGCCTATAATTATTCAAAAGAAAAGTTTAATGTAGGCTTAATGAACGCCTTCGATTTTAGTCAATCACAATCTAGGGTAGATAATGCAGAGGCAGAATTGATAAGAACAAAATACGATTACATATTTAGGTTAAAGGTTTTGGAGTTCTATTTTGGGTTACCTATAACATTGGATTAGGTTATATTTGTAGCCAATTATGGGCATGATAATAAATTTAGAGACAGCGACCACAAATTGTTCGGTGAGTATTGCAAGGAATGGGGAAGTAATGGTATTAAAAGAGGATAACAGCCCCAATTATTCACATTCGGAACAATTGCACATTTTTATACAGGAAGCTTTGAAAGAGGCTTCCTTATCTTTTAAGGATATTTCCGCGATTGCCGTTAGTAAGGGACCAGGTTCCTATACTGGTTTGCGTATTGGGGTATCTGCGGCCAAGGGACTTTGTTTTTCATTAGACCTGCCTTTAATCTCGGTACCCACCTTGGAAAGTCTGGCCCAGCAAGGACGTGACAAAAAGTTTGATTTTATCATTCCCTTGTTAGACGCCAGGAGAATGGAGGTATATTCTACAGTTTTCGATGCCGTCGGAAATAATATAAGGGAGACAAGAGCTGAAATAATTCAGGAAGAGAGCTTTTTGGAGTATGCACAGAAGGGAAAAGTATTATTGATCGGTGACGGTGCCGAAAAATGTAAGGCGTTGTTGGAGCATCCTAATTTTAGTTACGAATCCGCATTGCCTACTGCCATGGAATTGGGAATGATTTCCTATAAAAAATTCAAAGCAAGCGAATTTGAAAATGTCGCTTACTTTGAACCGTATTATTTAAAGGATTTTATGTTGCAAAGTAAAAAGGCCTAGGACTTGGCGTTGTGCATAACCCTTTGTGGAAATGGAATTTCTATTCCAGCAGCGTCAAACTTATTTTTTAATTCTTCCATAACATGAAAGTGGGCCGCCCAGAAAACTTCGTTATTGGCCCAAAAACGTAAAGAAAGGTTCACCGAGCTATCTCCTAATTCAGCTACATAAACTTCAGGAGCTGGATCCTTAAGAATATTTTCATTTTCCGAACAGATCTGCAATAAAATTTCTTTTGCCTGTTTAATATTGGAACCATATCCAATGCCTACGGCTATTTTATCCCTTCTGGTATTTTGGGAATTATAGTTAATGATATTGTTGTTGGACAGTTGCCCATTGGGCACTATGGCCATCTGATTTCCAAACGTGGTAATCTTTGTGGTGAATATGGAAATTTCCTTAACTGTGCCGTCCACTCCTTGGGCTGAGATGAAATCGCCCACCTTAAAGGGTTTAAACAGTAATATAAGGACTCCTCCAGCAAAATTTGCAAGTGAACCTTGTAGGGCTAAACCTATTGCGAGACCGGCAGCACCAATAATCGCTACTAAGGAGGTCGACTGTACGCCCAATTGGGTAATCACAATAACGAATAGCATTATTTTGAGTCCAATACTTATAAAACTTTGTAGAAAGGTTTCTAATGAAGGGTCATAGTCGGCCTTGTTAAAAAATTTACTTACCAATCGGTTTATAAACTTTATAACCCATAGTCCCAGAAAGAAGATAATAATGGCCATGACCAGATTGGGAAGTGCCTCCCACATAAATTCGATAGCATGGTCCCAATGTTCTTGATAATCCTTAAGTATATTCATGTGATTTTAAATTTTTTCAAAACAATAAAAATTCCCCTTCTCCGTCAAATTCTAAACACTAAAAAATTGTTAATCCTTAACGGTAATACCAATTGTTATATGCCATGGTTGAGCCTTTAGCGATGATCGTTACAAAAAAAAAGCGCCTTTTAACGGCGCTTGTTGATTGAAATTCAAATAAAATTAATTCACCTCAAAAGTGATTTTAACGTTAACACGATAATCGTCCAGTTTTCCATCCTTAACTGTTGCACTTTGTTCTTTGATGTAAACAGAACGTATATTTTTTACTGATTTAGAAGCTTGCTCTACAGCTTTTTTAGCGGCATCCTCCCATCCTTTGTTGGAGTTAGCCAGTACTTCAATAACTTTTAAGATCGACATAATATATGATTTTAGATTCTCTTAAAGTTAATAAATAAAACATAGAGTAAAGCCTAAAAGGCGTCAAAATCAGCCGTTTAAGGCTACAACTTCCTGAACCTTGTCGCCCATCATATTTTTTAGCATGGTTTCAATACCATTCTTTAGGGTAAAGGTAGACGAGGGGCATCCGCTGCAGGCACCTTGCAAAATAACGTTAACGGTTTTTGTTTTCTCATCATACGATTTAAAGAGAATATTACCACCATCGCTGGCAACTGCGGGTTTTACATATTCCTCCAATATATCTATGATTTCCTTGGAAGTGTTATCCAAATTTGAATCCTCTAATTTAGCTTGGGGAGTTGCAGTTCTTTGTTGTTGAAGGCTTGTGGCCGAAACCACCTCAAGGCCTTTCGCAATAAAATCCCTTATTTTCTCTCTCAATTCCGAGGTAATATCATCCCATTCCGCAACCTCATATTTACTTATAGAAACATAATTTTCGTCAAAAAATACCTCTTTTACGAAGGGAAGCATAAATAGTTGTTTGGCCAACAGTGATTCTTTGGCGTCGTCTATGTTCTTGAATTCAAAAGTAGTTGGTACAATTTTTTTGTTGGTAACAAATTTCATTACAGCGGGATTCGGGGTTACCTCTGCATAAACCGTTACCGCCACCTTTTTCTGATCTTCATCATCATTTACAACAGGTTCACCCTCATTAAGGTATTCTACCAGCTGTTGGGCTACGCTATCTTTTACGTCGTCCCATTCAACAATATCAAATTTTTCAAGACCAATGAAGTTGCCTGAAATGTAAACCGTTTTAATAAATGGCAGATAAAATAACTGCTGGGCCAAAGGTGAGTTTTTAGCCTCGTCTATATTTTTGAATTCGTAATTATTATTTTTTGTAATGAAATGATTAGTTTCAAATTTTAGTATCGCCGGATTCTTCGTGGGTACTACAGTAACTATAAACTCTTTCATTTAAATATTTTTTACAAAAGTACGAAGGTTTTCTAAGTAATGGCATATATAATAATGTAGTATTTCATCCGTTATATTTTATATTTGGACGATGTTATTAATTCACCCCTAATCTTAAATGAAACAACATTTATTGATTTTACTTTCTTTTTTTGCGATAGGCTATCAGTCCCTTGCACAAGAAGGTGTCCCTGTCTATTTTGATTATTTAGCGGATAATTACTATTTGGTATACCCATCAATGGCGGGTATTGGTGAAGGAGGAAAAATTAGGGCAACGATAAGAAAGCAATGGTTTAGTGTTGACGAAGCTCCCAATTTGCAAACTTTAAATGCCCATGCTAGGGTTGGGGAAAGTAGTGGTTTTGGTGCTATATTTTTTAATGATGCCAACGGCTATCATTCCCAAACGGGATTAAAACTCACTTATGCACATCATCTGCGCCTGGGAGGGGATTACAGGAGCCTTAATCAACTTTCGTTTGGGTTAAGCGCTGGAATTCAACAAAGTAATTTGGATGAGTCGGAATTTGTTTCGGTCATTCCAGACCCAATTGTTACTGGTTCTAGAAACAGTGTTAGCTATTTTAATATGGATTTAGGGATGTCCTATAATTTTATGGAGTTCTATGCCCATGCCGCAATACACAATTTAATGGGGCGAGGCAGGGATTTATATTCCGCAATCGAGTCCAATAACCTTAGAAAATATTTAATATCCACGGGTTATGTATTTGGTAGGAGCGAATGGCAGTTAGAACCTTCTGTATTATTTCAATATACAGAGTTTACCCAGGAAAAGGCCATTGATATCAATGCCAAGGTCTATAAGAGTGTAGATTTTGGAACGGTTTGGGGCGGCTTGTCTTATAGGAGAAGTTTTGATGGTGCGCAATACCAGACCGCTACAGATTTTGGAGAGCAACGTTTGCAGCTTATTACCCCTATAGTTGGGGTAAATTACAGAAATTTTCTAGTGTCTTATAACTATTCGTATCAAATGGGCGATGTCAGATTTGATAATGGCGGCTTTCATCAAATTACTTTGGGGTACGACTTTGGTCAATCAGAGAAAAGATACGATTGTAAATGTCCGGCAGTTAATTACTAATTCCAAATCTCAATATTGCTATTTTGGATAGCAGGTATTTCTTGAGTCTTACAATTTACCCCCAATACATAGCCACCTTATAATTAAATGCTCAACGAATCTATTTGGACCCATTGAGCATTTGCATTCATATATTCTTTACCACCTTATAGGAAGCCTATGAAGTGGCTTTCTTTAGCTAGTAGGCTATTCCCAACTGTAATTTTTCTTGGCGGCCTGTTTTTGAATCACCGTAAGCATGGCGTTTTCCAATTCACCTTTTTCGTCATCCTTTTGCTGTGCGGCAATATAGGTTTCCCTTTTTTTGTTCAGCTCTTGAATTTCTTTTTGAATATCGTTTCGTTCCTTTTTCTTGCCATCTACGTAAGTTGCAATTTCCGCTTTGGATTTCCCCTGCAATTCCATAGGTAATTGTTCTTTTTTAATTTTAGCCATATCAAAATCCTTTTCATCAGAGGCATCCACTAAATCCCATGAAGAATTGGAATATAGTCGGGACGACTTGCTTACGGCTCTTTTTACGGCAACAACTTCTTCCATTTCCATAGCATTGTCGTCCTGGGTACTTTGCTGTTGCATCTTGGCTGCACCTAATGCACCATAGGAGATGTACGTTTTGTTCAATTTACTATTTAGTCTAATGATCACATCGTCATAAGGGGTGTTGATGTGGACTACTTTCCTATTGTGGTCTATGGCCATATATTCTCCTCCGGTTAGCTGTGCTCCATTTTTCCAATTGGTGTTTATACCTTGCTCGTAGGCGCCACAATAAATGGTATTAATAATAATGTCCTTTTCCTTGGCATTGGCAACTGCATCCTTGTAATTTAATTTTCCTTGGGTAAAAGGTTCATTGCCGGCAATAAAGATCATCTTTAGGTGGTCTGGGTTTTTTCCCCAGTCCAGTTGGTTGATCGAAGTTTGTATTACTTGTCCACAATACTCTTCCCCACCATTGGTGGATAGCGAGAATAATTTTTCAGAAATCTCATCCAAATCACTGGTAAACCCCAAGACCTGTTGTATAAAACCTTCCCTAGAAGATAAATTGTCGTTACCGTATTGGTAAAGTGCAATTTGCAATTGTGGTCTGCCATCATTACCGCATTTGGCATGTGTAAATTTGTTGACAATATCCCATAATTGTGCTTTCGCCTGGTTAATGAGTCCGTCCATACTATTACTCGTATCCAGTAATAATGCTATTTTGACTAGGTTATTGGCTGGTTTAGGTCTTTCCATGGCCGCTTCGATAACAATAGGGTCTTTACTACTGTTCAAATAATTAAGGTCGGAACCATAACTGTTGCCCATACCTAGGAAAATTGTGCTCAAAACTACTATTTGTTGTAAATTTTTCATTTCTACTATATTTAAGTTAAACATTGATTCTTTTTTGCTTATAGTGGTTGGGCTCTTGTGCTTTACCACTATAGTTACAGTATAATGAATCACCTTATTTTTTAGTATTTGGATTTTAAATGGTGATATCATATGTTAAAAGTAGGCGCAACATATTTCAAAAAAAATCGATAATGAGTGAATGGCCCTTCTGGGTGAGGGAACAAGAGAATTGGATTCGTAAGGCGTGTTTATTGTTGGTAAACGGTATAGTTTGATGCAATTATGCATTTTTTAGTATGACTTAAATCGATTAAGTTTATCCTATATTATTTGAGGTAATGGTAAAATGTTTTCACATATGGTTATTACTAGTGTTCAGTGCTGCTGCTGGGCATGCCCAAATATCTCAGACTGGTGAACCATTTGAAGTGCAGGGCACTGTCAAGGAAAGCAAAAGCAACCAAGGTGTTTCGGGAGTAGCGGTTTCGACCAATAGCGGAGAGTATAGCCTAACGAATGCTAGAGGTGAATTCAAAATAAAGGTAAGCATGGGCGAGGAGGTTGTATTTGAAAGCCCTGCAAGGGAAACCGTTCGCTATCGGGTTAAAAGTAGGAGCAATATAGCGATTTTGGTGGGTGCCATTGAAAGAAAGGAAATGGGGGCAAGCAAGAGCAGGAGTAAGGAGGCATCAGTTGCCTTGTATAGTGCCTATATAGATTCGGCAAATTTTTATAAGAAGGAAGACATTCGGAAAAGCATAGATTTTATTACCCAATCCATTTCGCAATTAGGGGTAAGTAATAACAAAGAAGAGTTGGCTATTTCCTATACTACCCTTGGTGAAGTCTATCAATACCACAAACAATATGATTTGGCCATCTCTAGTTATAAGGATGCCCTTTTGGCGAATAAAACATTAAAAACATCTTTGTTGTTGGGTAAGACCTATATATTGAACAAGGAGTACAGGGACGCTGAAAAAATATTATCCCCCATGATCAAAATACCTCGAATGGTACCCTATCAAAGGGTCGAGCTGTACGAATCTCTTGGGGATACGTATGTTGGTCTTGATGAAGTTGATAAGGCTGTAGCATTTTATAATGAGGGGCTACTGGTAGCAGAAAAAAATCAAATCTCACCAAAAACTATCGATTTAAACTCCAAGATTGCTGGGGCCTATGCCAAGGATAATAGGTTACAGGAGGCTGATGTCTATTTTGATAATTCTCTCAAAATGGCCTCAGAACAAGCTCCTCAGCGTGCTTTACAGGAAAAGGAAAAGGTGGCCGATTTTTATAATCAAAAAAATCAATTTGGGCAAGAAATAGCATTGCGTAAAAAGAGCTTGGAGGATCTGAAGAAAATACCTAAAACTACGGTGGCAGCAGCTGGCTTATCAAATCAAAACGATTCCATTACGGCCCAAAGAATAAATTATAAGATAGCCAACGCCTACATTGCCCAAGATAAATATGACGAGGCCATACCGTATTTGGAAGAGAGTATTAAAGATGCACACGTTGATGATGATCTGTTCGTCCAGAAAGACGCCACGAGAAAACTGTCAGAAGTTTATAAGTATAAGGGCGATTTCACCAAAGCTTTGGAAACCTATCAGCAATATGTGGCTGTGGTAGACACCTTATATGTTAGAAAAGAACAGGAAATAGCCAGAGCTGCCCGTTTTAATAGGGAGATTGCCTCAAAGCAAAGTAGAATTTCCGGACTGGAACAGGAAAGGGAGCTTTCTCAAAGTAAATACAGTCTGGCGCTCACCGAGCAGCAATTGGTAGAGGAACGTATAAAACGGCAAAGTTGGATTATCTATTCCTTGATTTTTGGTATGCTTTTAATGGCGTTGGCCACTTACTTCTTTTATAGGAGCAATAGGCAACAAAAATTGGCAAATAATTTATTGGCCCTAAAATCGCTGAGGTCGCAGATGAACCCACATTTTATCTTTAATGCCCTTAATTCTGTAAATAATTTTATAGCCAAAAGCGATGAAAGAAGTGCTAACAGGTATTTGAGCGATTTTTCTACCTTGATGCGGGCTGTATTGGAAAATTCTGATGAAGATTTTATTCCCCTGACCAAAGAGTTGGAATTGTTGGAACTGTACACCAAGTTAGAGCATTCCCGTTTTACGGATAAATTCGATTATGAGATTGTAAAAGATCCAAATATTGATATTGATGCTTTTCAAATTCCGCCCATGCTTTTGCAACCTTATATTGAAAATGCCATATGGCACGGGTTGCGCTATAGGGAAGACAAGGGTTTTTTGAAAATAGAACTGAAGCAAAAGGATAAAAATACTTTGGAGATATCGATTACGGACAACGGTATTGGTAGAAAAAAATCCATAGCCATCAAGACCCAAAATCAGAAGAAACAAAAATCTAAGGGTATGGGTAACATCAAGAAAAGGATAGAAATATTAAACGATATGTATAAGGATAAAGTGGATGTTTTTATTACCGACTTGGAGACGAATGGTACAGGGACTAAGGTGCTTTTCACTATTAAGCGGGATTGATTAAAAAATGAGTTGTCTAGTTTGCATGTTGATTTGTCCGTCTAGATTTTAAATTTATTATACTATTTAAGTAATGAGGTTAAATGCCATAATTGTAGAAGATGAAGTAAATAGTAGGGAAATTCTACGTAATTACTTGGTCAAATATTGCCCTAGCGTTCATTTGGTAGGGGAGGCGGCAACGATTAAGGAAGGACTCGATCTAATTAATGGAAACGCCCTTGATTTGGTGTTTTTAGATGTGGAGATGCCTTTTGGGAATGCTTTTGATTTATTGGATCAGCTGCCAAATCGTGATTTTGAGACGGTTTTTGTCACCGCCTATAACCAATACGCTATAGATGCCTTAAATGCCCATGCCGCTTATTATTTAATGAAGCCCATTAGTATAGATGAGCTCATAAAAGCAGTGGGATATGTAGCCGAAATAAGGGAAAAGGAAAAAATAATGGAAGGCCGGATACTTAAGCCCAAATTCAATAAAGTAGACGGGAAGATTACCCTTCCGCAACAAGATGGTTTTCAAGTACTTAATGTTGCCGATATTTTATTTTGCAAAGCAGATGACAATTACACGGAACTGTATTTGGAGAATAAAAAGGTTTTGGTGAGTAAAACATTAAAATATTTTGAGGAGGCTCTGGCGGAATATGCCTTTGCTCGCATTCATAAGTCGTATTTGGTTAATGTCAACGAAGTGGTCCAATACAAAAGGGGCAAGGGGGGTAGTGTGGTAATATCCAATGGCAAGGAAATAACCGTTTCCGCAGCTAAGAAGAAGAATTTGTTATCGTTTTTTGAATAGCTTAAATTTGTCTAAAATCCTTTGGAGAGTAAGATCACTTTAAAATGGAAATGGGTGGTTAGCTATTGTAACCGGGCCAAATAATTAAAAAATAATTCAAAATGATTAAAACCATAAATGGTAAATCGCCCCAGATAGGGGAGGACTGTTATATAGCGGAGAATGCCACCATTGTTGGGGATGTGGTTATGGGAAGCCAATGCAGTATATGGTTCAATGCAGTTTTAAGAGGTGATGTTCATTATATAAAAATGGGGAACAAAGTAAACGTGCAGGATGGTGCCGTAATACATTGCACTTATTTAAAATCGCCGACCAATATTGGAAATAATGTTTCTATAGGACATAATGCCATTGTGCACGGTTGCACTATTCATGACAACGTTTTAATAGGAATGGGCAGTATTGTTATGGATGATTGCATTGTTGAAAGTAATAGTATCATTGCAGCCGGAGCCGTGGTTACCAAGGGTACCCATGTGCCCTCGGGGACAGTTTTTGCGGGAATGCCCGCAAAAAAAATAAAGGATATTAGTACCGATTTAAGTGTTGGTGAGGTAGAGCGAATAGCCCATAGTTACGTAAAATATTCCAGTTGGTTTAAGGAGTGATATTTGAGGTTAGAATTAATTATATGCCTTTTAAAAGTGTGAATTGAAAATTGTGTATGAGCGGTAGGGGAAGTGGGTGTAAAATATTTGATAAAAAACCAAACCGTCGCTTTGGCAAATAGTCTTATTTTTGCCCTTATATTAAATAGAATAAAAGCAAGCATATGAACGCATATATTTTTCCTGGTCAGGGAGCGCAATTTGTAGGAATGGGATTGGATCTTTATGAAAAGTATCCCTTAGCTCAAAAAATGTTTGAAACCGCCAATGAAATTTTAGGTTTTTCGATTACAGATCTAATGTTCGAGGGCACTCCGGAAGATTTGAAGGAAACGAAGGTGACGCAGCCAGCTATATTTTTACATTCAGTAATCATGAGCAAGGTTATGGGCGAAAGTTTTAAGCCGGATATGGTGGCAGGACATTCTTTGGGGGAATTTTCGGCTTTGGTGGCCAATGGGGCACTAAATTTTGAAGATGGATTGAAACTGGTTTCCCAACGGGCATTGGCTATGCAAAAAGCCTGTGAAATTAAGCCTAGTACTATGGCAGCTGTTCTAGGTTTGGATGATGCTATTGTGGAAAAAATATGTGCGGAAATACCCGGTATTGTTGTTCCGGCCAATTATAATTGCCCAGGACAACTGGTAATTTCCGGGGAAGTGGATGCCATAAATGCTGCCTGTGAAAAATTGAAGGAGGCTGGAGCCCGTAGGGCTTTGGTGTTACCAGTGGGCGGAGCGTTTCACTCCCCATTAATGGAGCCTGCCAGGGAAGAATTGGCTGCAGCTATAGAAAATACCGTTTTCAAAACGCCAAGTTGTGCCATATATCAAAATGTACCCACTACCGCGGTGACAGATCCGGAAGCTATTAAAGCAAATTTAATAGCACAATTGACGGCCCCAGTAAAATGGACGCAAAGCATACAACAAATGGTGGCTGATGGTGCCACATTGTTTACGGAAGTGGGGCCAGGAAAGGTGCTCCAAGGCTTGGTTAAAAAAATTCACCCTGCTGCTGAAACCATGTCTGCGGCGCTTTCTTAAAGGGCTTAACATTAGTTTTTGGCCTTTCGTCTGATATATTCATATTTAAGCTGTATTGTTAGGCTTGTGGGCTATTTTTTCTTAATATTGAGTGCCCATTTTTAGGGTATGGCCTAGCTGTGCCCCACTTAAATCTTTGAATGAAAGAACCTGTTATGAAAATAAATTCCCTGTATAATATATTATCCACTTTTTCGGTTTCTTATAAACTGAGGTTTATGGTGTTTGTGAGTGCCCTATTGTTTTTGGGGTTTAATGGGTATGGGCAGACAGTAACATTTTCATCGGCTACAGGTTTCGGAGCAGAGAATGCAGGAACAGGTTTACCCACCTTGTTGGTTGATGGAAACGTGACTCTTGCGAGCAGTGTGACCTTGACCCCTGGAGGAACGGCCATTGGTGGGGGCACGGACTATACCTTGGCGAGTACTGTAATCAATATTCCTATTGGGAACTATACCAATACACCGTTTTCCTTAGGTATAACGATAATCGATGATGCGGTTGTAGAGCCTGACGAGACAATAGTTCTGGGCCTAGGTACGCCCACAGGCGACGTGATAGTGACGGCCCCGACCTCGACGACCTATACGATAAACAATGATGACAGCGTTACGGTGTCGTTTTCCTCAGCAACGGGATCCGGTCCGGAGAACACTGGGGCGAACCTCCCTACGCTTTTCGTGACGGGAACGGTTACGGCCGCGACCACAGTAACGGTGACGAATTCGGGTACCGGCACGGCGACCAGTGGTGTTGACTATACCTTTACGAGCCCCCAGGTGGTGAACATCCCTGCTGGTGTGTACGACGGAACTACAGCGACTGACATACCTATACCGACCCTTTCGATAACCAACGATGCTGGCGTGGAGCCGAACGAGACGATAGTGCTGGGGCTAAGTGCCGCCACTGGCGATGCTTCTCTGGTTGCCCCGACCTCGACGACCTATACGATAAACAATGATGACA
>NZ_PHQQ01000029.1 GCF_002909235.1 Arenibacter catalasegens
TAAGTTCTACAGCTTTTTCCTTAAACTCTGCAGTGTAATTTCTTTTTTCTCTTGACATTTTTCAAAGTTAATTTTAATAACTAAAACGCTCTTAACTCTATGTCCGGTTAAATATAGTAAGTCCAATAGTCCGAACCTTTTTTCAAGGTATCGTTGGGTCGCCACATTCCTTCGGTAGCTGTTGAAGATCCCGAGGACCTTTCCATCATCGTCCACATTGGTCGTAATGATATGGACATGCTCGTGCCCGGTATCGGTGTGCCTTACCATAGCAAAGGGCTGTCCGCCATAGCCCATTTGCGCCAAGTATTCCCTTGATACTTCTTGGAAGGTTTTGTCGTCCAGGTGTTCCCCCAGGGGAAGGTTCAGTGTAATATGGACATAACGGTTCTTGGTGGCATTGCGCTGTCCCTGGAAATGGAGTACCCTCTCGAAGAACTTTTGAGATATGTCCTGGGAGTACATATTCCCATAGCCGAGTATGCGCATGCCTTCCTTGCCGAAGACATAGTTCAGCATTCCCTTACAGCTTTCCCCATATCCTATCCTTCCTATCATCCCGTTCGTTCCTTTATTGTAATTTCCAAAAGTGCGCCTAGCAGTTCATTGGTCCTTCGTATCTCGTCCATCAAACTACTGTTGGGACTTCTTAGGTTCTTGAAGTGCGCCAGTTTTACCAATTGGTTGATGTTGCTGCCTATCCTGTTGATATGATGGGCAAGTTCCAAGGTGTCCGGCAGCCTGTCCTTTTCCTCCGATTCCCTGTCCAATACCAGCCTTCGTAGAAGAGGGCTAATTACGCCACGCTGAGAAATGTCAAGATTGTAAGATCCGGCTATTGTCTTGAGTCTCCCATATTCCGTATCGTTGAACCGGAGCATTACCTTATGGTACCGCTTACTTTTTCCCAATCGTTTTCGGCCTCTTTTCCCTTGTTCCATTTCCATTGTTTTTTTAGGCAAACACTTCGTCAGAAGTAGACAATTCTAAGTTACTTAGAATACAACTTGCTATCCTTTCCAAGGATAAATATAGTTGATCAATATTGAATATAACTATCTTATAATCAATATTTTAACATCTAAAAACATATAGAACCATATCAATTTAAATGGGTACAGACAGAATATTTATCTGGTTCAATATGGAGTTGAAAAAATTAAGAAATCATGGAAAAATCCTTTTTTTTGTGGGTAGGGGCAAGAAAGGTCAAGCGGCATTTTCGCCGATTGTGCTTTCTGCGGTTCTGAGGGGGTTCAAAAACCGGAAACGGAAAGATGCTGAATGCAGATTGGCGAAGCGAGTCTGTTCTGGTGGTTTTGGAGTTGAGGGGTTTTTTAACTTCCGCAAGAACGTCGATTTGGATATCTAATACTTCTATTTTAATAAAAAGCCTCTCAAAAAGTTTTGTAATACTGTGACTTTGTTAAATAGTTAATGTTTGATATGCTACCCAAGAAATCACTTTTCATGAACTGAAGGCAAAATGATTTTTTTGAAATAAAAATTCTCTTCCAACGCAAGTTCTAATAAATAACAAGCAAATTTTTCGAAACCATTTATTCTATCCATACTAGAATGGATCCTAATTGGTAACTTTCATATTATTAATATTATTCTTGAAAATCTAATTTGTTGTACCTATGTTGTACCTGGGAATAAAAAAGGCTCTAACATTTCTGTTAAAGCCTTGCTGTACTCGAGGCGGGAATCGAACCCGCACTCCGAAGAACTGGATTTTGAATCCAGCGCGTCTACCAGTTCCGCCACTCGAGCATTCTCAATTGCGACTGCAAAACTAAAGAATATTTTCTTTATATCAGCAAAAAAATAACAACATTTATACTTCAGCAACCCAAATTAATTTCTAAATTTGCACCTCCTTATTAAAAGGAGATCCAATAAACTAATAAACAATACGTTAACAATGCCATATCAAGTACCGGAGCCTAAGATTTTTACCTGTACCCAAAGTACCAAGCTATCTGAAAAAATAGCAGAGTCTTTTGGTTCCAGCTTAGGCAATGTTATTTTTTCTAGATACAGTGATGGAGAGTTTCAGCCCTCCTTTGAAGAATCTATACGTGGTATGCGCGTATTTATAATTGGTTCTACCAATCCTAGTTCGGAGAACTTGATGGAAATGTTGTTGATGTTGGATGCTGCTAAAAGGGCTTCAGCAAGACATATTACCGCGGTAATGCCATATTTTGGATGGGCAAGACAAGATAGAAAAGACAAACCTAGAGTGCCAATTGCAGCGAAATTAGTGGCTAAAATGTTAGAGGCTGCCGGTGCAACGCGAATTATTACAATGGATCTGCATGCAGATCAAATTCAAGGATTTTTTGAAAAGCCGGTAGATCATTTATTTGCTTCCACCTTATTTTTACCCTATTTAAAAAGCCTTAATTTAAGTAATCTGACCATTGCTTCACCAGATATGGGTGGATCTAAAAGGGCCTATGCCTATTCAAAGGCGCTTAGCAGTGATGTAGTTATTTGTTATAAGCAAAGGGCACAAGCCAATATAATTTCGCACATGGAACTTATTGGAGATGTGCAAGGGAAAAATGTGGTTTTGGTAGATGATATGGTAGATACAGCGGGGACCTTGACGAAAGCAGCCGATTTAATGATGGAGCGTGGCGCATTAAGTGTTAGGGCAATTACTACCCATGCACTTCTTTCCGGAGATGCATATGAGAAAATTGAAAAGTCCCAATTATTGGAGCTTATAGTAACCGACTCCATACCACTAAAAAAGGAAAGCAAAAAAATAAGGGTTATAAGCTGTGCAGAGTTATTTGCTGATGTAATGCACAGAGTACACCACAATACTTCCATTAGTTCCAAGTTTCTAATGTAAGGGAATAAGAGCGTAAATTAATTAATATTTAATAAATACAATGAAGTCAATTTCAATTAAAGGATCAGAAAGAGAAAGCGTAGGCAAAAAAGCAACAAAGGCCTTACGTAATGCTGGAAAGGTTCCTTGCGTGATATACGGAGGGGAAAAACCATTACACTTTTCAGCAGAAGAACTAGCGTTCAAAGATTTAGTGTACACTCCAAACGCACATACTGTTGTGGTTGAATTGGAAGGCAGTAAAAAGTTCGATGCTGTAATGCAGGATATACAATTTCACCCTGTAACCGATAGCATTTTACATGTAGACTTTTATCAGTTGTTCAAGGATAAGGAAGTTACTATGGACATACCTGTAAGGTTGTTGGGTAATTCACCAGGAGTTAGAAATGGTGGTAGATTGTTGTTCAGAAAAAGAAAACTTAGTATTAAGGCATTACCAGATAATTTGCCAGATTTCTTTGATATCGATATTTCTAAATTAAAGATTGGCGGAAATATTTCCGTTGCTACCTTGTTAAAAGATGAGTTTACTATCCTTCACCCAGAAACGACTGTAGTTGTTCAGGTTAAAGCTGCACGTAATGCGGTCTTGACAGATGAAGAGGATGAAGAAACTGAAGAAGGAGCTGAAGCTACTGCAGAAGCATCTGCTGAAGGCGGTAACGAATAGATTTTATCTAAAATAAGTGTAAAAAGCATCCCGTAACTACGGGATGCTTTTGTATTTTTATGAATTCCTGAAAGAGCATTATGTTCCACGTTTTTGAATCATTTTTTAAAAGGAACAAGTCATTGATGGACGAATTGGACAGTATGAAGAAATTCTTAATTGTGGGCCTTGGAAATATAGGGGAAGAATACTCGGAAACCCGCCATAACATTGGTTTTAAAATTCTGGATGCCTTATCCAGTACAGAAGGTTTTAACTTTGAAACTGGAAAGTTGGGGGATTTAGGAACTTTTAAGGTTAAGGGCAGGAGTATATTGTGTCTTAAACCATCTACCTATATGAACAGAAGTGGAAAGGCTGTAAAATATTGGATGGAAAAGGAAAATATTCCTCAAGAAAATATGTTGATTATTACAGATGATATTAATCTTTCTTTTGGAACAATCCGTTTAAAGACAAAAGGTAGTGATGGTGGCCATAATGGATTAAAGGATATTCAAGAGTACCTGCTCACTACCAATTACAATAGATTGAGGTTTGGTGTTGGTTCGAATTTTGGAAAGGGCAAACAAATAGATTATGTCTTGGGGGAATGGAATGAAGAGGAAAAGGATGCCTTGGTGAAACGTTATGAGCGGATTGGTGAGCTTGTCCGTTCGTTTGTATTGTCTGGGGTCAATAGAACAATGAACG
Source organism: Arenibacter catalasegens (assembly GCF_002909235.1). Taxonomy (GTDB): domain Bacteria; phylum Bacteroidota; class Bacteroidia; order Flavobacteriales; family Flavobacteriaceae; genus Arenibacter; species Arenibacter catalasegens. The sequence continues at coordinate 4,236 of NZ_PHQQ01000029.1, forward strand.
AGTTTAACGGCACCTAATAAAGACCTTAGCGTACTTTAAATTCAGAAATGCTGTTCGTTGCCGTATTTCCTTCCCGGTCCATGGTCACTATTCTCCAATAATAGACCGTATTTGCTACTACACTAACCTTGTAATCCGATTTTCCGGAGGTAAGTGAAGCAATCAAGGTGGTTGGTGGCGTTTCAGTTGAAAAATATACATCATATCCTTCTAGATCATTGTCCACATCGGCACCTTCCCAATCCAAAAGAACTTCATTGTTAAGGTCCTTTGATATGTTAGTTCCTGTTTTGGGTGATATAACTTCTGCAGGAAATGGAGCGTAGGTGGTTTCTACACCAGCGTTATAAAATCTCCAGGTTTCACTTCTTGCCGTTTCCGATACTTTGGTGTTTTTGGAAATTACAAGCCAAGAATAAGGTGCGCCTTTTACTATTGCTAGTTTTGCCGAGGTTCCGCTTACTACAATGGTTTGGGTAGTAGTATTATTCAAATTGGTAGCCCTTACCTCATAGGATTCTGTGTGGTCCGAAGTTTGCCACCTAAACTCTACTAAAGAGGTATTTGTTCCAGTAACATCCTGTCCGGTCGTACATTCAGAGTTTTTCTGTGGAAAGACCAGAAGTGAGGACAAGGGTGGTTTTGGAGAATCCTTACCTCCGCATCCCACTAAGGCCAAAAAACACAAAAATATGGCTATTGGTTTCATCCGCTTATTTCTTTACAACTTTAAAAGTACTATTTATCCCCACTCCAGTTACCTTAAGGATATAAATACCTGAGGGTAATCCTAAAAAGCCAATCCTGATTTCATTGCCGGTAAGGGTATAATCTTTATTGCTGATCAATTGACCATTATAATTAAAAATTTTGGTATTTACACTATTGGGGCCATTATTGAACAACAGGCTAATTTCCTCCACAAATGGGTTGGGGAATACCAAAGGCTCATCAATGAGCAATAATTGCTCTTCAAATACACCCTGGCATGGTAAATTTGTAGATACTTTAATTTGGTTGATTCCTTTTTTTAGGTCCAATGTTATGCTTGAAGATTTGGTTTGGGTTACAATACCATTTAATTCAACATTGTATAAAAAGCCTCCTTCTAAATTCAATTGGGTTTGATTTCCATCCGCAACAAGTTTTGTAGTCACGCTCAAAGGTGGAGGTTGTGTAACAATTACTTGGAAACAATAGGGTTCATATACCTTACTACCTTCCGTTCCCATAATGCATAATTCATAAGTGCCGGCAGCAAGGCCTTCTTCAAAATAGAAATTGGTAAAATTACTGCTCTCATTAACTCCAGGTCCCGTTAGGGTAACTTCGTATGCCATGTTTATACCGGCAACCACACGTATGGAACCATTATTTTGGTTGCTACAGGATTCGCTGTTGATCTCAACTTCAAAATTATCCGCAGGGAATAAATAAACGGGACAACCGCTTAAATCTACTAGAGCTCCCAATGGGGTGTTAAGGCATAGGTCATCACCATCATCAAATACGCCATCTTTATCCTCATCTGCCCTGAAGGTACCTTCTACACAAATGTCCAAGGAGAAAGCATTTATTGACCCTCCATCCGATGCAGCGATGTCTTTTACTTCCAAAATCCAATCCCCATACGTAGATTCCCCGTTAAACGCACCTAAAGTCCCTAAGGGTCTAACGGTCCCTTGTATTGCTGCTGGTGTTGTTGAACATATAAAGCTATCCCCAGCATCATCAAAAGTGGCCAATATATCCTGATTTCCTCCACAGGAATTGGATACTAGAATTACTCGAGTACCAGCAGGTGAGATAAGGCTTATTTCTAAATCGGCTAGGAATGTATGGGTCAGGTCCAAATTAACATTTACATCTGCAATGGGCAGATCGTTCAACAGTGTAATTTTAGAGGTTACTGTAGGTGCACCGATTGTTGAAATGGTAAGCGGTAAATCCTTAGCAACTTCCAAAGCACAATTCATTTCTAAAGTTGTAAAGCTAAATGCAGGGCCAAAGGTCCCCTCCCCACAACTATTTTTGGGTTTAATGCGCCAATAATAGGTGGTTTCCGGCACTAAATTAGTGGTTAAATAGGAATTAAAAATAACACTGCCCGTCTCAATAATATTGGTAAAGGAGGCTTCATCCGCTATCTCAATATCAAAGGAAGTATAAGAAGTATTGGACTCCCACTCCAATACCGAGGCAATACGTGCATTAGTGAATCCATTGGTGGGCAACTGCAGTACTACATCAGAGAAGGCGTTATCCAGGATTTTGACATCTATGGTAACCTCTTTGCTGACTGTAGCTGAAGTGGCGATTATTGTTATGGGATAATTTCCTGGATTTACCAAATCGGTATTGGAAAAGGTAATGTCCACTATAGTATCGTTCACTATGGCAGAGCTGGGGGAAAAATCAACGGACATTCCGGGAGGCATTCCAGTGGCAGAAAAAGTTGCTTCTTCAGAAAAACCATTAAATGTTTGGTAGGTAAAGGGTGCTATCAAGTCATTGCCTTGACAAACCTCGTGTTGCAATTGGGCAAAATTCAATACAATGTCTGAGGCGGTTATTGTAAAATCTACAGCATTCACAGCTAAAAAGATATTGTCGTGTGCACTGACCATTATTCGGCCAGATGGCGTAGCAAATCCAGGGATTAATACATCCTGTTGTCCATCGTTGGGTACGCTATCGGCCAATTTAATGGGAAAGGAGGCGCCTCCATTGGCGGAAAAATAGATATCTACCTTTTGGGTGTTCACAGGACCTTGGTCCGTATTGGCTACATCCCAAACAACCTCTTGCCTGGTACCTGCAGTATAAATTTCATTAATGGATTGGGAGGTTATGACGAATGGCCCTGCATTGTTTATTACAGTAACCTTAACAAGGTCCGATGCTACTTGTCCTCCTCCTACGGAATTGTCCCTAACCGTAAGTGCAAAATCCAGTTCCCTTTCTACACTGGAAACCGTTTCCCATGTGGTGTTTACGTTGGGATTGGTTTGAGTTAGGTTACCCGATACAATGCTGCTGAGTCTTGGAAAATATCTGGTAGTTTTTACTGTAGGCTTTACGGACCTAAAGTTGGCTCCGCTTAGATTAGTTGGTCCAAAGGTGTTGTGGGTTACTATTCCATCATTAATTTGCTCCCAATTGTAAGTAAGAATATCGTCCACATCCACATCTGTTGCATTCCCTGTTAATTTAAATGCTGTAGATTTTGGAATGGTGAAATTACCGGAGGACACTATAATGGGTGGGGAATTTATAATGGAAATCTCTTGTCCACAACTGGTAGTTTTAATGTATTCCAATATTTGAAAAATGCTGTAATAATGAAAATAATCGTCACCGTTTAGAGCTACATTGTTGCTGCCTGAGATTCCTGCATATCCCATGATTGTGGAGCCGCTTCCCGGTTCTGCCTGGACTAAGGTGCCTTCAGATTCAAAGGACCAAGTGTGGTTGGCCCCAAATTGATGTCCCATTTCGTGGGCTACAAAGTCGAGGTCAAAAATATCTCCTTGTGGCGTTAATGCCGAAGAATATGCGCTCCCTTTTCTGGAATCTATGCAGACCGAGGCTATAAAGCCGGCATTTCCTCCATTTTCGTCTTTTTGGAACAAATGTCCAACATCATAGTTTTCCGCTCCTATAACAGTAGTTAAGGTGTTCTGTATTTCTGAATTAAGATTTGACCCATAGGGGTCGGTGTCTTTGTTGGTGTAAATGACAAGATCCGTATTGGCTACAATCTCCAAGCTGATACCCAAATCGGTTTCAAAAATTTCATTTATCCTAGTAACGGTGGCATTAATGGCGGCTAAGGCATCTGGCACGGTGCCTCCGTGAAATTCAGTATACTCCCCAGTTGCAGAGATAGCCACTCTAAATTTTCTTAGAACTTGACCGTCCACCAATTTTAGGGCAGAGGCCCCTATTTTTTTTTCCATTTGCGATTGGGTTTCACAAATAAAATTAGTATTCATCATTAAGGCGTCCTTTCTGTTGTACACCATATATTCATCCTCGGAATTTGATAGTTTCTGCATGAAAGTGGCACTTTTGCTATCCCCGTAGACAATCATGCTTTGAATACCATTCTGGGAAACACTAAATCTTACCTTGTCTTTGGCATTGGTTAAACCCTTACCTGTATAAGATTTTATTTGGGGATATTTCTTGGCAAGTTCTGGGGATAGTACTGAGGCTTCTTGGACAACAAACGGAATCAAGTCCCCGTTTTCATCAGGAAAATTTATTATTTTGGAAGCTTTATTGATGTTGGTTGACCTAAGTTCATTGACAAAAATATCCTTTTGCAATGAAAAAGTGGTGCCATTTTTCACATCCAAAGCTACCGTCTGCCCCTGGGATCGGTTACTCCTAGAATCGGTTTTTTGCCAATATTTAGTTTGGCCAAATCCGCAATAGCAAAGAAAAAATATGGATATTGAAAAAACAAGACGTAATTTTACAACCATCAAGCGGGTTTTTGTACAAACTCAAAGATAAGTTTTTTTATTATTCCAATTTGTGATAACAGTTCAAAGCATCTCCAATTACGACAAAGCGCACCCCACTGCCATTACTATCGGCACTTTTGATGGTGTGCATATCGGTCACCGTAAAATTTTAGAACGTCTCATTAATAATGCCAAAGTACTGAATCTAAAATCTACAGTACTTACTTTTTTTCCGCATCCCAGAATGGTGCTTCAAAAGGATGTCTCTATTCAACTTTTGAATACCATAGATGAGAAGATCAAAATAATGGAAGAAATAGGTGTAGATTATTTAATTGTACACCCATTTACCAAAGAGTTTTCTAGGTTATCCGCTACCCAATTTGTTAGGGATATTTTGGTCAATGATTTAAAGACAAAGAAAATCATAATAGGCTATGATCATAGGTTTGGAAGAAATAGGAATGCCAATATAAATGACCTAATGGCTTTTGGAAATGCGTTGGAATTTGAAGTAGAAGAAATATCGGCCCAAGAAATCGATGATGTTTCCGTAAGTTCTACAAAAATTAGAAAGGCCTTGGAGGGGGGAGATATGAAAACGGCCAATCTGTATTTAGGCTATAAATATATGCTTACAGGGACCGTTGTTAAAGGAAAAGGTTTGGGGCGTAAATTAAACTTTCCTACGGCCAATTTATCCATTCCCGAAGAGTATAAGCTAATACCCAAGAATGGGGTCTATGTGGTCAGTAGTGTTATAGATGACAAAACCGTTTTTGGAATGATGAACATCGGTTTTAATCCAACCGTGGAAGGCAAGACCAAAAGTATCGAAATTAATTTCTTTGATTTCGATCAAGATCTATATGGTAAAAAAATTCAAATAGATATAATTGAACGCATTAGGGATGAACATAAGTTCGATTCCGTTGATGCTCTAAAGACACAGTTGAATAAGGATAGGGAGACCTCCCTTTCCATTATCTCCAAGTAAATGTTAGATCGATTTCTTTTTAAGCAAATCGATAATAGTCCGCTCCTTATTTTTAGGATATTTTTTGGCATCTTGGTCAGTCTCGAATGCTACGGTGCCATTATTACGGGTTGGGTCAAAAAAAACCTTATAGACCCCCAATTTACCTTTAGTTTCATTGGTTTTGAATGGTTGCAGCCCCTTCCGGGCCTAGGCATGTATTTTTATTTTTTTGTGATGGGAACTCTGGGAATTTGCATTGCTTTGGGGTATAGGTACCGTTATAGCATTATTGCTTTTACGTTGCTTTGGACAGGGGTTTACCTTATGCAAAAAACGGCCTACAATAATCACTATTATCTATTGATATTAATTGCAACAATAATGGCCTTTTTGCCCGCTAATAGGAACTATTCCCTGGACACCAGAAGTAATCCGTCCCTAAAGGCCAATAAGATGTCGGCCTGTGTAAAATGGATAATTGTTTTGCAGCTGTTTATTGTTTACACCTATGCTTCCTTTGCCAAGTTGTACGGCGATTGGTTGGATTTTAGTATTATAGAGATACTTTTTAAAAACAAAAGGAGCTATCCTTTAATTGGTGATTTCCTACAAGAACCTGTGCTTCATAGGATAGTGGGTATTTCAGGGATTCTATTCGATTTGCTCATCGTACCCGCCCTTTTATGGAAACCTACTCGAAAATGGGCTTTTGTGGCCTCGATTTTCTTTCATTTGTTTAATTCCATTGTTTTTCAAATCGGTATTTTCCCATATTTGGCATTGGCATTCTCAGTATTCTTTTTTGAACCAGAGATAATTAGGAAAATATTTTTCAAGCATAAAGAACCGTATCAGAAGGATGAAGTTATTGTGCCTAAGAATAGAAAGCTAGTTTTGGGTGTTTTGTTCATTTATTTTTTAATTCAATTGGGGCTTCCTGTCCGGCATTATTTTATAAAAGACGATGTTTTATGGACAGAAGAGGGGCACCGAATGAGTTGGAGAATGATGCTGCGAAGTCGCACGGGTATTACATCGTTTAAAGTGGTGAATAGTACCACCAAAAATTCGTTTTTGGTAAATTTGGATGATTATCTAACAAGAGTACAAAAAAGTAAAGTTTCCTGCTACCCAGATTTTATTTGGCAATTTACCCAACGGTTAAAAAAGGAATACCAAGAAAAGGGCGAGGAAATTTCGGTCTATGTAAATTCCAGGGTAAGTGTCAATGGCAAACCTCACCAACAATTTATAGATCCAGAAATTGATTTTGGGAAGGTATCCTGGAGTCATTTTAAACACAATGATTGGATTTTACCGTCATTACCGAAATAATAACCACAAGGGTTAAGATTTGTGTTTTGCTAAAAAACTTTGGCCCTATGGCAAAGTTGCAGGGGCATACCCCAAGGGTCGCGGAGCATCACCAAATGGCTTCCGTCTGCCTTTTTGATTTCCTCTGCGAAACTGGCCCCTTTGTCCAATAATCTAATTTTATCTTTTTCGGCGTTTTCGGATACAAAAGCTATATGAAAGGTGAGGGGGTGCTTTGCCTTAAAATTTGTAATTTCCTCATCAGGTCTATGGTAAAGTTCCATAATTACGCGCCCGGATGAATCTTCCAAAAAGGTCATAAAAGGAGCTTCCGTTTGTTCACTAACTACCTTTAGACCCACATTGGTAACATACCAATCTTTAATGTCCTTGATGTTTTTTACATTTAAGGCTAAGTGTTCAAAAACCATAGATTTTAGAATTGCGGATTATATCTAGGCTAAATTTATGCCTAAAATCCGAAGATTAGGTTAAATTTGCACGATAAAATTTTAAAAAAATGTTGCAGTTACAGGCTATCCGTGAAGATAAAGAACAAATTATAGAAGCTTTAAAAAAGCGTAATATAGATGCCCTTCCGCTTATTGAAAACGTACTTCAATTGGATGAAAAACGGCGTTCACTGCAAACACGATTAGATAATACCCTGGCAGAATCCAATAGTATCTCCAAGGAAATAGGAGCCCTTTATAAAAGTGGAAAAGCGGCAGAAGCCAATGTTTTAAAGGAACGTACTGGTAGTTTAAAAGAGGAATCCAAGGAATTGAATGAAGAATTGACATCAGCAGCCGGGGAGCTTCAAAGCTTATTGTACCAAATCCCAAATGTACCCCATGCTTCAGTTCCGGCGGGAAGCACAGAAGAGGATAACGAAGAGATCTTTAGGGAAGGGGACATTCCCGTTTTAAAGGAGGGGGCATTGCCTCATTGGGACTTGGCAAAGAAATATGATATTATAGATTTTGAATTAGGGGTTAAAATAGCCGGTGCGGGATTTCCGGTTTACAAAGGCAAAGGAGCTAGATTACAACGGGCACTTATCTCTTACTTTTTAGATAAGAATGCAGCGGCAGGATATAATGAGATTCAAGTGCCGCATTTAGTAAATGAGGCCTCTGGTTATGGTACAGGTCAGTTGCCCGATAAAGAAGGGCAGATGTATCACGTTGGTGAAGATGATCTTTATCTGATTCCTACTGCCGAGGTACCGGTAACCAATATCTTTAGGGATGTTATTTTAAACGAGGGCGATTTTCCAGTAACGCATACCGCATATACGCCTTGCTTTAGAAGGGAGGCCGGGAGCTATGGCGCCCATGTTCGCGGATTAAACCGTTTACACCAATTTGATAAGGTAGAAATAGTGCGTGTTGAGCATCCCGAGAAATCATATGAGGCCTTGGATGGTATGGTTGAGCATGTAAAGAATATCTTAAGGGAATTAAAATTGCCTTATAGGATCTTACGTCTTTGCGGCGGAGATTTAGGTTTTACTTCTGCTCTTACATTCGATTTTGAAGTTTTCTCAACTGCCCAAGATCGTTGGTTGGAAATTAGCTCGATATCTAATTTTGAAACGTATCAGGCAAATAGGTTGAAATTACGCTATAAGGACGAAAATGGGAAAAGCCAATTGGCGCATACCTTAAATGGTAGCTCTTTGGCATTGCCACGTGTACTGGCGGGAATATTGGAAAATTACCAAACGGCAGACGGAATACAAATTCCTGAAGTTCTTGTTCCCTATACTGGTTTTGATAAAATAGACTAGGATCCGCAGGATTAAAATTTATAGGAATATCCCAAAAGATAGTTGCCCGTATTACTGCTAAAGGTGATTTCCATATGTTTTTTTTGGTACGGCGTCGTAAAAATATAGGAGCTGCCAACACCGATTATGGCACCTGCCAAGACATCCCAAACGTCATGTTTATCCGCTTGTAATCTAGTATAGCCTGTAAACCCTGCAAGGGCGTAGGCAGCGGCACCATATTTCCAACCGTATCGTTTTTGAATAAAGGCCGCACTCTGAAAGGTGGTTGACGTATGTCCTGAAGGAAAGGAAGAATTGTTGCTTAAATCCGGTCTTGGCTTATCTATGGCCATTTTTAATCCTATCGTTAGGGCTTGGTTTAACATAAATCCCTTGGTAAACTGCCAGGTTCCCTGTTTATCCCCAACTGCTATGGTGCTGCCCAATGCGGATGCTGGTAGGGCAATCAGTAAAACATCACCTATGTCGGTTATAGTTTTGTCCTGAGCCGACAGCATATTGGTGCCAAAGATTATTAGGGATACTAGAAGTGCTGTCCTGGTGTACTGAGGGATTATTAAGAATCCATTGTTTAAAATAGAAATCATTTTAAAGCCGTTAACAGGTGTGCTACTTGCATACCCAATGGTTGGCATAAATAAAATGAATGAATCTAAAGATAAATTAAAGTTGGAGCCCAATGTTTTTGGGGACAAGAATACCCAAAGATTTCTCCAAGACGGAAATGTTTATGTCTTTATCTTCAACCTTATGGAATTCCCCATCAATTTGCGAGTCTAAAAATAGTCCCTCATTCCTGGAAATTAGTATTGTTTTGGTTTGATAGGTTTTAATTTCCTTAAGCCAATGGGGCCTGCGGATCAACATGAGAGCACCAAACAACAGCATTTTTAGTTTGCTTATTTGGGGAACTATTAGTACGTCCAAATGCCCATCCATCAAGGAGGCTTTTGGTGTTAAGCTAATGTTGAATCCAAGTTCGTTCGAGTTGGAGATAAATATTAAAAAGGGGTTATTAATAACGTGGTTCTCATCTATGCATATCTTAACATTCCTTTTTTTGTTAAACTCGTTAAAGGATTTAAAGGAAGCGGCGAGGTAACCTACTAAAGTTCTTTTTTTTAGGGCTTCATAGTTCTTTATGACGTTGGCGTCAAAGCCCATTCCTGTATTGCTAAAAAAATATTGTTCATTTATTCTTCCAACATCAATAGTCACCATATCATTCTTTTTAATTACCTCAATGGCTTTTTCAATAACTTGAGGAATCATAAGATGTGAGGCAAGTCCATTGCCAGATCCAATGGGTATTATGCCTAGTGTCACGTTAGTGCCTACCAAACAGGAGGCAATTTCATTGATGGTGCCGTCTCCACCGCAGGCCACAATAGTATGGGCCCCTTCTTTGACTGATTCCTTTGTTAAGACAATGGCCTGTTTTTTAAATTTGGAAAATTTAACGGAAAGGCTGTAATCCGTTTCTTTGAAGTAAGGCTTTAGGTAGTCAATATCTAAAATATTATTGCCAGAACCGGCCTTGGGATTGATGATAAAATGAATATTCTTCAAAATACTTATTGCTTTGACTTTAGCCCTTGTTGGGTGTATAAATAATTAGCTACCTGATAAAATGCGATGGTAGTATCTAGATAATTCTTGTCCATAGGAATTAAAGATAGGTTATTATTGGCGGGATTCCATTCATAAAAATTGGCCTTCCTTTGATCTCCCAATACCATTACTTTATTACCCTTTAAAAGTCCTAACTTTCTGTAATTACCTATAAATGCCCTTTCGTCTTCTGGTTTCATATTAAGAACATCTTTCCCGAAAAGATTACTGGTGTAATCCCAATTTAAAAACGAAAATACTGTGGGGAACATATCTATCTGCGAACAAAGCTTATTAACTTTTTGGGGTGCAATATCCGGCAGATTACAGATCATAGCAGGTATGTGATAATTGTTGATGTCCAATTCCCCTCTTCCTGCACTACTGGCACAATGGTCGCTCATTATAACCAGTACAGTGTTTTTAAACCAGGGTTTTGTCCTAGCGATTTTTAGAAATTCCCCTATGGCAAAATCGGTATACTTTATGGCTCCAGCCCTGCTGGTACCGGAGGGAATGTCTATTTTGTCTTCTGGATAGGTGTAGGGCTTGTGGTTGGAGGTGGTCATCACAAAATTAAAAAACGGTTTTTTGGCTTTGTGGGCCATATCGGCTTCTTTTATTACCTTCCTGTAAATGTCCTCATCGCATACACCCCAAGCATTTTCAAAGGTAACTTCTTCATCCTCAATGTTGGTTCGTGTAGTTTGTATTCCCTTATCCAATAAAAACCCTCTTCCTCTATCTACAATATTAAAGCCATTGCCGCCAAAGTAGGTGTTCATATTATCGAAATAACCATCTCCCCCATAAAAGAAATTGCGGCTGTATCCCATATTTTCAAAGATTTCTCCAATGGTGAATAGTCCTGTATTGTTGGCCCTTTTTACAATGCTCCTTCCTTGGGTAGGGGGAATGGACAGTGTTATGGCTTCCATGCCGCGTACGGTCCTAGTTCCCGTGGCGTATAGATTGGTAAAAAATATGCTGTTATTGGCCAGGCTGTCCAAGGTTGGTGTAATGTTGTAATCACCACCAAGGGAATTTAAGTATTTACCACTTAAGCTTTCGATACAAATAAAGATGATGTTGGGTTTGATGGGTTTATTGATGGAATCCGTATGGTGAATTGTTCGCAATATGGAATGTTCCTTTGGTTTAATAAAGGTTGCATTTTCATTGTTGAAGGATGCTTTGACCAGTTCAAAGGCCTTTTCAGTATCTATAGTGTTGTAAAATTCAGTATACGAAAGTTCGTTGTTCCGAAAGGCGGAAAAAAATGAATAGATTCCTGCCTTGGATAGTTCATTGTTGTATCTGTTGGTAAACTGTTCTGCATGTTTGTTCTTAATAAAAAAGCCTGAAATAATAGTTACACCCAAAACCACAAAAAAGGGTAGTAACTTGGCCTTAAAGTGGGCCGTACTTTTAAAGGTTTTTGAAAATGCAGCTTTTTTATAAGTGATAAAAATCAAGGTTCCAACAGCTATCAAGATCAGGCCAACCAAATAGGGTATGGGGTAGGATTCATTGATGTTTGTGACCACCTCATAGGTGTATACCAAATAATCGACCGCAATAAAATTAAATCTATTTTTAAATTCGTCCCAAAAAGTGATTTCGGCGAAGAAAGAAAATAGAAAAATCATTAAACCTATAGTGTAAGCTACATAAGTAATCCATCTATCTACAATACTTCCGTGGAACTTTTGGGGCATTAGCAGTAAATAAATGCAGTAAGGCAATGCAAAGAACGAGATGGTGCCTAGATCAAACAAAAATCCAATACCGAAAGTAGCGATTAGTGCTCCGATTGAGGTGTCAATTTCCCCAAAGCTCCATATCAGGAATACCATCCTAACTAAAAAAGACAGCGTTAGGAATATTAGGATGAAAGTTTTTAATAGTGCAAATCGGTCAGGGAATATTTTTTGCCACATTTTAAGATCGATAGAATAAATATGTTATAAAATTAGATTTGAAATCTAAGGGAAACTTAAAGTTGAGTAGTTCAGGGGAGTTTGTCCTAATGTTTAAGGTTCTTTAATTTATGACTTTAGATTTTAAAGAGATTTGGAATTTAGCTTTGAATTCCAAAGTATTATTTAAATCTATTAAAACTTGAAATTCATCCGTTTGGTATTCTTGGCATCTATGTGCACAATGTGTGTTGTGACACCCGTCATGGCTCAGCAATCAAGTCATGATAGTATCGCTTTTTCCAATAAGTATAAGTTTAAATACCCAAGCATAATTGTTCCGGCTTCACTAATTGCCTATGGTATTGTTGGAATTGAAAGCGATGGATTAAAGTTGGTTAATTCTGGGGTTAAAGAAGAGGTGAATGAGCATATAGATCAGAAAATAACCATCGACAATTTCTCTCAATATGCCCCGGGTCTATCTGTATATGGGTTGAACATGTTAGGGGTAAAAGGGGAACATGATTTTTGGGATAGGACCATTATTCTTGCTACTTCGTATGTTATTATGAGTTCAAGTACCTTGGGATTAAAGGCCATAACTAAGGTAAAAAGACCAGATGGTAGTTCCTTGAATTCCTTTCCTTCAGGTCATACGGCAACGGCTTTTATGGGGGCAGAATTTCTATATCAGGAATACAAGTCGGTTTCGCCATGGATTGGTGTAGCTGGGTATTTAGTTGCAACCGGAACAGGGATGTTTCGCGTTTATAACGATAGGCATTGGATTACCGATGTGGTCGCCGGTGCTGGGATTGGAATATTAAGCACAAAAATTGCCTATTGGTTAATGCCATATTTTCAAAATAAACTTTTTAAAAGGGAAAGGGAAAAGACAACAACTGCAATGTTGGTTCCTTTTTATTCCAAGGAAGCTTTTGGATTGTCATTTACTACGGCTTTTTAATTATTTAAACTAATCGAAACAATTTATGAAAAAGGTGGCCGAAGTAACACTGGTTTTTTGGGTTATGAAAATATGTGCAACCACCTTTGGAGAAACCGCTGGAGACCTGCTATCTATGACTTTAAAGATAGGTTATGGGTTAAGTTCTGTTATACTGCTCGGATTTTTTTTGATGACATTGATACTTCAACTAAAATCAAAAAAATACAATCCGGTAATTTATTGGCTGGTAATCATTTCAACCAGTACGGCAGGTACTACCATTTCGGATTATATGGATAGAACTCTTGGCTTGGGATATGCAAAGGGGTCATTACTGCTCTTTTTGTGTCTCATGATCGTTTTATTGGTTTGGTGGAAGACGGAAAAGTCATTGGAAGTATCCAATATTTCAACCTTTAGACCAGAGTTGTTTTACTGGATAGCTATCTTGTGCTCCAATACTTTAGGTACTGCCTTGGGTGATTATCTCGCAGATGATTCGGGTCTAGGGTTTGCTGGTGGAGCACTGTTAATAGGCTTATTGCTACTGGGTGTGGTATTCTTGAAATTTTATACCCAAGTGTCCACTATTTTACTCTTTTGGATTGCTTTTATTTTAACCAGACCATTTGGGGCCACTTTTGGAGACTTACTAACAAAACCTCTAGAAAAGGGCGGGTTAAATCTCGGGACTATCGGTTCCTCAGCGGTATTACTTTCAATTTTGTCCATTTTGATTATAAATGAGCTGGTACGAATGCATAAAAGGGGAATAACTTAAAATATTGAATTGATTACTTTGGTTATCGAATAATATAAGACAAGGGAAGTTTTGTAATATTAAAACTTATACTTAAATCCAACTCTTGCTATCTGTGTTTCAAAATAATTCTCATAAATAGCTGTAAAACCATCACTTTTCACTTCCTGCCGTAGGCCAAATGTGTTAAAGATGTCCGAGGCAGATAGTGTAAATTCTCCATGACCGTCCCAAACAATTTTCTTTATACCTGCATCAATCGAGGATCGTGATAGTTCTTTGCCTTGAGGAATATTCTTGTCCGAGTAATATAAGCCAGTAAGTTGTAGGGTCCAGTTTTTAGGCAAGGTAACTTCGTTATTAATTTTAAAATCTCCTGCATTATCGGTTGATTTTTCAATAAGAAATGGCCTCACATAAGGGAATAATAAAGAGCCAGTATAGTTGTCTATGTGGTTTGCGTACCAATTAAAACTGGCGGACAATTTCCAATTTCGGGTCATGTCCTGACTTAGCAGTAACTCAATTCCGGTATTTGTGGCATTACCTGTATTTTGATATATTTTGTTTACAATATCATAATCAGGGTTGGAGTCGTCTATACTAAAAATACGCATATATTGATCCTTGGTCATTCTGTGGTACAATGCAGAAAAAAGGGAACCGCTACCCCAGCTGTATTTATGGGCAAGTTCCATGGCGTCCGTGAATTGTGGCCGTAGATACGGATTGCCCACCTTTAGGAGTTCCGGATCGTCGTATTTTGGAAAAATCCTAAGTTCTGGTTCCCCTGGTCGGTCTACCCGTCTATTATAGAATACGGAGAACTTATTGTAATCATTGAGTTTATAAGTAAATCGCAGGCTAGGAAAAAGTTCGAAATAGTTGTAGGCGTCGTTATTTTGATAGTAGTTATTTGCGGGATCTATATCATAAAAAACATCGGTGTGCTCGGCCCGCATACCTGCTTCAATGTCAAATTTTTCTTGTTCCAATAAATAGTTGGTGTAAAGGGCATAAAGATTTTCGCCCCAATCGGAATATGCCCCCATATTGGGATATATAATACTATTGTTCCCAGGAGTTATAGTATAATCCACGGGTAGTCTTCTGATTCTAGCCTTGGTTCCCAATTCTATTTTTCCGTGCTTTAAAGCCCTGGAATAATCCGCAGAGAAGCTTGTTGTATGTTCAACGGCCAAAATATTGGTGGCGTCCCTTCCCACCCTAATGGCGGAACTATCGTTCAGGAAATAGCTTTCATCCTCCAGCCCTCTAGTGTATTGTGCATTGGCACTAAGCGTATGTCCAATCTTGGAAAATTTGTGTTTGTAATTAACGGCAACATTTATATAACTTGTAATTTCTTCCTCCTGCCAATTGTAATACCTTTCCCGGGTATTGGTATTCAGATTTGTAAAAGCTACCTGCGAGGTGTCTATGTGTTTTTCGCGATCATACATTCCGGAAAAGGTGATAGCATCATTTTCAGTAAGCTCCCAATCCAAGCCGCCATTAATAATTACCCTAAATTGTCTGCGGTTTTCAGGTACTTGGGAAATAGTATTTCTGCCATCATCATAATGGCGGGTAGTAAACTCATTATTTGGCAGGGCTTCCTGCACTATAAATTCCGATAGAACAAAGTAGTTCAATTTATTGGTCTTGTAATTGAAATTGAGACTGGGAATAAGTTTTGGGTTAAGGGAGAAAGAACCCAGATCGGTCTTGGTGTCCTCCTTCTTTTTATCAAATGCCCCAAGGCCAAATGAAAGTCCTACATCACCATTAAACCCGGTTTGATTTTCTTTTTTATAAATGATATTGATAATCCCTGCAAATCCATTTGCGTCGTATTTGGCAGAGGGATTATTGATTATTTCAATTTTTTCGATGTTGGTAGCTGGGATATTGCCCAGTCCTTTTTGATTTCCGTATCCCGTAAGGCTGGATTGTTTTCCGTCAATTAAAATAACGACCTTATCGCTTCCGCGAAGTATTACTTTACCTTCTTGATCAAAGCTAACCCCGGGCATAGTTTTCATGGCATCCAATACAGAACCCCCTGATTGGGCAATGTTATCACTTAGGTTAAAGGATTTTTTATTCAATTCAGAATTGGTAGTTGCCTGTTTTGCACTAACCTCTATCTCATTTAGCATTTCTGCGTCTGGGAATAGTGCTATACGGCCCAGGTCAAATACAGTGTTAAGGCCAGTTGTAATTATTTTTTGTGTTGCTCCTGCATATCCCAAATAAGAAAAATAAATAGTATAGGTGTCTACCGGGATATTCTCAATTAAGAACATACCATCATCGTCGGTAACGGCCCCTGTTACCAAAACATTATCGGAAAATCGGTTTACCGAGACATTGGCAAATGGTAAGGTCTCATTAGTGTCGGCATCTATCAATCGCCCAGTGATGCTGATGGATTTCTGTGCGGAAACTGCTGTAAGTCCAAGTAGTATAAATAGTATTAAAAGGAAGGTGTTTTTTTTCATTATGGTGTTCTAAATTCAAAATTGTGGAAAAGTAGGAGAATAATCTAAAGAGAATTTAAAGCTTATCTCCTTGGGCATATTTATTTTTAGGAGGCTTGTGTTGTATCAAAATCTATTGAAAAACAATGATGGTCTTTTATATGCTTATAGGAAATATGGTAACCGTATAGATCACATATTTTTTTTACAATGGCCAGCCCCAAGCCTGTCGATTTTGTTTCCTTGGTTTCCCTGTAAAATCGGGTAAATAGATGTTGTGGATTGGCAATTGGCTTTTGGCCAAAATTGGATACGGTAAGAATCATGTCTTTAGCTTCAATGGTTATGGGCTCGCTATTGGAGTTATGCTTAATAGCGTTGGAAATTATGTTGTTGCACAATATCTCCGCTAAATAAGGATCCATGCTGGCCCAAATGTTGTTGGTTTTTTGAAAGGAAAGGGTAATTGAGGTTATCTCACTAAAATTTGCGATGATTTGGTCTGTAAGACCGGTAATGTCAATATTTTCCTTGTGCGTAAATTGTTGATTCTCTAATTTGGTCAACAGGGTCAGGCCTTTGTTTAATTGTGTTAAGCGCTGTATGTCCCTTTGGATAGAGGTTAATTGTTTAAATTGTACCTCGGTTACCGTTTGATCGTTTATTATATTTTCAATTTTAGCCTGTATAATGGCAAGAGGGGTCTGTAGTTCGTGGGAGACGTCTTCTGTATATTGTTTCAAGTTTTCGTAATCGTCCTTAACTTTACCTGTCAATAGGGTAATCTCTTTATTCAATTCGGAAAATTCAAGAATTTCACTGTCCAGAAACTGTATTGGTTTTTTGGACAACAACGAAAATGTTTTCATTTGTTCCAAATTGTGGAAAAACGGATGCCAGAGCTTCTTGTTATAGGATTTATTTAGATAAAACTGGAAAATAAAAACAAGTAGGATTATAAATATGTAAGAAAGGATTATGGCCCATAAAATTTCCTTAGACTCAACAACAAGAACGCGGACAGATATCTTGTAAAATTTGCTGTTTATATTCTTATAGGTAGATAATTCCCTGAACAATTCCATTTCATTTTGGGAGGGGTCGTATATGACTGTGTCTTTAGTAAATGTAGCTTGGGGGTGGTCTACCTCCACCACCTCAATTATAGGGGCCAGGGAACTGGGGTGTTTTCCTGCAATTAGGGCGCTTTCTATTCTTGCCTCTGCTGAAAACAATTCTTCTTCCACTTCCTGCTTAAGAAGCCAACTTACGTAAAAGTAGAGCGCAAAGGTACTAATGATCATTAATAGCAAACTGGCCCAAAGAAATGTTTTGGATGCTTGTTGCAACAGCGGTATTTTAATATTCTTCTTGGCCAAGTTTTATTCTTCAGTAAATTTATAACCACTCCCGTATGCGGTCTTGATGTATTTTGCACCTTCGAATGTTAATTTTTTCCTCAGGTTGTTGATGTGCACATAGATAAAATCAAAATTATCTGCCAAATCGCTATTATCACCCCATAAGTGTTCTGCAATAATTTCTTTGGAGAGTACCCTATTTTTATTCGTAATAAAGAAAAGTAATAGGTCGAATTCCTTTCTGGTAAGGGTCATAGGAGTGTCCATTATATAGGCGGATTTAGCCCTGGTATCTATTCGTATTTCATTGAATACAATACTTTCATCGCCACCAAATTTACCTCGTCTCAAAACGGCTTTTATACGCGAATTAAGCTCGGCCAAATGAAAGGGCTTGGTGATATAATCATCTGCCCCAAAATCTAGGCCTTCAAGTTTATCGCTCAAGGAGTTGTTGGCTGAAATAATTATTACACCCGCTTTTTTCTTTTCTTTTTTTAGCTGTTTTAGCACATCCAAGCCACTTCCTGTGACCAAATTGATATCAAGTATAATTATGTCGTAATCATATAGCGATACTTTGTAAATGGCCTCATCATAATTGGAAGCGCATTCACAAACATTCCCATCCTTTTCCAAATAGGTAACTATGGATTGTTGTAAAGAAGTTTCGTCTTCTGCTATTAAAAGTTTCATGTACACAAGATAATGATCAAAGTTACATCTAAAATCTATAGAGAATTTAAAGTTTTGTTCCAGGTAATTCTTTGTATTCCCCTTAACGTCCACTTTATACATTCTACGTATCTTTGAAAAAAAAGATTCCTTGCGACCATTTCTCTTCTTTCTTATATTTTCCTGTTGCCAATTGCTGCTTTCCCAAGAAGACTTCTTGGCAAAACAGTATTTTGAGGATGGCGCCTATGAGAAGGCGGTTGTGTTTTATGAGAAGTTGGTCGCCAAAAACCCAATGAGGACGGATTATGGTGAGGGGTTGGTTGCCTGCTACCAACAATTGGAAGCATATGATAAGGCAGAACAATTCTTGTTGAAGGCTGTAGATGGGCAAAATATTTATCCTACGATGCTGATTGAGCTGGGTTACAATTATACCTTGCAGGAAATGCCAGAAAAGGCAACCGAGTATTATAACGCAGCGCTCCAGAAAATAAATGAAAATCCGAATTTCGGCTATGGCCTTGGCTATAGATTTCAAAAATATGCTTTGTTGGATTATGCCATTAGGGCATATTCTCTTGCAATGGAGTTAAACCCCCAATTGGATTATAATTTTCAAAAGGCAAGGATTTATGGTGAGCAGGGGAACATAGAACAAATGTATGATTCCTACTTAAAATTAATTAGTGAAGGCAGGGCTTCCCAGGCTAATGTACTTAAGAATATAAATGATTTTATTAGTTCCGATGCTGAAAACCCCAATAACATAAAATTCAAAAAGGTCGTACTTCAGAATGCTCAAAAGAACCCGGATATTTTGTGGAATGAACTGTTGAGCTGGCTTTTTGTACAGCAGAAACAATTTAAAAGTGCCTTTAGTCAGGAAAAGGCGATTTATAAAAGGGGTGCTGAAAATTCTTTGCAACGTTTACAGGGATTGGGTAAATTGGCATTGGAGGAACAAGATGAAAAAACGGCAAAGGACATATTTGAATATATTTCTCAAAATAGTGCCGATGCTGTCATGGTTTTGGATGCCCAACTTAATCTTATCGATATAGATTTACTCGATGCTGATGAAAAAGTGCTGGACAAGGTTCAGGCTAAGTTTAATGATTTATTAAATGTTTACGGTTATGAAATGGAAACTTTACAACTTCAAATTGCCTATTCTAAATTTTTAACGTTTAATAGAAATACCCCGGAACCCGCCATTGAAATTCTAGGTCAAAGCCTAGAACTTCCTCTAAATAATTACGGCAAATCCTTTATTAAAAGTACCTTGGGCGATATATTGGTATATGATCAGAAATTTAATCAGGCATTGATCTATTTTTCCCAAATCCAGAAAGACCTAAAAAACGATGTCCTAGGTCAAGAGGCCAGGTTTAAGGTAGCACAAACCAGTTTCTATAAAGGGGATTTTGATTGGGCGCTGACCCAATTAAAGGTGCTTAGAGGATCAACTTCTCAATTAATGGCCAATGATGCCATGCAATTAAGCTTGTTGATTTCGGACAACTCTTTGGAAGATTCTACTCAAACAGCTTTAAAAAAATATGCCCGTGCAGACTTCTTGGCGTATCAAAATAAAAAGAAGGATGCCGTTGCTCTATTGGAGGATATCCTCCAAAACCATAAGGGGGAGAAAATTGAGGATGAGGCACTTATGAAGCAGGCTGAAATTTTAACGGAGTTAAAGGATTATGAAAGGGCAGAATTTAACTATCTTAAAATAGTGGAATTTTATGCCAATGATATTTTGGCGGATGATGCTAATTTCGCTTTGGCTGAATTGTATCGGAATATTCTAAATCAACCTGAAAAGGCAAAGGCCCATTACGAGAAAATCATCTATAATTATCAGGATAGTTACTATTTTCCACAGGCTAGGAAGAATTTCAGGATGCTGCGGGGAGACAGTATCAATTAATTGTCCAAAAAACCTGGCACATTTTTAAACGAAGTTGAATTTTCCCATTTGGGAAAGCAAAGAAATAGCATGTATATCTATAATGTTACCATGAATATTGAAGAATCGATTCAGAAGAATTGGTTGTCGTGGATGAAGGAGGTCCATATCCCCGAGATGTTGGCCACTGGAAAGTTTTCCAAGGCTTTAATGACCAAAGTTTTGGTAGAGGAGGAGATGGGCGGCATTACCTATTCCATTCAATATACGACCGATTCTAAAGAGATGTTACAAAAATATTACGACGAAGACGCAGAAAGACTCCGTAAAAAAGTGATGGAACTCTTTGCTGGGAAGTTTGTTGCCTTTAGGACAGAGTTGGCTATCATAAGCGAACACTAATTGTATTACTTTATTACGAAGCGCCATGAGTAAAAAAGGAAAAAAACCATTTCATTCCAAAAAAGAGAAGTTTAATAGACCGTGGAAGGAGGAAAGCCCCGTAAAGGCAAAAAAACATTTAGGGCAACATTTTTTGAAAGATGAGACTGTTGCGCAGCAAATTGGGGATACCCTTACGTTGAACGGATATCGCAATGTTATAGAAATAGGCCCGGGTACGGGAGTGCTTACCAAATATTTGTTGGAAAAGGATATCGATTTGGTGGCCATGGATCTGGATGCAGATTCCATAATTTACCTAAACCACAGTTTTCCTCTAGAACACAATAAGGTAATGCAGCGCACGGGTGAGTTTAAGGTTTTGGAGGCAGATTTTTTAAAGTATGACCTATGGACCCTTTTTGGGGAAGAGCAGTTTGCCATAACCGGTAATTTTCCGTACAATATTTCGACGCAGATTGTTTTTAAGATGTTGGAATTTAAAGATCAGGTTCCCGAATTTACAGGGATGTTTCAAAAAGAGGTAGCGGAAAGAATTTGTGAAAAGGAGGGGAGTAAGGCCTATGGTATACTTTCCGTATTGGTGCAGGCCTTTTACGATGCTGAATATTTATTTACAGTGTCTCCAGAAGTTTTTGATCCGCCGCCAAAAGTACAGTCGGGAGTATTAAGGCTCATAAGGAAGTCCAACTTCCATTTGGAAGTGGATGAAAGATTATTCAAGCAGGTGGTAAAAGCAGTCTTTAATCAACGTAGGAAGACGATTCGTAACAGTTTAAAAACCTTCAATCTTTCTGATGTTCTCAAAGAAGATGCTATATTTGGCCTGCGTCCGGAACAATTAACGGTTGCGGACTTCATTTCGTTGACACAGAAGATAGCAAATGACACCATTTAAACTCACCGAGGAATATTTAGTTGATATAGAGCAGCTAATAGACAGCAAGCAGGATGCCCAATTGGCTGCCCTGTTAGCTGAGGTGCATTATGCGGATGTGGCGGAGATTATCAATGAATTGGACGAGGACCACGCTACCTATCTCATAAAACTTCTCGATAGCGAAAAAACATCGGAAACCCTTACGGAGTTGGATGTTGATGTACGGGAAGCCATCCTTGCCAACCTTTCGGCCAAGGAAATAGCAGGAGAACTGGATGAGTTGGATACGGATGATGCCGCAGATATTATAGGAGAGCTTCCCAAAGGGATGGTCCAAGAGGTTATTTCGGAATTGGAGGACAGGGAGCATGCCAAGCATATTGTTGACCTGTTGCGCTATGACGAAAATTCCGCAGGGGGACTTATGGCTAAGGAATTGGTCAAAGTCAATGAGAATTGGAACGTACTTACCTGTGTAAAGGAAATGAGGGCACAGGCGGAAAAAGTGACCAGGGTGCATTCCATTTATGTGGTAGATGATGAAGGCAAACTAAAAGGTCGACTTTCTCTGAAAGATTTGCTAACCACCTCTACAAAGACCCATATTAGTGAAGTTTATATACCCAAGGTAGATGCGGTCAACGTAAATGAAAAACCGGAGGAAGTTGCCAAAATTATGTCGAAATACGATTTGGAGGCTATTCCGGTAATCGATGAAATAGGTAGGCTTGTAGGCCGTATTACTATAGATGATATTGTAGATGTTATAAGGGAAGAAGCAGAAAAGGATTATCAGTTGGCAGCTGGTATTTCTCAAGATGTAGAGGCGGATGACAGTATTTGGGACCTGACCAGAGCCAGATTGCCATGGTTGTTTCTGGGCCTTTTGGGAGGTGTAGGGGCAGCAGCCATTATGGGGGGCTTTGAGACACTGATGAGCGATTATGGCGTACTATTCTTCTTTACCCCACTAATAGCGGCTATGGCCGGTAATGTTGGGGTGCAATCCAGTGCTATTATGGTGCAGGGTTTGGCCAATGATGATCTTAAAGGGAGTATTGGTGGTAGGCTTGTAAAAGAAATGTTGCTGGCTTTGCTCAATGGGTCGGTTTTGGCATCCATACTATTATTTTTTACTTGGATATGGAAAGGTAGTTTTCTTACCTCCTTGGCTATTTCCATTTCCCTGATAACGGTAACCGTAGTGGCCGGAATTATTGGAACATTTATACCGTTGTTCTTGCATAAAAGGGGCATAGATCCTGCCATTGCTACAGGGCCTTTTATTACCACTAGCAATGATATTTTTGGAATTTTAATATATTTTTCCATCGCCAAGGTTATATTGGGAATCTAGGGCACTCCACCTTCTTTGGCGGTGGCGGGCTTTCCGCGCTACATGGTAGCCAGCTGCAATCCCTAGTGCAAAATCTTCATTTAATTTTATTTGCAGATAAACCTCATTGGTCTTTAGGGAATAAGGGTGATTAAGTTTGGGGCAGAAGCTATTTAATCCAAAGCTATAGGTGAAATTCAATGCCATTGCATTGGCCTTAAACGACCTAAATGGGAGCGGTCGCCACAGTTGACGTAAAGATGTCATAAGGATGACGCTACCTAAACATCAGATCTCATTTAGTTTTGTTTTAAATTATTTAAACTCCAAGAATGAAGAATAGAAATTTAGCAAAAAGGGTAAAGGAATTAAGAAAAAGAAATGGCTTGTCCCAAGAGGGGCTAACTGAAAATTCGGGACTTAGTTTAAGAACAATCCAACGTATTGAGAACGGAGAAACCGAACCAACAGCTGATACCCTTAAACGAATAGCAAAAGCATTAAATGTTACACCAAACGAACTAGTAGATTGGGCAATTGTTGAGGATAAAGGTTTTTTGAAAGCTCTAAACTTATCTGCACTTACTTTTCTTTTCTTCCCCTTACTTGGAATTCTTGTTCCGTTAATAATGTGGATTTCTAAAAAAGACAAATTGAAGGACATTAATAGAATTGGTAAGGATGTAATCAATTTCGAAATTACCTGGACAATTATTTTTTCCCTCGGGTTTGTATGTAATGCGATCTATATGGCCTACTCCTTGAAGTCTACTGGAGTTGTTTCCATGAGCAATATAATTTCGGGTATAAGATTTAATATGTTCTTTCTAATTTTTATGTATTTATTTAATTTTGTCTCCATAATATTCAATACGTTTTTAATTGATAAAGAAAAAGAGGTTAGATATTTTCCGAAGATTAAATTTTTGGGAAAATAATATATTTCCAGTCGGCACATTGGGAAAAGGTTAAGTGGTTTCGGGGAATAGTAGAAATTCAGGCCGAAAATTTTTCCTATTGTATAAAGAAAGTGAAAGTGTCTTCAAATCTTGACTATTTACCGTCGATAATACCGCTCAATTTATTATATCCAGACTAATGGCTTATTACAATTCATATTAAATTATGAAAAAATAGTCTTGGTTCTTGTTTCCAGTAGTAAAGTGGTCTTGTATCTTTACGGCATAATAAAAATTTTATGAAAGTCCTCCATCTAGATGTAAATCACCCATTGATCATTGAACAATTTAATGCTTTGGGGTTTCAAAATGACGAAGATTACACCTCCACTAAAGAGCAGATCGAAAAGAAAATAAGTGAATATGATGGTCTCATCATCAGGAGTAGGTTCACTATTGATGAAGCTTTTTTGGATAAGGCCACCAACCTAAAGTTTATTGGACGATTGGGAGCTGGGTTGGAAAATATAGACACCGAACATGCCAAGCGACTGGGAATTTTTCTAGCAGCTGCGCCTGAAGGAAACAGGAATGCCGTTGGGGAACATGCATTGGGAATGTTATTGTCGCTCTTTAATAAACTTAATAAGGCGGATCAAGAGGTGAGAAATGGGAAATGGGACCGGGAAGGTAACCGTGGTATTGAACTGGACGGTAAAACCGTAGGAATCATTGGCTATGGCAATATGGGAAAGGCCTTCGCCAAGAAGCTAAAGGGCTTTGATGTAGAGGTTATTTGCTATGATATAGTTGGCGGTGTGGGTGATGAGAACGCTAGGCAAGTAGGGATTATGGAATTAAAACAAAGGGCAGAGGTAATAAGTTTACATGTGCCTCAGACGGACTCGACCAAGAATATGATAAATGCCGAGTTTTTAAAAGATTTCCGGAACCCGCTTTGGTTGATCAATACTGCTAGGGGCAAATGCGTGGTTACAGAGGATCTTGTGGCCGCAATGAAAGAGGGTAAAATACTTGGAGCTGGTTTGGATGTCCTTGAATATGAAAAAAAGTCTTTCGAAGATATGTTTAGTGAGTCAGGATTACCAGAGGCCTTTACCTATTTGATCAATGCGGAGAATGTATTGCTTACGCCCCATGTGGCTGGATGGACCGTAGAGAGTAAAATTAAATTGGCACAGACTGTGGTAGATAAGATAAAGGGGAAATTTTGTTAAGCCAGTGGTGTTAGGAGCTATTTAAGTTTTTTGGCACACATGGTTTACCTTTAATATATAGAATTGTCGTACATTCTAAAATTAAGGAAAT
Source organism: Arenibacter catalasegens (assembly GCF_002909235.1). Taxonomy (GTDB): domain Bacteria; phylum Bacteroidota; class Bacteroidia; order Flavobacteriales; family Flavobacteriaceae; genus Arenibacter; species Arenibacter catalasegens. The sequence continues at coordinate 29,318 of NZ_PHQQ01000029.1, forward strand.
CAAAATAGGGCTATCATGAAAAATAGAGTTACAGGATTGGGAGGTTTTTTCTTTAAGACCAAAGACCCCAATGGTATTAAACAATGGTATAATAAACACCTTGGACTCAACACCGATCAATATGGCTGTACTTTTTGGTGGAAAGATAAGGAGGGTGGCGATTGTTCTACGCAATGGAGCCCTATGAAAGAGGATACTCCCTATTTTAAACCCAGCAAATCTACCTTTATGATGAACTTCAGAGTGGAGAATTTGGTGGAGCTACTTAAAGTTTTAGAGGAAGAAGGAGTTACCATTGTAGGTGAAATTGAAGAGTATAATTACGGTAAATTTGGATGGATTTTAGACCCCGATGGCAATAAATTGGAATTATGGGAACCTAATGATAAAGCGTTTCTTTGATTGGGAAATAATTATTACATTTAGTTCAATTATTAATCAACTAAAAAAACAACCATGTCAGAAGAAAACAAGGATTTAGGCGATAAGGCAGAGGACGCTGCTAAAAGTGCCAAGGAATCGGCAAAGGAGTTTGCAAAAGATGCCAAGGAATCCGCCAAGGAATTTACAGAGGACACTAAGGAAGCTGCAAAGGACTTTGGGCAGGAAGCCAAAAAAACGGCTAATGAATTCAAGGAAGGTTTGGCAGGGGCCGGAGGAGACAACAAAAAATTACTGGCAGGAATCTTGGCAATAGTATTTGGCCAATTGGGGGTCCATAAATTTATAATGGGATATCAGAAAGAGGGAATTATAATGTTGGTGTCAACTGTAATTGGTTATGCTACTATGTGTTTTATAATTGGTAGTTTTATAGTGATGGCTACTGCAATCATTGGTCTCATAGAAGGTATTATTTACCTTACCAAATCGGATGAAGAATTTTATAACACTTATCAAGTAGGTAAAAAACCTTGGTTCTAAGAATAGTTTAAAGTCAGGTTTTATGGGTCTGACTTTATTTTTGACAATATTTATCGTAATATTACGATAAATAGGACATCCAATCCGGGTGGTTAGTATCTACTTGTTCTTAAAGGATTTCAAATGGAAATACGACACATGAATAATAGCGATTGGCCAGTGGTAGCTCAAATATATCAGCAGGGAATGGATACGGGCGTTGCTACATTTGAGAAAGCGGTGCCTTCGCTCCAGGTGTGGGATGCCGCACATCTAAAGATAGGAAGATTGGTGGCAGCCAATGGGGAAACCATATTGGGATGGGCTGCACTTTCCCCTGTGTCTAACAGATGCGTTTATGGCGGTGTAGCAGAGGTAAGTATTTATATTGGGCAGGGCCATCGAGGCCAAGGGGTAGGAAAATTGCTTATGCATCAATTAATTGTTGAAAGTGAAAGGGCAGGAATTTGGACCTTGCAATCGGGAATATTTCCCGAAAATAAAGGAAGTGTGAAATTGCATCTCGATATTGGATTTCGCTTTATAGGTAAAAGGGAGCGTATAGGCCAACGTGATAATGTCTGGAAAGATAACCTGTTATTTGAAAGGAGAAGTACCGTTGTAGGGGCGCAGTAAAGCATTTTATGCCTAATAAAGATGGCTTAAGGAGATTTCTAGATCGGGCCTCCATCATCCTGCTGCCCTTCTGCCAACTTCCGCTCCAATTCTGCCTGAAACTCTTCCATTACTGGCTTCACCGTACTTTCTGGTAGATCGGCTATCTTAATATACATTAATCCGTCCACTGAATTGTTAAATAAGGGGTCTACATTAAATGCAACAACCTTGGCATTTTGTTTAATATATTTTTTGATCAATACCGGAAGTCTTAAGCTTCCCGGTTCCACTTCTTCAATTAGTTTATCAAACTTATTAAGATCGGCTTCGCTTTCATCAAATATAAAATCTTTGTCGGCATCGTTGAGCTTTACCTTAAATTCCTTTTTGGGTCTAATGTATTGTGCTACATAGGGGTCCCAATAATTACTTTTCATAAACTCTATCATCAAGGACTTTGAAAAGTTGGAAAACTGATTACTTATACTAACACCGCCAATTAAAAATTGGTGGTCAGGAAATCGCAAGGTAGTATGTACAATTCCTTTCCATAAAAGGAAAAGTGGCATTGGTTTTTGTTGATATTGCTTAATAATATAGGCCCGGCCCATTTCTATTGATTTGGACATCATGCTATATAATTCAGGCTCAAATCGAAAAAGATCTTGTAAATAAAACCCGTCTATACCGTGTTCCTCAAATATTTCGGAACCCATTCCCATTCGGTAAGCCCCTACAATTACTTTTTCCTCATCGTCCCAAAGGAAGAGGTGGCGATAATAACTGTCAAATTTATCCAGGTCAATGGAATTGTTGGTTCCTTCACCAATCGCTCTGAAGGTAACTTCGCGCTGCCTGCCTATCTCTTGTAAAATAAAGGGCATGTCCAAAGCCTTGGCCAAAAAGACTTCGTAATTTTTGCTTTGTAACAGTCTACAATCTTTCTCCCTTAATAGCTCAATTTCCTCCTGTATAATCTCGGTACTTACAGCAGTGGCAATCTTTCGAGGTGCTTTAGGAATTTTTAAACTGTTGGGAATAGAGTCCAACAACCTTTCCTTTTCATAGGCATTGGAAAGCATATATGTTTTGCGGCGCAATAGATCCGAAAATTCTGCTAAATTTTCCTGTTCGTTCTGAGTTTGTACAGAAATGGGTTGCCCAATACGCACTTTAATGATCCTGTTCTTCTGGCTGGTAACTTCGGAGGGTAATTTAGCGGTACGAAATATATCGCTTATTTTGGATAAATGATAAAATAATCGACTGTTTTTTGCATGAAAATAAATGGGCACTACAGGCACTTCAGCTCTTCTTATAAGTTTCAAGGCAGCTTCTTCCCATGGCCTGTCCACTATTAATTTCCCATCTTTATAGGTAGATACTTCGCCTGCAGGAAAAATACCCAAAGGATGGCCGTCCCTCAAATGCTGCATAGCACTCTTAAACCCAGAAATGCTGCTTTTGGCATCCTTATGGGTTTCAAAAGGGTTAACGGGAAGAATATAGGGCGACATAGGTTCTATCCTATTCAATAGGAAGTTGGCAATTATCTTGAAATCAGATCTGTAATTTAAAAGTAATTTTAACAGTAGTACACCGTCTATCCCACCAAGGGGATGATTGGAAATAGTAATATAACAACCTTGTTTTGGCAATCGTTTAAAATCTTCCTCTGGAATCTCAAATTTTATCTGATAATGGGCCAAAATGGCATCCAGAAAAGCAAGTCCTTCCAAATGCTTATGGTCGTCATAAAAACGGTTAATACTGGAAATTTTGGTTATCCTCATGAGCAACCAACCAATAAATGTTCCCAGAAAGCCGTATTTATCCAGATTAATAGCCTTGGCTACTTCCTTTGCGGTTACTAAACCCATGCCTTAGTGTAGTTTGGTCAGCGCTAAGATAGGAAAATCACTACACCTATTCCTATTATAACGTACCAACAAATAAATTCATATTCCTATTGCACTACCAATTGCACTGTTTCCTTGCCACGTTGTTCAAGCAATATCTCCTTGCCATTTTGGAGAGATGTTAAAGCTTCTGTATCAAAATGCCTAATGGTATACAAGGAAACACCTTCATGGTGTACTACCTTAAACCTACTTTTCAATTGGTTCAAAAGCTCCTCTAATTTGCCAAATTTATTATCGACACAGACTGAAAAACTTATCGCTGAATTCTGGATCAGGTCTACTTTCATCTGATGATCGTGAAGCATTTTAAACAATTCGCTTATGCTGTCCTCTACTATAAACGAGAAATCCAGAGAAGAAAGCTTCATTAGGACTTGGTTCTTCTTGACTATAAAGCAAGGCACTTTGGGTTCTATACCCACTCCTTTTCCAACGGTTGTGCCCTTGTCCTTAGGATTGATAAAGGATTTTACATGCAAAGGTATTTCCTTCCTCTGCAGGGGTTGTAAGGTTTTTGGGTGTATTACGGAAGCACCATAAAAAGCAAGTTCTATAGCTTCACGATAAGAAATTTTGTTTAACAATTCGGTTTTTTCAAAATATCTGGGGTCAGCGTTCAAAACCCCTGGTACATCTTTCCATATGGTCACCTCCTCTGCATTTAGGCAATAGGCTAAAATGGCAGCGGAGTAGTCGGAACCTTCCCGGCCCAAGGTGGTTGTAAAATTGTTGTCATCACTGCCCAAAAAGCCTTGGGTAATATTTAATTTGCGCTGATCTACCTTTTCAGTAACATTTGTTTGGGTTTTCTCCCAATTTACTATGGCATCGCGATAATCATCATTGGTTTTGATCAAGGATCGCACGTCCAACCATTGATTGGCTATGCCTATTTCATTGAAGTAGGCACTGAGAATGGTAGTGGACACCAATTCTCCATAACCAACAACTTGATCATAGATAAAGCCGTATTTAGGAGATTTGTTCCAGACCAAAAACCCTTGCACCTCATCAAAAAGAGTTTTGACACTTGCAAATACGGGGTGCTTATCATTAGGAAATAGGTCATGCAGAATAGTTTCGTGGTACTGAATAACTTCATGTACTGCCGAGGGCAACAACGATTTATCCTTGAAATAGGCGTTTACAACATTTTCCATGGCATTGGTGGTCTTGCCCATTGCAGAAACTACCAACAAGGTATTTTCATGACCAACCTCTTTTAAAACGTTAACAACGTTCTTTACACTGTCAGCATCTTTAACTGATGCTCCTCCAAATTTAAAAACCCTCATAGTATATTTAAAAATGTTTGAATTCCTTTTTCGTCCAAATGAACTACATTCCAATCTCTCAAGACCTTGGCACCCCTGCTTTCGTAAAATGAAATTGCCGGATCGTTCCAGTCCAGGACCTCCCAGTTAATGCGTTTTACGCCCAGTTTATGTCCATGTTCCACAACCTTGGTCAATAAGGCGGCACCTAGCCCGCTTCCTCTCATTGATTCGGTAACAATTAAATCTTCCAAATGGATAATGGGGCCTTTCCAAGTGGAGTACCTGTTATATATCAGGGCCATCCCTACCACATCGCCGTTAGATTCCGCAACATAGCAATGAAATAACTTGTTGGTGCCAAATCCATCCCTCTGTAAATCTTCAACACTTACCTCAACCGCATTGTCTTCTTTTTCGAAAACGGCCAACTCTTTTATCAATTTGTGCACTTGAGCCATATCCTTGGCTTCGGCATCTCGAATGATGTATTCCATAATTGTTACAAATAAAACACAAAGTTATAAATTTAAAAAATCAATATATTACGAAAACGTTGTAGTTTCACAAATTAACCGATATTTGTGCTCAAATAAACAATGCTTTAGCTATGTATAGAAAAAATACTACCCTAGGGGAATTCATTATTGAAAACCAATCCTCTTTTCAATATTCCTCAGGGGAGCTTTCTAAACTTATAAATGCAATTAGATTGGCGGCAAAGGTCGTTAGCCACGAGGTTAATAAGGCGGGCTTGGTCGATATTATTGGTGCTGCCGGGGATACCAATATTCAAGGAGAAGACCAACAAAAATTGGATGTTTTGGCCAACGAAAAGTTTATTCAGACATTAATTAATCGGGAAATCGTTTGTGGCATCGCTTCTGAAGAGGAAGATGATTTTATTAGTATCAATAGTAGTGACAAGAAGCACCAAAATAAATACATTGTTTTGATTGATCCCTTGGATGGGTCTTCCAATATAGATGTGAATGTTTCGGTGGGGACCATATTCTCCATTTATAGAAGGGTAACCCCTATTGGTACACCCGTAGCCTTGGAAGATTTTTTGCAGCCTGGGAGGGCTCAAATTGCAGCCGGTTATATTGTGTACGGAACCTCTACCATGCTGGTCTATACTACGGGTGATGGTGTAAATGGTTTTACTTTAAATCCAGCACTGGGAACTTTTTATCTCTCACATCCCAATATGGAATTTCCGGAAACCGGTAAAATCTACTCTGTAAACGAAGGTAATTATGTGCATTTCCCTCAAGGTGTCAAGGATTATATTAAATATTGCCAGAAAGAGGAAGGGGATAGGCCCTATACCTCAAGATATATAGGTTCTTTGGTGTCCGATTTTCACAGAAATATGATCAAGGGTGGTATCTATCTTTATCCCAAGAGCAGTGTGGCGGCCGAAGGTAAATTGAGGTTACTTTACGAGTGCAACCCTATGGCTTTTATTGCCGAGCAAGCCAATGGGATTGCAAGTAATGGATTTAAACCTATCTTGGATTTAAAGCCCACAGAATTGCATCAAAGGGTACCCTTCTTTTGTGGAAGTAGAAAAATGGTTGAAAAGGCCGAGGAATTTATGCAGGCCGCAAAATAAGAAAAGGAGCCCTGGGCTCCTTTTCAATTATATAATCAGAATGTAGATCTAGTGTTTTAAAAGATATAAATAATCCTCAAAATCAATTTTTCCAGTAAAAATATCTATAGATCGTTTAATAATCAAATTGGCACTTTCAGACCTATACCCCAAACCAATGGCGTATTTTGTTATCAGAGCCCGCTCCTCTTCATCAATGACATTGTCAACAAAAATAATTCTGAACAAATCAAATAATCTCTCCAGGCGTTCTTCAGAACTGGCAGGTGGGTTAATTGGATATTTATTGTCCGATTTCATAACCTCCTGGTATTCGGATTCGGTAATGTCAAGTTTATTGGCGAAACGGTCCAATAATTCTTTTTCTTTGGTGTTTATTGCACCGTCAATGGCGGCTAAAGTGGTAATGGACGCAAAATGCGCTAAATTTCTTCTGTGTGTACCAGTACTATATAAATCTACATAAGACATACTCATAGTTTTTATTTAGAACAAAGATAAATTTTTTAGAAAAGTTTATTTAGAAATTTCTTTAATTATTTCATCTACGGCATTGTCCTAGGTTTTGCACCGCTGAAAAATAATGGATACTTAAGTAATTTAGAAATATTTATATCCCCCATAGCCAAAAGGACCAACTAAACTGCTATGGTGATCTTTCAATCATAAAAGGAGCTTTGGCTGTTATCTATTAACTCATAATCTACTTTCGGATCCTAAGGCCAGCTCCAAAAGAAATGAGAAAAAGTAACTTGGGCAGTGAACTTCAATGTTAATTCGTCGGTAATAGGTGTAAAGTTAAAATTAAGATAACAGTAATAAATAGGCTTAATTTTATATGCCTATGAAAAAGGGGGTATTTTTTATTTATTGTGATATCTTTGACTGTACTAATAATTTACGTTCTAGAGAACTCCTAACATGTCCTTTAAATTTTCAAAAAAAGAACTAATATATCCTGTTGCTGTTTTTGCAGTTTTAATGATTGTTGTTACTCTTTTATGGAATCATTCATTGAATTCGGACAGAGAATTACTTAAAAGGGAGCTAGAGGTTAATGGACTTCTACAATCCCAATCATTTTTATCTTCTGGTCAAAATAGTATATTGGCCTTGGAGAATCTTATGGAACGTATGGAAATGAGCCATGGGGATTATTTTCAATATTGGGAAGAGGATGCGCTACTTATTCTAAAGCAAAATCCATCCTTTAAATTTGTAGAATGGATAGATAGTTCACAAGTTATCAGAAAAATTTTGCCTTTAAAAGGAAATGAGGCCGCTTTGGGTTTGGACATTTCGAGAAATCCTCGGCAAGCGGAATGGATGAGGCATGTGAAGGATTCTTCTACCAATTTAACATCATGGACAGCCTTAACGCAGGGAGGCCATTCCTTTTTGGTAGATGTCCCCGTCTTTTTTGGAGGGAAGTTTCAAGGAACTATTACAGCTGGAATGGATTTTACTGCGCCCTTTAATGAACTGGCAATAGGTATGAAAAACTACGCTATTGAAATTAAGGATGATAAGGGTGCCACTTTCTATACCTATAATAACCCAACACCGAGTGACTTTAGTGAAGACCTTATTTTTGTTAGGTCCTATGAGGTGGATGAATTTGATCAGCAAAATTGGACCTTTTATTTAATGCCTCGCAGTAAAGCTATATTGGCAGAAAGGAAAATGTCGTCTAACAGTATTTTAATTTTTGGGATATTAATATCCCTGCTTATGAGTGCATTGCTTTATTTTTATCAATCTTCCAGAATTGAAAACAAACGCTTTCGGGAATTAAATTTAAAACTTAAAAACACCAATAAAAGTATTAGGGATGAGCGGATAAAGGCGGAGCGGGCGTCCAAGGCCAAAACGGAGTTTGTGTCCAATATGAGCCATGAGATCAGAACCCCTTTAAATGCCATAATGGGTTTTATTGAGGTTTTAAAAGAGTCGAAAATTGATAGTTCTTTAATGGAGTATCTATCCTTGATGGATGTCTCTTCGAAAAAATTACTTTTGTTGGTGAACGATATTTTGGAAATAGACAAAATAGAATCTGGCCAAATAACGTTTAAAAAAGATGTCTTTTCCCCATCTGAGGAACTTAGGAATATTATTAGTATTTATGGTCCCAGTATTGAGGCTAAAGGGCTTTATGTGCGCTCCGATATGGATTCGGGTACAAAAACCCACGTTATAGGCGATGTTGGAAAATTTGGCCAGATCCTTACAAATCTTTTAAAGAATGCCTTAAAATTTACCGAGGAAGGCGGAATAGATATTACCTACGAGGAATATATACTCAAAAATGACCTTAATATTAGTATAGGTATAAAGGATTCTGGAATAGGAATTCCAAAAAACAAGCTTAAAACCATTTTTGATAGGTTTACGCAAATAGATTCTGGTATTACAAAAAGACATGAAGGTAGCGGTCTTGGGTTATATATTACCTATCTTTTAATAGAACTGCTGGAAGGTCACATTGAAGTTGACAGTACAGAAGGTGTTGGTTCGGAGTTTATGATAACTTTCAGTTTTCCTATAACGGAGGTACAACCGGAAATAATAGCGCCATTAGCAAATATTATAGATTTAAGTGGATTTAAGGTTTTAATTGTCGACGATAATAGGATAAATGTGTTAGTGCTCAAGAAGACCTTGGATACCTTTGGTATAAACACTTATTGGGTAGGCAATGGAAAGGAGGCCGTAGTTGCGGTAGCCGAAAACGAATATGATTTGGTCTTTATGGATATCCATATGCCAGAAATGGATGGTTTTGAGGCTACTGTGGAAATAAGGAAGTCCAATAAGGACATTATTATTATAGGTTTCTCTGCAGATGTTACCAAGGAAACGATCCAAGGGGCCATGGAAGTTGGAATGAACGACTACTTTACGAAACCAATTTCGTTCGATAAACTTAGGCAGAATTTATCCAATTACCTTGTGAGGGTGTAGTGCTTTTATCCTAGGCTACTTTATCTGTTTTAATTAATCCGCTTCAATAATTTCAGGATGATTGTACTTCAAGTTGCGTAGCTAAATTTTTAATTCAACCTATACTGTAAAGCGTTAATGGAATTTTTGTACCACTATAGAACAGTCTGCTAACAATCACATTGGCTAATTTAAAAGTAATATCTAAGTTATGATCAGGACGAAACGGTGCTATTCCTATTTTTTTGAAGATTATTACCAACAATATCAGCCTTAATGGTTAATTTCTCAATCCCTAAATCAAAATACAGCAAAAAAAACCGATGCGACCATCGGTTTAGTTTAGCTAATTCAAATTATAAGAACGTATCCTTTTTTAGGTTACTGTAAAATAACACTAAATTGTAATTTGGTGTGTTAAGCTAAGACAGTCAATCGGTTAGGTTGGTGTTAAATATTAAACCATTTGCAGCAAAGCCAGTCTAATCTAAAAAAAATACTACTTTAGTACACCACCAAAAATGAATAATCAGGTGTACTTGCCGTTAACCAACAATTTTTATTATGATAAAAAAAATTTTAATAGGCCTTGGTGCTGTATTGATTTTGATTCAATTTATCCGCCCAGACAAGAATGATTCTGATGATACTGCTTACAGTATGTTCAATAAATATGAGGTTTCTGAAGATGTGAAGTATGTCTTGGATGTCTCCTGTATGGATTGCCATTCCAATAAAACGGAATATCCCTGGTACTCCAATGTTCAGCCTGTGGCCTGGTTTTTAAATGATCATGTGGTAGACGGCAAAAAACATTTAAATTTTTCAAACTTCACAAAATTGCCTTTGGCTATTCAATATCACAAATTCGAGGAGATTGTTGAAATGGTGGAAGAGAAGGAAATGCCAATACCCTCATATACCTATTTAGGACTTCATCCAGAAGCCAATCTTACCCAGGGGCAACAGGATAAAATTATGGATTGGTCTAAGGCTCAAATGGCATATTTAAAGGCTAGTTATCCGGCTGATAGTTTGGTAAGGAAGAAAAGGCCCGAGAAATCCCCTTCAAAATAAAATTTCAGGACACGACCTTAATAGGCAGCTTTTGAAGGCAGATTGGCCCTGTGTGTGTCTTTGGTAGGCAACATTGGAGTTATCTATATTTGAACTTAAGAGTTACCCAACATTTCTTCAATTATAATATATTAATATTTTGGAATCTTGGTCCTTTTTTATCAAAGGGCAACGTAATGGTCACCGCTTTTGGCAGTGACCATATTTTTTGTCCAGGCAGTAGTGGAAAAATAAATTTCTTTTTTTTCATTAAAACCTAGGGTGGTCCAATTAGTTTACGTCATATCTAATATAACAGGCATAATGATTCCATCGGATATAGAAAAAGGTATACAAAGATACCTAGCGAAAACGGCAAGTGAACAAGAATTGAAAGAATTGGAGTATTGGTTACAGGACCCGTACAACAAAGAAAGCTTCAATGACTACGTTTTATTGCACCATGCCATTAATATGGGACTTAATAAGGTTGATAATCAACCTATTAAGAATCGCTTGCTTGGTAAAATTAGGAAAAAGAAATCTGGAATATACAGGTTGCAACCGCGAATGCTGCTTAAATTAGTTGCTGTAGTATTTTTACTCCTTGGATTTGGTTATTTTTTTGAACAAAAATTCAATGAAACTAATGTAGAGGAATTAATAGACGCCAACCAGATTACACTTCAGTTGGATAATGGAAATATAGAGGTCATTAGTGAAGATGGTAAGCGAAAGATAATTGATGCAGAAGGAAATGAGGTTGGAGTACAAAAAGGAAATACACTTAACTATAATGAAGGCGTTGATTCGGAAAAACTAATACATAACCAGCTAAATATTCCCAATGGAAAGCAATTTGAATTGGTCCTGTCAGATGGCAGTAGTGTATTTCTTAATTCAGGATCTTCCATAAAGTATCCAGTTAAATTCTTGCCGGGCAAGACCAGAGAGGTAGTCTTGACTGGAGAGGCCTATTTTGCCATTGCAAAAGATAGCATTGATCCATTTATTGTGAATATAAACGATTTAAAAGTACGGGTTTTGGGTACAGAATTCAATCTTTCCTCTTACCCTGAAGATACACTGGTTACTACAGTTTTGGTCAATGGATCGGTTGGGCTTTACAACGGTGATGTTTATGGGCCGTCAACTACCACTTTTATGAAGCCCGGTTTTAGGGGGGTTTATGACCATTCCAGTGGTAACATATCTCTGGACGAGGTAGACACTAGTCTGTATACCAGTTGGAAATCGGGAAAAATGGTGTTCAGAAGTATGCAGTTTAAAAATATCATTAAAAAATTGGAGCGCACTTACAATGTTAGGATTGTAAATAATAATAAAGAACTGGGCGAACAGTATTTTAGTGCCAGTTTCGACAAGGATGAGCTAATGGAACAAATCTTCGCTTCCTTTAGAACAAGCTATAGGTTTGCCTATACGATTGAAAATGATAAAATAACCATAAACTAAACTAGATTACCAGATGAATTAAAAAAAATAAACCGCAAATAAATTCAAAAAAAACTGGAAGATGCGCGAACATCTCCCAGCAAGAAATTTTAGAGTAAATAAATACTCATCTAAATAATCAATACAAAAATATGAAAATCCTTTTTAAAATTAGGGGTAGGCAGCTATGCCCCCCGGAATTTAGTTTAAAAATGAAGTTAACTACCATTTTACTCTTCATTGCACTATTTAATATTAGGGCTAATAACTATGCCCAAAATACGCGAATAAGCCTGGATCTTAAAGAGGTCTCCATTGAAAAAGTCTTAAATGAGATTGAGGCCCATACAGAATTTAAATTTCTGTATAATTTAAAAGATGTGGATATCAGTAAACTTGTTACCCTTAAGGTTAACAAAGAAAAGGTTAGGAATATATTGCAAACGCTTTTTCTCAATACTAATGTGTCCTATGAGGTATTGGACAAACATATTATCCTAAAAAGAAACGAGAAGAAATACATTAAAAGTGTCCCCATTAAATCCGATACTCCGGTACAATCGGAAGTCCAAGGAATTGTTAAGGACAGCGATGGTATAATCTTAGCGGGTGCAAATGTGGTTATAAAAGGAACAACCAAAGGGGTGGTTACCGATTTTGATGGCTATTTTAGTATTGCTGTACCCAATTCGCAAACTGTTCTTGTCTTCTCCTATATAGGAATGGAGACCAAGGAGGTTGTAGTGGGGAACAACACTAATTTAGATGTTGTGATGGACCCTTCTGCCCAAAAAATGGACGAGGTAATTGTTACCGCACTGGGAATGAAGCGAGAAAAAAGAGCTTTGGGATACTCTGTAGGAGAGGTCGATGGCGAAGAAATGAACTTGGTACCTCAAGAAAATGCCTTGGGTGGATTGAGTAGTAGGGTTTCTGGTTTGGATATTCGAAGATCTGGGAACGACTTAAATGCGGAAACCCATGTGTATATCAGGGGTAGAACTTCTTTGTCTGGAAATGATGAGCCTTTGGTTGTTGTAGATGGTTCACCTGTTGGGAGTACTGCTGTTTTGGGCAATATAAGCGCTATGAATATTAAGAGTGTTTCCATATTAAAAGGAGCAAGTGCAGCTGCACTTTACGGTTCCAGAGCAGGTAACGGGGTAATCCTTGTTACTACTAAATCTGGTGAGGGTCTTAAAAAAGGGATTGGGGTTTCATTCTCATCTACAGTCACTTTGAATACGCCCTATAAATATTTTGAAACTCAGGATAGATTTACCAACGGGCAAAGGGGAATTTTTGATGAAGCCACATGGCAACACTGGTACGGCCCAGAAGAAGGCGGCTCAGCGGTACAATGGAATAGCAATGGTGAAGCAGTACCATTAAAGTTTTATAAGAACCCCCAGAAAGATTACTTTAGAACGGGAGTAACCACAATAAACGATGCAAGTATAAGTGGGAATTATGATAAGGGTAACTTTAGATTAGCAATATCCCATTTGAAAGGAGAAGGTTACTCTCCAGGCACCGAACTTCAAAAGCTTGGTTTCCGACTAAATACAGCCTATAAAATAACGGATAATGTAACCGTTTCCACCAATTTTGATGTTTCGAACCCCAATTCTGATAATAATCCAATTCGATATCTAAGTGGTGATAATCAATATTTTGATTTATTCAATATCGCACCACATATAAATATCAATGACCTAAACGGAGATTATTGGGAAACACCGAACGTTGCACAACGCAAGGTTACAGATGGTTACAACAACCCTTGGTTTTCCGCCAATGAACGGAAAAACAAATTTGACAAACTAAGTGGTTTTGGGAATATTAAGCTAGACTGGGAAATTACCTCCAATTTCAAAGCTATGGGGCGTGTAGCTTATAGTGGTAATTACAATAAAGAGGAAACTTTAAAACCATGGTCTTTTCAAGGATTTGGTGGTGGAACAACAAAACCAACAGGGGCGTATAACCTAGATAATAGTAGTTCTAAGGAAACTAACGTAGATGTTTTGTTTTCCTATGATAAGAAATTTGGAGATTTCCGTATATCTCCTTCTGTAGGCGGAAATATATTGAATAGTGAAGTTAACACCTATAGTTCTGGAGGTGACAATTTGGTGCTTCCTGGGTTGTTTACCCTATCCAATGTAACCAGAGGAGGTCTAGAATACAATAGCGGAACTTTTAAAAAGGCGGTATACAGTGTTTATGGGATGGCTACATTGAGCTATAAAAATATGCTCTACTTGGATTTAACGGCACGTAACGATTGGTCCAGTACCCTTCCTAAGGAGAACAGTTCTTACTTTTACCCTTCCGCTTCTGGAAGTGTTCTGGTTTCTGAAATGTTCCAAATGCCATCTTGGATTTCGTTGCTTAAATTACGCTCTGGATGGGCTGAGGTAGGAAAAGATACTGATCCTTATTTAATCCACCCAACTTTAACCCAGGGATATTGGGGCAATGATTTCACCTATTCACTTCCAAGCAGTATGCCAAATACCAAGCTAAAGCCAGAAATAGCTACTTCTTATGAGGTAGGTGCGGATTTAGGTTTCTTTAAGGGTAGATTGGGACTGGAGGCTACCTATTACAAGACTCAAAACAAAAACCAAATTTTAAATGTGAATGTCTCTCCACTTACAGGGTATACCAGTACCACCATTAATGCAGGGAATGTGGAAAATTACGGATTTGAATTTGGATTAAATATGGTTCCTATTAGAACGGAAGATCTTGAATGGAACATGAACTTTAATTTCACCACACAGGAAAGTAAACTTGTAGAATTGGTTGACGGTATTGACCTTGTTAGGTTTGGTGGAGGAACTGATGGTGGTGCTCATACAAAAGTAGGAGGAATCATTGGAGATATGTATTCCCCTTATATAAGAAAGGTAGAGGAAGGTGAGTATGCGGGATGGAATATATTGGATTCCAATGGCAGATGGGATGTCGATAGAAATCGGGAAAACCAAATTAAGGTTGGAAATTTCAATAACGATTTTGCTGTTGGGATGAACACTTCTATTCGATATAAGAACTTTACGCTATCCGCTAGTTTCGACTGGAGGCAGGGTGGAGATTTCTACTCCGAATCTATGAAAAGAATGGCACGTTCGGGAAAAATAGAGGACTGGCAAAATGGGATCAGTTCAAGTACTTATTCAGGGATCTTAGATGCTAATTCTTATGCGGATGGGGCAACATTAGCCAATGAAATCAAATCAAACCCTATTTATAGAGATAATGATGTTTGGGTTGGTGGACGAAATGAAGAGTTAGGTGGATTTGAATTTAACGGAAATTATAACGGAGCTTTCTTTCCAGGGGTAATAGACAATGGCGATGGTACCTATACCGAAAATTTTGGGGATGCTGGCACAAAATTATTTGATGCCTATAGAGTAGTAGAGTCTAGCGGTAGTTTTTGGAGAACCGGATACGCTTTTATGTATGATGCATCCTTTGTTAAGTTAAGGGATATTACCATGACCTATGCATTGCCTGCTCAAGTAGCTAAATTTATTTCGGCAGATAATGTGGCCATTTCCGTTTATGCCAAAAATATTATGCTTTGGACCGCAGCCGGTATCGGAATCGACCCTGAACTAGCCTATGACCAAGGAGCTCAAGGGTTTGAAGAATGGAATGTGGCCCCTTGGACCGCCCCAGTAGGCCTTAGACTAAACATAAGTTTCTAAAAAAAAATAAAGATGACTAGAATAAAGAATAATATAATTGCACTGTTACTGCCAATGGTAGTACTTTTTGCTACATCGTGCTCCGAATCTTTGGAGGAGATAAATGTAAGCCCTAATAGTTTGCCGGATACTGAGATAGACATTAAATTCGTTCTTACCGGTATTTTGTCCCAATCTGCAACGATGACTTCTGAGCTTAATATGGGTGCGGCAGAGATTACTGCTACCACCCAATATTTGCAACGTGATTTTACGAGTTACGACCGATTTAATTTTAATTGGCAGGCTTCGAGTTATGCTGGCTATTACGAACCTTTAAAAGATAGTAAATATATCTTCGATCGGGCAGAGAAGGAAAAGACAGGGAAGGTAAAAGATTACTATCAGGGGGTTGCACTAATCATGAAATCTTATTGGTATGGGATGTTAACGTCTCTTTTTGGTGATTTGCCTTATACGAATGCCCTATTAGCAGAAAATGGAGGGGAGGAATTTTTTAAACCCGTATATGATGATCAACTGACCATTTTTAAGGGAATAATAAATGATTTGGCAGAAGCAAATACCCTTCTAAAGGGAGCCGGGGTCATTCAAGAAGTTGCTGATGCAGACCTTGTATATCATGGGGATGCCTTGAAGTGGAGAAAGTTTGCAAATTCTTTACGCCTAAGGTATTACATGCGTTTATCAGAAAAGGGAGGTATCGATATTAATCCAGCTGCAGAAATTTCAGCTATAGTAGGGAATAGTGCTGAGTATCCTATTTTAGCAAACAATGACGACAATGCGGGCATTGCATTTGTGGGAACTAATAGCGATAACAGTTGGTACGGAGGCCCCTTAAGAAGTAGTAACCGCTCTGAATTTTATCGTAGAAAACCATCAGCTACCATTGTTGATGATTTGACCGCCCTGGGCGATCCAAGACTAACATCTTGGGTGAGACCAGTAGATGTTCAAATTTTTGAGGGGGCCACCGATGAAATTGTAGAGGAAAGTGGCGTGTTAAAACGATATACCACTGTAGATGTTAACGCAATAAATAATGATGGAAATAAGGAGAACGATTTGAATACCTCCCTTTTTGTTGGTTTGCCAGTTGCCTTAACGGATCCTAATCAATTTCAGAAATTTGCGGATGGTATCAATGCTAATGAGGTAATTGCGACTCTAGATGGAAGCGTCTATCTTGCTGCGGCATCTAACCCTCATGCTTCGTATCTAACTGAAATGTACGCAGAGGATGCCAATCCAATGGTAAAGTCAGTACTAATGAATGCTGCTGAGGTACAATTTATCTTGGCTGAGGCAAGTGTTCGAGGGTGGGTATCTAACAGTGCCTTAGATTATTACAATAGTGGTATTCAATTGTCAATGGGGCAGTATGGAATTTCGGACGGAGATCCATCTGCGGTGTATGATAAAGCGAACAACACCCTTATTCCTTTTGATCAAGGAGTGTATATGGCACAGGCACAACAAATCTTTAATGATGCCTCAGATAAAATGGAGCCTATTATGCACCAAAAATGGATTTCTCAATGGCTTACTCCTGAATCATGGTTCGATTGGCGTAGAACAGGACTTCCAAATTTAAGTGTCAACATTATAGCAGGGACTAAGGGACAAGAGATTCCTGTTAGGTTTTATTATGATGATCCTTTTAATGAAGAGAATATGTTGCAAGCAATTGGTAAATTGCAGCCTGCTGAAAACGATCAGTGGTCTAAAATGTGGCTACTGCAATAGTATACTTTTTTAACAATATTTTACCCAGGCTTGGTTGCAAATTGCATCCAGGCCTGGTTTTTTTTGAGGTATTCCTGACCTAAATATGTTATTTTTTAGGGAGCCAATAATTATTTTTAGGTAAAATTTTGAATAAAGTAAAAATTAATTGTTATTATTGCTTAATCGTTAAAGCGATATTGTTGTAGATTAGGTCCGGATTTAACAATAAGTTAATATTAATTTGCTTAATCGTTAAAGCTATTTTGTTCTGAAACACTTAACATTGTATCGGAAATTGGAGAGGGAAGATGGAGTACTAATACAATTATTATCTAAGCTGATACTTAAAATCCGATTGCATAAAATAATAGTAGAACCAACCTGTAAATTGAAAAATATATGAAATAGACCAAATGAATACCAACACATTATAATAATTGGAAAATACGCGAACACTTTCCGATTAAGAGTAATTAAATACCCAACAAATAATCCACACTAAATTATGAAAAACCTTATTAATGTTAGGAGTAGGCGGTCTTGCCCTCCTAAAAACAATTTAAAAATTAAGCTTACTATTTTGCTGTTCTACGGTGCTCTTTTCAATATTAGTGCACACGTGTATGAAAATAGCGAGTCCATACTTTTTGGACCTGAAATCATTAGTAGCGAATTAGGAGCCTTAGAAATTGCTGCGCAACAAATTGAAATATCCGGAACTGTAAAAGATGTTGACGGAGAGGTGTTGCCAGGAGCAAACATTGTTTTAAAAGGAACATCAAAAGGGGTGGTGTCAGATTTTGACGGAAACTTCACTATTGCTGTTCCCAATGCACAGGCCGTTCTTGTGTTTTCATACATAGGTATGGAAACCAAGGAGGTGGCAGTTGGAAATCAAACTTCCTTGGAGGTGTTACTCGATTATGCCGCTGAAAAAATGGACGAGGTCGTGGTTACGGCTTTAGGTATGAAACGAGAAAAAAAGGCTTTGGGCTATGCTGTTGCGGTAGTAGAGGCTGAAACATTAAATCAGCAGCCCAATACAAATGTATTGAGCGGCCTATCTGGTAAAATGTCTGGCGTTCAAATAAACGAAATGGGGGGTGACATTAATGCTAAAATGAATGTGATTATTAGAGGTCAGACCTCTTTGACAAGCAACAACGAGCCCCTGCTTGTTATTGATGGCTCACCTGTGGGCAATACTGATGCGATGGCTGATATAAGCTCTTTGGATATAGCCAGTGTTTCGGTACTAAAAGGAGCGAGCGCTGCTGCCCTATATGGTTCAAGAGCTGGTAACGGGGTAATTCTTATTACTACTAATTCTGGTGAGGGCGCTAAAAAAGGCATCGGAGTTTCGTTCACACAGAGTACAACTCTTAGTGTACCCTATAATTATTTTGAATTACAGAACACCTTTACTACGGGTCAAAAGGGTCAGTTTAACGAATCGTCTTGGCAGTATTGGTATGGTGCAAGAGCAGGTGTTGAAGCAGTGCAATGGAATACCGATGGGCAACCCCAACCTTTAGTAATGTATGATAATAGTTTACGAGATTTCTTTCAAACAGGGCTATCGACCCAAACGGATGCCAGTATAAGTGGAAATTATGATCGTGGCAGTTTTAATTTTTCCATTAACCACATGAAAAGTGATGGAATTACTCCTGGAATGGAGTTGAAAAGACTTGGATTTTCGTTGGCGACTAGCTATAAGATAACGGACAAGGTAAAATTCACTACCAATATTACTATTTCTAAGCCTACATCAGATAATTTACCATTAACGAACAATGGAAGTGATGATATTTATATGGATATTTTCGCTAACGCACCGCATGTGAATATTAATGACCTAAAAGATTATTGGGAAGTAGAAGGTTCGCAACAAAGGAGAGCTGGAGCTCTTCCTAATAATCCATGGTTCTCTGCCTATGAAAGAGACAGAACCTTAGATCAGATCCGTGGCTTTGGAAATGTGCGGTTGGATATTGATCTTTTGCCTGGTTTAACAGCTATGGGCCGAGTATCATTTAGTGCTAATAATGAGAAGATTGAGTCAATTTATCCTTGGTCTTATGACGGATTTGGTAGTTCTGCCGTAAAACCATTTGGGGCATACGAACAAACGAAGCTCGATGAAAGAGAGACCAATGTAGATTTCTTATTCTCTTATGATAAAAAAGTAGGTGACTTTAGAATTAACCCTTCTGTTGGTGGAAACTATTTGAATAGCAGAAATACAAGCCTTTATGGAGGTGGTGATGTTCTTACATTACCGGCCTTATATACTCTGTCCAATGTAGCCAGGCCGGGGCTGGGTTATAACTCAGGCGTATTCGAAAAGGAAATTTACAGTCTGTACGGATTGGCATCCTTAAGTTTTAAGGAAATGGTTTACCTAGATTTAACGGCACGTAACGATTGGTCGAGTACACTACCAAAAGAAAATAGATCTTATTTCTATCCGTCGGCCTCGCTAAGTATGTTAATTTCAGAAATGACTCAGATGCCTAGTTGGGTATCCTTGTTCAAACTTAGAACGGGTTGGGCAGAAGTTGGAAAGGATACAGATCCGTATTCAATAAATCCAATATTGAATCAAACTTTTTGGGGTAACGATATTCAATACTCCGTACCGGGTAGTTTGCCGAACACTGCGCTTAAGCCAGAAGTAGCGACTTCTTATGAAGTTGGGGCCGACTTAGGTTTCTTTAATAATCGGATTGTATTTGAAGGAACTTGGTATAAGACACAAAATAGGAACCAAATTATTGGGGTAACAACATCGCCTATGTCTGGTTTTAGTAGTGCTACGATTAATGCTGGTAATGTTGAGAACACTGGAATAGAATTGGCTTTGAATACGGTGCCTGTGCGAACAGCGAATTTAGAATGGAATTTAGGTGTTAACTTTACCAAACAGGAAAGTAGATTAGTAGAATTAGTAGAAGGTATTGATAGAATTGGTGTAGGTAACGCGGGAAGCTTAACACAACAGACCTTTGTTGGCGGTGTTATTGGCGACCTTTATTCAACCAGCGTGTTAAGAGTCGAATCAGGCGAATACGAGGGCTGGCCCATACTCAATAATAATGGGGGCTTAACATTTCAGAAAGACAACGCACTTAAACCAAAGGTGGGCAAGAGTACGAATGACTTTACCATGGGATTGAATACTTCTGTAAAGTATAAGAATTTCACATTGTCAGCTAATCTTGATTGGCGACAAGGTGGTAATTTCTACTCCGAAACCATGAAGAGAACATCACGTTCTGGTTGGGTTGATAAATGGCAAGGTGATGCCGGTACTTTTAGCGGAATTTTGGGTTCCAATTCTTTTAACGGTGATGGAACTGCTCTTGCTAATGAAATTAAATCGAATCCTACCAAATACCAAGCTGATAATGTTTGGGTAGGGGGAAGAGATGCTCAAACAGGTGGTTTTCCTTATAACGGGTTTGACAATGGTTCTTTTTGGCCTGGGGTAGTAGATAATGGCGATGGTACTTATGCCGAGAACTTTGGTGGTCCTGGAACCGTGTTGTTCGATGCTTATAAAGTCGTGGAACCAGGTGGTGGATTATGGGATGTGGGATCTTCCTTTATGTATGATCTCTCTTTTGTTAAGTTAAGAAATATTACGCTCACCTATGATCTGCCTCAAAAATTTGCCTCAAAAATTTCGGCTCAAAGGATTTCATTCTCTGTTTTTACAAAGAATATTATGATATGGAATGCAGCTGATATTGGTATAGATCCTGAACTTGCCTATTATCAAAATGGCGGTTCATACGACATAGGAAAAGAAAAATGGAACGCCCTCCCATGGGTTGCTCCCGTAGGATTTACAATTAATTTGACATTTTAAATAGATAAAAAATGAAAAAGATATATAAAACTTTAAGATGGTCCATTCTATCAATGAGTATGCTTGCCGTGTGCTCTTGTAGTGATTCGCTAGACGAGACCAATATTAGCTCCAATACCCTGCCGGAGAGTAAGATAGACGTTAGATTTGTTCTAACGGATGTGCTAACCTCTACAGCTAAAAATGAGGTAGAAACCAATTACAAAGCTAGAGAGGTAAGTGCTGGGAGCCAATACCTGCAGCGTGATAATGTTGACTTCTATAGTTTCTATTTTGTTTGGGATACCAAAAATTTTAATAGTTTCTACCCGATCTTAACTAATAGTCAATATATTTATGACCGTGCGGAAACGGAGAAGGAAGGTGATGAAAAAAAGTATTACCAAGCGGTATCCCTTATTATGAAGTCATATACGTATGGTTTTTTGACTTCAACCTTTGGTGATATCCCATACTCAGAAGCCATAAAAGGCGAGGAGAGAGGTGATGCCTTTGTGCCGAAATACGATGCGCAAGAAGATGTTTTCTTGGGCATATTATCAGACCTTTCAACAGCAAATGATATGCTAAAAGGTGTTGGCACCATTGGTATTGCGTCTAACGCAGACGTGGTTTTTCAAGGTGACGGTCAAAAGTGGCGAAAATTTGCCAATTCATTACGCTTGAGATATTGTATGCGTTTATCAGAAAAAACACTTACAGGCTTGGATCCTTCGGCGGAGATAGCGTCTATAGTCAACAATCCTACTGAAAACCCTATTATGACGGATATTAGTGATAATGCTGCGGTAAAATGGGTAGGCTCTGCTTCTGACAACAGCTTTCCTGGGGGACCACTTTCGTATACTTTTCGATCAGAATTCTATAGAAGAAAACCTTCTGCTACTATTGTTAAGGATCTTATCGAATTAAAAGATCCAAGATTAACGACTTGGATAAGACCGGTAGATGTTCAAATTTTTCCTGGTGCTACTGATGGTGTGGAGTTGGTTGATGGTAGGGTAGGGCGAAACACTACGGTAGATATTGCTGCTAGAAATGCCGATTCAGATTTGACCAATGATGTCAATACTTCGTTGTTCGTTGGACTTGGGGTTGCGCTAAGTGCACCCAATGATTATAACATGGGAAATACGGTTACCGATGTTCGTTCCGGTATTACAGCGCTGGATCCAGATATATATTTGGGAGATTCATCTAACCCACATATCTCTTATCTAACCAATATATATTCTGAGAATGCGAATGAACTGTCTGCAGCTATGTTTATGAGCAGCGGCGAAACCCAATTTATTTTGGCGGAAGCGAGCGAACGAGGTTGGATTGGTGGTAACCCTGTGGATTACTACCTTAGCGGAATTGAACTTTCTTTTGATCGCTGGCAAATTGCTGACGGTGCCAGCTCAGCGGTATACGATGAAGGCAGCGATTCTCTAGTGGCTTTTGATAAGGCCGCTTATATGGCCAATGCCCAATCAATTTACACCAATGCAACAGATAAAATGGTGCCTATTATGCATCAAAAATGGATTGCAGGCTGGTTGACAGGTGAAGCTTGGTTTGACTGGAGAAGGACAGGCTTGCCAGAATTGGAAAAGAATGTCATTCAGGGTGCAAAAGGGCAAGATATACCTAAAAGACAAATCTTGTCGGATCCCTTTAATGAAGCTAATTTAACCCTAGCTACTGGCAGATTGCAACCTGCTGTGAATGATCCATGGTCCCTAATGTGGTTATTACAATAATCTATAGCCAAGTCGTTTGAGATAGTTTTCCAGACCTGTATGCCGTGCGCATGCAGGTCTGGTTTTTTTGTGAAATATTCTTGTTGATGGTAAAGACTATTGGATTATATACTAAATCTTGGTGCGGATGCATCCTTAGTTTAGGTTACAATCTTCCCTTTAGTGTAGTAGAAGTAGAATTGATCTTGGATTAGGCCAATTTAGCCATAGAGAGGAACATCAAAACCAATTTCTTTATTTTGACCTCCGTTCCTTTTCTAATTATGTTGTAGGCATTGGTAATTTGGTATTCAACTGTTTTAATGGATATATTTAAATATTCAGCTATTTCGATATTGGTTAAACCATCTTGCTTACTCAGTAAAAAAACCTGCTTGCATTTTGTGGGTAAATGCTCCACTTCCTTTTTTATGAGCCTTATTTTATCTTCTAGAAGTTGACTATTGGTATCGTCCACTGCAATATTTACCGCATTCCAATATGCCTCATCCAATGAAGTGGTGGGTTTATTTTTTCGGATATTGTCAATAAATTCATTGTAAACCGATTTGTACAAAAGGCCCTGAAACGATTCCCTGATATTTATATTTTGTCTGCGTTCCCACAATCGTAGAAATACATTTTGCACTATATCTTGAGCCTGTGGGTAGTCATTGCTAAGACCATAGGCGTACATCAAAAGTTTTTGGTGGTATTTGTCCATTACCAGGATAAAGGCCTTCTCCTCTCCGGCTATGAGTTGTTCAACTAGAACTACGGTATTTTGATTTGTATTGGTCATTAGGGGGATGATTGTCCAGGTTCTAAAATTGGTGCAAGGAACTTAAAAACTAAGGATCCAAAGTTGCTTCATTGTTAATAAATCAATATATATATAGGTAAATATTATCTATATGATAGGTTAATATACTTAATTTTTGATTTTAAAAAAAATATATTCAACTTATCCTAGATTTTCCTAATTCTATGAATTTATATTTGGTAAGGTTACGCTTGGATTGGGCATAGAACTCCCCAACTTGCTGATCGAGAAAACCTGTTCAAAGACGCACTTTGATTGGGTGTAAATTTGCCTATATCACAAAAATAGCATTAAGGTTCCTTAATGCTATTTTTGATATTTTTTCAGCTAATGTTGTACTAATTAAAAAGCAGGAAGGCCTGTGATGTCGGCACCGGTAATTAATAAGTGAATATCGTGAGTGCCCTCATAGGTGATAACACTTTCAAGATTCATCATATGGCGCATAATACTATATTCTCCTGTGATTCCCATAGCACCCAGAACTTGTCTGGCCTCACGCGCTATCTTTATGGCCATGTCCACATTATTGCGTTTGGCCATTGAGATTTGGGCCGTGGTGGCACGTCCTTCGTTTTTTAATTGCCCTAATCGAAAGGCCAGCAATTGTGCTTTGGTGATTTCCGTAATCATCTCCGCCAATTTTTTTTGTTGGAGTTGGGTAGCGGCAATGGGTTTCCCAAATTGTATACGTTCTTTGGCGTACCTTAAAGCGGTATCATAACAATCCATTGCTGCGCCAATGGCACCCCAGGCTATCCCGTAACGGGCAGAATCCAAACAACCCAATGGTGCTCCAAGACCACTTTTCCCGGTCAACAGATTTTCCTTGGGAACTTTTACGTTGTCAAAAATTAATTCTCCTGTGGCGGATGCGCGTAAAGACCATTTATTATGGGTCTCAGGGGTAGTAAAGCCTTCCATTCCCCGTTCCACAATAAGGCCATGTATACGGCCCTCTTCGTTTTTTGCCCACACTATGGCTATGTCCGCAAAAGGTGAATTGGATATCCAGAGTTTGGCTCCATTTAGAAGAAAATGATCTCCCATGTCCTTAAATCTGGTTTCCATCCCACTTGGATTGGAACCATGATTTGGTTCTGTTAACCCAAAACATCCCATAAATTCCCCAGAAGCTAGTTTGGGGAGGTATTTCTTTCGTTGTTCTTCACTGCCGTATGTGAAAATAGGATACATTACCAAAGAAGACTGTACAGAGGCGGTGGAACGTACTCCGCTATCACCTCGTTCTATTTCTTGCATAATGAGGCCGTAACTTATTTGGTCCAATCCGGCCCCGCCATACTCCTCTGGGATATAAGGTCCAAAGGCACCAATTTCTGAAAGCCCTTTAATAATTTGTTTTGGAAATTCTGCCTTTTGGGCATATTCTTCTATTATGGGAGATATATCGCGTTTAACCCATTGTCTGGCTGCATCACGTACCAATTTATGTTCTTCAGATAAAAGATCATCTAAATTGTAATAATCGGGTGCTTCAAATAAATCTGGTCGCATAGAATGGGTTTTAGAATCAAAAGTAAACAAATTAAGGATTATTTTTTAAAAATATAACACGCGGAAGTATTATTGTTACATTTTTAAATAATAATCTTTGGTAAGCTCAATGTATTCCTGGGTGTATTTGTGTCGCTCTAATTCAATAGTCAGATCGTTCGTGCTAACCGATATATTCCCAAACTGGAATTCAATTAAACTGCGCTTTAATTCCGAATCAGGATTTCCTTTTACTCTTGTTATCCGTTTTGGGAATAGGTTAAAAATACGCGCCTTTTCCAAAAATACTTGCTCTTCCTTGTAGGGAATAATAGTTGAAAAGGTCCCATTATTGGACATTAACTTAGCAACGCCACTCAATAGTTCCTCAAAAGGTAAGGATTGATTCTGCCTGGCCAAATCTCTGGATTCATCTCCACTTGAGACCATTTCTGAATAGAATGGTGGATTGGAAACAATAAGGTCGTATTCGTCGTCCAGTTCATCAACAAACTCATCTAGGGCGGCGTGGTAACAGAATAAGCGATCGGCCCAATCAGAGCTTTCAAAATTGTCCATGCATTGCTCATAGGCGTCTTCATTGATCTCTATGGCGTCAACAGTATCGGCATTGCTTCTTTGTGCTAACATCAAAGCAATAACACCAGTTCCAGAGCCTATATCTAAAATTGACTCAGGTTGGTGCTGTAGCGAAGTCCATGCCCCCAACAAAACTCCATCGGTTCCCACTTTCATGGCACAGCGATCCTGATGAATTTGGAATTGTTTAAACTGGAAAGGTTTGGTCATAAAAATTTTGATTTTAAGTTCGCCTTTAGAAGACGGTTTTACTTACTCTATTTTTCCTGCCTCTCTATTTTTGGTGCCTTCCAGATCCAGCAAGGAATCTCCCAATTCGTGCCGCATTTCATTGGCTAGTAGCTTTATTTTGTCAACTACTTCAAGGTAATTCTCTGCTACATTGTTGGTTTCACTAATGTCTGATGTAACATCATAAAGTTCTATTTCATCCATTTCTATCATTTTATATTCCCTGGGGAGTCCATCCTTCCCGGGTTCTTGGCCGTCCATGGTCCTATAGGTATGTGGAAAGTACATTTTCCATTTTCCATAACGCACGCCCATAAGTTCGTTTACTCTATAGTAAAAGAAATAAGCTTCTTGTGGGCTCTCCTCGCTTTCCCCAGAGAAAAGGGACCAGGCGCTTTTGCCGTCGATGGTTAAATTGGGAAGTCGGGCGCCAGTAATTTCTGCAATGGTGGGTAAAATATCGATGGCCATTACCGGTACGTCTATTGTTTTTCCGGGGGTTAGCTTGTTGGGGTAGCGCATAATAAAGGGTTCCCGTTGTGCGCCTTCCCATGCCGTACCTTTGCCTTCCCTAAATGGTAGTGCACTGCCAGCATGGTTGCCATAGGACAACCAAGGCCCATTGTCCGATGTAAAGATTACTACCGTATTATCTTCCAAGCCATTCTTTTTTAAGGCAGCCAAGATCTGGCCCACGGACCAGTCGATTTCCATTATTACATCTCCATATAGGCCCCTTTTCGATTTTCCTTTGAATTTATCGGAAACAAAAAGTGGTACATGTGGTTGTGGGTGGGGTACATATAAGAAGAAAGGATTGTGTTTGTTTCTATTGATAAAATCTACACTTCTTTCCGTTATTTGCGTGGTAAGTTGGGACTGATCGGTAAGCGTGTCCAGTACAATTTCATTTTCATATAATGGAAGAGGGCCAAAATTGAATACTGTGCCTTGTTGTGGGTGGTAAGGCCACATGTCATTAGAGTAGGGGATGCCAAAAAATTCATCAAAACCATGTCTTGTAGGCAAGAATTGTGGACTATCGCCTAAGTGCCATTTCCCGAAAATTGCCGTTTTATATCCAATGCGTTTAAGCATTTCTGCTAAAGTCATCTCAGAAGAATTTATTCCGATAGGGCTACCCGGGCCAAGTGCATTGTGTATCCCAATTCGGTTAGGGTAACAACCTGTTAATATACCGGCTCTGGAGGCAGAACAAATAGGTTGTGCTGAATAAAAGCTGCTAAGTCTTATCCCTTCTTGGGCCATTTGGTCCAAATTGGGGGTTTCAATGTTGGGGGAGCCAAAAACACCTACATCTTGATACCCTTGATCATCGGTGAAAATTAGAATTATGTTAGGCGGAATCTCTGGTTTCGATTCCTTTTTCTCTTCTGCACAGGAAAATATAATTAAGATAAAGAGAACTAAGGGTAAATTTTTGAACATTATTTTGGTTTTAGATGGAAGATTGCAGAACAGTTTTTGATAAAGCTAAAATAATATTTTGAATCGTTATGGTCCAATAAAGTATTGGTGCCGCACAACTTATATTGCACGGTCAGAGTTTGTATTGGTTACCTCGCTTATTGCGCTTTATAATAATTGTTTTTAATGGAATCCATCATTTTTTTTCCTTCAGAAATAGAGGTGACCACGTTCCACTGATTGTCGGAAATCAAAGGTTTTAAAGGTTGGTCCAACTTCGGGATTTTCGGAAATACCAGTTCAAGCTTTTTGTCCCACACTTTGTAATATTTTAAAAGGTCATCAGGATATACAACCTTACGTTTGGTGCCTTCATCTATGCCTCTAAAGGGTTGTGGGATATTCAAATACCCGTAATCATCCGTGAGCTGTTCGCCAACATGGATGTCACGTATGGCAACTTCAAAATCGTAGGCCGTTGTGAGGCAATTGGAATTAAAACTGTGGTTTACGTACCGTGCATTGTCCCAACAAAGGATAAACCTACCCTTGTTGTCCCTAAAGGTGTAGGTGTCTAAAATGGTCTGATAAAGGGGTTCCAGGGATTCAAGTTCAGTTGGTGTAAATTCGCGATCTAACCTGTCCAACACCCAAGTGATAGTCCCTGCAGGAATAAATTCAGTGGCCACCACACCATAACCAACTTCCTTGTTAATGAATTGTAATTCTGTTTTAGGATGAATCATTTTATGCTATAAAATAATTGCATTAATATTGATTGGTTTACGTCTTAAATTGTTTCCGCCAGCCAATATATTTTGTCACTATTTAAAGTGGGTAAAATATTTTGGATTTGGCGCAATTAATAAGAATTGCAATAGAGAAAGATAAGTAAAATTATCTTTCGTTTTTCAACTGAAAAATAAAAGGAGTGTAGTTTAGGACAAATAAAGATCGATCAGGCCTTCCGGTGTGTCAACAAAAATGGTATTGTTTTCACGGTCAACCTTAACTATGATCTCATCCCTAACGGGTATAAGTAATTGTATATCGCCTTTTTCAACCTCAAATAGGGCTTGGGAAGTGGTATCGTTGATGCTTTGGATGATTCCTATATTCCCATGGGCCTTATCTTCCATAGCGAAACCAATTACCTCGTGGTAATAGAACTTATTACCTTTTAATTTGGGCAAAAACTTGAGGGGTAGGTAAATCTCGGAGCCCATTACTTTATCTGCGTCCGATTCATCGGCAACCTCTTCAAATCGTACCCGTAATAAACTGGATTTGTGAAGCTGACTTTTTTCAATAAAAAATGGAACCAGATTGTTTCCAAGAGAAACGAATACTGATTCCAATTTTTCGTACAATTCGGGTTCATCGGTATCCAATTTAATGAGTACCTCACCCTTAAAACTATGTTTAGAAACGATTTTACCGAGGTAGAAACATTCTTCCTTTGTCATCGTTTCTAATTAACTATTCTTTTTCTTTAGTCTCCTCTGGAGCTTCAGCTGGTGCAGCGGCCTCTTCAGCTACTACTTCAGGTGCAGCCTCTTCGGCAACTTCTTCTACTATAGGAGCAGCTTCTTCAATTACTTCTTCAGCAGGTGCCTCAGCTTCAACAGCAGCAGCAATACGTTTTTCGTTAACCTCTTTCTCAGCTTTTAAAGCTTTAGCTCTAGCGTCGGCTTCTGCTTTTGCAAGACCATCTACCTTAGAACCTACGATATTTGATTTTTCTTCCAACCAAGCGTTGAATTTTTCTTCAACTTGCTCTTCTGTCAAGGCGCCTTTACGTAAACCACCTAATAAGTGATGCTTTAAAAGTACTCCTTTGTAAGATAAAATTCTTTTTGCTGTTTCAGAAGGTTGTGCGCCATTCTGTAACCATTTTACAGAACCGTCAACATCCAATTCTATAGTTGCAGGGTTTGTGTTTGGATTGTAAATACCTAATTTTTCCAAGTATTTACCGTCTCTTTTAGCACGGGAATCCGCAGCTACTACCCAGTAAAATGGTTTTCCTTTTTTACCGTGTCTTTGTAATCTAATTCTAACTGGCATATCACATTAATTTGTAGGGTGCCCGACCCTTGGTTATTAATTCTTTTTCGCTTTTATAAGTTTAAGCGGGTGCAAATATACGCTATTTCTATTATTTGGCAATAAATATTTTGCAAATATTGTAGTAAAGGCCGAGGTTGATAACTCTTAACAAATAGCACTTTAATTATGGCCGTCGTTTTTGTAATTTTAACCCACTTTTTTAACCGCTAGGAAATTTCATATGTACCTGATTTTTGACACTGAAACCACTGGATTGCCCAAGCGTTGGGATGCGCCATATACGGATACCGACAATTGGCCACGCTGTATCCAAATAGCTTGGCAATTGCACGATGACATGGGTAATTTGATCGAAAGTCAGGATTATTTGGTGCAACCGGACGGATTTAATATTCCTTATGATGCGGAACAAATTCACGGTATTTCTACAGAATTGGCCCAACAAAGGGGTATTCCAATAGGTGAAGTATTGGAAAAATTTAATGAGGCACTTTCAAAGACAAATTTTGTAGTGGGTCAGAATGTGGGATTCGACCTTAATATTATGGGGGCCGAATTCCATCGGTACCAGGTTGAGAATTCATTACAAGAATTGCCAGTGTTGGATACCTGTACCGAACATACGGCGCAACTATGTCAGATTCCCGGGGGGCGTGGCGGTAAGTTTAAATTGCCAACCTTAACGGAACTACATCAATTTCTGTTTGGGGAGCCTTTTGGGGAAGCGCATAATGCTACGGCCGATGTGGAAGCAACCACGCGTTGTTTCTTGGAGTTGGTCCGTAAAAAGCAATACACGGCCGAGCAATTGGATGTTAAGCCGGATTATTTTAAAAATTTCTCCGAGGCCAATCCGCAGGTAATTCAGTTGATCGGTTTAAAGCACATCAATCTAAAAAAAGCATCTAAGAAAATAGCGGATGCTCTTTGGGAGAAGGATACAGGTGGAATTTCCAAGGAAGAGATCAAAAAGAATTTGGCAACTTTGGAATCGGCCAACTTTGCCCATCTTCACAATCATACACAGTTTTCTATTTTACAGTCAACAATCAGTATTCCTGCTTTGATTTCGGCAACTGCAAAAGCTAAAATGCCTGCGGTAGCGATGACGGATCATGCGAATATGATGGGGGCCTTTCATTTTGTTAGTGGGGTGATCAATCATAACAAAGGAGTGGTGGCCAGAAACGAAGAAAATATAAAGCGCTATGAGGCTACAATAAATGGTTCGTTGGAAGAGGGCCAAGAACCCTTGGAAGAACTTCCGGAACCAGAGCTGGAAATTACTCCAATAATAGGCTGTGAATTTCAAGTATGTGAAGATCATACCAATAAATCCCAAAAGGATAACGGGTATCAAATAGTGATGCTGGCCAAAAGTAAAAACGGGTATTTAAATTTGGCTAAAATGTCGTCAATTGCCTTTGTAGATGGCAAGTATTATGTTCCGCGTATTGATAAAAAGGTGATTGAGCAATACAAAGAAGATATTATTGTGCTAACCGGTAACCTTTATGGGGAAGTGCCCAGTAAGGTGCTAAATGTTGGAGAGAACCAGGCCGAAGAAGCCTTGCTTTGGTGGAAGGAGACTTTTGGGGATGACCTGTATATGGAAATTATGCGTCACGGCCAAGAAGATGAAGACCGTGTAAACCAGGTGTTGATCCAGTTTGCCCAAAAGCATAATGTTAAGTTAGTAGCAACCAACAATACCTATTATCAGGAAAAAGAAAATGCCCATGCCCACGATATTTTGCTCTGTGTAAAAGATGGTGAAAAACAGGCTACTCCCATAGGTCGTGGTCGGGGATATCGATATGGCTTGCCCAACAAGGAATATTACTTTAAGTCCTCTGACGAAATGAAGGAGCTTTTTAAGGATATTCCAGATGCCATAACCAATATTCAGGAAGTTATAGATAAGGTAGACACCTTTACCCTTGCCCGTGATGTCTTATTGCCAGCATTTGATATTCCGGAAGAATTCATATTTGAAGAAGATCTACTGGATGGAGGGAAACGTGGGGAAAATAAATACCTCCGCCATTTGACCTATGAGGGAGCAAAAAAGAGATATGGTGAAATAACACCGGAAATTGACGAGCGGCTCGATTTTGAGCTCAAGGTCATTGAGAAAACCGGATATCCAGGTTATTTCTTGATTGTTGAGGATTTTATTAGGGCAGCACGTGCTATGGATGTGTCCGTTGGCCCAGGTCGTGGATCTGCAGCAGGTTCTGCGGTTGCCTATTGTTTATGGATAACCAATTTGGATCCTATTAAGTACGATTTACTTTTTGAGCGTTTCCTAAATCCAGATCGTGTGTCCATGCCCGATATCGATATTGATTTTGATGATGAAGGCCGTGGTCGTGTAATGGATTATGTGATCAATAAATACGGTGCCAATCAAGTGGCTCAGATCATCACCTATGGTACCATGGCGGCAAAATCATCCATTCGGGATACTGCTCGTGCCTTAGATCTACCTTTGGGGGATGCCGACCGTATGGCCAAGCTGATTCCCAATATGTCCAAGCTGAAAAAGATTATTGGGGTCGATGAAAAAACGCTAAAAGCCAAATTTAATAGTGAGGAGCTTGTAAAGATCAACGAGTTGTTAGCTATTTCAGAAGGTGATGGCTTGGAATCCGAAACCCTTAACCAAGCTTATATATTGGAGGGTTCTGTTCGTAACACCGGGATCCATGCTTGTGGGGTGATTATTACGCCAGATGACATTACCAAGTTCGTACCTGTGGCCTTGGCAAAAGATTCCGACATGTATTGCACCCAGTTTGATAACTCGGTGGTGGAAAGTGCGGGCCTGTTAAAAATGGATTTCTTGGGATTAAAAACCTTGACCCTTATCAAGGATACCGTAAAAATTGTAAAAGCCAAACACGGCGTGGAGTTAGATCCAGAGAATTTTCCTTTGGATGATGTAAAGACCTACGAGCTGTTCCAGCGAGGAGAAACAGTTGGGGTGTTCCAGTATGAATCCCCCGGGATGCAAAAGCACATGCGGGCACTAAAACCTACTGTTTTTGCAGATTTAATTGCCATGAACGCTTTGTATCGTCCCGGCCCAATGGAATACATACCTAGTTTCATTGGCCGTAAACACGGTACAGAAGAAATTAATTATGACCTTGATGCCTGTGAAGAATATTTAGCGGAAACTTACGGAATTACCGTGTATCAGGAGCAAGTGATGCTCCTTTCGCAAAAGCTGGCGGATTTTACCAAAGGTGAGGCCGACGTTTTGCGAAAGGCCATGGGTAAAAAGCAAAAGTATGTTCTCGATAAAATGAAACCCCAGTTCATAAAACAGGCTTCGGAGAAAGGACATGCAGTGGATAAGTTGGAAAAAATTTGGAAAGATTGGGAAGCTTTTGCAGCTTATGCCTTTAATAAAAGTCACTCCACCTGCTATGCTTGGATAGCTTACCAGACAGCTTATTGCAAGGCACATTACCCTGCAGAATACATGGCGGCCGTACTGTCCAATAACATGAACGACATAAAGCAGGTTACCTTCTTTATGGAAGAATGTAAGCGAATGGGATTGGATGTTTTGGGGCCGGATGTAAATGAATCCTACTACAAATTTGCAGTAAACGATGCCGGAGCAGTACGTTTTGGTATGGGGGCCGTAAAAGGAGTTGGTCGAGGAGCAGTCGAAACCATTGTGGAGAATAGAAAGGAAGGAGGACATTTTAAATCTGTTTTTGATCTGGCCAAACGCATAGATCTTAGGGCTGCTAATAAGAAAGCTTTTGAAAATTTAGCGGTTGCTGGCGGTTTTGATTCCTTTGGGGATACCCATAGGGCGCAATATTTTTATGATGAAGGAGACGGAATTACCTTTTTGGAAAAGGCGATGAAATATGGGGCAAAATTCCAAGAGAACGAAAATTCCTCCCAAGTAAGTTTATTTGGTGAGGCTAGTGACGTGCAGATCCCGGAACCGGTAGTGCCCCCATGTGAAGAATGGGGAACCATGGGAAAACTGCGAAGAGAAAAGGAAGTGGTAGGCATCTATATTTCAGGTCACCCCTTGGACGATTTTAACTCGGAAATAAAGGCTTTTTGCAATGCAAGTCTTTCTAATTTAAATGATTTGGAAGCCATAGTAAATAGGGAAGTATCTTTTGCAGGGGTAATTTCCGATGTGCAGCACAGGGTTTCCAAAAATGGTAAGGGATGGGCTATGTTTACCATGGAAGATTATACGGATAGTTTCGAATTTAGAATGTTCGGGGAAGAGTATTTGAAATTTCGTCATTTCTTGATGATCAATTCTTTTGCCTATGTTAAAGTATTTGTTCGTGAAGGTTGGGTAAACAGGGATACCGGTAAAAAGGGAGATCCTAGGATGCAGTTTAATATGATTATGATGTTGCAGGAGGTAATGGAGACTTTTGCCAAAAAACTTACCATTAAGTTGGATATATCCCAGTTAAAGGAGGAAAACATTTTAGATCTTAAGGATACCCTAGTATCTCATCAGGGCAACCATCCTTTAAGTTTTGTGGTATATGAGATGGAGGAGCAGATAAAAGTAAACATGACCTGTAGAAAACAAAAAATTCAAATATCAAGTGAACTTCTCCTACAGCTAAATGAAAAAGATGTACATTACAAGTTGAATTAAGGGGCTGCTAGTTGAATTTAGATGTTGGGAATCCCTCTGTCTATAAAAACAATAGGTTTTGTCAATTCAACCATAGTCAAAACGAATATAATGTTAGTAAGGAAAAGGCAAAATAATTGTCTAAATTTGTATAATATTTAAAAAAAACAAACATGGCATTAGAAATAACAGATGCTACTTTTGATGAGGTAGTTTTAAAAAGTGATAAACCAGTAGTAGTAGATTTTTGGGCAGCTTGGTGTGGTCCTTGTAGAATGGTAGGTCCTATCATTGACGAGGTAAGTACCGAATACGATGGTAAAGCCATTGTTGGTAAGGTAGATGTAGATGCCAACCAAGAATTTGCAGCTAAATATGGAGTTAGAAATATTCCTACAGTATTGGTATTTAAGAATGGTGAAATAGTGAACAGACAGGTTGGTGTTTCCCCTAAAAAGGTGTATACCGATGCTATAGACGCATTGCTATAGAACTCACTGAATCCCGAAGAGGGAACATACTATAGATGATAAAAAAAATCCTGCTTTTAGCGGGATTTTTTATGCCTTATTTTTAATGAAGTAAATGTTGGAAAACTATAAAAATACAAGTTGCCTAAAGCTTATTTATTATGGTTTTCCATTTTTGGCATTTCTGTTTTTCAACTCGGCCATATCTTCGTTATCTTAGCGGTATGGAGCTACAATCGGAATTACATAAGTCAAGCTTGTTCCAAAACTTGGAATTATTGGCCAATCAGATAGTGGAAGGATTTATAAGTGGGATTCATAAAAGTCCCTTTCATGGGTTTTCTGCAGAATTTGCTGAGCATAAAATCTACAATAATGGGGAAAGTACCAAGCATATAGATTGGAAGTTGTTTGCTAAGACAGATAAGTTGTATACGAAACGTTATGAGGAGGAGACCAA
This sequence comes from Arenibacter catalasegens, assembly GCF_002909235.1. Classification (GTDB taxonomy): domain Bacteria; phylum Bacteroidota; class Bacteroidia; order Flavobacteriales; family Flavobacteriaceae; genus Arenibacter; species Arenibacter catalasegens. The sequence goes on from NZ_PHQQ01000029.1 coordinate 64,373, forward strand.
TTTGCGCTGTCATATGATCTTGGACAATTCGGCTTCCATGTATTATCCGGATATGGGTACTTTAAGCATGGGAAACCTAAATAAAATTGGTTTTGGGGTACTAGCTATAGCGGCGTTGATGAACGTTCTTAAAAGGCAGCGGGATGCCGTTGGTTTAAGTGTGTATTCTGACCAGTATAATTATTATTCCGAGGAAAAGAGTAGTGAAAGGCATCATCAAATGCTGTTAGCGAAACTAAGTGGGATAAGTCGGGATCAGAAACCGGCAAGGCAGACCGAGACATATACGTATTTGCATCAGATTGCAGAAAAAATTAAAAGAAGAAGTTTGATTGTGCTTTTTACGGATATGTTTCAATCTTCAGAGGATGACGGGAAGTTGTTCGATGCCTTGCAACATTTGAAATATAATAAACACGAAGTAATTCTTTTTCACGTTCTGGATAAGGAAACCGAATTCTCCTTTGATTTTGAAAATACCCCTAAGCGCTTTTTGGATGTGGAAACTGGGACTCATATCGATCTTTATGCCGATTCGGTAAAAGAGGCCTATGAAAAGGCAGTAAAGACTTACTTTGATGAATTGCGATTAAAATGTGCCCAGTATAAAATTAAATATGTGGAGGTAGATGTAAAGGATAGTTTCTCCCTGATAATGAACACCTTTCTGGTGGAGCGACAAAAATTTAGGTAAAAACATACATTATTTTTCGAAAATTGTTTGTGCAATTAAATAAGGGGTGTATATTTGCACTCGCTAAACGCCACGGTTCGGTAGTTCAGTTGGTTAGAATACCTGCCTGTCACGCAGGGGGTCGCGGGTTCGAGTCCCGTCCGGACCGCTAATAAAACAAGGCCCTCACAGATGTGAGGGCTTTTTTAGTTTTAGGATTGCACGTAGATTGCACGCGTATTTTAAGGGATCAAGTACAATTTCTGGGTATTTGGATATTTATGCAAATAATTGAGTTAACCTAAACAGGAAGAATTCTGTATTTCTAACGCCTCTGAATTGCGCCCTGAATACCTTTATTTTAGCATTGAATGATTCTGCGGATGCGTTTGTACTTCTATTTATAAAATAGTTCAGGATGGACCTATAATTGAGGGATATGGTATTGGCAATCGTATTGAAGGCCCGGAACCCCGTATTTTCTACGGATCAAGAACAATTATTGTGTTTATGCGCAGATTGTAGTTAGTCTATAAAGTGAATCCAATCACTTTTTATCAGAAATAATGTGTTCTTATTATCCTTACGTTGATTAATCAACTAATTATACTTTATTTTAGTTTTACCTGAATAGATCTGAATGTGAACCTATTCTAACTAAATTAATAATGTTAGGGGCTTCAATTTGGTACCAAATTATCAATAAATCTGGTCTTATGTGGCACTCCCAATTGTTCCTGTAATTCCCTTTTAATTTATGGGGCTTCATTTCGTTAGGAATACCCGAGACACCCTTTTCTTTTAGTAACTTCAAAACAGCTATTGTAAGCTCTTTATCAGTGGGGTTTTTTACTATTCTTTTTAAATCTTTTTTGAACTTTGTAGATATTACAAGTTTGTACATTTTTATTTATCATAGTGAATCCATAAAAGAATCAATATCCGTTATTTCTTCTAGTTTTTTACCGCTCATAACTTCTGCTATGGCTAGTTTAGTTTCTTCATTCGGAATCTTGCCCACGTCTTTTAACAATAGAACTTCAATGTAATTATTGAGAGTTCGTTTTTGAGCGTCCGCTTTCTCCTTTACTAATGCCAATAGTTCTTCATCGAACCTAAAGGCTGTTTGCTTAATTTTCGCTTTTGTCGTCATAACTTCTGTTTTAGCCTTACATATTATTGCCTTCAATTATTTGGCTTATTTATGGCTTTAATTATTTTGTCTGCTGACTTTACAAAGATAATAAAAAAATAACAATATGTTATTTTAAAATAACATATTGTTATAAACTAATTTTATTTAAAAATTCCAATTCTCTTTTCTCATGAATATGTTTTTCACAATAAGCACTTTCTAAACCTTGTTCCTTATCCCAAACAATTTACCACATACATAAAAAGCACAGATTCTTCTCCTTTGTATTTGCAAATAATTATATAATCGTTTAATTGAACTTTAAGCTTTGTTTAATTTTCTGATTCGGTTTGCGATTTTCTCGATGCCCTTTCGCTCTCCGGTCTCGATATATCTTGCCGCAATGGTATTGCAAGAATTGCACAACCCTTTTAAAATAACGTCATTAAGGTTATTTAGATAACTTTTATAGTTGACCAACTTTTTATTTTGGGCACCACAATTACAAAATATAGAGTTCACCGCAATTTCTATGTCCTCTTTATATGAAGGACCAAACATTATTTGCAATTGAAAGGAATCTATTTCAACTTCATCATTATAAATTATATGATTGGTTCTTTTTATGGCCATGTAATATCGTTTATTTAGACTTTATGTTTCGGGATTACTTCACCCCAATTTAGATTTTTTGATTTGGAAGCGTGCCTAAGGGTTTGGGCTCTGGAAAATCGCATGGGACTTCAATTTCCTGTTCGGGCAATAATCCACCACCAATTTTATCAATCCTTGTACATTCTTCCTCTTTTGTGCAACCAACTAATGCTAGAATAACAAAGCTTATTATGCCTTGAGCAACTTTATATCTCATGTTCTTGATAATCCTTTAATTAAACTTTATCGTTTATTTCAATTAGCTTAGAAATAACATCTAAGATTGTTTTAGCCTTCTCAGCAAGGCCGAAAAAATCATACATTTTTGGGGAAAGTTCTTTTTGAAGTTGTTCCCGCTCTACCAGATTTAAATCTTCAAAATTTCTAATCCAATTTTCAAAATAGGTTCTTCCATAAGAAGTGAGTCCCATGAATGTGTCAACAACATATCCCTCAGACTCTAGGTATTCTTCTGCTATTCTATAATTCTCGTTGGAAAAATCTTCCCCCAGCAAAGTCTTAACTTCCTGTCTTAAATTACCGTCAGGTGGATAATGAATCATACCATTATGAGAAACATATATTTTGTATAACATTATATGAACGTACAGATTTCTTTCTTCTAATAACTTTAAAATAGCATTCATTAAACCGTTTATTAAAACTTTCGTAACAATAACAACTGACTTTTTTAGTTTTTACCAATCATCTTTTTGGGAAAATTCGAAAAGCTTGGATAAATTATCTTCTAATATAGGTAAGTCCTTGGACTTAAAGCGTTTTCTAAATTCACCATTTGCATTAAGGGCATATTTCTCTATGGCTTCGATACTTCCTTCGTCGAACACTCCTACACTGGTCTGACTTTTCAACTGTAAGTTCTTGACGGTAATTCGATACCGACCTTCCTTGAATTGAATTATAAAACTACCCATCATATTTGAGGCCATGAGGTACATGCTAGCAGAACCCTGAAAGTTAATTGGAGCATTAGTAAACTTTCCAATAATTGTATCTTCAAGCAATTCTAGGTTAGAGAATTTTCCTGAGAATTTAAGCTGTTTAAGTAATGATTCAGAATTACCCTCATATTCTTTGACTGTCCTCCAAACGACCTGACCATTGTCCGCTTTAATTTGAGCAAACGCCATTGTATTGGCCAAAATTAAAAATATAATTACTTTCATAATGTCATCCTTTTTTTGAACTTTGTGATACTGAGTTATTGCTTTTCGTAGGAGCGTTGTTGTGCGAATTTATTGTAGACCCGGTTCAATTTTCAAAAATAGTCCATGACAGATTCCCTTGCTCCTTCTTATATTTCTCTATTTTTTCAATAATTGATTTTCTATGTGCGGCACCACACATAAAAATTGCTGAACTGAAATGGTTGTTGTTGCAATATGCATATATATTCTGAATCATTGGTTTTTCATAGTCTTCAATGTCCGCCTTAACTGTTTTATCCACCTCATTATTATTTAAAATCCGGCTTTCCAAAGCTCGCATCTCTTCTTGAAGATTTATACATTCTAAACTATTGAGAAATCCAAAACCATTCTCAGCCGCTAAATAATTAAAATTATCAATCAATTATTGTAGTTCTGTATTTTGACTAACTAATTTGATTTTTTTGTGAAAAGCATCTGATAGACCATTTTCACATACAGGTACATATTGAAAGAAAGTATTGTAGTTATATTTCTGAATTGCGGATATTTCCAATTTATTATGAAATACCCCATATGTCGAAAACAAATAGTTTTCATATTCTGAATAAGTTTCATCAATTGCCTCCAAAAAAATCACCTCTGGACTTAATTTATTGATAATCTTATATAGCTCTTTAGCGTTACATTTTCCAATTTCCTTATGGATCGTGCTTATGAAGGTGATATTATGCATCGTTTATTTGAACTTTTGCATGTTTAGGAAATTTTCTAAGTCCATACGGACATTATTCTTTGGTCCAGGTGGACACTCTTTTTGATATTGTTCAACACAGAGTTTGCAAAGTATATTGTATGTCATTTCTAGTAATGGTAATAAGTCACTCAATAGTGGTCTTGGGATAAGATAATTATCAAAATCATCATGCGCCACTAATTTATCTCTGATGGTCTTAAATGTTTTAATGTTGTCTTTATTCTTCAACAAAGAACTTTCAATTTCGCTCAAAGTATTGGCAGAAATATTGATGTTTCCGACAAATTTTTTATTCTTAATCCTATTCACTAAGTTCCAGAAACTATAATGATTATTTTGCCCTTCAGTTATCAATTTAGAAATTTCTAATACACAGGTTCTGGCGCAAACTATTCTTATAAATTTTAATGACATTGAATTGGATACAATTTTCATTTCTTCACCTCTATCTTTATGAAATAAGTAGTCAGCGTGATGATAGGCCTTCAAAGCAAGTTCATAGATTCGCCATGTCAATTCCAACTCATGTTCCAAAACTCCATATATATTAAGAATTGATTTTTTTTGAGTCCTATCCAACAAAATGTCGCCATTGTCATATTCTTCAGGTGCAAGTAAATGCAAAAGAGACCAAATTGGGCTTGTTATATGCGTAATACCATATGGTCTCAATGCAGATGGTCCTAGATTGAATAATTCTGGATTCAATTTGAATGCTTCAATTCCTACAATAATTTTTTTAAAAGGAATTGAAGTTTCTTGACCATTTTCGCGCTTTACATACACATAATTACTGGTCTCACGTAAATACTCAAAACTATTAAACCCTTCTACTCTTGAGATTCCACTATCACAAAAGCGCTGCAAAATTTTACCTAGTAATATATTAGAGTTCATCCTTTATTTGAACTTTTGGTTATTGGCTAATCAAATCCTTAAGTGAATACTTTTTGATTTCACTTCGTTTCGATTTAGATAATTCATCTAATTTATTTTTGTCTTGAATATCAAGCCAAAGCATTGGATTATTATTAAATATTTTACCAAATACAAGAGCTAGTTCATGTTTTAATGAACGCTCTCCTTTTATCAATTTACTTAGATTAGAAGGTCTAACTCCGATATACTCATCTAATTTATTTTGTCTTATCTCGAATGCAGCCAAATAGGTCATTTTTGCACACATCGCGCTTGGATGGATATTAAGGCATTTTTTTCTGGTGATAACGACGAATCCATGTTGGAAGAGGCAGTGAGGGGAGACAAATCAGCCATTGATGAATATAATGAGGTTTTGGCCGAGGTTCTAGTCCCACATAGGGTAAAAGAAATTCTACGGGAACAACTCGATGCCATTCAGAACGATTTGGAAACATCTAAAATCCTTGAAGATTTCAGGTAGTTGATTACTTTACTAAAAACAGGTTTCTAAGCCCCGCTAACACCTTCAACGACAATAAATTTAATTGTCCTGCTTCTTTTCTTTTCGCTTGCACAATTGTCGCTCTAGGTCGTTCACAGACTCCGCGATGGAACTTTAAAAATTATCATGGCTCGGTTCGGCAAACAATCGTGGTCCCGGGAGACTCAATCTAATATTGCATACTTTTCCAGTTTCATCCGAAGATTTATTTTCAGCAATAAAGAAGACATCAGCTCGTATGACCATTGCATACTTTTCGCCTAATTTTTCAAGTTTCTCCTTTGCCAAATTTTGCAATTTCCCCAACAATAGATCTTTATCCAACAATAATCAATCAGTTATTTGCAACCAATTAAAAAAGTTCCTGGCTTTAATAAAGTAAAATCCATTTTATTTTAACTTAAACTTTTTATGGAATAGTATCCTATTTTATCCATAACAATTAGAAGAATTATCGGACCTTACATTCTTTCCATATACCAATTCAATTGTTTTTCTATTTTTTGCTTTTCAAATATAGTCGTAATAATTTTTCGCAGTCGAATAAAGGCCGTTTCACTTTTTACCACATAATCAAAAGCCCCGTGATGCATACAACTTATAGCTATATCAATTTTGTCTTGGGAAGACAGCATTACCACAGGCATATTTGGATCTGCTGCCTTTATTTTATCTAAGGTTTCTAAACCGTTTATGGCATCTTTATCAATTCCATCAAGTTGAAAATCTAAAATTATCACATCTGGTTTATTCGATAATTTGGCCAAGCATAGATCACCTGTGGCATATGTCTCAATAATGAAATCCGCGTTCTGAAGAAATTCTATTTCCAATAATTTCAAAAACACTGCATCATCATCAACCAAAAAAAGTTTTATTTTGCTCCCGTTATTCATTACTATTATTTTTTATTGTATTCAATTCCACTTCTAGTTCGCTACATGCCTGGGTACAAACTTCTTCTAGTTCCAATACCATATCCAATACCCCATCTGTTTCTTCATTTTCGGTCAACTGTTCCTGAACCTTTTTTGCCATATCTTCGTATTCCGTATTAATACCCATTATCGAAAACGACGGAATCATTTTATGTACCGCGGCTTGCAGGGATTTCCAATCCCTATCTACCATACTTATTTTCATTTCGTTGATCAAAGGTGGCGTTTGCTCCAGAAATAGCGAGATCATTTCCATCATTAATTTTGGATTGGATTTGGTCCGATTATTCAGATAAGTTAAGTTGGTGCGTCTATTGTTTTCAATTTTTAAGGATGGACGTTTATCTGGTGCCATACCAATAGTGGATTTTTTTAACAGTCCAACCATTTTACTGTATAATAATCGTTCATCAACGGGCTTTGATACATAATCATCCATGCCTACAGCCTTACATTTATCTATATCAACCGTAGTAACATCTGCCGTTATGGCGATGATGGGAATAGAGGATTTCATTTTGTTCCGAATGTATTCTGTAGCCTCAAATCCATTCATTTCTGGCATCTGTAAATCCATCAACACAAGATCATAGGGCTTGGCTCTCAATTTCTCTATTGCTATACTTCCGTTTCCTGCAATATCGCATTCAAATCCAAAATCATCCAACAATGTTCTCATCAATAATTGATTGAGCGCAATATCTTCAACAACCAATACTTTTACATTGGTTATTTCCGAATCCAAGTCAATGATTTGCGTTCCTAAAATAGCATCAGCTTTTGTTTTTTGAAAACTTAAAACAAAGCTAAAAGTAGAGCCTTCATTGATTTTGCTTATTACTTGGATTCTTCCGCCTTGCGGTTCTATCAACTGCTTAACAATGGCCAGCCCTAATCCCGTTCCTCCAAATAAACGTGAGGTGTCGCTGGATGCCTGCTGAAAATTATCAAAAATCTTGTTTATTTTAATTTCAGGTATCCCAATTCCTGTGTCTGTCACAGAAAATTCAATATTTACGTTCTTTTCATCTTCCTCCAGTAATTTGACACTGAATGTAATCTTTCCTTTTGTCGTAAACTTTACAGCGTTACTCATCAAATTCATTATAATTTGATGTAATCTCACAGGGTCCCCTACCAACACCTTTGGTATTTTTTCGTCATAAATTTTCACCAATTTTAAATTCTTTTCTTGAATTTTACTTTCAAACAAATGAAGCATTGCTGATATAGATGTCGACATTTTGAACGGAATTTTTTCAAATATCATTTTTCCGGCATCAACTTTTGCTAAATCGAGAATATCATTAATTAGCACAATTAATGCATCCCCACTAAATTTTATGGCGTTTATATATTCTTTTTGTTTTGCGTTCAAATCCGTTTTCAGAACTACTTTGGTAAAGCCAATAATGGCGTTCATAGGGGTACGGATTTCATGACTCATATTTGATAAAAATTGCTGTTTTGCTTTTACGGCATCCTCGGCAATTAATGTTGCTCTCTCTGCTTTACTTTTTGCTTCCTCTGCAAGTATCATGGCTTCGGCAAGTTCTTTGGCAATTCTTTTTTGCTCAGTAACATCTCTAGCTACAATCACAACACCATCTACATTTCCTTTTTCATCTATATAAACCGATCCGTTGAATAAAACATCGGTCAGTTTACCACTTTTGTGTCGAAGTGTTAGTGGAGAATTGGCAACAGAACCATTTGCAAATACTTCCTGGTAAACATCCCGAGCTTTTAGAGGTTCAGTAAAATAATCTAGAAAATCAGTTTCTATGAGTTCTTCCCGTGTAAGCCCTGTAATGTTTGTTAAGGCATCATTCATATCCGTAATCTTACCTTCAGAACTAATAGTTACCAAAGGATCTAGACTCGCTTCAATAAGACTTAAAGAATATTGTGAATCTGATTTTATATCAATGTTTGAAGCTTCAAGCTCTCTATTTGCAATTCCCTGTTTTATAGCCTGAATGTTTTGATAAGCAAGTTCTTCATTTGCGCGGACCAACTCGGCGGCCCGTTTTTCTTTTACCTTTGTTTGAAATAATAATTCCTCATTGGCTATTGCAAGCTCTGCGGCTCGTTTTTCCTTTTCAATGTTTTGGAAAGCCAGTTCTTCATTGGCAATGACCAATTCGGCAGCACGTTTTTCTTTTACTTTATTTTGAAATGCCAGTTCTTCATTGGCAATCACTAATTCGGCCGCCCGCTTACCCTTTTCATCGTTTTGAAAGGCAAGTTCCTCATTGGCAATTACCAACTCGGCGGCCCGTTTCTCTTTTTCAACGTTTTGGTATGCCAATTCTTCATTCGCAATAATCAACTCGGCCGCACGTTTTTCTTTTACTTTATTTTGGAAGGCGAGCTCTTTGTTCGCAATCACTAATTCGGCTGCCCGCTTTCCTTTTTCATCGTTTTGAAATCTCAATTCTTTATTGGCAATGGCCAACTCTTCTGCCCGTTTTTCTTTCTCTTTATTTTGAAAATACAATTCTTCGTTAGCGATGACCAGTTCAGCTGCCCTCTTTTCTTTTTCTTCGTTTTGGAATAAAAGCTCCTTGTTGACTTTTCTTAATTCAATAGCCCATTTTTGAGCGGTAACATCCCTTGCTGCCGCAAAAATACCAAGTACCTCGCCATTTTCATCTTTGTAAACAGAGGCATTATAAATAACATCGGTTAAATTCCCGTTTTTATGCCTTATGGTGAGCGGATAATCTACTACAAAACCTTTTTTAAAAACTTTAAGATAACCCTTCTTCGCTTTTTCTGGATCCGTAAAATAATCAGAGAAATTAGTGTTTATAAGTTCTTTTCTTGAAAGACCAATAACTTTTATAGAGGCCTCATTAACGTCCGTTATCTTTCCTTCCAAGCTAATGGTCACAAAGGGGTCCAAGCTGGCTTCTATTAAGCTTCTAGCGTATTGAGAGTTTTTTGCTATTGTTTGTGATTCCATTTATGTTTTGATCCCTTTAAAAAAGTGGATAATTTTAATTATTAGTTTAAGTATCCTGCTCACTGCTATTCTCGTTTCCAATTTCTTCAATTGGACTTCTTCTTTTATCCTTCAATTTTTTAAAATGGGTAGGAGAGAGTCCAGTAACTTTTTTAAACTGATTGGATAAGTGTGCAACACTGCTGTAGTTCATTTTCCATGCAATTTCTGTAATATTCAATTCCCCGTAAATTATTAATTCCTTTATACGTTCAATTTTATGAATAATTATAAATTGTTCAATTGTGGTGCCCTGAACTTCAGAAAATAAACTTGCCAGGTAAGGGTAACCATAATCTAATTTTTCACTTAAGAAGTTTGAAAAATTTACCTTAATTATTTCATCGGAATGATGAATCATTTCTATAATAACATTTTTTATTTTTTCAATTAGCATGGCTCTTTTATCATCCATCAATTCAAGACCTGCGTTTAATAGCGTCGATTTTAAATGTGTTCGCTGATCTTCAAGGATATCCTCCATAATCTCCACCTCCCCTAGGTCAACAACAATAAAATGTAGTCCAAGCTTTTTTAAGGCTTCTTTTACCACTGTTTTACAACGGTTACTAACCATGTATTTTATATATAATTTCACAACTCAGATTTTTCGGCTCAACACAAAAAGTTGTGGAGAGGTTGAAAATGGTTGAACTTTGAATGTAAAAAGTTTTATGGTTTCAGATTCACTATCGGCTATTGCCAAATTATTATTACCTGAAGTACTTGTGACCTATTTTGATTTAACCAAACATGAAGTTAAAGGTGAGGAGATACATTTTTATTTCACAGAATTAAACAATACTCCTAAAGAGTTTATTGGAACCAAACTTCATTCCAAAGGCTTCTTTCCGGAAGCTACCGTTCAAGATTTTCCTATTCGGGGCAAGAATGTATTTCTACACATAACACGGCGTAGATGGCTTGATGAATCCACAGGCAAAGTAGTTACAAGAGATTGGCAATTAGTAGCAAAAGGGACTAGAATCACTAGTGAGTTTGCTGCTTTTTTAAAAGAGATCTATTAGTAACAACGCTTCTAGTACGGCAGTTGTATCCAAGTTCTATGGTGTAAACCCTAGAAGTATGCAAAGGCAATACAAAGACTATTTAAGCGACTTCAAGTCTTGGAATCAAAAGTCACATGCAAAAGATTGGATGTTGTTTTCAAACAATATAGGAAGCTATCTATCCCTAGATGAAACTGCTTTCTCTAATGGGGATTTATACACCATTCTAACCAATAAAAAAGCAAAAGGAAAGAAAGGAGCCATACTAGCTATGGTCAAAGGAACCAAGGCAGAAGCTGTCATAAAAATTCTTCATAAGATTCCTTTAAAACAAAGAAAGAAGGTCAAGGAGGTAACCTTAGACATGGCAGGTAACATGGGCCTGATTGTTAAAAAATCATTCCCTAACGCTACACTAGTTATAGACCGTTTCCATGTGCAAAAACTAGCCTTGGACGCATTACAGGAAATTAGAATCAAACACAGATGGGAAGCGTTAGACACTGAGAATGATGCTATAGAAAACGCTAGAAACAAGTCTTTGAAATACACTCCAGAACTACTGCCTAATGGAGATACATTAAAACAACTATTAGCTAGAAGTAGATATCTTCTATACAAATCAAGCAGTAAATGGACGCAAAATCAATCCACAAGAGCCAAAATACTTTTTGAGCAATATCCTGATTTAGAAAAAGCATATAAGCTATGCCAGAACCTATCCTGGATATTCAGCAATACAAAAGATAAAACATCAGCCCTAATACGCTTGGCTAAATGGGATGAAAAAGTAAGACAGGCAGCCTTTAAAAGCTTCAACACCATTGCAAGAACTATGTCGATTCATTACAAAAACATACTCAACTACTTTGATAACAGAAGTACAAATGCTTCGGCAGAATCATTCAATGCCAAAATAAAAGCTTTTAGAGCGCAATTCAGAGGCGTGAGAAACATAGAATTCTTCCTTTTTAGGCTAACTAATATTTTTGCATAATCAGAAAATTCCACAACTTTATGACTTGATCCGATTTTTCGGACGATCCACAAGGTACACCTAACCAATCACAATAGTATCTTAATGTTAGCAAGTAATTATTATTGGAAAATATATAACTTGGATTAATTCCATTTTTGGACCATTTTAGGAGTGGCTGGGGCCATAGAATGTGTGTTTAGCAAGCCAAGCGCTAAATTTGGCTCCCTAAATGGTTATAATTAAAGCTTATTTTTTATTTTTCACGCCTTACATCCTCTGTATAGACATGCCTGTACATGGTTTTGTGCAATCCACTTGCCAAGGTTGTTCCAAGAATACATTGATCTTACAAAGTTCCCTATCAATATAACAAAAGTACATTCGTTTTAACAACCTTATCCTGATAAGGACCTTATATCTTGTGGTGCTATAATGGGATTTATTTCCAATAAAGGAAAAATTAAAAAAACCACCTGAATACTCAGGTGGTTTTTTTAATTATATTCAACAAATACTCTATTGCAATTTGGTCACTGCATTTGCGTCAAGTATGACTGCAGTTTGTGCAAGGGCGCGTCCATTAATTGATGCACCCGTTAAAAAGGAAATGCCAGTCATAGAAAGGATGTTTCCTTCAAAGTGGGAATTTGCTCCAAAAGTGGCTTCCCCAGATACCTGCCAAAAAACGTTCTTGGCCTGTGCTCCTCCAGATAAAACAACATTTATTGCACTACTTTGCGTTAAGTCACCGGCTATTTGAAAAATCCAAACATCATCGGCACCCCCCGTTAGTGTAACATCTGTTGGAATGGTCACAGTAGATGTCCATTTATAAAGTCCAGATGTCAGTGTCATTCCACCAATGTTTCCTGACCCAAGTTCAACGAAGTCAGGGGTTGGCCTTCCTGCAGCATCATTATATGCTGTAATCATATCGTTTACTGCAGTAGTCAAGGTTATGGGTGTTGGGTCTGCCATGTCAGCAGCATATACACTACCTGTTACTTGAGCAGAGGTAGCATAACCCGTTGCATCCGTCAGGGATAAACCTGTAATATAAGATGTCGCAGCAGGGCTCAATCCTAAATCTCCTTCAATTACTGAAGTTGAGCTGTTATTAATGGCCGTTTTTGCAAGAATCACATAATTACTTGCTCCTCCCAAGTCAACTGCTTCAAGTATGGATGAAGTTCCGCTTGTTGTAAAGTTCCAGCTGCTGTCCGCAATCAAACCGTTTCCGTATAAATCCATAGCTCCAGTTGAAACCATAGCTGTATATGTCATATTCGATTCAAGGTTTGCTTCAGGAGTAAATGTAGCGGTATTATCTGCATAAGCAACGGTACCTGTAACAGCAGATGTTCCTTTTAACAAGGTAAATGTTGTGGCATCTATTGTAGTAGAATCCATTGATTCACTGAAAATTATTGATATTGTCTGATTCCGCGGGATATCAGCTGCGTTGTTTAAAGGATTTGTAGAGTTGATCTCTGGCGCCATGTTATCTATAACACCCTCTGTCGTAAAAGTGGTTATATAATCCTTTACCAAGGATTCTCCAAGCATACTTTTAGCGCCAGAAGTAACTGATGCTGTATATATGGTATTGTTTGCCAATTTTTCGGCAGGAGTAAACGTAGCTGTTTTATTTGTATAGGATACAGTACCTACTACCTGTGTATTTCCCTCTAATAATATAACCGTCGTGTTATTTATTGTTTCGGGATCCATTTCACTGCCGAATATAAATTCCACTCTAGCCGTTTGAGAAATATCGATAGCATTATTATCAGGATTTGTGGATACTACTGATGTTATCTCCATGGCATCTTGATCATTATTACAACTCACAAAAATCATTGTTGGGAGTAGTATTGCAAGAAAAAGCAGTGATTTTTTAACCTTCATCATATTTTTGTTTAAGTGTGAACATATTATTTCATTGCAAAGGTAGACCCCTTAAATCCGCAGGGGTTACACAATAAAATTTAATCATTACAGAATTTCACTAGTTTTGTCCCGGAATGATACTAATGGTAAAAACCCATAATTTCTGCTAAAAAGCCTTAGTCTATGCAGTCCAGTTGAATAATATCTGTGCTAAGAGCATCCAATCGGACTATATTACTTGGTGGAATGTATCTTAATGCAAATCTTCTCAATTGGCAGGCTTTGGGACTAAAATTTTAATGTCCGAACATTAGAGTTTTCAGATTGTTAGTATCAAAAGAATGGAGAGATGGCCCTAATTTTGAAAGGACCATTTAAATAGGTGTTCTACTTGGCCAAATGGGAATCCGATTCATTAAAAACCACCACCGAGAGTGTGGCCAATACCAAAGCGGTTAATAATCCAAGATATATAGGATACTAGTCGATCAATCACCTGAAATTGAGTATTGTTGAAACAGGAAGAAGGAAAAAAGTAAAGTACTATTTTTATCGTATTCCAATTCCAGGAGGAAATAGAAAAGCTTGTTGGATTAATCCGAAATCTATCTCAAGCGCTTGGTATTTATCGCTGCACGGATTATAGCATTACTTCATCAATTTTGGTGGAGTTACAAAAACTTCATTAATTATTTTAATGCTGATAAATCCTGATTCTTCTACTAGTCCGTAACAATGGCAAGCTTTCTAAATTACTGTGACACCTTAAAACCATCGGGGTGTTTTTCATGGTATTCTTCCCAAAGTAGTTGTCTGGTAACCCCTGTTTTACGAAGCTCCTTGTCAAAATAGGGAAAGTACTTTTCTAGAGTCAACAACTGCTCGTTCTTAGGCTTTTGATCTGACTTGAAGAGCTTGTCCAGTTCTTCCAAAGTCATTGCCGATACCTCGTAATTGGTGAGCTGATAACGCTTGAAAAAGCTAATGTACTTGGTAATCGTGTTACGTGGATACGCTAGAGCAAGCTGACCCCTCTACCTGGGGTTAAAAATGGTCAGAGAATGCATCTGCCGTTCTGTCGGATGCTGACCCCTCTACATTAAAAAAGATAGTCAAATTTTGGGTCTAGAT